>CAXNJN010000035.1:0-23538 GCA_964202605.1 Bacteroidia bacterium | reverse complement strand
TCGGGCGATTACTTCCTTATATTCGTTGCTAGTCTGCGTCTCCACACTGCTGGATTTAATATTTGCTGGATCAACTATGATTTCTTCTACCGAAGATAAATTATTTCCCCAAAAATATACATTTCAAATCAAGGGATGCCTATACTCTTTGAATAAACCCAAGGTAATGGGAATTATAAACCTGACTCCAGATTCTTTTTTTGAAGGGAGCAGAGTTCCAACTGACAAAAAATCTGTGCTACTCGAAGCCTCCAAAAAAATAAGGGAAGGGGCAGATTTTTTGGATCTAGGTGGATACAGCACGCGACCAGGGGCAGAAAATATTTCCATTGAAGAGGAGATCAAGCGGGTTATTCCTGCAATCCTAGAAATCAAAAATAGCTTTCCTGAGACGCTTATTTCAATTGATACTTTTCGTTCGGAAGTAGCAAAAGCAGGCATCGAAGCAGGCGCTGACCTAGTGAATGATATTTCAGCGGGTAATTTGGATCCAAAGATGCTCCCTTTAATTGGGCAGCTCGGCGTGCCATACATCGCGATGCACATGAGAGGAACACCTCAAACGATGCAAAATGAAACAGACTATTCAGATCTTATTTTGGAAGTTTTATCCTATTTTGGGAATAAAGTTGAGCAATTCGCAAAATTTGGCATTAAAGATGTAATTATCGATCCAGGTTTTGGTTTCGCAAAGAAAAGTGCACAGAATTTCGAACTCTTGCGCCATCTAAGCAGTTTAAAACGTCTAGGCCTTCCTGTTTTGGCAGGAATTTCTAGAAAATCAATGATTTATAAAACACTGGATATCAGTGCTAATGAAGCATTAAATGGGACTACCGCCCTGAATATGTATGCTTTGTTGCAAGGTGCTGCTATCTTACGTGTACATGATGTAAAGGAAGCGAAAGAAACTATCCAACTATTCGAACAATTGTACCCTTGAACTTACTTTTCAAAATAGGCTTTTTAGATATCTCCATCGTCAATATGATCGATATTGCGTTGGTGGCAGCCCTATTGTATCAGGTATACAAGCTTTTGAAAGGTTCTGTTGCAATTAAGATTTTCCTAGGATTTCTTTCACTGTACTTGATCTACTTATTGGTTCAGGCCATACGGATGGAGCTACTTACCATCATCCTCGGTCAATTTATGGGAGTGGGTGTTATCGCCGCCATTATTATTTTTGCTCCAGAATTTAGAAAATTCTTACTCATCCTAGGCCGATCTTCCATTTTTTCAAACGATAATGGATGGAAAGACATGCTCTTTTTCTGGAGAAAAAAAGAAAATTCCGGTTTCAATATCAGCCCCATTATCGATGCTGCCAAAGTCCTCGCAGGAACGAATACAGGTGCCTTGATCGTAATTTCAAGTACGGTAGAATTGAAATTTTATGCGGAAAGTGGCGATATCTTGGATGCCGAACTATCGAAACGACTTTTGATTGCTATTTTCAATAAGCATAGCCCGCTGCATGATGGAGCAGTAATTATCCACAAGGGAAAAATTAAAGCTGCGCGCTGCATTCTCCCGGTTACCGAACGTGAGGTACCTGCACAGTTTGGACTACGTCACCGAGCTGGAATAGGAATGTCAGAAGCCACAGATGCCCTAATCTTGGTTATTTCAGAGGAGACAGGACAAATCTCCATGGCCAAAAATGGAAAGGTATTGCACAACCTTTCTTTTCAAGAAGTTCGAGAAATCATCAACGACTACCTCAACAACGAGGATCTGTATGATCGATTCGAAAATCTTTCGGAGCACGACTTTGCAAAGAAAAAAGGTTTACCCACCAAAGTAGGAGGATAAAAAATCGGGATGAAAAACTTCATCCCGATTTTTTTGTTAGTGGACCACTCCCAATTCTTTTCCTACTGCTATAAATGCAGCAATGGCCTGATCCAAGTGCTCCTGCTGATGGCCTGCGGAGATTTGAACGCGAATTCGAGCCTGTCCTTTGGGAACTACTGGGTAGTAAAATCCAATGACATAGATTCCTCTTTCCAGTAACTTTTCCGCCATCTTCTGGGAAAGCACTGCATCGTAGAGCATAATTGGCACAATGGCATGTTCCCCTGGTTTCATATCAAATCCAGCTGCCCCCATCTTTTCACGGAAGTAGCTCGTGTTTTTTTCAAGCCTATCCCTCAACTCAGTAGTCTCTGATAGCAATTCAAGTACTGCTATTGACGCTCCCGTGATGGATGGTGCTAAGGTGTTTGAAAACAAATAAGGTCTAGATCGCTGACGTAGCAATTCAATAATTTCCTTTCTTCCTGAAGTAAATCCTCCCGAAGCTCCACCCAAGGCCTTGCCAAGTGTGCCGGTAATGATATCGATCTTGCCCATCACACCCCTGTGCTCGTGAACTCCCCTACCTGTTTTCCCCATAAATCCAGTGGAGTGACACTCATCGGTCATTACCAAGGCCTGGTATTTTTCTGCTAAGGCTACAATTTTATCCAGCTTCGCGATGGTGCCATCCATGGAAAAAACACCATCGGTGACAATGATCTTCTGTTGTGCCCCTGCAGCAATAGCATCCTGAAGTTGCTTCTCCAGGTCCTCCATGTTGTTGTGTTCGTAGCGGTAGCGCATGGCTTTACACAAACGAACCCCATCAATGATGGATGCATGATTCAATGCATCCGAAATAATGGCATCTTCTGCCCCAAATAGCGGCTCAAAAACTCCTCCATTTGCATCAAAAGCTGCTGCATAAAGAATCGTATCTTCTGTACCCAAAAATTCGGAAAGCTTTTTTTCTAGCTCTTTATGAATGTCCTGGGTTCCACAGATAAAGCGTACCGAAGACAAACCAAAGCCATGCGTGTCAATCGCTTCTTTAGCGGCTTGGACTACGCGTGGATGGGAAGACAATCCCAGGTAGTTGTTGGCACAAAAATTCAATACCTGCTTCCCTCCAGCAATGGTAATTTGAGCTGCCTGTGCGGAAGTGATAATTCGTTCTCTTTTAAATAGACCTGCTTCCTCGATGGACTGTAATTCTTGTTCTAATTTGGGTTTAAACTGCTCGTACATGGTTGACGGATTAAGGAGTTAATCTTGGCTAAAATTTACAGTTCCACTGATCAAAAATCGGCTAGAACTAGGTGTTTTTTATTATTTTTGCGTAAGTGAACCCAAATATAAAACAAAAACCCTGACGGCAACTACGGGCTTTCTGGAAGACCACCCTATGGACAAAATCCTCGTTATTGGAGCTGCAGGGCAGCTCGGCTCAGAATTAACCCGTACGCTTGCAGATCAATTTGGTGGAGATCAAGTGATTGCAACTGATTTAAGGGCCTCTGCCGGTGTACAGTTTCCCTACTGCAGGTTTGAAGTATTGGATGTAATGGATAAGGAAGCCTTAGGTGCCTTGGTGAAGAAGGAAAGGGTGACACAGATCTACCACCTCGCTGCAGTATTATCCGCTACAGGTGAAAAAAATCCCCAGTTTGCTTGGCAGCTCAATATGGATAGCTTGCTCCATGTATTGGAACTCGCGAAAGAATGTAGATTGGATAAGATCTATTGGCCATCTTCCATTGCTGTATTTGGCCCTGGAACACCCAAAATCAATACCCCGCAGTTTTGTGAAAAAAATCCAAACACGGTGTATGGAATAAGCAAACTTGCAGGGGAAGGTTGGTGCAACTACTACTTTGAAAAATATGGGGTGGATGTACGGAGCCTTCGCTATCCCGGCCTAATCGGCTACAAATCCTTACCTGGAGGAGGAACGACAGATTATGCAGTGGACATCTACCACAAGGCGATTGCAAATCAGCCTTTCACCTGTTTCTTGAGTGAGGACACCTATCTCCCCATGATGTACATGCCGGATGCCATCAAGGCTACCTTAGATTTGATGAATGCCCCCAAAGAAGCAGTCAAAATCCGATCGAGCTACAACCTTACGGGCATGAGCTTTTCTCCGAAGGAGATTTTTGCAAGTATCAAAAAAGAGGTGCCTAACTTTGAAATTAACTATCAAGTGGATTTTCGCCAAGCCATTGCTGATTCTTGGCCGGATAGCATCGATGATAGTCGCGCTCAAGCAGATTGGGGATGGAAATCTTCCTATGATTTGGATCGCATGAGTAGAGATATCCTGAAGCACTTACCGGCATTTTTTCCACCGAAGCCCTAACTGCAAACCAGGAATCTCCTGAATAAAGCAACCCTGATTACTTTAGTTTTGAGGCAATCTGGTCGGGCACAAATCCCAAGGTGATGCTTCCATCGGGATATTCGATTATGGGCCTTTTGATCATGCTAGGCTGCGCCATCAAAATTGGAAATGTTGTTAATTCCTGCCCTAGCGCCTCTTTCTGCGAATCATCCAACTTTTTGTAGGTGGTCCCCTGGCGATTTACTAAGGTTTCCAAACTAGTTTTTGAGTGGAAGCTTTTGAGTAGTCCCAAAGTAGGAGCTTGCTTTTTGTAATCGATAAATTCGTAAGAAATGTCTTTTTCCTCTAGAAAGGAAAAGGTTTTCTTCATCGTGTCGCAATTTTTGATGCCGTATACTTTCAAAATCATCGTCTCTTTTTTAATGAATTTCTTTCATGCTTTCCTCATGCGCTTGTAGGATTTTTCCGATCAGTTCGCTCGTTAAAGCAGTCGATAAGAAAAGGCTTTCAAACTGAGACGGTGCCAAATAAACCCCTCGCTTTAACATGCTTTGGAAGTAACGGCCAAACAGCTGGGTATCGGATTTTTTGGCAGATTCAAAATCAGTAACTGGGCTAGAAGTGAAAAACAAGGAATACATGCTCCCCAATTTGTTGAGGGTATAGTCAAGACCCAAGGTTGAATTGATGCTATTCATTCCTGCAGTTAGCTCTTCCCCTATGGCTTCCAAGCGATCGTAGATTTCTGGATGCGTATCCAGATGATGGAGCATGGCAAGGCCTGCTGCCATCGCAATGGGATTCCCAGATAGCGTACCTGCTTGGTACACAGGGCCTGCTGGAGACACAAAGTCCATGATCTCCTTTTTTCCTCCATAGGCTCCAACGGGCATTCCTCCACCGATGATTTTACCCAAGGTAGTCAAATCGGGAATCACCCCAAATCGCTCTTGCGCACCACCCTTGGCCAATCGGAAACCGGTCATTACCTCGTCAAAAATCAAGACTATCCCTTCGCGGGTGCAAATTTCTCGAAGGCCCATTAGGTATCCATCTTGGGGCAAAGTGAGTCCCATATTTCCTGCAACAGGCTCCAAAATCAAGGCAGCAATTTGTCCCCTATTGGCTTCTACTAAGGATTCTACGGAGTTTAAGTCATTGAATAGCGCTAAAAGTGTGTCTTTTGCTGTGCCTACAGTTACTCCTGGTGAATCCGGATGTCCCATTGTAATGGCTCCCGAGCCTGCAGCGATTAGAAAAGAATCTCCATGTCCATGGTAGTGCCCTTCCATTTTGATGATCTTATCCCGACCGGTATAGCCTCTCGCAAGGCGGATAGCAGACATGGTGGCTTCAGTACCTGAATTGACCATGCGCACTTTTTCGAGAGAAGGCACCAATCGAACCAATAGCTCCGCCATTTCTACCTCACGCGCTGTAGGCGCTCCAAAGGAGGTACCATCCTCCATGGCACGAATCACGGCCTCGCGGATCAGCGGGGAATTGTGACCCAAGAGCATCGGCCCCCAACTGTTGATGAGTTCAATGTAGGAATTGCCGTCCTCGTCGAAAATAAATGCCCCATCCGCTTTTTTGATGAAGATCGGTTCACCACCTACGGCGCGGAAAGCACGAACAGGAGAGTTTACTCCTCCTGGAATAAATTTTTTAGCATGGGCAAAAAGCCTTTTGCTTTCAGAATTTTGCATGGTTTAGTTTAATGGGATCAATTCTCCAGATTCAAGCTTAAAAACAGGAGAATAGCTGTTGTTGTTCACTTTTTGAAAATTAAATCCCCATGTCAGTCGACCTGGCTGATTCCCGTTTTTATCCAAACTTGGGCGGAGATCAAAATCTTGCGCAAATTCCGCATTGGCATGGACCCAATGAACTAGTTCAGCACCTAGAAGGGAGTTGGTGGAAGGGAATTGCAGGTGTTTGGAATAATAGTTTTTTCGAATATCATCCATGGCCTCCGAATGATACTTTGGGGTATTGTTGGAAATGAAATAGAAATTAGCATATTCCAACATTTCAAAATTTGAAAAATTAAAGCCTAACCAGGAATCCATGACCAGCAAGGGTACCTCAGCAGAAATACTTTCCATGAGGGAAAAAACAGGCTGTGCCAGTGCTGGATCATCAGAAAGTAAAATCACCTGGTTTACTGCAGGTTGGCTTCCTCTTCGTACACCCAATCCTTGAAGGAAAGTAGTGGCATTTTTGGAATCAACTTTTTGAACTTTTACGACACTAAACCCTTCCTTTGCCAATTGATTCTGTAGCAGAAGCCCAAGCTGCTCGTCTCGAGAATTACCGCTATAACCAATGGCTACGGTTTTTCCCCATCCTTGCGTTTTCAGGGCATCCACTACCCCATTCGCTAGCGAACTTAGTGCGGGCCTAAATAAGTAGCTAAATTGGCTTTCTTCATACCGATCACCTAGATTGGAAAGCGGGTGAATAAATGGGATTTTTTGAGCCTCTGAAAAAGCACTTATTAGAGCTGTTTCCTCTTGATAAACAGGACCTAAAATTACATCTGCCGCAAGAACAGTTGGGTCTTTTACGAGTGCGTTTAGGTATTCCAGATCTCGCTTCGAATCGAAGGTATGTAGCTGAATCGCTACGCCATTGGCTTTAAGTCTAGCCACTTCTAATTCAATCCCTTGGTAAAGTTCCAGTAAGAAGCTGGTGGATTCCATCAAAGAAATGTCTTGTTCTGCACTCGTGGTAAACGGCAAGATTACCACGACATCTAGCACCTTATCCTTCAATGCTGGTTGTACCCCAGACTGAATAAGTTGGTTGAGTGTACTCCGCTCCGATGCGGACATGATGGATTTCTGTTGCAACACATAGACCAAGGCTGCTGTGAATCCCTCGTTTTCCTTGAATTGTTCTAGGTTGGTAATCAGAAAATTGGAGGACGTGTTTTGCAAATAGGAAAATGTGGCACGATCCCCTTTGCTCAAAAATGGCTCACGGGTAAGCCCTTTAATTGCTTGAAGGCCCTCTACAAGTTGGTTATTTTGGAAATAAGCCAAGGCAAGTAGGTAAGTAGTCTCTTCGGATTGGCTCCAAACCTTTCCTTTCAAGGCAGATAGCAACTCAATAGCTTGGGGGGCTTGTGCGAGTTGAAGTGCTGCCTCAGCACTGTGAAAGGCCGCATAATTCGAAAGAAGACCATATTTTGCCACATCGAGAAAAGGTACAAATCCATCTTTTGCCATTCCATAGGCCTTGGCATCCAAATCGGATTTTGCCTTGAGATAGGCAGCAGGAGGCTGTTGCGCCACTGCAAAGGCAGTACTGATAAAGAAGGAAAGAACAAGGAGAACTTTTCGCATGAGCACTGATTGGAAATTCAAAGATAATTCCATCAAAAATAAGTCATTTTTTTTAATCTGAAATGAGGCGCTACCCGCAGTCTATATCAATACCGAGCAGCTAGTAGCAGCTGTAACTCCTTGTGGCTTAACCCAAATTTCTTTGCCATAAATGCATTGGTCAAACTTCCTCGGTAGGTATACACCCCTTTGAGAAACCATTTGTAGGTGAATATCATTTCCTCAGCTCCTCCCAAATCATTCATTTGCAGCAATATTGGCGTAAAAATATTACTCAAAGAATACGAGGCTGTTCGGGCAACTCGTGATGCAATATTCGGTACCCCATAATGAATCACCTCATGCATGCGATAGACTGGATTTTCATGGGAGGTTACCTGGGCTGTTTCAATACAGCCACCTTGGTCAATACTCACATCAATCACAATGCTTCCCGGCATCATCTTAGCCACCATTTCTTCAGAAACTACAATTTTATTTTTTCCCTTTTCGGCACGCAAGGCCCCGATCACCACATCTGCCTCAGCCAAGGCTTGTGAGAGATTCGCATTATCGATGGTGGAAGTTGCAATCTGCTGCCCAAGTAGCTGTTTGATTCGTCGGAGTTTGTAGAGGTGATTGTCAAAAACTTTGATGTTTGCACCCAAACCTAGGGCGGTGCGAGCAGCATATTCCGCCACCGTACCTGCGCCAATGATGACCACCTGGGTCGGTGGCACCCCCGTAATTCCTCCTAAAATCAATCCTTTACCTTCGTTTACGCTAGAAAGGTATTCCGAAGCAATCTGCATCACCGTACTTCCAGCAATTTCTGACATGGCTCGCACGACGGGCATCCCTCCCACCTTGTCTTCCAAGTACTCAAAAGCAAGGGATGTGATTTTTTTTGTGTTTAGGGCCTGTATGTAACTTGATGCTTGCTTTTCAAGTTGCAAGGCTGAAATCAAACAGGCACCAACGGACATGTCTGCTATTTCTTCTTCCGTGGGGGCATTGACTTTGGCGACCACATCAGCAGCAAATGCCTCCTTGCGGGAATACACTATTTTTGCACCCGCATCCGAAAACTGTCGGTCTGAAAACTTAGCGCGATCCCCTGCTTGGGTCTCTACCATGACCTCAATACCATTTTGATTCAAAATACGAACCGCTTCAGGGCTTAAAACCACTCGCTTCTCTTCGGAGGATGTTTCCCTAGGCAAACCTATGGTGATGGGCTTACCTCCTTTTTTTAGTTGGGAGGGAGACTCTTTGGGGATCAATCCCACGGCAGTCACTCCAGACAAATCAGTGGCCATTTTGATGGTGATGAAAGGTTAATATTCTTTCTTTTTCAGAAGCTAAGGCAAGCTCAATGTGGAAAAATTGCTCCGGTAAAAAGGGAGCAATCTTTTCAGCCCACTCGAGCCAACAGTAGTTTCCACTATAAAAATACTCTTCTATTCCGATATCCAAGGCCTCCATGGGGTCATCCAAACGATAAAAGTCAAAATGATAAAGGAGTTCCTTCGCTTGAGTTTGGTATTCGTTGACAATTCCAAAAGTAGGACTACTCACCGAATCCGCTACCTCTAAGGCTTTTGCAAGGGATTTGATCAAGGTAGTCTTTCCTGCACCCATTTCACCTCTGAAAATCCAAACTTTTTGATCGCCAGCTTCCTGAATTAAGAGGTGGGCTATTTCATCAATACGGTCTAAGGTGTAGGTGATGGTTTGCAAAATAATTAGGTCTTGGCCCGCAAATGTACAATAGGAACAATCATTTCTTCAAGAGAAATCCCCCCATGCTGGAAAGTATCCTTGAAGTGATTTACGTAGTAATTGTAATTGTTGGGGTAAGCAAAGAAATAATCCTCCACTGCAAAGACATAGGAAGAGGATACATTTAGTCTCGGAAGTTTGGCATCCTCGGGGCGCCTCACCTCAAAAACTTTCCCTGCCTCAAAATTCAAATTCTTTCCCTGCTTGTATCGCAAGTTTGTCGTGGCATGCTTATCTCCAATGATCCGGTACGGCCTATTTACCCTCTTGGTACCGTGATCCGTGGTCAAAATCACCTCTCCTCCTGCTTGCTGTATTTTTTTCATCAGCTCAAACAGAGAGGAATGTTCGAACCAACTTCGGGTCAAGGAACGGTAAGCCGACTCATCCGGTGCCAGCTCACGGATCATTTTCATGTCTGTGCGCGCATGAGAAATCATGTCTACAAAATTGTACACCAGCACATTCAATTCGTTCTGAAGCAAACTATGGAATTGATCGAGCACCGCTTTTCCTTCCTGCATTTGCAAAATCTTGTGGTAGGAATATTTAACAGGGATTCTATTTTTTTCCAGGTTGATTTTTAACCATTGCTCCTCACTTTTATTTTTCCCCTCTTCCGAATCTTCGTCTTCCCATAGGTGTGGATAGCGACTAGCCATCTCTGAAGGCATCATACCAGAGAACAGGGCATTTCTGGCGAAAGCAGTGGTAGTAGGGAGTATGCTGTAGTAGGTGGATTTTTCTTCCACATGAAAGTATGCACCCAGTAGCGGCTCAATTTCCTCCCATTGGTCTAGCCGGAGGTTGTCAATTAAAATAAAAAATACGGCTCTTTTCTTTTTCAAAATAGGAAACACCCATTCCCTGAGTACTTGAGGGGAAAGCAGCGGCGCATCAGTTTCTGGGTTTGCTACCCAATCCAGGTAATTTGATTTGACAAATCGACCAAAAGCACTGTTTGCCTCAGTTTTTTGAGCTTCAAGCACTTCCAGCATGTTCTTGTTTTCAGTGCGGTCAATTTCCATTTCCCAAAAAGTAAGCTTTTTGTAAAGATCAGCCCATTCCTGCGGGGTAGATGCATCATCCAATGCCTGGCCTATTTGTCTAAATTCTTGCTGGTAATTTTGGGCCGTCTTTGATTCAACTAGCTGTCGGTTTTGGAGTATTCTTTTGACTGAAAGCCAAATTTGGCTAGGATTGAGGGGCTTGATTAGGTAATCTGCGATTTTACCCCCTATCGCCTCATCCATAAGTTGCTCTTCCTCGCTTTTGGTAATCATGACCACAGGGATCTGAGGCTTGAGCTGCTTGATATGCTGAAGCGTCTCTAATCCGGTCATTCCTGGCATCATTTCATCCAAAAACACCACATCAAAATTGGCATTTTCAACTTCTTCGATGGCATCTACTCCTGAATTAACGGTCGTAATGACACAGCCCTTCCCCTCCAGAAATAGGAGGTGGGGTTTGAGTAGATCAATTTCATCGTCTGCCCACAGCACCTTGAATTTTTGAGACATCTTTCTTCCCTTTTCTTCTAAAATTATAATTACTTTTGAGTCAATCAAATCCGTGCTGATTGAAAAGCCAGAAAATAATCAATGATCCTGTTTATGGTTTTATAACCATTCCTAGCGAGTTAATTTTTGCCATCATTGACCATCCTTACTTTCAGAGATTACGACGAATCCGTCAATTAGGTTTAACTGATTTTGTCTACCCCGGTGCTTTGCATACCCGATTTCACCATGCGCTAGGTGCCATGCATCTGATGAGCATCACCTTAGACAACTTACGGATTAAAGGTACCGAGATAAGCGATGCCGAATACGAGGCTGCATTAATCGCCATTCTTTTGCATGATATTGGGCATGGGCCCTTCTCTCACGCTCTGGAATATAGCCTATTGCGCGGAATTCCACACGAAGAACTTTCATTGCTCACCATAGAACTGCTCAATGAAGAGTTTGGAGGGCAATTAACTTTAGCACTCCAGATATTCAAAAATCAGTACCCTAAAAAATTCTTTCATCAGCTCGTTTCAAGTCAACTGGACATTGATCGACTGGACTACTTACAGCGGGACTGTTTCTTTACAGGGGTGTCTGAGGGCACCATTGGTGCAGATCGAATCATCAAAATGATGGCAGTGAAGGAAGATCAGTTGGTGATTGAAGAAAAAGGGATTTATTCCATTGAAAACTTTTTGAGTGCGCGAAGGCTGATGTATTGGCAGGTGTATTTGCATAAAACGACCGTTAGCGCGGAAAAAATGCTTATCAATCTGATTCAGCGGGCCAAAAACTTGGCGCAAGGAGGAAGAACCTTCTTTGTTACCGAGGAGATGGCCTACTTCATGCGTCAAGAGGTGTCATTAGCAGATTTTAAAGCAGACTCGAGCTTGCTCAAAAAGTTTTTACAGCTGGATGATTTTGATATTTGGGGAGCCATTAAGCTTTGGAAAAATGATCCGGACTATGTGCTTCAAAACATATCCCAAATGTTTCTGACGCGTAAACTGTTTAAAATCAATTTGGTAAATGAACCTTTTTCAAGCCAAGAGATTGAACACCTACGAACCAAAGCGCAGAAAAAACTACAAGTGCCGGACGAAGATTTAGGCTACTTTTTTTCTACAGGTACAATCAGTAACTATGGGTATTTGGAAAAAGACCGCATTTCCATTTTAACCAAAAAAGGAGAAGTGGTCGATGTAGCAAGTGCTGCCGACTTACCGAACATCAAGATTATGAGCAAGATGGTGGAAAAACATTACGTATGCGTAGCAAAAAGTTTAATTTTGCCCAACTAAACCACTGTGCTACCTATGGAATTTTCGCTGGAACAAATCGCTGGTATTTTGGAGGGAACTGTAGCCGGAGACCCTACGCAAAAAGTTTACCGCCTCGATAAAATCCAGGAAGGCCAGCCCGGCGGCATTGCCTTTTTAGCAAACGATAAATACGAAGCCTACCTCTACGAAACCGCTGCCACGGCAGTGATCGTATCGGAAAACTTTGTTGCCTCAAAACCCCATACAGCCACCTTGATCCGCGTAAAAGACGCTTACATTGGCTTTACCACCTTGCTAGAAGCCTACAATCAGGTTAGCAGGGTGACGTTGGTGGGCGTTGAAGAACCTAGCTACTTGGGCGAAAATAGCCTCGTGGGCGAAGGAGCTTACCGAGGAGCCTTCTCTTACATAGGTAAGGATTGCATATTGGGCGAAGGTGTCAAAATCCACGCACATGCCTTCATTGGCGACCGCGTCAAGATTGGCGACGGCACAGTGATTCACCCAGGTGCCAAAATTTGTTCAGACACGCAAATAGGTAAGCAATGTGTGATTCACTCAGGTGCCGTACTGGGTGCGGACGGATTCGGCTTTGCTCCTCAGGCAGATGGCTCTTACAAAACCATCCCTCAAATCGGTAACGTCGTCTTGGAAGACCAGGTGAGCATCGGAGCCAACAGTACGATAGACCGCGCAACGATGGGCTCTACCCTTCTTTGTCAAGGAGTCAAAATTGACAACCAGGTGCATATCGCCCACAATGTAGTGGTCGGTGCACATACGGCTATCGCAGCACAAGCAGGCGTTGCAGGATCCACTACCATTGGTGCCTATTGCATCATCGCAGGTAAGGCCAGCATCGTAGGACACCTCAAAATTGCAGATCACACCACCATAGGAGGAAATACTGGGGTGATCAAGTCGATCAAAAAATCAGGTCAAACCCTATTTGGATTCTTGGCAATGGATTTAAACCATTTTCTCCGCTCCTACAGCATATTTAAAAATCTAGATGATCTCCAAAAGCGCATTCAACTACTGGAAAAAAAGGGGTAAATTTACATCCCAAATATCCTTTTAGTGTAAAAACATGACAGCTAAACAACATACCATTCAAAGGCAGGTAGAATTATCCGGGGTAGGGCTGCATACAGGAGTGGTATCCAACATGACCTTTTTGCCGGCAGCTCCTAATCATGGAATAAAATTCCAACGGATTGATTTGGAGGGTAGACCTACAGTAGATGCAGACTGTGATTTGGTGGTAGATGTGTCGCGAGGCACTACTTTGGAACAAAATGGAGCTCGGGTATATACCGTAGAGCATGTGTTAGCTGCTCTTGTGAGTATGGAGATAGATAACGTCTTGATTCAACTTGACGGCCCTGAACCACCGATTATGGATGGATCCTCGATCCAGTTTATCGAGGTACTTGAGGATGCTGGAATTGAGGAACAAAATGCTTTAAGAAGATTTTTTGAAGTTCAAGAAACCATCCAATACAAAGACTCTTCCAGAGAAGTGGAGATGGTGGCTTTACCTGCAAGCAACTACAGAGTGACCGTGATGGTAGACTACAATTCACCAGTACTTGGTAGTCAGCATGCTTCGATTACAGACATCAGTCAATTTAGACCAGAAATCGCTTCTTGTAGAACCTTTTGTTTTCTGCATGAACTCGAGATGCTTTACAAATCCAACCTGATCAAAGGAGGGGATTTGAACAATGCAATTGTAGTGGTAGATCGGGTGGTTGAAAAAGAGGAATTGGCACATCTAGCCAAAATGTTTAACAAGGAGTCCGTCGAAGTGAAAAAAGAGGGGATCCTCAATAACGTAGACTTACGCTATAAAAACGAACCTGCACGCCACAAACTTTTGGATGTGGTGGGTGATTTGGCTTTGGTGGGCCGTCCTTTGAAAGCCCAAATCCTTGCAGCTCGACCAGGTCATGCTGCCAACGTCGCTTTTGCTAAAAAATTGAAACGAGCAATGGAAAAAATGGGATCTTCCCACATCCCTTTTTACGATCCAAAGCTTCCTCCAGTAATGGATATCAATCAGATAAGTAATATTTTACCCCATCGCTATCCTTTTCAGTTGATAGATAAAATCATCTATCTTGATGAGACCGTGGTAGCAGGGGTGAAAAATGTAACCATGAACGAACCATTCTTCATGGGCCATTTTCCTGGTAATCCTGTAATGCCTGGGGTCATGCAAGTAGAGGCTATGGCACAAACAGGAGGCATATTAGTTTTGAGCTCAGTAGAAGATCCTGAAAATTACTGGACCTATTTCCTAGGCATTGAAAGTTGTAAATTTAGAAAAATGGTCTTGCCTGGTGACACTATTGTCTTTAAATGCGAACTCCTAGCTCCTATCCGTAGGGGCATTGCTAAAATGAAAGGAGAAGCTTACGTAGGCAATACACTAGTTTGTGAAGCCATCATGACTGCAAGCATTACCCGTAAAGATATATGATCAGCTCCATGTCTTCTATTCATCCTGATTCCACAATAGGTTCAGGAGTGCACATTGACCCTTTCACCATGATCCATGAGAATGTGATCATTGGGGACAATACTTGGATTGGCTCCAATGTAACCATCTATCCCGGAGCAAGGATCGGTAAAAATTGCAAGATTTTTCCAGGTGCTGTCATTGCAGGAATTCCGCAAGATCTCAAATTTCAAGGCGAAGAATCCACGGTAGTTATTGGGGATAACACCACCATCCGTGAATGTGTAACTATTTCTCGCGGCACCGTAGAAAAGCAAACTACCGTAGTGGGAAGCAAATGCCTGTTAATGGCCTATGTACACGTAGCACACGATTGTGTGATTGGGAGCCATGTCATTGTAGCCAACTCGGTTCAAATCGCTGGCCATGTATCCATCGAAGATTGGGCGATCATTGGAGGATCAAGTGCTGTACATCAGTTTGTGAGAGTAGGGATGCATGCCATGATTTCAGGTGGATCTTTAGTCAGAAAAGACGTACCTCCCTTCACCAAGGCTGCAAGAGAACCCCTTACTTACGCGGGCGTTAATTCTTTGGGGTTGCGCAGAAGAGGCTTCTCAAGCGAAACTATTGCACACATTCAAGAGGTATACCGTTACCTATTCTTGAATAGCTTAAACAACAGCCGTGCCCTTGAAGAAATAGAAATCAACCTTCCTGCCACCAAAGAGCGAGATGAAATTTTAAATTTTATCCGTTCGTCTGAACGTGGGGTAATGAAAGGCTACATCAACTAGCATGTTTACCATCCAGGTACAAAACGCTTCCAAGCGCTTTCACCACGAATGGATTTTTAAAAATCTTGATCTGGAACTTTCCATTGGGGATACTATCGCCATTACCGGAGGAAATGGTTCCGGAAAATCCACCCTTTTAAAATGCCTTTCTGGAGCCATTCCCCTAACATCTGGGGCTATTCAGTACCATACGGGATCAACTCAAATTGCCGAAGAACAGTGGTTTCGTAGCCTCGCACTCGCTACCCCCTATTTGGAATTACCGGAAGAATTCACGCTAAGCGAAGTGCTTGCCTTCCATTTTCAATTTAAAAAACCACTTCAACAGCGATCTAACGGAGAAATTCTCGAGATTTTAGGCTTAGAGAAACATAAATCGAAAGCCATTTCCCAGTTTTCCTCTGGCATGAAGCAGCGCGTAAAGCTTGCTTTAGCCATTTTTTCTGAGGTTCCTTTGCTCCTTCTGGATGAGCCTACCACCAACTTAGATAAACAAGGTGTGACTTGGTATTTAGACCTTATCCAGCAGTTTACCCCGAATCGAATTGTAGTGATTTGCTCCAATGATCCGCGTGAATATGATTTTTGTGAAAAAAAAATAGCCTTGGAAGACTTTAAATAAGTCAAATGGTCCGTATTCTTGTGTTAGTACTATTCAAAAAAATACATCTCAAATGAATCCCCGAATTCTTTCCATTCTCCCACTTGTCCTAATTTTTAGCCTCCTAGTTGCTTGTAAGGAAAAAGGCGAAAGTCCCGACACAAAAAAAACTCCAGAACAAATCGCAACAGAAGCGCTATCGGGCACAGGTACTGCACAGTGGACCGTGGCCGGCGGTGGGTCAGTTACTCGAGATGGACAGAATGTAACTAGCACCTATGCTACCTTTGAACTATTTCTCAACGCAGGAACTTCAAAAACCTATTCCACTAAAAATGGAGGTGAGTTATTCGATGCCAGTGGCAACTGGAGTTTTGCTGGAACCAACTTTGATAAATTTATATTAGCTGGCACTAAGCCTGCGGCCACGCGCGAAATCTCCTTTACGCAAACAGGAACTACGCTACGATTTGACTTTCGGATTCCATTGCCAGGAGCGCGCGTAGATGGAACTTCCGCACTAGCGGGAAGCTACACCTTTAACCTAGTTAAAAAATAAGCTGATTACTACCGGAGAGTGACTAGGGTCACTCCAGCTCCTCCTCTATCAGCATGCTCATCTTCCAATTTTCCAACTTGAGGCATGGTCCGTAATAAATTGCGGCTTATCTCACGCAGGATCCCATCTCCCTTTCCATGGACTATCCGGAGATTTTTTACTCCAAGCATGTTTCCCTCGTCAATGAAAGTTTGAATCAGTGGGAGAACTTCTTCACCTCTTTTTCCCCTCAAATCCAAGTTGGGGGAAAAATCCATCATCTTGGTTGTCGTTTGGTAGCTCCCTCTTTTATCAATAGACTTTAATTCTTTCTTCACTTCTGCTCTCGCGATTTTCTCCAGTCGAGAAAGTTTCACATTCGACTTTAAGTCTCCAATCAGAAGTTCAACATCTTTATTTTTTATAGCTACCACCTCTGCAATGGCCGAATTATCCTTCAGCCGTACCCAATCTCCTACCGAAATTTGTCCCCCTATCACTTGAATACTGGGCTCCTTGATCGTGGTTTTTTCAGGTTTAACTTCTTCTTTAAAGACATCCAATTCCTTGCGCAGTGATTTGGTAACTTCTTTCTCCGCTTTCCCCTCCTTGATCTCTCGAATCACGGATTCAATCTTTTTATTGGCTTGATCCAAGATGGATTTTGCTTCCAGCTTGGCTTCTTGGATGTATTGTTTTTTGGTTTGCTCCAAAGTTTCTTTCAGCTGCCCATACTCCTTCAAGGTCACCTCAAGTGCCTTGTCTTTTTCCCGAACATCCTTCAGGAGGATGTCATACTGGTTTTTTTCATTTTCCAATTGGGTCAATAGTCGATCGTACCGCACGCGTTCTTCACCAATTTGCTGCTTTGCATAGGCTACAATCTCTTTGGATAGTCCGATTTTTGAGGCTATTTCCAAAGCGAAAGAGGAACCTGGCTTCCCAATTTCCAATTGGTAAAGCGGTTCCAATTTTTGCACATCATAGCGCATGGCGCCATTCACTAGGCCCTGCTGTTTATCTGCCAACTGTTTGAGATTACCGTAGTGGGTGGTAATTACCCCATAAGCACCGAGTTTGGCTAAAGTAAGCAGAATAGATTCTGCAATAGCTCCCCCAAACTGCGGCTCAGTACCTGTGCCAAATTCATCGATAAAGAGGATCGTTTTCTTAGTGGCAAACTGTGTGAATTGCTTCATACTCATCAGGTGTGAGGAGTAGGTACTTAGGTCATTCTCCAAGCTTTGTTCATCGCCGATATCAATAAAAAAATGATCGAATAATGAACTCTTCGAATCAGGATGAACCGGTAGTAAGAGTCCGCATTGCATCATGTATTGCAAGAGGGCTACTGTTTTGAGTGCAACGGATTTACCTCCTGCATTGGGCCCAGAAATAAGTAGGAGTCGCTGTTGGCTATCCAGATTAATCGTTAACGGGACTACCTGTTTGCCATGGGCTTTTAAGGAAATTTCGAGGATAGGATGCCGCGCTTGCGACCAGGAGAGCGTTCTTTCTTGGGTGAGAATGGGTTTGTGACTGTCCGTTTTAAGGGCAAATCGAGCCTTGGCACGTACAAAATCTAACACACCCAGAAAATTGGTAGCTTTACGAAGTGCGGGAATAGTAGGCCGAAGCTGGTCAGTCAATCGAGTAAGGATTCGAATGATTTCGCGTTTTTCCATGTACTCCAAATCGCGAATCTCATTGTTAATATCAAGTGCTTCTTCTGGCTCCATAAATACCGTCTGCCCAGTTGCGGACTCATCATGAATAAAGCCGCGAAGCTTACGCTTATTTTCAGCAGCGATGGGTATCACCATTCTTCCTCCGCGAATGGTCATTGCTGCATCCTCAGGCATTAGTCCTTTGGCTCGCGCATCTTTGAAAATTCGTTCCATCACCTTCCTTAGGCGACTCTCTTCATAAATAATCTGGGTACGAATCAGTTGCAACTCCTTGGAAGCATTGCTTCTCAGTTTGCCTTTCTCATCCAGCACCTGATCGATCACCTGAAGTAGTTTGAGATCTAGGTCAATCAAAAGACCCAATAATGCCTTCAGCGTCGGGTAAGGATCGCCGAACTTTTGAAAAAAAGTAATGCAAGATTTGAGGGTTTGGAGTGCAAGTTTGACCTCTTGAAATTCTTCTTGTTCCAAAAAAGCACCCTCCAACTTCGCTTTTTCCAAATAGGGGTTCAGATTAGTAAAGTGAGATGAGGGAAAGGACTCTCCAGCAATGAGGAGTTGACGAAACTCTTCTGTTTGGTCCAAAAGACGCTTTACCAAGGTAAAATCTGTAGAAAAGGAAATGTTATCTACATAGCTTTGCCCTAAAGGGGAAGTGCACTCTGCCTTGAGGAGCTCTTTAATCTTTACGAAATTTATTTTTTGCTCAAGGTTGGCTGGGTACAGCATCAGATTTACTCCTTTGGCTTGGTGTTATTTTCGAGTACTACCAGTGAGTCGATGACACGCGCATAGATGCGGTCCATCTTTTCGGCATCTTCTAGGTAATACTCCATACTTTCTATAAAAACAGAATCAGTCACTCCATGTTTTAAAAAAATATCTTTTTCCATCAAGGAATATAATACCTGTGAAGAATCATAAGTAACAGGCAAGGAGCTGACTTTTCCCTCAGTAAGCTGTATTTCTACAAGTATTGATATCATCAAATTCTCATCCAGGATCCCTTGAGGGGAAGAATTGCTGGTACATGAGAGGCTTAGAGCAAGGAAAAATAAAAGGACAAGTCGATAAATCACAGGTTAAAATTAGGTTTTTTTAACGGATAAAATCCACTGTGGTAGGTCCTCTCAAATTTTAATTTTCGTTTCAAGACTTTAACTTAGCCAATTCAAATCCTTCGCATGGATCAGCTATTTAGCAAACTTAGAAAATATGAGATTATGATCCGGAAAGTGGCCAACAACCACCTTCAAGGAGAATATCAATCGCTTTTCAAGGGATCTGGCTTAGAGTTTGATGATTTGAGGCCTTACCAGTATGGTGACGATGTACGGACCATCGAGTGGAAAGTCTCCGCCAAGGGTCATGGCACCTTTGTAAAGACCTTTAAAGAAGAAAAAGACCAGTCTGTTTATTTTTTATTGGACATTTCAGGAAGCCAGGACATTGGTCAGCAGGGTCTAAAAAAAATAGACCAAGGAAAATTGATTGCTGGGGTGCTTACACTTGCGGCTGTCTACGATGGAAGCCAAGTGGGATTGATTTCCTATTCCGACCAACAAGAAAAATTGATTTTACCCTCCAAGGGAAATAAGCAAGGTGTAAAAATTATTCGGGGAATTTTTGACCATGAAAACAAGAGTTTAAAAACCAATTTGAATGGGCTTTTCACCTTTGCACTGAATCTCATTAAAAAGAGAAGCATCATCATCATTATTTCTGACTTCATAGATCAGGGTTATGAACGGTCCTTTAGAGCACTTGCTGAGCGTCACGATTTGGTAGCGATCCAACTGACCGATCCGAGGGAAGCTGCTCTTCCTACCTTGGGGATTGTACCCATATTTGATAAGGAAAGGGGAAGGACCACTTGGGTAAATACTGCTTTTGGCAGCTTTTCCAAGAAAATTGCAGATACCTTCACCAGTGAACGTGAACATTTGAAAGAGATCTGTAAAAAAAATCAAATCAATTACTTGGCCATAGATTCTAGACAAGATATTGTCATTCCTTTGATTGACTTATTCAAGTACCGTAATAAACGAATGAAGCGTGGGTAGAGGCATTCTTTTACTTTTCCTTCTTATCACATCCCTACAACTTTCAGCACAAAAAGTGCAGGTGAGCGGGTATTTTACAAAGGATTCTGCCCAGCTTGGTGGGCGAGTAGGATTTGTATTGAAATCAAGTTACCCCCAATCAGCCCAGCTAATCTTCCCCGACTCTACCTTTGATTTCTCTCCATTTGTCTTTCTAGAGAAGAAAACGTTTGTTTCAGTCACTTCGGACGGTATCACCCAAGATAGTGCAATGTACTTCTTGTCCAATTTTTCACTTGAGCCCTCCTCCTATTTATCGCTACCCGTTTTTGAATTAGCGCGATACGATAGCATCACCTACTTTACTAACGAGGCAGAGTTAAAGTTGAAGCTCAACCTAGATTCCATACCAGAGCAACTGCAATTCAAAGAAAATAATGTGTACCAACCCTTGGATAAACCGTTCAATTGGTTTGTTTTTAGTGCTGTTATTGGGGGCATACTTCTAAGTGTAGGAATCCTTTTCTTTGTTTTTGCAGAACGAATCAAACGCCTCTTCCGAAAAAATAGAGAAAAACTTCGGTGGATACAGTTTGAGCGAAAATGGAAAAAGCTAGCTGAGCAACTGCAGCAAAATCCGAATCAAACTCTTGCTGATGAGGCGATTGGCCTTTGGAAAGGGTACCTAGAACATTTGCGTTCCCAACCTATTCAAGAATGGACTTCTAGTGAAATTGCCGCTGCCTTAGAAGACAAGGAGGTATTTAAAGCCCTTCGAAGCATTGACCTGATCATTTATGCCGGCGGAGAGGGAGATACAAATGCTGCTACCACTTACCTTTTAGAAGTTGCACGAACAAATTACCAATCTACCTTAAACCAAATCACCCATGAGAGAGTCTCTCGCTGAGTTTTTTTCATGGTCTTGGTTTTTGCCAGAGACGTTTCAATCCTATGAATGGGAAAATCCATTGCTATTGAATTTACTGTGGCTGATTCCATTATTGGTGTTAATTCGGAAGTTTATCAAATTCCTCAAAAAACCAGTCCTTGAGCTATCCTTACCGAAGAGTGTAACTAAAGCCAACCCATGGACCTATCTCCGACTGGTACCAACTGGCTTTTTCTTTCTATTTCTAATATTTCTAGTGCTTGCATTGGCCAGACCTCAACGGAACAATGAGCGTGTAGAACAATATACTGAGGGGATTGATATTTTGCTGGTCATGGATATTTCTGAATCCATGGACTTACAAGATTTTAATCCCAATCGCTTGGAGGCCGCCAAAAAAACCGCAGTAGAATTCATCAATGGGCGATTTGGAGATCGAATTGGGATGGTTGTATTCTCGGGTGAGGCCTATTCGCTTTCCCCATTGACCAACGATTACCGATTGCTTACCAGCTTGATTGAAGAGATCAATTTCTCCATGATTGAAGCAAAAGGTACTGCGATCGGGTCGGCAATCGCTGCAGGCACCAACCGCCTGAAGGACAGCGAATCTCCCTCTAAGGTGATGATTCTTTTGTCCGATGGAGAAAGCAATGCAGGCAATGTTGATCCTATTTTTGCTGCGCAACTGGCAACAGCATTTGGTATAAAAATTTATACCATAGCCGTGGGAAAAGATGGAATGGTGCCCTATGGAACTGATTTTTTCGGTAGGCCGCAGATGGTAGAAAGTTACTTAGATGAAACCACCCTACGAGAGATTTCCACCATTGGGGGTGGGCAATTTTTTAGAGCGTCTGATGGAAAGGCATTGAATCAAATCTTCGAACAAATTGACACCCTCGAAAAAACAGAGATCCTTGAAAATCGGTATAAGGAGACAGCTGATTTTTATAGAATTTACCTTTTCTGGGGGATTTTATTTTTTGTGATTTGGATGGCCCTAAAAAGTAGTTTCTTCAACAACTTCTTACTCGACTAAATCAAGTTTTCGCTCTTTTTGCCACTCCGATAGTCGAGGATCCATCACTGCAAACCAAAGCGGAGGAATACAAGCCAAAATAATCATGGCTGAGTATCCAGCTGGCAATTGTGGACTTTCCTCGTTGTGGTCCAATACCTGGTACCTCTTGTGGGCGGATGCATGGTGGTCGGAATGGCGCTGCAACTGGAAAAGTAGGAAATTACTAACCAACTGGGAAGCGTTCCAAGAATGAAGGGGAGTCACATTTTCATACTGCCCTGAAGGCAATCGCTTTCGTTGCATCCCATAATGTTCCAAGTAATTTACTAACTCCAAGAGGGAGAATCCGAGGATACTTTGGATAAAAAAGAAGACTGGCACTTCCCATACGAGTCTTCCTCCAAGGTAGGAAAATAGGCCAAAAAAGAAGGAAATAAATATAAGCGGAAGGATTTGAAACCAGATCATTTGATTGGATAGTGACCAAAAGGCTTGGCCCTTCTTTTTCAGTCTTTCTACTTCTAAATGCCAGGAGCTCAGGTATCCTTGCGTTACAGATCGCCACCAAAATCCATAGAAACTTTCTCCCTTTCGACTTGTAGCTGGATCCTCGGGAGTAGCTACACGAACATGGTGTCCCCGGTTGTGTTCGATAAAAAAGTGCATGTAGCACACCGTCATCAATAGGATTTTAGAGTAGGTCTGTTCTGTTTTCTCGGTTCGATGACCTAGCTCATGTGCCACAGTAATGCCGATTCCACCAGTTACCAAGGCCATCCCTGTAGCAAAGGCAATCCAAGAAACCAATGACATTGGGTTCGTACTTACCACATACAGTCCCCAAATTAAAATAGCAACCTGTACATAAACCCATAGATAGGTGATGAGTTTGTAAAACTGTTCTTTTGTCGCTCCACTTACTTCAGCTGCTGGCACATTTGAGGTATCTTTTTGCAAAAGGTAATCCATGACAGGGACAAGTATAAAAACAAAAACATGGATCATCCATAGAAAGGGACCACCTAGATAAAAACCTAAAACCAGCAGAGATGGCAAAATCAACGCGCTAAAAAACCCTATCTTTTTCATGGCTATTAAGATAGTATTTTTAGAAGAAAATAAAAAAATGTATGAAGTACCTAGACTTTGTACAAAGTACCAAGTACAATGTACCAAGTAGCCTAAGAACCAGCATGCTGCTCCATACTTTGTACTTTGTACTTCGTACTTTGTTCAGAAACCCACTTCTTCATTCTCCAATCGGCGTTCGGCGTTCGATATTACCCGCCGCGGCGGGCAAGTAGTTAGTAGCAAGTAGCAAGACAAGTTAGGGTGGTTTACGAATTCCCATTTCTTACTTCAACATTTTACGCTCGATATTCGACATTGAAAAAAAGTATCAAGTAGTTAGTATCAAATAGCAAGACTTCATTGTACAAA
>CAXNJN010000034.1:0-24424 GCA_964202605.1 Bacteroidia bacterium | reverse complement strand
CATCCAAGCAAAAGCTAAAAAAAATATAGAAATCTATGGGATTGCCTACTTTTGATAGATGAATGTCGTGTACTGGCTACTTCTGGAGTTAAGCACAAGGATTTTGCCAGTCCTCGGCATTTTTGTGCCAAAAATCAGACATTTTCTGGGTCAAAGAACCGGGTTGTTTTCAATACTTACCGACTTCCGATCTACCCATACAGGACCTTTGACCTGGTTTCATGTGGCCTCCCTAGGAGAGTACGAACAAGCAAAACCCGTCATTGCAGCGCTCAAAACACAGGAGCCATCCACCTGGGTGGTGGTCAGCTTTTTTAGTCCCTCCGGCTATGAGCCTGCCTCAAAGAAACCGCAGGCAGGGGTGGATTTGATTACCTACCTTCCGCTTGACCGCAAGGCTTGGGCGGAGCAATTTGTGGAAATCCTTCAACCCACTCGAAGCATTTTTGTGAAGTACGACCTCTGGTACCACCACCTGCAAGCTTTAAAGAGAAACCATATTCCCACCTACCTCATAGCTGCCTCCTTTCGACCGGACCAAACTTATTTTTCTTGGTATGGGCGCTTTTTTCGCAAGATGCTGGAGCAAATGGACTGGATCTTTACGCAAAACGAAGCAAGCATTCAGCTTTTAGCTTCCCTAAAAATTACGAATGCAAGTCCTACGGGCGACACGAGATTTGATCGGGTGGCAGGGACTGCAGCGCAGCCGATGGACTTTCCAGCGATTCGTAATTGGATCAAGGATAGACCAACTGTAGTGATTGGATCCGCTTGGGAGGAAGACATGAACCTTCTTATTCCATTGATCCAATCCAAACCAGAATTTCTATGGATCATTGCACCCCATGTCCTTGATTCGCCAGCGATGGACCGTTGGGCATCGTCACTAGGGGTTCCAACCCAAAAATATTCCCAGTGGAAGGTAGGGCAAGACCCTCAAATCTTATTTATTGACAACATCGGCATGCTTTCTTCCCTGTACCAATTTGCACATTTTGCCTACGTGGGCGGAGGATTTGGCAAGGGACTACACAATATTTTGGAGCCGCTAGGTTTTGGAATTCCTGTAATCTTCGGAAACCCTAGGCGCGCATCCAAGTTTCCAGAGGCAGCACAAAGTCAGCTGGAAGGCTGTGGTTTTGCAGTGTCTAGTTTTTCCGAGCTTCAGCAATGTGTACATCAATTGGAGCAACTTGAATTATACATGAAGTCCACTGCCGCTGCCCAACATTGGGTGAAGGCAAACCAAGGTGCAGCAGACCGCATCTTAGCTCAACTCACCAATTCAACCTCCTCAAAATGAAAGGAAGAGTCATCAAGTCTACTGGGAGCTGGTACCTAGTCCATACCGACCAAGGGATTCTTTCGGCTCGATTGAAAGGCAAGTTTAAGCAAGATGAGCTCAAACTCACCAACCCCATTGCAGTAGGCGATTGGGTAGCATTGGAAAAAGAGGAGGGGCAGGAGTCGGCGGTGATCCACGAGATTTTTCCAAGGGACAACTATGTCATCCGTAAGTCTACTCGGAAGCAGCACTTTTCGCACATGATCGCCAGCAACATTGATCAGGCAATCCTGGTGATTACGATGAAGAAGCCACGTACCTCGCTAGGCTTCATTGATCGCTTCTTGGTAGCCACAGAAAGCTATGGAATCCCTACTTTATTGGTTGTAAACAAGATGGATCAGCTAGAAGGGGAGGATGAACGAGATTGGCTTCAGGATATCCATGAGATCTATGTGCCCCTTGGCTATGCAGTGGTAGAAGTGTCTGCGCTGAAAGACACGGATCTCGACACGAAGCTATTGCCCAAAATTCAAGGGAAGTCCAACCTGATCGCTGGGCATTCGGGCGTGGGCAAAAGCACCTTACTCAATGCCCTTTTGCCTGATGCCCGGCAGGAAACCAAAGCAATATCTGATTATAGCGCAAAAGGAGTTCACACGACCACCTTTGCAGAATTATTTTTCTTGCCAGGATCAGGTGATCTTATTGATACTCCAGGCATCAAAGAATTTGGTATTTTGGATGTGGCCGAGGAGGAACTTTCGCATTTTTTTCCAGAAATGCGCAAGTACCTTGGGCAGTGCAAATACAACAATTGCACTCATGTGAATGAGCCTGGATGTATGGTAATCCATAAATTAAACGAGGGGTATATCCACCCCTATAGGTATCAGAGTTACTTGAATATCCTAAATGAGGAGGATAGTCATCGATAAAGTGTTTTGAATCTAGGGCAAATTGGTCTAATTTTCACTTTCTAAAAATCATCCCATGACCGAAGTATTGAACCATAAGCAAGTAGGGCAAAAGATCACCCGAATGGCTTTTGAAATCTATGAGCGGAATCTCCACACTTCTGGCGGAATGGTAGTCGCAGGGATTACCGGTATGGGCACTATTTTAGGCCACCTTCTGGCTACGGAGCTACGGAGAATCTCTCCTCTCCAAGTGGAGGAAGTGGAGGTACTATTGGATAAGCAGGCAGTAACAGCTACTGAGATACAGCTTTCCAGCCCCACTGCTTTAAAAGGGAAAACGATAATTTTAGTAGACGATGTGCTCAACACAGGAAAAACATTGGTGTATGCCTTGAAACCATTTTTGGAGCATGAAGTTGAAAAAATAGAAATCGCAGTGCTCGTCAATAGAAGCCATGGTTTATTTCCAGTCAAGCCTGATTACACGGGTTTTGAGTTGGCCACTACCTATAATGAGCATATCCGAGTTGATTTTGCGGGTAACAACTATTCTGTTCACCTTCTCTAAGCCTATATGTCTATTCATTCCTCTGCTTCGGTGAAGCGTATCACAACCCACACGCTTCAAGAAATGAAGCAGCGCGGAGAAAAAATCTCCATGTTGACAGCCTATGATTATTCCATGGCCAAGATTGTGGATGCAGCAGGAATGGACATCATTCTTGTGGGGGATTCGGCTTCCAATGTCATGGCCGGTCACGAAACTACCCTTCCTATCACCTTAGATCAAATGATCTACCATGCTTCTGCAGTCGTTCGCGCAGTGAAGAGATCCTTTGTGGTGGTGGATATTCCCTTTGGGAATTACCAAGGCAACAGTTCGGAGGCACTTCGCTCAGCCATTCGCATCATGAAGGAGTCTGGAGCCCATGCCGTCAAAGTGGAGGGTGGTGCTGAAATCAAGGAGTCTGTAGCACGAATTTTAAGTGCTGGAGTGCCCGTCATGGGTCACTTGGGCTTGACCCCTCAGTCTATTTACAAGTTTGGAACCTATGCCGTACGAGCCAAGGATGAGGCCGAAGCCGAGAAGCTGGTAGCCGATGCCAAGCTATTGGAAGCTTGCGGATGCTTTGCGTTGGTATTGGAAAAAATTCCTGCAGCTTTAGCAAAGCGAGTAGCCGAAGCCCTTAGCATTCCTGTGATTGGAATAGGAGCAGGAGGAGATGTTGATGGTCAGGTATTGGTAATGCACGACATGCTTGGGATTACTCAAGAGTTTAAGCCACGTTTTTTGCGGGCTTATGCCGACCTCAATCAAATCATGACCCAAGCATTCCAGCAATACATTTCGGATGTAAAAACGAAGGATTTCCCCAATTCTTCTGAGAGCTACTGAGCTAAGTAGACGTTTTCTGTCGTTTGCGCCCTTCCCTTATACAAAAGGGATTCCCCTATTTTATTTTTTAGAAGCAGCTTCCACTCGCAAAATAAAGTCACTCAACACATTCATGTAGTTGATGAAAGCATCGTAGGGGGTATCATAAGGGCTGAAGTATTCGTGCACCGACCCATCTGAGAAGAACTTGGTGCAGATGTAATAAAAGTGATCGGAGGTCTGCAGGTATTCCCAATCGCGGAGCAATTCAGGGTCTTTAATTTTCCTTATTTTCTTTTCCAGTTCATACAAGCGATCAAAGGCCTCATCTTGCATGTCGTTACCAAGCCACGCGGTAAGGTCGCGCTCCTCATCGGCCCAGGAAATAGGAGTAGGCACATGAATGTTGCTTACAGGAGACAGGGCTGCTACCACCTCTGAAGGGGTAGAGAAGGTAAAGTTGGATTGCGCAAAAATCGCCTCTGGCAGGTGGCGCATGAAGTCAAAAATCCCAGTTTCTGCCCACTGGTGTTCACCGAATGTTTCGTAGTCCATAAACAGGTTGACCACCGGCTCTTCTTTAGGTAAAGCATTGAGCCAATTCACAAACTTGTCTGTGGTCAGCGGATAATCTCCCCAACTATTGTCTCCAAATCGGAAGGCAATGTCATCCGAAAGTCGGAAATTTTTGAGTAGCACTTTTAGGTTTGGGTTCTTCGCATTGGAATAGACGTAATTGGGACTTTTCCATCCTAAAACGTGCTTGGCACCTTCGGTAAGCATCCCTTGGTAACCTAGCTCAGCGACCATTGCTCCAATATCATCTGAGTAGATCAACTCGGTATTTCGGAATACTTTGGGACTGTAGCCGTTGAAAAGCTCTTTGATTCTGTCCTGGTGTTTGTGAACCAAGGAAAAAAAGGCATCCTTACTTTTTAAGGAAGCCAAGGAGTGGGAGTAGGTTTCATTCAGTAGCTCCACATGGCCTGTAGCCACCAATCGTTGAAAGCTTTCCAGCACATCGGGAGCATAGGCTTCCATCTGGTCTAAGAAGGTACCTGAAATAGAAAATGCCACTTTGAATCTACCCTGGTAGCGTTGAATAAGTTCCAATAAAAGAGAGTTCATCGGGAGGTAACATTTTTGCGCTACCTTTTGGATGACATTCCGGTTGAGGTAGTCATTCCAATAGTAGTGATCTTCCCCAATATCAAAAAATCGATAGGGCTTCAGCCGGTAGGGTTGATGGACTTGAAAATAAAAGCAGACAGTTCTCATGCGCGTTGAGCTAAAGTTTTTTCGTAAACAGTCACTAGTTTGGCAGCAACATGCTCCCACTTCAATTTTTTCAATTCATCTGCACCTAGTTCGGTAAACATTCGGGCGATGCCTTGGTAGTGCAGCAATCCAAAAATGGCATCTGCCATGGCGTCCACATCCCAAAAATCAATTTTGATGGCATTGTTCAGCACCTCAGCTACTCCAGATTGCTTGGAGATGATGACAGGGGTATTGTGCCGTACAGCTTCCAGGGGGGCGATTCCGAAGGGTTCAGATACAGATGGCATCACGTATACATCGCTGATGGCATACATGTGATCTACATCGTCTCCTTTCAAGAATCCAGTGAAGTGAAACTTGGTTCCCATGCGGAGTTCTGCCACACGATCCACCATTTTATTGAGCAAATCTCCCGATCCGGCCATGACAAAGCGCACATTTGGGTCACGATCAATCACTTTTTTGGCAGCTTCCACAAAGTATTCAGGACCCTTTTGGTAGGTGATCCGACCGAGGAAAGTCACGATTTTCTCCGGCACTTTTTTCTGATAGGAGGAGGTAATGATGCTTGCATCGAGTACAGCGTTGTGGAGCACGGTGACTTTTTCGGGAGGGATGCCGTATTTCCGTACGCATATGTTTTTGGTCAACTGACTTACCGCTATCACATGGTCTGCCGCATGCATGCCAGCCCGCTCAATCTCAAAGACTGGAAAGTTGACCGACTCACCTGATCGATCGTACTCGGTGGCATGGACATGGACGACTAGCGGCTTGCCACTCATTTCCTTGGCAGCAATTCCTGCAGGATAGGCAAGCCAGTCGTGGGCATGGATAATGTCAAAATCACTTCGATCACGTGCGATCTGTGCTCCGACGAGGGCATAGCGAGATACTTCCTCCATCAAGTTTTTACCGTATTTGCCGCTAAACTGGTAGTTGGTGGAAAATACACTCTCATCCACATCCGTACGGTCGTGAATGGCATAATCCGTATATTTTTTAAATGCTTTGGGCCCCAAATAGGGCACTAAAAAACTATTGACTTCCAGGTAAGTCAGGTTTTTCCAGAGCTTTTTAAATCGGCGCTCCCGGTAATCAACCGTCACTCCGCTGGCATTGACAAAGTCTGCCACAGGCTCCTCATCTCCCCAGAGTTTGGGAACTACAAAAATCACTTCTTGCTTGTGGATATTCATTCCTTGAATCAATCCATAGCAAGCTGTGCCTAGTCCTCCAGAGATATGGGGCGGAAATTCCCACCCAAACATGAGTACTTTCATAGGGAATCCATTAAACCTGTTTGACTAAGTCCATCATGCGGAGCAGCTCTGCAATACTCCATGCTTGCGATACAGCCCCCTTGGGACGGTGGGGTGCATCCCCATCGTATATCTCAGCCACCGTTCCAACGCCATATTGAGTCATGACCCCATCAAAACCCTTGATGATTTTTTCCACAAAAATTTTGGCTGCTTTACCATGAAGCCTGAGGTAACCCTCTGCAAAATGTCCCAAAAGCCAGGCCCAGACAGTTCCATTGTGGTAGGCCTGATCTCTACTAATTTGATTTCCAAAATAGTAGCCTTTGTATCCCGGATCATCTGGGGATAGCGAACGAAGTCCTCTTGGGGTGAGGAGTTTGGATTTAACAATTTCTAATACTTTATCGCATTTTTCTTCCTCCAAAATCCGATAGGGTAGGGAAGTTGCAAACAGCATGTTGGGCCGAATAGACCAATCTTTTTCTTCTTCATCGACCACATCCGCTAGGTAGCCATAGTCCCAAGACCAGAATTCCCGATCAAAGGATTCCTTGACTTTGGCGGCTAGGCTAAGGTATTCTTCCTCCCCACTGAGTTCATGGTAGAAGCACAAGGCATTGTACCAAAGGGCCTGAACTTCAACAGGGCAGCCTATTCTTGGAGTGACGGGACCATCGGGAGTAATGGCGTCCATCCAGGTGAGCGCAATGCCCTCCTGACCACCCCAAATCAGACCGGAAGGGAGCATGTGAATGTTAAAGTCTGTGCCTTCTTTGAATCCTTCAATAATCCCACGGAGCTTGGCTAGGTACCGATCCTTCACAGTCTTTTTATCTCCAGTGTAATGAATGTAGGATTGGAGGGACCAAAAAAACCAGAGTGGAGCATCTATGGAGGTCATGTTTACATAATCCCCGCTCCCAATATTTGGAAAAAGAGCCCCCTTGAGATCTTTGGACATGGTGTTCATTATTTCTAAAAAGGTTTCAGGTTCACCCGTTGCCAAGGTTAATCCTGGTGCAGCGATGAACGTGTCTCTGCCCCACCATCCAAACCAAGGGTAGCCTGCAATGACGCGCACTTCCCCATCTCGCTTTCGGATAAACTGTCCAGCAGAATTTTTTAAGCAATTTTCAAAGTTGTTTCTCGGGATTCGACGTGCGATTTCTTTGCTAAAAGCATTTGTTCGGGTTTCTGGATCTGCATCTGTTAATCCTGCAGAAAAAATAACTGACTCCCCTTTGCCAATTTCAAATTCGAGCCATCCAGGAACAAATAAATCTTCCTGGTAGTCGTAGCCTCGCTCCCGTTCTTGAATATACTCCAGGTTGTGGTACCAGTCCGGTTGGGAATGGAAAGTTGCCTCCTTGGACAGTTGAAGGTAAAGCGGATCGTAATTGGGATACAATTGAAACTTTACCCCATTTGCGACCAACTCGTAGTCTCGATTGAGGCGATCGTTGGCTTTCATGAGCTGATGGTAGCCGCGAAAAGCAAGAAAAGGCTGGATGCGTAACGTGGTGGGTGAATGGGCCTCCAGTAAGGTGTAGCGAATCATAACCCGATCTCGGTTGGAGTCCAGGATCAGCTCCTTCTGAAGAAGAACTCCCCCTACACGGTAGGTCAACTTTGGAATAGGTTCCGAATCGAAATCCTCCAAATACTTATGCCCTCTGGGGGAATAATTTCCTGGGAATTTCGCAATGCCTAAGTTGAAGCTCGCCCCGTGCTGAATGACCGTCTCATGCAAGGTGGAGAGCAACACGTGATTTTGCGAGTCGATTTGTGGTTGCGGCACCACGAGTAGCCCATGGTATTTCCTCGTATTGCAGCCAATAATGGTTGTACTCGTGTAGGCTCCAGATCGATTGGTACGAATGATTTCCCGCTCCAGGGAATAATTCAGGTTGATTAATTGGGATTTATCAAAATGGATATAGCTACTCATCGGGGAAAATTGAATTCAACTAAAAATAAGCTATTGCAGGGATAAGAAAAATTAAAGTTCAAAAAATAAAGGTTATGTCTCCATAACCTTTAACTATTCTTGTGTTTCAGGAATGAACCGTTTCCTTTTGCAGTTCCTCACAGGTTTTGATGGACTCTTCAAACTTGCTGAGGTAGTTTTTTATCTGCCGGATATTTACCGGTTTCACAACCGGAAATTTCGGAGATGATTTAAACAGAGTAAACATAATTGTTGGTTTAGTTTCATGTTGGTTTGCAAATGCTGTGCCAAAATGAAGAGATTGATAACAAAAAACCCCTCATGGGAGGGGTTTTGGGTGAAAGACCGGGCTCGAACCGGCGACCTCTGGATCCACAAACCAGCGCTCTAACCAACTGAGCTACAATCACCGTGTGGGGTTCCAACTCTCAGCTTGCCTTGAATTGGTTTACAAAAGTAAGGACTGTCTTCCTTTGGAGCAAGACCGAGGCAATTTATTTGTTTGAAAAGTACACATCAGCTGAATTTTGGTCAGGTTTTTAGGGCAGTATTTTTCAATCTTTAATCTACTTCCAGCTGGCTCAACTCATTTCTGCACCCGAGGGCAGCGAAGCAGGGCAGAGCATCCTGCCTTTTCCCGAAGTATTCCGCGCGTGATTGCCTATATTTGTGTTTCTGAACCAATCCAGGTTCCTATTTTCTAACCATTCCCTCACTACCTAATGAGCAACGAACCGATAGGATTTGATGCCTTCAAGTTAAACAAACAATTGCTCGATGCTGTAGCCGAATCTGGTTATACCGTTCCTACTCCAATCCAAGAACAAACTATTCCACTAGCTCTTGCGGGGCATGATGTGTTGGGAATAGCACAGACGGGTACAGGTAAAACTGCTGCCTACCTATTGCCCTTGCTCATGAAAATAAAGTATGCCCAGGGCATGCACCCAAGGGGAGTAGTGTTGGCACCTACGCGGGAACTGGTTATGCAAATTGAAGAAGTGGCCCAGCACCTGGCAAAATACACGGGTCTTCGAATCGCTAGTCTTTATGGAGGATTGGGCCCCAAAACGCAAATTGAGCGCGTGGAAGCAGGAGTTGACCTCCTAATCTCCACGCCAGGAAGGTTTATGGACCTGTATCGAAAAGGAGCTATTTATACCAAGGACTTAAAAACCATGGTTTTGGATGAGGCTGATAAAATGATGGACATGGGATTTATGCCTCAAATCCGGGCGATTCTAGAGGTAATTCCATCCAAGCGCCAAAACTTGCTTTTCTCTGCCACCTTTTCCGGAAGGATAGACCATTTGGCAGCAGAATTTTTGGAGTTCCCTGAGCGCGTAGAAGTAGCTCCTTCTGCCACTACGGCAGAGACGATCGCCCAAATTATCTACAACGTTCCCAATATTAAAACCAAGATCAACTTGCTTGCCCATTTGCTCGAGAATGAAGAAATCAACCGAGCCATGATTTTTACGCGCAGCAGAAAAAATGCGGAGTCGGTTTATTCCTTCTTGGATCGCAAGCATTTCGGGGAGATACGCGTAATCCATGCGAATAAAGGGCAAAACACGCGGATCAATTCCATGGAAGATTTCAAGGCTGGAGATGTCAGGTTGCTAGTTGCTACGGATGTAGCCTCCCGAGGATTGGATGTGACTTTAGTTTCGCATGTTATCAATTTTGATGTCCCCCTAATCTATGAAGATTATGTGCATCGTATCGGCCGAACAGGTAGAGCTGAGAATGAAGGAAAGGCGATCACGTTTATCAATCCAGCAGAATCCTACCATTTTGAAAAAATCGAAGAACTTATTCGGATGAAGGTAGATGTGTTGCCCATTCCGGATCAGGTAGATGTACCAGCTACGCCTTTTGAAGAGAAACAAGGCTATGAAAGGGAGTTGGACCGGCTGAAGCAACGAGACAATCCCGATTACAAAGGAGCTTTCCATGAAAAGAAGGAGCGCCCCAAAGAAAATATTGGGAAGGGTGCTAAGGTAAAGGCGAAGAAGAAGCAGAAAAAGCCAAACCGTAATCAGCTAAAAACCAAAAACCAAAAAAATAGAGGAAAACACGGGGAGGGGTAATTCTTGAACCGATGGGTTGCTTTCAATGCGAAGCATCGCCTTTATTGATCGAAGAAGTAAAAAATAAGGGGCCAATTGGCCCCTTATTTTTTATCGGTCTGTTCTGGTATTGGTTCCATCCACTGGAGTCCGCTGCTCTCTATTGGCAAGGTCCCAAGCGGTATGGAAGATCAATTGAGCACGCTTGGTCATCAAAGGAAATTCAATTTTGTCCACCGTATCGGTTACCTGGTGGTAATCGTCGTGTACCCCGTTGAAGAAAAAGATCACTGGGATATTGAACTTGGCAAAATTGTAGTGGTCAGAACGGTAGTAAAAACGATTTGGATCGTCCGCTGCATCGTATCTGTAATCTAGGATAAGGTTGGTGTAAGTAATGTTGTTGTACTCATTGATTTTTTTCAATTGAGTGGAAAGCATCTCCGAGCCGATGACATACACATAGTCCTTGTTTGCTTCTTTCTGGTATTCGTAGTCAATTCTACCCACCATGTCAATGTTGATGTTATTGACCGTGTTGGCAATTGGGAATACAGGGTTTTCCGCATAGTATTCAGATCCTAAAAGACCTTTTTCTTCACCTGTAACATTCAGAAATAAAAGGCTTCTTCTAGGCTTCACTCCTTCTTTGGCTGCTTTTGCAAAAGCTTCCGCAATTTCCATGACAGATACGGTGCCTGAACCATCATCATCAGCACCATTGAAAGCATCGCCAGTGGAGCTCACACCCACGTGGTCGTAGTGTGAAGAGATGACCAACACTTCTTCTTTTTTATCTGTTCCCTCTAAGAAGCCCATTACGTTGACTGCTTCTACTGGAGATTTAGTCTTTACAACCTGGTAGCTTGCTTTTTGCGATGCAATGGTTTCAGGATTGGTTTTGGCCGCTTCCTTCAACACCTCTACAGATGCGCCAAATAATTGAGCCATCTTGTCTGAACTCACCATAAACACTGGACGTTGCTTGATTTCCTGATCAAAGCCAATTCGGCCATTGCCAGCCATGGACTTGTAGCGATTGGCGATGCGGTCAAAATTAGCTTGTCCTTCCATCGTAACAATTACGATGCCTGCAGCTCCAGCATCCATCACCTTTGCGACCAAGTCATTGCTTCTTACTCCCACAGCCCACAGGCCTACGAGTTTGCCCTTTACGTCTACTTTAGCTAGGTTTTCATCGCTTACCAGGCCTAAGAATACTAGGTCTGTTTTCACTGCTTTCGATAGATTGCCGTCTCCAGTAAATACAAAGTCTGTGTTTTCCACCAACTTGGTTTTTCCGATCTGAAGACTCACTTGTGTAAAGCGGGAACTTACCAAGGGAACGTTTTGAAAGTAGCTGCCTCCATTAGGAGCAGTTAAGCCGAGGCCTTTGTAAAAATCAGCAAGGTAGTTGGCAGCAATTTTTCCTTCTGGAGAACCGGTATCACGGCCCTTCATCTCATCTGATGCCAGATAGGTCAGGTGCTTGGTAAGATCCTCTACTGTAATGGTGTTGGCATACTTTACTTGAACAGGGTTTTGAGCCCAGGCTGTCGTGAGAGTAGCAAACCCCAACACAGCACTTAAAAGGTATTTATTTTTCATTTTTTTTCGTTTAAGACCCTAATCTAGCTAATTTTTTTGCCCTCAAAAAAACCACTTATCATTTCTGCGTGTTATAGGATAAAATTTTAAAGTTGTGCCTCGGCAATTCCTCACGGAAAGGTTACCTTTGAACACGTAAAATCGGAAAGAATTCATACCCAAATAGTTCATACGTCCTACCCCTTACTTATGCAGATTAATCTTAACACTGCTGTCAAATTTGAGAGCAGACACAATGGCCCGACAGAGGCGGAAGTTGCATCGATGTTGGAGAAAATCGGAGTCTCAAGCTTGACCGAACTCATCAACCAAACTGTGCCCCAATCCATTCAGTTGGAGCGGCCACTTCAGCTTCCAGCAGCCCAGCTAGAGGCTGAATTTTTGAAGAATTTCAAAAAATTGGCTTCTAAGAATAAGGTGTTTTCTTCTTTTATTGGTTTAGGGTATTACGATACACTAGTACCTGGGGTAGTCCTTCGAAATGTATTGGAAAATCCAGGATGGTACACCGCTTATACTCCTTACCAAGCTGAAATTGCACAAGGTCGATCGGAGGCCCTGATTAACTTCCAGACTGTAGTGATTGAGTTGACAGGCATGGAACTATCCAATGCTTCCTTACTTGACGAGGGAACTGCTGCCGCGGAAGCCATGACCATGCTTCATGCAGTCAAGCCTCGAGAAAAGAAAAATGCGAACACCTATTTTGTAGATGAAAAGGTATTTCCACAAACTAAGGCCCTGCTAGTTACACGAGCTGAGCCTGTCGGAATCAACTTGGTGTTTGGACCCTTGTCTTCTTTAGATTTAACGGATCCGGAATTGTATGGAGCGATGTTCCAGTATCCAAATATGGACGGAGAAGTATTGGACTACACAGCCTTGGTGGCAGCAGCAAAAGAAAATAAGGTCTTGACAGCTTTCGCTTCTGATCTATTGGCATTGACGCTCTTGACTCCTCCAGGTGAAATGGGAGCAGACGTGGTGGTAGGTTCTGCCCAGCGTTTTGGAGTTCCTATGGGCTATGGTGGACCACATTCTGCATTTTTTGCAACCAAAGAAGAATTTAAGCGTCAGATTCCTGGTCGTATCATTGGTGTTTCCCTTGATCGGGCTGGAAATAAGGCCTACCGTATGGCCCTCCAAACTCGTGAGCAGCACATCAAACGTGAGAAGGCAACTTCCAACATCTGTACTGCACAGGTATTGCTTGCTGTGATGTCGAGCTTTTATGCGGTTTATCACGGACCAAAAGGTCTAAAAAATATTGCACTTCGTACCCATGGCCTTGCCAAGTTGACGGCGAAAGGATTGGAGAAGTTGGGTTTAACCTTAGGCACTAACTCCTATTTTGATACCTTGATGGTGCAGGTAGATGCTGCCACACAAACCAAGGTGAAAGCACTTGCTACGGAGGCACAAGTAAATTTCAGATATCAGGATGGTGCAGTTTTCGTTGCATTTGACGAGGCCAAAACCATCGCAGATGCCGAACAAGTACTCGCAATTTTTGCAGGTGCAAAGGGGCTAAGATCTCCTTTCAGTGCAGAAATGGCAAATTCCCTTCAATTGGAATGGCCAGCTGCGCTAGTGCGAACCTCTGCTTACTTGACTCATCCAGTATTTAACAGTTACCACAGCGAGCATGAAATGCTACGCTACATCAAGAAGCTAGAATCTAAAGATCTTTCCTTGGTGCATTCCATGATTGCCTTGGGTTCCTGCACGATGAAGTTGAATGCTACAGCCGAAATGATCCCGGTGACTTGGCCTGAATTTGGCCAAATCCACCCTTTTGCGCCAATTGATCAGACTGAAGGATATCAGGAGTTGTTCACCAACCTAAGAACTTGGTTGACTGAGATCACTGGCTTTGCCGACACTTCACTTCAGCCAAATTCTGGAGCACAAGGCGAGTATGCAGGATTAATGGTGATTCGTGCTTACCACCTCAATCGAGGAGAAGGACATCGAAATGTAGCTTTGATTCCTACTTCTGCGCATGGTACCAACCCAGCATCTGCTGTGATGGCGGGCATGAAAGTGGTATTGGTTAATTGTGATGAAAAGGGCAACATTGATGTAGAAGATCTAAAGGCTAGAGCTGAAGAGCATGCAGGCGAACTTTCCTGTTTGATGGTGACCTATCCTTCAACCCACGGCGTATTTGAAGAAGCGATTCAAGAAATATGTGCGACCATCCATTCCTATGGTGGTCAAGTGTATATGGATGGAGCCAACATGAATGCTCAGGTTGGGGTAACTTCCCCGGGTAGAATTGGTGCTGATGTTTGCCACCTCAACTTACACAAGACCTTCTGTATTCCTCACGGCGGCGGAGGTCCTGGAATGGGTCCAATTTGCGTAGCTGCGCACCTGGCTCCTTTCCTTCCAAGTAACCCTTTGGTAAAAACTGGGGGTGAGCATGCAATAACTTCGATTTCTTCCGCTCCTTACGGCAGTGCAAGTATTCTTCCGATTTCCTATGCCTACATCTCCATGATGGGAGGCGATGGGCTTACGCGCGCTACGCAGATTGCTATTTTGAATGCAAACTACATCAAAGAGCGGTTGAGCGGAAATTACCCATTGCTATACACGGGTTCAAAAGGACGAGCGGCTCACGAAATGATTGTGGATTGCCGTTCCTTCAAAGAAGTCGGAGTGGAGGTAGAAGATATCGCCAAGCGCTTGATGGATTATGGATTCCATGCGCCTACGGTCTCCTTCCCTGTGGCAGGTACCTTGATGATTGAGCCTACCGAATCAGAGACCAAAGCAGAATTGGACAAATTCTGTGATGCGATGCTCGCCATTCGTGAAGAAATTAGAGAAATCGAAGATGGAAGAGCGGACAAAGTAGAAAACGTACTCAAAAATGCACCGCATACCGCCACAATGGTCTTGACTGGAACTTGGGAGATGCCTTACTCAAGAGAGAAGGCAGTATTCCCTGCGCCTTTCGTCAAAGAGAACAAATTCTGGCCTTCAGTACGAAGAATTGATTCGGCTTATGGAGATCGTAATTTGATCTGTAGCTGTATTCCTGTAGAAGAATATGCAAGCTAATTCATAAGCTTAATGAAACAGAAAAGGTCCCGCATGTGCGGGACCTTTTCTGTTTCTGTTCAAACATGAACATGTCGTTCTGCATGGTAGGAGGATCGGACCAGGGGCCCTGATTCCACGTATTTAAGTCCTCTTCGTAGTCCTTCTTCCTTGTACAAGGCAAAGGTGTCGGGATGGATAAATTCCGCTACTTCAATGTGCATTTTTGTGGGTTGTAGGTATTGTCCTAGTGTTAGGATGTCACAGCCATTTGCAGCCAAGTCATCTATCGCTTGGTAGACCTCCTCCATGGTTTCTCCAAGGCCGAGCATGATTCCAGTTTTTGTGCGCTTACCTGCTTCTTTGGTCAGCTTAATTTGTTCTAAGGAGCGCTCGTATTTTGCTTGGGGGCGCACCATGCGGTAAAGCCTGCCCACCGTCTCCATATTGTGTGACACTACTTCTTGACCACCTTCAATCATTCGGTAGAGCGCATTCCAATTGCTTTTCACATCTGGGATGAGTGTTTCGATGGTCGTGGATGGAGAGAGTTCTTTTGTCAGGGCTACCGTTTGATACCAAATTTCTGCTCCTCGATCTTTAAGCTCGTCTCGATTTACTGAAGTGATGACCGCATGTTTTACGCCCATCAATTGAATTGCTTCTGCTACCCGTCTAGGTTCGTCGGTATCGTACTCGTTTGGCTTTCCTGTAGCTACTGCACAAAAAGAACATGATCGGGTACAAACATTTCCCAAGATCATGAATGTTGCGGTACCAGCTCCCCAGCATTCGCCCATGTTGGGGCAATTCCCACTTTCGCAGATGGTATGTAATTTATGTTGATCTACCAGTTTCCGCACCTTAGCGTATTCGGTCCCAACGGGTAGCTTTACCCGAAGCCAATCGGGTTTTTTGCGTCTGGTGGCTTCTTCAGAGATAACAGGTAATTCAATCATGGGATTAAAATTTGTTACAAAGGTAATTTAGGACTGACAAAAACTCGCTTTTTAGAATTACTTTCTAAAGCCAAAGAATAAAGTAAAGTAGGCGGACTGAAAAAATTGTTTGTTTTCAGCAGTCGGGATAAGTGGGATTTTTTTCTGGAATCCTTCCAGCTGGTAGCCAACTTCTAGGCCGGTGGCATTGCTTTTAAAAACCCCAAATTCAAAATGGAGTGCAGCTTTTGCCATTCCACCAATTGCTAGTTTGGACTGTCCTACCCCTTCCAAAAGCTGGCCTGTTCCTAAGATATTAAACCTGCTTTGATGAATGGCGGGATCATAAGGCTCGACCACCGTTTCTACTCGATTCAATGCATATTCAATAAAGTAGGGTGCAATCAATCCAATTGATGGTCCTATGGCAGCTAGTGCAGAAACCTGAACGCCCTGATTGGGAGCTTTCTTGAATAAAATGAGTTCCCTTCCGTAGTGAGGGCGTATGGCGTAGAGGTAATTAGATTTTCCAAAGATGTAATTGTTTCCTGTAACGGTGGTATACCGTACTTCTTTGGGGTGCTTTACATTGGCAAGTTCTAATCCAAAGTAGGCAAACTGGGAATCGTCGATCCGGCTTCCTACTTTCAGGGCAAAACCACCGATCATCCCTCCATTGGTATTCTTATTAATTCCCAATAGGTATTCTCTATCGTATTCGTAATTGCCCACATCTTCTCGCTGTGCTAATGCAGGGATAGCCAGGAGTAAGAAAAACAACGGAAACAGGAAATTCAGCTTGCTCATTCGCATTGGTCGAAAATAATGTCCAATTTTGGTTAGATATCTATATAACTGAATTTTAAAAGTAAGAGTTTATGCCCACTATAAAAAGTTCGTACCTAGGGAACTTGAGAACCCAAGCGACACATGTTCTTTCAGGAAATGCACTATTGACAGATGCCCCCCTAGATAACAATGGAAAAGGCGAAGCTTTTTCGCCTACCGATCTTGTTGCTGCGGCCTTGGGAAGTTGTATGGTAACAATTATGGGGATTGTTGCGGAGCGAGAAGGGGTTTCTTTGGAGGGATTATCTTGGGAAGTCACAAAGATCATGCAAAGCGATCCAAGAAAAATTCAAGAGATCCAAGTGAATTTTTATTGGTCTGGTCCCACTTTCAATCCTGCATTGAGCCAAAAACTAAAAAATGCTGCCCGCACTTGTCCTGTTGCCTTGAGCCTAGACCCATCAATAGTCCAAACGATCACCTTTGACTTTTAAACGCATCGAGAGTTTTTAACATATTCTTCGAAAGAAATAAACCCAAAAAATCATGTCTTTTTTATTTGAAAGCTTTAGTGGATGGAAAAAATACTGCGAGGAGCAGTCTTTGTCCTTAGTTGATGTGGTGCTCGAATACGAGGTTACCCAAAAAGGGGCAACTTCAGAACAGGTTCGACAGGGGCTCCAAAAGGCCTATCAGGTAATGAAAGATGCCGTAAAGACAGGTTTAGAGGAGGAGATGAATTCTCGTTCCGGAATGATTACTAGCGGCGCCAAAAAAGTGTATAACCATCCCTTGACTGTCCTTTCACCAGAATTTCAGCGCTTGATTTCCAGAGCGTTGGCAGCCAAGGAGGTCAACTCTTGCATGGGTCGAGTAGTGGCTGCGCCTACTGCTGGGGCTTCGGGGATACTTCCAGGCACTTTAGTGACGCTTCAAGAAATTCATGGCCTTTCAGATACCAAGATTTGTGAAGGGCTATTGATTGGTGCTGGGATAGCCTTAATTATTGAACAAAAAGCAAGTTTGGCGGGCGCAGTCGGCGGGTGCCAAGCAGAAACGGGTTCGGCAGCAGCCATGGCTGCAGGAGCAATAGTCTATTGTTTGGAAGGAACGACGGACCAACTTTTTAATGCAGTGGCCATCACCATTCAATGCATGTTGGGTCTTGTTTGTGATCCGGTAGCAGGCTTGGTGGAAGTTCCTTGTGTAGTACGCAATGCGAGTGCTGCAGCGATTGCATTTAGTTCGGCTCAAATAGCCTTGGCCAATGTAAGCGCAGTTATTCCCGTGGATGAATGCATTGAAGCGATGGGAGAGGTCGGAGCATCTATGGAAAGCAGATACAAGGAAACTGCTATGGGAGGCTTAGCTGCGACCTTGACAGGTCAAGAAATAGCGAAGCGGGTGTTGATCCAAGATATTGAGATGCTTCCGGATGAGGAGTTACCGAAGTAAGGCGCTAATTGGGGGAAACAGCAATAACCATTCGATAGAAAAACTAAAGATCGCCCCCCAGATGAGCCCGCTTATTAGCATGTAGCCCAAGATTTTCTTTTTATCAGATCCGAAGGAAACCAGGATTAAAGTGCCTCCAATGGGTGTGAGGAGAATAGGTGTAAGTGCTGCAATTCCTATTTCTCCGTAAGATCCCCAGATTCGGACAATGCGGCGATTTTTTTTAGTGAATACCTTCTTTTGTTTGGTACTTCTCGCTTGCAGCGCTTTTTTTACTCGTGTACCAAGAAAGGTAAAAAAGGTGACACTGGTCATCATCCCCAAAACGCTGACTCCAATAATCTCCCAGGGACTATATCCTGCTGCAGCGCCTAGGATAGGGCCAGCAAAAAATTTGATTAGGCAAAGCAAGTAAATTCCAAAAAAGGTAAAGAAAGCTTCGCTCATCTTGGGGGTGGGGGCTAGTTGTTGTGATTTGGAGTTTGTAAGGTACGAAGCTATGCATTATTCCGAACGCCAGGAAATTTGAATTTTTTCCTGTGGCAAAGGCTATTCATGGTAGGTATCGGTTACTGATTCAAGTGGTGATTTCTTTTTTAAAATGTTTTGGCTACAGTTTCTCTCCAAAGGCCAAATCACCGGCATCACCAAGTCCAGGAATGATGTAGGACTTAGAATTGAGTTTTTGATCCAGGGTGCCGAGCCATAAATTGTACGAGACATTGACGTGATCGGTTAAGTGCTGAACTCCTTCTGGGGCGGCAAAGGCTGCGACGATATGTGTGGCTTTGGGAGTACCATGCTCCAAAAGGGTTTTGAGAGCGGTTACGCAGGATTGACCGGTGGCGAGCATGGGGTCTACAAGTATAAGTACCTTATTATCCAGATTAGGGCTGGCATGATAGCCAAGGTTGACTCCTATTTTCTCCCCATCCTCCTGACGAAAAGCACCGATAAATCCACTTTCTGCTTGATCAAAACTATTCAGAAAGCCTTGGTAAAACGGTAGTGCGGCTCTTAAGACAGCTACTAAGACTACCTGATCAACAGGTAATTCCATTTGTGCAGTTCCCAAAGGGGTCTGTATATCTGTACTTTGGTAAGTTAGGGTTTTGGAAACTTCGTAAGCAAGAAGCTCGCCTAGGCGTTCCAAGTTTTTCCGAAAACGCGTTCGGTCTTGCTGCGTATGAATGTCTCGGAGTTCGGCTAAAAATTGGTTGCCAATAGACGATCGTTCGGTTAGAATAAACATGATTAAAGCTATCGAAAAGATTGGAAAAAGGGGGAGGTCAATTTGCTAGAATCTGTAGGGAAAAGAAATTTTTTTTTGAGATAAGGACCAAGGATTAACCGTTTTCTGTATCCATGAGCATAAAAAAAGGCTGGATTTAAGTCCAGCCTTTCATATGATCTTGGAAGATTGATTACTTCAATTCGAAGCTTACTCTTCTTGACATTTGTCTTGCATCTGCAGAAGCTTTGTCAACTGAGGTATCTTCGCCATAACCTTTGTAAGCTATTCTTGAAGCATCAACTCCAGAGGAGATTAGCAATTCGTAAGCAGCTTTAGCTCTACGCTCAGCAAGCTTCATGTTGTAGTCTTCAGGACCTAACTCATCTGCGTAACCTTTAACTTCAATTTTTACACCTGGATTTCTCTTCAAGAAGTTGGAGATGTATTGAGCTGCACTTACTGAGTAAGCCAAGGGCTTGTCGCTGTCAAAAGCAAAATAAACGTTCACATAACCTTCATTGATTGCTTTTCTAGTGTAGTCAATTTCGTCTCTAGTTACTTCAACAGGGCATCCACCTGTAGCTGAAGTACCTGGTTGGAAAGGACATTTGTCTAAGTGATCAGGTGTACCGTCACCGTCAGAGTCAAGTGTTGCTCCTGATGGGCTTACTCTAGCACCAGCTGGGGTATTTGGTTCTTTGTCTAAGTAATCAGGAACGCCATCTCCGTCAGAATCTTTTAGCATGTCCTTAATTCCAGTGATTTGAGTGGCCAATTCTTCTTTTGTAACGTAGTTGTTAGCTGCAATAAACCAATCAGCATGTTGTGTTGCCTTGCCCAAGTAGATGTTTACACCTAAGGAACCAGTCCACCAGTTTGCGTTAGGTCCATAATTACCATTGTTAGTAGCGGCATTAGCCATTGTGTTAGCTGTGATTGCAGTAGAACCATCGAAAGTGATAGACTGGCGTCCATTTAGTATTGTAGACACATCACCCACAAGTGCTACTTTTTCGCTCAACTTATACTGTGGAGTGAATCCAAAAATCATGGTGTAAACTTTGTCGTTGAAATCATTCCATTTATTCAATTCTGGATTTACTACACCGATACCTGCACCCATGTGAAACAACATTCCAATTTTGCTGGAAACTGATTCAAAATTCATGATCCGGCCAACATTTGCTACACCTTGAAGATTTAGTCTAAAATATTTTGTGTCGAATGCTTTGGTATCTTTTGATTGTTGGAAAGATCCGAAACCATAATCAAGCTTCGCTCCGAACTTCTCATTGAACATGTAACGTACCCCAAGGTCGGCATGTCCTAAGTTAAGCGATGGAGAAACGAAGCCCGCAGTGAATGGTGCCATTGCCTTGTTAAAGCCAGCAGAAGCCTCAATAGACCACTTGTTGAATTCTTGAGCGGTAGCAGCTGCCTCCTGAGCGTTGGCAGCGAATGCCAAAGAACCGGATAAAATGATAGATAGTAATAATTTTTTCATGACAAAAAATTTTTGTTTCGATTTGTGAGGTTTAGTAAATCTGAATGTAAATATATACGCTTTTAATTTATTACAAAATTATAGGATTAATTTAAATAACAAGGCTTTGTCAGATTTGTTTTTTATTTAGCACCTCATTTTTAAAACAAATCGTATCACATTCTATGCCAATTGATCCTCTATTAAAAGAATTACTCAATAAACCCTCTGTTTCCGGAGATGAATCTGACGTAATGGCCTTTCTAGCACGAAATATAGACAATCGTAAAACTAAATGGAAAACTATTCCTGTTATTTTTTATGGAGAGGAATTCCATGATTGCATTCTTTTGCAATTTGGTTCCCCTCGAACTGCTGTTTTTGCGCATGTAGACACCATTGGTTTTATGGTGCGCTACGCCAATCAGTTGATTCCGGTGGGAGGCCCTGAACTAATTCAGGGTACTCGGCTGGTAGGAAAGGATAGTTATGGAGAGATATCCTGCAAACTTGTCGTAGAAGGGGATGCTCTTTATCATGATTTTCCTAGGCAGATTGATCGAGGGACGCGGCTTTCATTTGCCCAAGATATTCGGTTAGATACCGAATTTATTCAAGGAGCCTACCTGGATAATAGACTTGGCGTATATGCAGCAATGCAACTTTGTGAAACGATTGAAGATGGTTGGGTGGTGTTTACTACATTTGAGGAGCATGGAGGAGGGAGTATGCCATTTCTCCTTCAGTTTATTCAAAGTACAGCGCCTGTCAAGCAGGCACTAATTTCAGACATTACTTGGATTACGGAGGGTGTTCACCACCACGAGGGAGTGGTGATTTCAATCCGAGATAAATTTATCCCGCGAAAAAAATTCATAGATCGAATTGTTCAGCTAGTTCAGCAAAGTGGAATCCCATTTCAATTGGAAGTCGAAGCGTATGGAGGAAGTGATGGTCGCGAAGTTCAGTTTTCCCCTTTTGCCATGGATTGGTGTTTTATTGGTGCGGCCGAAGATCAAGTGCACAGTCCCGATGAAAAGGTTTCACTTCGAGACTTGGAGTCTATGGTGCAAGTGTATCAGTACCTGTTAAAAGAACTCTAATTTCAATCATGAAGAAGATTCAGATCAAAGACAAAACTTTTGAAACCTACCTAACGGAAGGGCAAATTAAACAGCGAATCGAGGAATTGGGAGCACAAATAGGTGCTGATTTTGAAGGAGAAGAGCTGGTGTTATTAGGTGTGCTCAATGGTTCCTTTGTAGTGATGGCAGATTTAGTGCGAACAATTCCGCTACCGCTGAGTTGTGAATTCATCAAAATCTCTTCGTATTCTGGTGTGGAGTCAACAGGGAAGGTGCTGGAGGTGATAGGAATACCAGCTTCAATTGAAGGTAAAAATGTGCTTGTGGTGGAGGATATCGTCGATACGGGCAATAGCATGGCCTATCTGATGGGGCAGTTGGAGTCTCTTCACCCCAAGCGTATCGCGATCGCTACGCTGCTATTCAAAAAAGAGGCTTTTTTGTTTAATTATCCCTTAGATTATGTCGGTTTTGAAATTCCGAATAAATTTGTGGTTGGATTTGGTCTAGACTACGATGGAGAGGGTCGTAACTATCCAGATATTTATCAGCTAAGCATCCCCTAAAATTACTTCATTTATGCTAAATCTTGTTTTGTTTGGACCTCCAGGTGCTGGGAAAGGCACCCAGAGTGAAAAAATCATTGCCAGTTATGGTTTGACCCACTTGTCAACAGGAGATTTGTTTCGAAAACACTTGGGCGAGGGAACAGCGCTTGGTGCATTAGCTAAAGGATACATGGATCGAGGCCATTTAGTGCCCGATGAGGTGGTCATCCAAATGGTTGAAGATAAGATAGCAAACAGTGAGGATAGCCAAGGGTTTATTTTTGATGGCTTTCCAAGGACAACTGCCCAGGCAGAAGCACTGGACGCGATGTTACAAAAAAACGGGATGCATATTTCAGGGATGATCGCGCTTGATGTTCCTCAAGCAATTCTTAAGGAACGCATTTTGGAAAGAGGGAAAACTTCAGGCCGTGTGGACGACCAAGAAGAAGCAAAAATAAATACCCGAATACAGGTGTATTTAGACGAAACACTACCAGTAGCTGCCTACTACGAAAAGCAGGGAAAATTTCATCAAATAAATGGAGTAGGAAAGATTGAAGAAATCTTTAACCAGATTACCGCAGTCATTGATGGGTACTGATCCCTGGCTTTTGTTAAATTTGTAATTCCAAGACTTGGCTAGGCTCTAGGGCGTAGCCTTTTTTCTTTTATCTATCTATGGCTGACTCTAATTTTATCGACTATGTAAAATTCTGTTCCAGATCTGGAGCAGGCGGCGCGGGTGCCATGCATTTCCGTAGGGAAAAACATGTGCCCAAAGGAGGGCCTGATGGAGGAGATGGTGGCCGTGGAGGACATATCATCTTGAGGGGGACCACACAAGTTTGGACCTTACTTCACCTCAAATACAAAAAGCATGTGATTGCAGAACCTGGAAAAGGAGGGGATGGTGGCCGTAGAACAGGAGCAGATGGGAATGATATGATCCTGGAGGTTCCACTTGGTACTGTGGCTAAGGATGCAGAAACTGGAGAAAAGCGTTTTGAAATCACCGCTGATGGGCAGGAAATTATCCTTACCAAAGGAGGACGTGGAGGATTAGGAAACGATCATTTCAAATCTTCTACCAACCAAGCGCCACATTATGCGCAACCGGGGGAAGAAGGTATCGAGGAATGGATTATTCTGGAATTGAAATTGCTCGCAGATGTGGGGCTAGTTGGCTTTCCAAATGCGGGAAAGTCCACCTTGCTCTCTTCCATCTCTGCAGCGAGACCAGAAATTGGAGATTACCCATTTACGACCCTCGTGCCAAATTTGGGGGTGGTAAGCTATCGAGACGACAAATCTTTTGTGATGGCAGATATTCCAGGAATTATTGAAGGGGCAGCTGAAGGTAAGGGCTTAGGAATTCGATTTTTGAGACATATTGAGCGCAACTCCATCCTTCTATTTTTAATTCCCGCCGATGCAAAGGATATTGGAGACCAGTATCGAATTTTGTTGGGAGAGCTACGTAAATACAATCCCGAACTTTTGGATAAGAAGCGATTGCTCGCTATTTCAAAAGTGGATATGCTGGATGAGGAGCTGATGAAAGAAATGGAAAGAGACATTCCTAAAGATCTTCCCTATGTGTTCATTTCTTCGATTAGCCAATTCAACCTGGAAAAACTTAAGGATTTAATTTGGCAGGCAATTCACTCCTAAATCCGTCACTTTGTCAGCATTGATGGACTGGCAAAATCCTTGTTAGTTCAAAAAAAGCCAACTACGATCGATATACACATGGAAACTAAAAATCAAGAACAGCAAGACGCAGAATTAAAGGTAGATGAATTGCAATCAGAAGAGACTAGCGCTACTGAGGGTCTACCTGTTGAAGAAAATAGCCTAAGCCAGGAAGAAAAACTTTCTGCTGAGGTAGTCGAACTGAAGGAGAAATACCTCCGCCTCTATTCTGATTTTGAAAACTTTAGAAAAAGAACTGCTAAAGAGCGAATTGATTTGATTAAAACAGCCTCAGAAGAGGTACTGAAGGATCTTGTTCCTGTAGTAGATGATTTTGAGCGTGCGTTCAAAGCAGCTGAAAAGGAAGCAGATACACAAAAAATTCAGGAAGG
>CAXNJN010000033.1:0-24827 GCA_964202605.1 Bacteroidia bacterium | reverse complement strand
GACATCATATTGCCCTAAACTTTACGGTAGTTGGGAAGGAGCTGACTGTGGCACCCTTCTTTTTTGGAGCCAATCCTGCCACGGTAATGGAGGGTCCTCAAAAGGGATTTAGGGCACTTCAGGCAGAAGAGGATTTGGGTTTTGAGTTGCTCAATTCCTTGGATGAAACGCAAAAAAGTAAAGCGATTTTCAAGCCCAAAGAAAATTCAGCTATTGTGATTACTAATACTCAGTTTATAAATCCGAAAGAGGAAGTTGGAATAGCTGCCAAAGAAATGTCAGTTACTCAAAGAATTATACTCGAGAGTTTAATTGCTACCTATTTAGCTGATATGCCTGAAAAGATTGCAAAGGAGAGAAAACATAAAATAAAGAAGGAAGATTTTGATGCGATCCGGTTTGGATGGGCCGGTGCTACTATTCTAGGCCAAGCGCATTACTTTCGGATACAAGGAAAATCATTTCTTATTGAATTTGATAATTCCCAAAACAACGCAAATCATATCCATACGGTTTGGAGGGATTTTAATGGAGGGGATTATGGGCTTGACTTGATTAAAGCGCATTACCAACAAAATCCTCATCATAATTAACGAGGGTAGTTCCCACCTTTGATGAAAAAATTAAATGGATTGGTTAACTCAGACGGAAAGGGTTGAAGAAGCCTTATAATTCATTTCAAAAAAAAATCTCTTGTGAGTGTTAAACTCTCAAGAGGTTTTTTTTATAGTCTGGTATTGATTGGAAAATCTATCGCTTAGGCCCATTTACCTTAGATTTCTACCAAATAGTCTAATACTCCTGCATTTTTCCCTTTGGGTCGGCTCACAAGTAAGGGGACGCGGTTGTTAAATTGGATGAGTCGCTCGGCCATGCTTCCAATATGGAGCGCAGTCGATGCTGTTTTTCCTTTTGTGCCAATTAAAATGGCGTCCACCTTAAGGTTTACCGCTGCTGCTACAATCTCCTGGACAGGATTATCATCTTCATCCGGGGTATAAACTGGGGTAATTTGAACCCCTTTGGTATCTATTTTCCGAATAAATTTCTTGAAGTTCTCTTCTGCATTATTTTTTAGAAGCTGTGTAAACTCTTCAAAACTTTTTCCTGTATAGTGATAGCCAGATGGAACAGTGAATACATTTTGAAAAAACAATTCCGTGTCTTTCCCATATTTTTTGGCCCATAAAATTCCATCTTCAAGAGCATTTTTGGAGTGTTCTGAGAAGTCGCTAGGAACCAATAACTTGGTGAATTTAGGTTGGGCTTTCTCAGGAACGATGAGCAAGGAGCAGGATGCTCTTCGAGATAGTCGTTGGGTAGCTACTCCAGTGCCTACAAGTTCTACTTTCCTTCCCAAAAGGATTAAATCAGCGGATTTTTCATCAGCAAGCTTGAGGATTTTTTTGGATAGGTTTCCTTCCTTCACCACAAAGCTTAGGTCAAGCCCTTTGATTTTTGGAAAGTGGGCAGCAACCAATTCTTCCATATAGGTACTCCGGTCTACCATCATCCGCTCGATCATGGTTGGAAACTCTTCCTGCAGTTCCTTTGGAAGCGAGAAGTTTTTGATCACGTTTACGAAGTAAATCTTTTTCAGCTGATTTACTTTTGCGATAAATCCAGCAAAGGCAATTAAGGTCTGATCTAAAGGACTTTGATCCAGACAGACAATCAATTTTTTTATCGGATACATGAGGTTTGAAAGTAACTGAGGGTAAAGGTAATCGTTGTAAAATATTCTTTGGGTTCCTATAAAATTAATTTTTTTCTTGTTGAAAAACCGAGTGAATAAGCCAACTGTCTTTCGAATTAATTATCGGGTTCCCGGTAGAATTAAGGCGTTTTTTGTCTTTAGTTTTTAATGTTTCATCCAAATAGATGGAAATGAAAATTCAGTGATTTTATTCTTTTTTTTCACACAGGATTGCACATCGTTGCGTATATTTGACCTATCTGGGCCGTCGACTTGTTCGAACTTCACAAATTAACAACAATACCGAGTAAAGCCCCCTTCAAAATCAGGCCTCACCCCGTCCCGATAGCTATCGGGACAGGGCCTCGCCCAAAAAGCAGGATAACAGTGGAAGTTTGCGAAATTAAGGCAGCTCAAATCTTGTCACTACTAGAGGTTTCGTAACACTCTTAGGCCCGGATTATTTTCCTCTATTTTTTAGCCACGCCCACTCTTCTTTTCCCACACCCAATAGGACGGAGCTACCCACAAATATCCCTATCACCAGTAGCGAAGTAGTTAGAATGGATAAGAATGGGTTGGTTAAAGCAGGACTCAAATACAGCGCTGATACCGTTCCAATTCCCACCATTAAAATTTTTAGCGTTTCTACACTAAAGGGATCCAAATTAAGCTTCCACTTTAAGTAACCGTACTTGACCACGTTGTAGGCGAGCATGACTGCAGCAGAACCTAATGCAGCACCTTCTATACCCATGACAGGAATTAAAAAATAATTTGCAGCAACGAGCAAAACGCTCATGCTTACGGTCAGGATCAGGTTAAATCGGTAGTAGGAGGAAAACACCAGAATTTCACTATTCAATGAAAAGGCTACATCCACTAATTTCCCAAGGGCAATAATAAAGACCACCCATTTCCCGGTTTGGTAGATTTCCCGGTTGGGTACAAAATGGTAAATCGAGTCGATATTGGTCCAAATAAGTGCAAAGAGCAACAAGCAGATGTAGAGCTGTCTATTGGATAGTTGCCGGTAGAGGAGGTTGATTTCTTGAATGCGCTGCTGTGCAAAATGTTCGGCTATCAAGGGCATGGCAACTTGTGAAATTGCTCTCCGGGGAAGCTCAATCACGAGAGCCATGTAAAATGCAATGGAATAGATGGCGTTGGCCTCCAAGCTCAGCATGGAGCTGATCATGACCGAGTCTATTTTTAGGATGAGTGTGGAAGCAGCCGTAGCCAAAAAGGTGATCAAGCTATATTTTAGTAAGGAACTCTTAAATCCTTCTGGAAACTGTCCCCAAGAAAAATCGAGTTTAAATACGCCTAGCCATGCCATGTAAGCGCCTACGCCAAGCATTGAAGCGCCATATACAAGCACTAATCCCTGCATGACTTGGTCAAAATCAATCCATTTGAGCAAGTAAAGGGCGACCAAGATGGAGGTGAGCAGTCGAAGGAAGACCTCTCTAAAGAAAGTAGGGATGCCCACTTTGACAAAGGAACGTGCAAAGGCATCCAAAACACTACTCCAAACAGAAAATAAGGCTACAAGTAGGGCTACGCCAAGAAAATTGATGACCTCTGGGGAATTGAAAGCAAATAGGGAAATCACCTGTTGCTTAAATCCAAAAAACAGAAGCGATACTACCCCAAATCCCAAGAAAGAGAAGAGTAAGCTAAAGGTCAGTAGGGCAGCATGGTTTCGTTCAAGCTTCGGAAAATAGCGTGTAATGCCATGTCCTAAACCCAATTGCGCAAAGGGAACAAGCAGCAATCCCAAATCTTGAATGGTGCGAAATGTCCCCAATTGCGTGGTGTCCAATGCATAAGGATAGAGCCACAAGACATTGATATAGCCCAATACCACCCCGAAATAAGAGAAAATGGTGGTTTGTATGCTTTGAAAGGCTATTTTTCGCATAAGCCAATATTGATTAAAAAAAATGGGAATTCCATACCTTCCCCTGGGAGATTAGGATTTGGCACACTTGTCACAGCCTGTACCACTTGTGGGTTTGCGCAGCAACTTCCAGAGGAGGTAGGCAGTAGCTCCTACCAGGGCGATACCGACGAGGAGTTGCTGTTCCATTAGGAGAAAATTTGAAAGGTGATAAATGCCATAAGGTAAGCTAGGGCACTCATGTAAACCGTTTGAATAATTGGCCATTTCCAGCCTTTTGTTTCTCTTTTGACGACGGCCAAGGTACTCATGCATTGCATGGCAAACACATAAAAGACCAGCAAGGAGTAGGAAGTGGCAGGCGTGAATGTTTTCTCGCCCGTGCTGGCATTTACCTGGGCAGCGAGTTTTTCCCGAATAGTCAAGTCGTCTTCTAGGTCGCCACCAATGCTGTAAATCGTGACCATGGTGGAAACAAATACCTCACGAGCAGCAAAGGAAGTGATGAGCGCGATCCCAATTTTCCAATCGTATCCCAAAGGCTGAATAGCAGGTTCAATGGCCCTTCCCATGATGCCAATGAAAGAGTTTTCAAGGAGTAGGGAATTGGTTTCTACTTCGATAAGTGCCACTTGTTCTGGGCTGCTCGCCTGTTGCTGCTGTACCACTCCTTGTTGCCGAATCTCTTCCATGGTGCTTGGTGGACCGTAGGAAGCGAGTACCCAAAGGACGACGGATATTGCCAAAATAACCTTTCCAGCCTCCAAGACGAATGTTTTAGACTTTTCAAACATGGTGATGCCCACATCTTTCCATCGTGGGATTCGATAGGAAGGGAGTTCGGTCATCAAGAAACTCTTTTCATCCGTTTTCAAAATCACTTTAAGCAGGAATGCAGTGCCCAAAACCCCAAATACTCCTAAAAGATAAAGGCACAAAAGCGCAAGTGCTTGCAGGTTGATAAAGCCAAATACCTGTTCATCGGGGACGCTCAGTCCAATCAAAATAATGTATACGGGTAGTCTGGCGGAGCAACTCATCAAGGGCGTCACCAATATGGTGATCATTTTCTCCTTCCAATTGGAAATGTTTCGAGCGGCCATGACGCCTGGAATAGCGCAAGCTACACCGGATACCAATGGAACAATGCTTTTGCCATGTAGTCCGAAGGGACGCATCCAGCGATCTAGAAGAAAAACCACTCGTGACATGTAGCCTGTATCTTCCAAAATGGCCAAAAAACCAAATAATAATGCGATTTGTGGAATGAAAATTACCACTCCACCAATCCCTGGAACAATCCCTTCGGCAAGCAAGCGAGTCAGTGGCCCCTCCGGAAAAGTTGCTAAAACACGCCCACTCACATCGGCAAAGAACCCATCAATCCAGTCCATGGGGTAGGAGGCCCAAGAAAAAAGAGTTTGGAAGATTAAAAGCAATACCCCAATGAAAACCAAGTAGCCAAAGAATGGATGTAATACTACCTTGTCAAAGGAGGATTTGGCTTTGGGAGAGGATTTTTTTGTTAAGGCTTTGGTCAGCAATTCCGTAATCTTCTTGTAGCGAATCTTGGTTTCCTCTAGCTGAACCTCTTCTAAGTTGAATTTATTTTCTTCCAGTACCTGAGCGAGCCAATTTCGTTTTTCTTCTGAAATAGCCTTGTCTTTGGCACCAAAACGAATCATTTGATAGGCCTGGTAATCGTTTTCAAGTTCAAATTTTTCTCTGACAAGGCCTAGAATGGAAGGAGGTACTACCTTCAAAATATCTACAAATTGGGGAGCTTTTGAAAAATTTCGTTGGTGGATGAGCTCCTTGATGCGTTCTAGCCCTTTTTGATTTCGTGCATCTGTTTGAAGGATGGGGACTCCTAGTTGTTTGAAAAGCTCAAAGCTGCGAATCTCAATATTTTTTGCAGCAGCTAAATCTGACATATTCAATAAAATGGTCAGGTTTACACCCAAATCAATCAGTTGAGTAGCAAGAAATAACCCCCTTGAAAGTTGGGTGGAATCAATCACCATCAAGACATAATCTGGTCTTTTTTCAAGCTCGGGATTATTCAATACCCGGTGTGCAATGATCTCGTCTTCGGAGTTGGGAAACAGGCTGTAGGTGCCGGGAAGATCGAGGATTTCAAAGTGCTCTCCTTCAATCTGTAGAGTTCCTGTTTTTTTATCTACTGTTACTCCTGGATAATTGCTAGTTTTTTGATTGAGACCCGTCAGGTAATTGAAAATGGTGGACTTGCCAACATTGGGGTTGCCAATGATTGCAATTCTAGGCGGAGAATGTACTTCGGAAAGTTCTTTTGCAGCCATGGTCAGGAGATCACTTCGATTCGAATCAATGCCGCTTCATTTTTCCGCAAGGCAAGGAGGGTTTCCTCCAACTGAAAAGCCAATGGACCTCCCAAAGGTGCTCTGTGCTGTAGGGTCAGCTGTTTTCCAGGAAGAAAACCCAATTCCATCAAATTGATTTTTAATGGAGAGGAACTGATTTCTACTATTCGTCCAGTTTGATTGAGATGGAGTTGGTCTGCGGTCATGGATAAGTACGAATCCTATACCCAAAAGTAGTATTATTTGGAATGAATCTAAAGAAAAATAAAGAAGAATTTTTAGGTGATTATCCGCAATCATACCAGTTGCTTAGCACGCCTATTTAAACTGCGGATAATCGTTCACAGACCGCAGTCCACGGTCCACAGCTTACCGCATTGAACTTCAACCCTTGTTTTCTTTGGTTAGTTATCAAAAAGCGGATATTCAGAAAATTTTAGACCGGTTACGCGATGTTGAGTCTGAATAGCAAATAGTAGTTAGAGGCCTTAAAAAGTTCCTTTGACCGTTACTTGAAAATTACGTCCGGGGCTGACAATTCCAGAACTGTAACCTCTGTATTGTAGGTTACCGATGTTTTCTATGCCTGCATTAATCTGAAAGTGGGGACTCAAGTCATACCGTGTCGAAAGGTTAAAAATCAACCACGAAGGCGAGTAAGGATTTCCATTCGAGTCTGCGGCATAAATTGTTTGCTTAGTAATCTCTTCCTGAGGCATTTTTTCAAAAGGCATAGCGGCACTGTATTGGCTGGATAGTTCCAAACTCACTTTATTAGATTGGTAGCGAATTTTAGTTAATCCAAATGCCGGGGCAGCATGTCTGGATGGACTCGTTGTTTTATCATCCAATTCCTCCACACCCTTCTGCCAATTGTATTTGGAGGTGAGAAGCATGTTTTTGCTCAAAGCAATTTCAAATCCGACATGTATTCCTTTTATTTTGGCGAAGGCAGCATTTTGAAGCGAAAAAACGTTGCTCAATTCACCGTCATAAATCAATTGATTTTGCCCATTCAAGGTGCTCGGTCGCAGTACCATGGCTCGGTCCAGAAGGGTGTAAAACCCTGTGAGGTCGATCTTTACTTTTCCTCCCAGCTGTTTATTGAGATTGAGTTCTGCATTGTAGGCATATTCTGGAAGAAGGGTTGAATTGGGTACCAAGACGATTCCTGGCTGCGAATCAAAAATTTTCCCTAAGTCATCCACATTTGGTGCTCGAAACCCAGTTGCTAGCTGCGGGGAAATGGAGAAGCTAGGAGTAGGTTGGTAGACAAAGCCAAGGTTTCCCGTTAGGGAGGGATAGCGATCCCTAAAGGAGGTAACCGGTACGGGATAGAAGTCTAGATTTTTTGAAAAATCGGAAGAGACGCTATTCAAATTGTAACGCATTGCTGCCTGCATTTTCCATTCTGGGGATAATGCGGTGGTGTAGTTGCCATAAAGCGCCCAGGAGGCCCAGGTACCTTGTGGGTAACGGGAAGAAGCAGGTGATTTTTTACCTGTGCTCTTGTCGGTAGCAATCCCGTTAGACAACACGGAATTGACAACGGCTTCGATTCCATAGTTGAAAAAATGGGTGGAACGTAAGGTTTTGAGTACATCCACATTGAGCGAGTAGGCATGTACTTTTTCTGTTCTTCGGAATTCTGTAGTGTTTCCTACGCGTCGATCGATTCGGCTTTCTTCAAAAAACTGGTATGCAGAAATGACTTTTACCTGATCCCAGGCACGAGTGGGTGCATTCAGATTCCAGCTAAGTTGCTGCAGCATCCACCTTTGGGGCCCATAGTCCCAGCGAGCAAACCTTAATTTACCATCTCTTTTTTCAATAAGGCGATCATATCTAGGGATATCACTGGTTGTAGCGTAATGAAAACCGTAATCCAATGTGGAGTTTTTGGAAGTTTGTAGTCTGATTTTCTGCATCAAATTGATCTGATGGTAGCCTGTGCCAATCTGCTTTCTGGATTGGGGATTGGTGACTTCTTGATCCACTCCATTTGCTGTCTGTATGAAAGAGGTTCTGAGGTAGGAAGATTGTCCTTGGTTTTTACCCATGGTCAGGTCTCCAAACTTAAAATAGCTTGCACTGCTAAGAAAAGCCCATTTCCCTTTCCCATAGCTAAAATCTCCATGAAGGGTTTGTTCGGAATAGGCAGATGAAAAGCGGGTCACTACATTACCTTTTAGTTTCTTGGTACCGAGATCGGGAGAAAGGGTTTGAAAGACAATCACCCCACCTATGGCATCTGATCCATACAATACTGCACCAGGTCCAAAAAGTATTTCTGTATTTCGCAGGGAAAAAGGGTCTATGGAGAGCACTTGCTGTAAATTTCCACTTCTGAAAATAGCCGTATTCATCCGCACCCCATCAATGGAATAGAGGAGTCGGTTGGCCGAAAATCCTCGAATCATCGGGCTGCCGCCTCCCAACTGACTTTTCTGAACTACAATTTCTCCTGAAGAACCAAGCCAATCGGCTGTGTTGGCGGGGTTCCGGAAATCAAGCCATTTGGAATCCAATTGGCTGATTTTGCCTGGGACATCTTGGGCATTTTGGTTCCATCGAGAAGCAGAGATCACGGTTGTTTCCAGTGTAAATGGGCTAGGGATCAGGTAAACGCTGAAGTTTGCAGCTTGCAGTTGCTCCCAATTTAGGCTTTGGCTTTGATAGCCTTGTAAGGTGAATGAAAGTTCTTTTTTTGACGAATAGGAAGCAATATTTGCCTTGCCGGCTTCGTTTGTAAGCGTATTGGTTTTTGGTTCTTTGGAAGAGATAAGCACTCCAAGAAGAGGTTTCTGACTTTCGGCATCGAATACAGTCACTTCCTGCGCTTCAGATCGTATCCAAGCAATTAAAAATAGGGAAGTAAGTAAACTAAATTTCCAGGAGGTCATGAGATCTAAGACCTACAAAACTAGCTAATCCTCGCAAAAAATGGTGATGGAAAAGGATAAGTGGCGGTTTTTATCGCCGGCAGGGGACAAATGCCTGATGTTTTAACTGAATTAGATTTAGGGTTATCTATCCCGTGTAATAGGCAAAGCTTGGGAACAGGAATACCGATTTTGAGGCTATTTATTCTATGCCAAGAAATGACTCACAGGGGATACTTTCAGGCCAATATCAATTTAGTTCTGTACTTTTAGTTTATGACAGCGCAAGAACTAAAAAAAGCACTTCCCAATTTAACAGATCCAAAGCTCCTTGATCATTTGTTGGAGAAGGGTCAGTTTTCAACTTTTGAACCGGGAAAAGCGCTGATGGAGCCTGGACAATTTATCAAGGCAGTGCCCTTGGTCTTGGCGGGATCGATCAAGATCATGCGCATGGACGAAGATGGGAAGGAGTTGTTTTTGTATTATCTAGAGGCGGGAGAAACTTGCGCACTTTCCTTGACCTGCTGCTCCGCTGCAAGACCGAGTGAAATCAAAGCGATAGTAGAAGAGAAAGCCTCCATGCTTTTTATCCCAATTCAAGTTCATGAGCAGCTGATGGATGAATTCAAGCAATGGAAGGATTTTGTCTCGACCACCTACCAACACCGTTTTCAAGAGTTGCTGACCGTATTGGATGCCGTGGCTTTCAAGCGTATGGACGAGCGTTTGATGCACTACATTGTCACGAAGATGAAGCAATTGAAGTCCAATGAATTGCACACCACCCACCAAGAAATAGCCAATGAATTGGGAACTGCTCGAGAGGTGATTTCTAGGCTTTTGAAGCAATTGGAAAACAAAAAATGGATCGAATTGGGTCGAAACGTCATCTACATTCGAGATGACTTCGAAGAGTTGATTGCCAAATAGTTAACGCAAAACGAGTAAAGGCACCTGAAAACCCCTCTTATGCTACCCAATTTGATACCACTGCCATAAAAAAAAACCACCTCATTTGAGGTGGTTTCTGGTGGCAAATTTGCTAAACCTTTTTTTTATTTTTATGTATTTTATTTTTTGTTGATGCGGAATTTCGCATCGATCAATGGATTTAATTATTTCGATTTTTCTCTCGAAAACTGAGTAATTGTATCGATTTTTCCGTCCAAGTTGAAGCTGAAAATCTCCATTAGATTTTTTTCCCAAACGGTACCATCTTTTTTTACACGTTTCTCTGTGGAGTATACCATAATTCCTGAAGCAGGATCGGTATCTTTTATTTTAAAAGGAAGAATAATAATGGGTTTCCAATCTATAGACGCGTAATTGGCGAACCAGGAAGAAAGGCTTTCTTTGGTCATTTTGTGGATTGATCCATCAATATTATTTACCGTTACGACATCTGCCAATACAGCAAATACTCCTTGGACATCCATCGCATTGTTTGCTTTCGCCCAATTTTCAATCGCAGCGACTTCACCGCGGTTTGAAAATTGGAGTGCTCTCCCATTTGCCTCAGATCCTGGAGTACTTTCGATGTATTTTCCGCCAGAGGTTTTACCGAATTCATTTGTTGCAGGAATAGAAGAGTATTGTACCATGTTTTCGATTTTTCCAGCTTCGTCAATGAAAAACATCTCAAATAAATTTAAGCTTTGTTTTGATCCATTTTTAAAAACTCGGTCTTCCGTCGATTGAACCAGGACGATTTCATTACTAGAACCTTCTACCTTGATAGGTACCATGGCCATTGGTTTGTTGCTCACAGACTTTAATGTTTCCATACTTTTCTTATGACCTTCCCCACCTCTTTTAACATATTCATCTGACCAAAGTAAAACTTCTGCGTCGTGGTCAACGGCATTGAATGCGTCAACCGCTTTCAAAACTGTTTGGACACTTTTTTCAGAACCTAATTGGAAGCTTTTTCCTTTGTCTTCTTGGACAAAAATTTTACCTGCCTTTTGTTGGGCATTTGTGATGAATGAAGCCGCAACGAATGCGCTCAATAGCAGTAATTTTTTCATGAATTTCATTTGTTTGATTTATAGCAATAAAATTCAATTTATTCTTATTTCAAAATAATTTAGTCTGTGAATAGTATCTTTTTGAAACTTTAGCTAAAGATTATTTTGTGGTTTAAATGACTAGAGGTAGACTTTTTTAATTTTTTTTTACTGTATAACCTTTGAACCAGGAAAAACGCTGATGGGACCTGGCCAATTTATCAAGTCTATTCCTTCGAGATGACTTCGAAGAGTTGATTGCCAAATAGTTAACGCAAAACGAGTAAGGGTACCTCGGCATGAAAAGCCATTTGAATGGAATCACTCTTGGTGAAGAGCTCTTCAAAAAAGCCCTGCTGTGCATGACACATCACCAATATCCCTAGCTTTGATTTCATGTGGGTGCTCAATGCTTCCATAGGGTTTTCTCCAGTTAGTGCTAAGAATTCTGGTTTTAGGCTTGGGTATTTTTTGCTGAGCTGATACTTCATACCCAATTCCAAAAGTTTCTGTTTAAATAGTTGTTTTTCTGTAGCCCGAACATGGACCACCTGAAGGCGTCCCTTCCATTTTTTTACCTGGGTGGCTACCCAGTTGAGGAGCGGAGGTTCGTGATCGGCAAATTCCAATCCTAGAACAAATTGCTTCAAGTTTTTTTTGAATGCTGCTGCAGGAACGACCAATACGGGACAGGTTGCTTCTCGAACGACTGAAACGGCCACGGTACCGATCAGGGTTTTTGTAATCCCACTTGCACCTTTCGTCCCCATCACGATCAAGTCGACTTTTTGTTTTACGGCCAACTGGGTGATTTGAAGGGCAGGATTCCCTTCTACTAGTTTAAATTTTAAGTTGATTTTGGAATCTTCATGGCTTGCAAGCAATTCTTTTCCTCGTTTTTTTCCTTCCTGAAGCTGCTGCTTTGTGAAAAATTCGACTTGACTTGCAAAGTCATAGTGCGTTTCAACCACATGGGTCAGCGTGATGCGATCCACTTTTGAAGAAGCCAGCGCTAGTGCAAAGTCAAGAGCTTTGAGAGAGTTGTCCGAAAAATCAATAGGAACGAGGTAATGCATGCTTGAAAATAATTTAGAGGTTCGAAAAGTAGGGTAAACAGCAAGAGTTCCAGGGATTCCTAGAAATTAGGCTGGCCTGGAAATTAGGCTGGCCTGAAAATCAGGCGGGCCTGGAATAAAAAAAAACTTAGGGAAGTATAAGGAAGTTAGAAGGCTAAAGTTTAGGGGCCTGGGGAGTCGGGTAACATTTGTCACCGCTTTTTGGGAGCCGGGGGCACTACTTTTGAGAAGTAAATTCTAACTTGCCTCCTGAATGGATAGTATTGTGATCATTGGTTTTGCTGCCGCAATTTTGATTGGTGTCAGTTTAGGTCTGATTGGCGGCGGGGGATCTATTTTAACCGTTCCTGTTCTTGTTTATATTTTAGGAATTGATCCTGTCTTGGCCACTGCCTATTCCTTATTTGTGGTTGGTAGTACTTCCTTAGTAGGCGCTGGTACTTACATGAAAAAAGGTTTGGTGAATTACAAAACTGCTTTGGTATTTGCCATCCCCTCATTCATTGCCGTTTTTTTAACACGAAAATTTCTGGTACCGGCACTTCCTGATCCTTTGTTTTCAATAGGTGAATCCCTTATTACCAAGAACATTGGGATCATGGTGTTCTTTGGTTTAATTATGTTAGTGGCATCTTATTCCATGATTCGAAGTAAAAATGATGGGGATGGAGATGGACAAGAGGCGATTAAATTTAATTTTCCGATGATTGCCTTGGAAGGATCTGCAGTAGGTCTGATCACGGGAATTGTAGGTGCTGGAGGAGGATTTTTGATCATTCCAGCATTGGTTTTGCTGGCCAAGCTACCTATGAAAATGGCCGTTGGTACCTCTTTAGTGATCATTGCTGCCAAATCCTTAATCGGATTTTTGGGAGATTTATCGACCCAAACCATTGATTGGCCACTTTTAATCATGTTTACTGGTCTTTCAATTGTAGGTATTTTTATTGGCAGTGCATTATCGAAGAAAATAAATGAGAGGGTTCTCAAAACAGGATTCGGTTGGTTTGTGTTAATAATGGGAATTTACATCATTACAAAAGAATTATTGGCAATTTAGACCGCTATGCAGGAATATATTCAGGTCTTCTTAGATGGCTATTATGGGTATTGGAATTACCTCAGTTCGGAAATTCTGTTCCCCTCATGGCACAACTATTTTTGGTGGCTATTGGGGATCTCTCTAGTGGTTTGGGGTCTTGAATTGGTTTTCCCTTGGCGCAAAAATCAAGCTGCCATTCGAGCCGATTTTTGGTTGGATGGCTTCTACATGTTTTTCAACTTTTTCCTTTTCTCCTTGATCGGCTACAATGCGGTATCCAATGTAGCCGTTGAGGCATTCAACGATTTCCTAGCGCTTTTTGGGATCACCAATCTAGTTGCATTCCAAATTGCCTCCTGGCCAGTTTGGTCGCAATTCCTGCTTCTATTTATGGTGGCTGACTTTATTCAGTGGAACGTGCACCGCTGGCTTCATTACAGCCCTTGGCTTTGGGAGTTTCATAAAGTGCATCATTCGGTTGAGCAGATGGGATTTGCGGCGCACTTGCGCTACCATTGGATGGAGACGATTGTCTACAAATCGGTCCAATACATTCCACTTTCCATGATTGGCTTTGGGCTGGATGACTTTTTCATCCTACACTTGGTTACCATTTTGATTGGTCATTTGAACCATGCGAATGTGAAAATCACCTACGGCCCACTGAAGTATGTATTGAATAATCCGGTCATGCATTTGTGGCACCATGCCAAGGATGTTCCTGCTGGAACTCATGGAGTGAATTATGGGATTTCGCTCAGCCTCTGGGACTACTTGTTTGGTACAGCGTATATTCCCAATCAAAACCCAAACGAGCGGTTGGGTTTTGAGGATCAAGAAACTTTCCCAAAAACATTTTTACAGCAACTTACCCATCCATGGAACAGCAAGAAGTAAAGCCGCCCAAATTCTACAATAACCTGAAAATGGTGCTGTTTTTTTGTTTGCTATTGGGCTTGGCGCCTTTTTTTCCAGAGCCACACTTACTCGGTAAAATCCGTTGGGTGGCCGGTGGCGCGGTAGGTATGGGGCTAATGGATTGGGCTGATTTGCTCTGGCATGGTGCACCTTGGATTTTATTGATTCGCTTGGGGGTGCTAGCCGTCCAAAAAAGAAGAATAAATAAGGCTGTCTAAGACTTTAGCGTGACTTTTATTACCGAAGTTCAGGTACTTGTCGTCGTAACTTTGTCAAGCTAAACAACAACGACTATGTTTAATTTCTTTACTTCCAAAGCCAAAAAATACGAAGATATTCCAGCGGGTCCTTTTCACGACCTAATGATCCAGCCCAATACGGTGATCATTGATGTGCGGACTGCAGGAGAATTTGCTGGAGGCAAGCTTCGTGGTGCACGAAACATCGACATCATGTCATCCACCTTCGTGTCTCAAATCAAAAATCTTCCCAAAGACAAAACTTACTTGATCTACTGCCGAAGTGGCAATCGTAGCGGTCAGGCCTGTGAAATCATGGGTGTAGAAGGGTTTGAAAATGTAAAAAATCTGTCCGGAGGCATCATGAGATGGCCATTTGATACCGTTTGATCTTTTTGTTTGATCAAAAGAAAGCCTTTCCAACTGGAAAGGCTTTTTTGTTAGCGCTTGGACATTTTATTCAATGCAATTCCTTTTTGCATCCGGGATTTGAAGGTAAGGAGGTCCTCGGGCGATTTTTTGCTATGCTTGGTAGCACGGCCCTGTACGCGTGCACGCCACATTTTGAAGGAACTCTGCTTCATGCTGCGGCGCATCAGTTCGATGGTTTCTCCCTCAGTGATGCCAAATTGGCTGAGGATGGCGTCAAAAGGGGTGCGGTCTTCCCAGGCCATTTCGATGATGCGGTCGACGTCTTCTGGAGAAAGTTCCTTTATTTTATTCATGCAAGTTAAACTTTGAAGCGACTGTAAAGTTTTATTGTGGATGAAAATTTCGGTGGTTTGGTTAAAGCGTGATTTGAGGCTAAGTGATCATGCCCCCTTGGTGGCAGCCATTGCCGAAGGATTTCCGATTTTGCTGCTCTACTGCTTCGAGCCTTCCTTGTTGGCAGCCCCCCAAAGCAGCGATCGGCATTGGCGCTTTGTGTGTGAAAGCCTCAAAGACATGGAGCAGCGATTACTTTCCTTGCAGTCCAATCTACTAATCGTTAGAGCCGAAGTAAAAACGGCTTTTATCCAAATCCAGCAAGACTATTCCATACAGGCCGTCTATTCTCATCAGGAAACGGGTATTGCGGTCACTTATGCCCGAGACCGGGAGATGGCAGCTTATTTCAGTGCCCAGGGCATCCCTTGGAAAGAATACCAGCAGCAGGGGGTGCAGCGCAAACGAAAAAACAGAAGGGGGTGGGAGTCTTTTTGGCAGGCATTCATGACTGCGCCGCTGGCACATCCTCCCTTAGAACAGGCTACCTTCGTTCCCATTCCTGCTGATCAGCAGCTGGAACATGTTTTAGCCACCCTGCCTGAGTCATGGACCGTTTCAAACGAAAAAATGCAGCCTGGAGGAGAAAGTAAGGGGCGGAAGTACCTCAAAAGTTTCTTAGAAGAGCGTGTCAAAAATTACAGCAAACAGATCAGCAAACCCGAAGGAAGCCGAACAGGCTGTAGCCGACTATCTCCTTATTTAGCCTGGGGATGCCTCTCACATCGGGAAGTGTTTCAAGCGGCTACAGAAAAGGCAGCAACTGGTTTTCAGGCCCGTAACCTGGCTAATTTCCTGTCCCGCTTGAAGTGGCATTGTCACTTTATCCAAAAATTTGAGATGGAGTCCCGTATGGAAAAAGAGCCCATCAACCGTGGATTTTTGTCCTTTCCCTATGTCCTACAGCCTCTTTGGGTCAAGGCATGGGAAGAGGGTAAAACGGGCTTTCCCCTCGTGGATGCCTGCATGCGCTGCCTGCGCGAGACAGGTTACCTCAATTTCCGCATGCGTGCCATGGTGGTGTCTTTTCTAACCCATCATTTGGGCCAACCTTGGAAGTCTGGCTCCGCACACCTGGCGCAGGTATTTTTAGATTTTGAGCCTGGCATCCACTATCCCCAACTTCAAATGCAGGCTGGTGTCACGGGCATCAACACCGTGAGGATCTATAATCCCATCAAGCAATCTCAGGAACAGGACCCCGATGGCATCTTTATTCGCAAGTGGCTGCCTGAGCTGGCGCCTGTTCCCCTTGCATTTTTGCATACACCCTGGGAACTGACTCCTATAGAGTTGCAGGGGCTAGATTTTGCCTATGGTGAAACGTACCCTTATCCCATAGTCGACGTGGAAAAGGCAGCATCCGAGGCTAGAGACCGCATCTGGGCGGCTCAAAAGGCTCCTGAAGTTGTAGCCGATGCGGTGCGCGTGTTGGCCAAGCATACCCTTTCTAAACGCTGGTCCTGAGATGAAAAAGCAACATTTACCTTCTAAAATCTGTGTGGTTTGTAACCGTCCTTATACTTGGCGGAAAAAATGGGAAAAAAACTGGGAGGAAGTCAAGTATTGCTCCGACCGATGTCGGGGAGACGCTAAAAAGTTAAAGCCGGCCTAGCGGAACGAGGCAGCATAAAATGCCAGCCAAAGCAGTAAGGGGAGGAAATAGGAAAGCAGCACCACAGGGATGCTCTCTTGTATACTTCTACGACTGACGGTATGAAATCCAAGTACCCAAGTGGCTCCATATCCAATTTCAAATAGGTTTAGGAGCGATAGCGGGTAGTGAAATCGTTCGTGTACATTTTCTGGACCTACAAGCCAGAGAGCGGATAAGGGTTCAAAATTTTGGATTTCTAGGTAACTAACTGTTCCCGTTGGATTCAGATACCATAAAAGGCGTAAGAGTTCGGGAAAAATAAAGATGAGTTCGGCTACCAAGGCAAATTGCCATAGTGCTTTGAATTTTACTTTGTATCCGATCGTCAGGCCTATGGACCAGAAAAGAAAGGCGATGACCGTAAACTTCCAGAGCAGCGCAAAGGGTGTCCAAAGGTAGTTGAGCGTGTTAAAAATGTGAAAAAATAGCAGATCACCCTGCGCATCGAGTTGCTCCGAATCTGGGATAGCTTCTAGAATGAGCGTATTTGTCAAGTATCTAATTACAAGAAAGATAATAACCAGAAGTACAAAGAATAGCCGTTTATCAAAATCTAGTGCTTCCGAAATTTTTTGGGCCAATGGAGATGCTGCTGTTGCCATTTTCTTAGGTTAATGGAGTAAATCTAAACGATTGTTTGGAATTCGCCGTAGATTTGCCTTGTAAACCAACTAAGAGCTATGCGTCAGGTCTTTCATCTGCTTGCTTTTTTTCTTTTTTTCGTGAGCCTCCCTGTTGAAAGGGTACAGGCACAAGCGCCAGGAACTGCAAATAGTCCCTATTTGCTTTTGGATAGGGGACTGCAATACCGAATTACGAAGTCGATTAACAGCATGTATAATTTTGATTTCGCTACGGCGGAGCGGGATTTTGCTGTGATCATGTACCAATATCCTGAGCATCCCTTACCGGACTTTCTGATGGCCATTGGCTACTGGTGGCGAATCGAAATTAATGTCGACAACAAGCGGTACGACAATATTTTCATACAGTACCTGGATCGTGCCAATGCAAAAGCTGAAAAAATGTTGGAGCAAAACCCTAAAAATAAGGAAGCAGCATTTTTTTTAGCTGCAGGGCATGGATTTCAAGGGCGCTTGTACAGCGAACGTAAAAGTTGGACTAAGGCCACATTTGCTGGAAAAAATGCCTTGAAGTACATGGAAATGAGTCGAGGAGAACAGGAGTTTAACCCCGAGCTCCTCTTGGGTGATGCCTTGTTTAATTATTTTTCAGTATGGATTCCTGAACATTATCCCTTGTTGAAGCCCGTGCTAGCACTTTTTCCAAAGGGGAACAAAAAGCTGGGTCTATCGCAACTGGAAAAGGTAGCATCTAACGCTTTCTACACACGAGTTGAAGCGCAGTACTTCCTATTTAGATTGTACGGTTCAGAGGAGAATAGGCCAGAAGATGCCTTGCGAATTGTGGAATACTTGCACGAAAAATTTCCTAACAATCCCTATTTTCACCGTTCTTATGCACGTTACCTCTACACGACGGGAAAGTGGACGCAGGCCATGCAGGAATCCTTAGAAATCTTGGATCGGTTAGAAAAGAAGCAATTTGGATACGAAGCCACGAGTGGTCGCTATGCTGCATTTTATTTAGGAGAATATTTTTACCGTATAGGAAATACAATTGAAGCAAAGCGCTATTATTCAAAGACCGCAACTATCGGAGAAGAATCGGAATCTCAGGAGAGTGGTTATTATTTGTTCTCCTTGATTTCTTTAGGAAAGATTGCTACTGCCGAAAAAAATAAAGCTTTGGCAAAAACCTATTTCAATCAAGTGAAAAGGTATGCCAAACGAAAGCATCCGGCGCATCAGGAAGCGAGAGATTTTATTAAAAAGAATAAACTGTAAGATCTACTAACCTTTGTTTTTCTCCGTTTGCCATAGATAATTTGAATTCGTGGAATAATGGGGTCCAAATAAGTGGATTATTTGTTTTATTGTTCGTAATCTTTAACAAAATTCGGATTTCACCTTAAAAAACATTTGCTTACTCATAGAACTTTCATCATTTATTGTAAATTTGCACCACATAATATTCTGTAAAGCGCAAAAAAATGGATAGTAGCATTCGAATTAAGTTTGATAAAATTGACCGAAGTATTTTGGAAATACTTCAAAGCAATGCCAAAATCACCAATGCACAGCTTTCTAAGGATATAGGGCTCTCTCCAGCTCCAACCTTGGAGCGTGTGAAGAAATTGGAGCAATCTGGGATTATAAAGAGTTACCACGCGAAGTTGGATCCAGAAAAAATTGGCTTAGGTGTAAGCACCTTTGTAATGGTAAGCTTGGTTGGACACAACAAAGGAAATATTGATGCATTTATGAAAGAAATCAACCTGATTCAAGAGGTGATTGAATGTCACCACATCACTGGAACAGGCGATTTTATTTTGAAGATTATTGCCAAGGACATTATGGCTTATCAAAAATTGATGCTTGAAAAGGTTTCTGAAATCAAAGAAGTGGACTCCATGCAATCCATGGTGATTCTTTCTACTTTTAAGGATTCCAAAGTACTTCCAATTCCTGCTTAATTAGCCAAAAAGAATAATTAGGGTGGCTATGCCACCCTTTTTTTTTGAATGCCATGATAGAAAACCCCTGGAAAACTAAGTCCAAAGCAACGGTATATGAGAATCCTTGGATTCGTGTGGAGCATCACGAAGTGATTACCCCTGCGGGTAAGGATGGGATTTATGGGAAAACCCATTTCAAAAACAAAGCCATTGCCATTCTGCCGATTGATGAAGAAGGGAATACCTGGTTGGTAGGTCAATACCGCTATGCGCTTGATGCCTACTCCTGGGAAGTGCCCATGGGTGGTGGTCCCTTGGAATTGGATACGCTTGCTTCTGCCAAGCGGGAATTGAAAGAGGAAACAGGACTTACTGCTAGCCAATGGACTGAGCTGCAGTTGATTCATACGTCCAACTCGGTAACTGACGAGGTAGGCTATATTTTTCTGGCTCAGGGACTTACCGAGGGAGAACCAGAATTTGAAGACACGGAAGACATTAGCATTAAAAAACTTCCTTTTGTGGAGGCTTTAGAATGGGGGATGACTGGAAAAATCACCGATTCCTTGTCGGTAATTGCGATTTTTCGGGTAGCGAGAGCATTGGGATATTGAACTATGGCAGTACGGGAACAAGTAAAAACCACCTTTCTTTTAGCCTATCCAGTGATGCTTAGCCAACTGGGACAGGTAGCCGTTGGGGTAGCCGATTCCATGATGGTAGGACGCCTAGGCGCATTGGAACTTGCGGCATCCTCTCTAGCCAATAGTATTTTTTTTGTTGCGCTCATGTTTGGAATCGGGATTTCGATGGGATTGACACCCTTGGTTTCAAATGCCTATGGCAAGGGAAAGACCAATCAAATCTTTAGGTTATTTAGCAATAGCTTGCTTATCAATTTTTTAGCAGGGGTAGTCTTGTTTGGTCTTGTGCTTTTGTTTTCTCAAAGTCTATCACTGTTGAACCAGCCTGAAGAAGTAGAAGCTTTGGCCTTACCATTTTTATTGATTATTACAGCTTCACTGGTTCCGCTGATGGTGTTTCAAGCTTTCAAGCAGTTTGTCGAAGGCCTTTCGCAGACCAAGCAAGCCATGTTCATCACCATTGCTACCAACTTAGTCAATGTATTTTTGAATTGGTTATTGATTTGGGGTCATTGGGGATTTCCTGAGCTTGGATTTTTGGGAGCAGCCTGGGCAACCTTAATTTCACGTGTTTTGATGATGGTGCTGATGGGAGCCTATGTGCTTACCTCCAAGCGCTACAGGGACTTTAAAATTAAAATTTTTCGATTCAAACCCAATTGGACCCTTTGCCAGCGGATTTTGAAAATAGGTGTTCCTACGGGCTTTCAATTTATTTTTGAGGTATCCGCTTTCAGTGCAGCGGCCATCATGATGGGTTGGATAAGTGTCAATGCACTTGCTGGACATCAAATTGCTTTAAACTTGGCTTCCATCAGTTACATGATGGCAACAGGATTGGCTACAGCTGGGATGATTCGTGTCAGTCACTACATTGGCAAAGAAGACTACAAAGGAATGCGGGAGGCTGGAATGGTTGCTTTCGGGCTGGTGGCTACCTTTATGTTTGTGTGTGCGCTTCTATTTTTTGTGCTCCGGTTTTTGCTACCTACGCTGTACATTGATGACCCGCAGGTCATTTCCTTGGCCGCTTCGCTATTGGTTTTGGCAGGGTTATTCCAACTTTCAGATGGGATCCAAGTGGTAGGCTTGGGTGTACTTCGTGGTCTAGAAGATGTCAAGGTGCCCACTGTAGTCACTTTTTTAGCCTACTGGGGCCTTGGACTTCCGCTCGGATATTTCCTTGCATTTACGATGGGCTTTGCAGAAAAAGGAATTTGGATCGGTTTGTTAATTGGTCTTACACTTACCGCTGGCATGTTATTGTATCGGTTTGATCAGCTCAGCAAAAAGAAGATAAAAGCCAAGATTGAGCTACCTGCTACTTCCTAATTTTCCAGTTGCGGCTGTGTTTTTTAGGAGGGAAGAAGTATCTTAACGATTCAAAATTCTTTCTTTATGAATCGACTACTGCTCTCCATCGCCTTTTCTCTTTTTCTTTATCCAGTTTTTGCCCAAGGGCCAGCTGTACTCTCTGTTCGTGAGCAGGCAGCTGTGGTGGATTCCTGGTTGGAAGATCGCATCCAGCAAGTATTGCCTACCTTAATGACCGAGACGGGCATTGATTTTTGGATCGTCGTTTCCCGCGAATACAATGAGGATCCGGTTATCCGTACGCTTTTGCCTGCTACCTGGCACGCTGCACGGAGACGAACCATCCTAATCATGTACCAGCCGAGTCCAAATGCTCCCGTAGAAACCTACGCAGTGGCGCGCTACGATGTGGGTAAATCATTTAAGAAAGCTTGGAATCCCGAAGCACAACCAGATCAGTGGAAGGCTTTACTTGAAATTATTGAAGCCAAGAAACCTAAAAAAATCGGTTTGAACTTCTCCAAGGATTATGGACATGCCGATGGGCTTACGCATTTCGATTACGAAGAGTTGATGCGGATCCTTCCTGCGCAAGACCAAGCCAAAGTAGTTTCTGCCCAAACGCTAGCCGTGCGCTGGTTGGAAACAAGAACAGCAGCAGAAATGGCCGCTTACAAGCACATTCAAGAATTGGCGCATTACATCATTGCTGAAGGGCTGTCCGATCGGGTGATCACCCCTGGAGTGACCACAACGGAGGATGTGGTGTGGTTTTACAGAGAGAAAATCAAGGAGATGAAACTGGACACCTGGTTTCACCCAACAGTAGATATTCAACGGCCGGATCCTAGCTCGCAAGAAGCTTCTAGATCCTTTGCAATTCGCCCAAGTGATGCGGTGATTCTTCCGGGAGACTTGCTTCACATTGATTTTGGGATCAGCTATTTGCGCCTGAATACCGATACGCAAGAATTGGCCTATGTACTTAAGGCTGGGGAGACAGAAGTTCCGAGTTACCTGCAAGATGCCTTGAAGGTGGGAAATAGGCTGCAAGATATTTTGACCACCAATTTTGTAGTGGGTAAAACAGGCAATCAAATCTTGAAGGCTGCACGAGACCAAATGCAAAAAGAAGGCATCCGAGGTACCATCTACACCCATCCCTTGGGATATTATGGACATTCAGCCGGGCCGACCATTGGGATGTGGGACAACCAAGGGGATACGCCTGGAGCGGGGGATTTTCCGATGCATGCCTACACAGGCTATGCCATCGAGTTGAATGCCGTAGTTTTTGTAAAAGAATGGAACAAAGATGTTCGCGTTTTGCTTGAAGAAGGGGCTTATTTTGATGGAAAAAAGGTGACTTATTACAATGGCCGACAAAAATCCATACTCGCCATCCCTCGGAAAAGTGACTACCTAGGATACTAAGTCAGCGCTAATTTCTCGGTCACTTTTGATGAAAATCAAAATTAGAAATCCGAGAAAAGCGATGCCTGCTGAAAAGAGAAAGGCTATTTGAAAATTTTCTGGCTTGTTGTTATACAACCAGCTGGAAACCAGAGCACCTAGTCCAATTCCTAATTCAAGGAAAATATACATGGTGGCTAATGCTCTACCCCTAAAGTTTTCGAGGGAGCGATCTACCACCCAAGCGGTAGTGGTGGGGCTATACATGCCTACTGCTGCTCCAAAAAGTACGGCAGAACCAAGCAACATGATTTTGCTTGTTGCAAAAGCCACGGCAATCATGGCCAACACCATGACGATACTCGCTACCCGCATCACCTTTACTCTTCCTACTCGATCGGATGCTCGCCCAGCAATCAATCGAATACCAAGGGAGGAGAGTGTAAAAACGGCAAAGAATAGCCCTTTATTTTTGATGCCAAGGAAGCTAGAAAGGTCAGGAATCAAGGTAAGCACCACCCCAAAGGAAAAGACAGAGAGAAAAAGGATGCTAGACGGAAGTAGTACCCTTTTTTCCAGGATTTCGTTTTTATCCAACTTAAATAGGCGTAGTCTGAAGGGTTCTTTTTTAGGCAGTGTTTCTTTCAGACGAAGCAAAATTAGAATTGAAAAAATTGCAGTAAAGGCTGATGCATAGAAGAGTACATTGAGGGGCCAGATACTGGCTATCCATCCTCCTAGCGCGGGTCCAGCAGCCATTCCCAAGGATCCAAAAAGCGATTGAGTTCCCAAGGCTTCTCCACGTTGAGCAAATGGAACCGTGTCGGCAACATAGGCCGATGTACCGGTTGGGGTGAAGCCTGCAGAAAAACCATGTGCAAATCGGAGAAACAAAAAACCACTTACAAAGTGAAGGAGGGGGTAACTTAAGCCAACCACGAAACAGACACCTGCTCCAAAGATCATGACAGGAATTCGGCCAATTTTATCGGCGAGCTTACCGCTAAAGGGCCTTGATAGTCCAGCAGATAGGGTAAAAAGGGCTATAATCCATCCCTTATAGGACTCTCCTCCCATGGAGCTGAGGTATGCCGGCAGCTCTGAAATGATCATGTTGAAACTCGAAAAAAACAGAAAACTACTCAAGCAGAGTAGGAAAAAATCGAGCGTAAAGAAAGAGGGCAGTAGCCTCATGGTAGGGATGAGTAATGAAAAGGCCGAAGATTATTTCCTCGGCCTGGTAACTTATTCTTTGTTTGCACTTTCCTCGCTTTGTGCAAGAAGGAATGCTTTCATAAATTCATTCAATCCTCCATCAAGGACGCCTTGAGCATCGGAGGTTTCATGACTGGTTCGGTTATCCTTTACCAATTTATACGGGTGTAGGACATAGTTTCGGATTTGAGAACCAAAGTCCACGCGTAGTTTGGAGGATTCAATTTTTGCGATTTCCGCATTTCTTTTCTCCAACTCCAATTGGTATAATCGAGATTTCAACATCTGCATGGCCAATTCTCGGTTGGCAAGCTGTGAGCGCTCCACTTGGCAGACGACCACAATACCGGTGGGCTTGTGTGTCAATTGCACCTTGGTTTCCACCTTGTTCACATTTTGACCACCCGCACCTCCAGACCTCGAAGTATGTAGTTCCACGTCTCCAGGATTGATGTCGATTTCGATCGAATCGTCTACTTCTGGGTAAGCATAAACGGAAGCAAAGGAAGTATGTCTTCGTCCCCCAGAGTCAAAAGGAGAGATTCGTACCAGTCGGTGTACCCCCGTTTCTGATTTTAGAAAACCGTATGCTAGGGGACCTTCAAAAAGAAGGGTGGCGGATTTGATCCCAGCAACTTCTCCGGGCTGCAAATCGACTTCGCGTACTTTGTAGCCATTTTTTTCTCCCCACATGATGTACATACGCATCAGGATGGATGCCCAATCGTTACTTTCTGTTCCGCCAGCACCTGGATTGATTTCAAGAACTGCATTGAGTTGATCTTCTTCGGCAGAGAGCATTTTCTTGAGTTCGAGCTCTTCGACTGCATCTTTGCCCAACTGGAAGTCTTTTTTAAGCTCTTCCTCGGTTACTTCTCCTGCAGTAAAAAACTCATACAGTACTTCCAGATCCTCAATTCGCTGGTCCACGCTTTCGAAAGCAGCTGTCCAGCCTTTTCTAGCTTGAATTTGTTTCATGGTTTTTTCAGCTTCATCTGGGTTATTCCAGAAATCAGCTTGGGCCGATACGGCCTCTAGGTCTTGGATTTCTACTTTCTTACGATCGTAGTCAAAGATACCTCCTCAAAGCCGATGTGCGGGCTTTCAAGTCTTTCAGTTGGTCTGAAGTCATCTGTCTAAGTTAAAAATGTGTTGCAAAAATCGGAAAAAATC
>CAXNJN010000032.1:0-25269 GCA_964202605.1 Bacteroidia bacterium | reverse complement strand
CAATAAAATTTAATTTTAAAACTTGAAAATAAACCCAATTAAATTACAAGAATCAACATGGCTAGTGTAGAAATGCTCATGCCCAAGATGGGCGAAAGTATCATTGAAGGCACCATCCTTACTTGGCTCAAGAAGGAAGGAGATTCCATAGAAGCAGATGAGTCTGTGTTGGAAGTAGCCACCGACAAGGTAGATACCGAGGTTCCTGCCACGCATGGGGGTATTTTAAAGAAAATCCTAGCGAAAGAGGGCGATGTAGTTGCAGTCGGATCAGCCATTGCAATCATCGAAACCAATGCAGAGGCATCCAAGGATACTCCTGCAGCCCCAGCAACACCCAAGGAGGATCTGGTACAAGCAGTGCCGGCGTTTACCGCTAGCCTAGTTGCCAGGGCTGAACCTATCCAGGAAGAAGTCAATTCGGACGAACGATTTTATTCTCCCCTAGTCAAAAGTATTGCCAAAGAAGAAGGAGTTTCCACAGCTGAACTAGCGCGTATCGTAGGTTCGGGTGCGGAAGGAAGAGTGACCAAACAAGACATGTTGGACTATCTCGCTTCCCGCAGCAATGGGGGCTCTAAAACCTCCAGCCCAACTCAAGCTCCTCCATCCATTTCCCAGCCCAAAGCAGCGCCAAGCCTAAGCGGCGGTGATGAATTGATCGAAATGGACCGGATGCGCAAGATGATTGCCAGCCGTATGGTGGATTCCAAACGCATTTCTGCGCACGTCACCTCTTTCGTAGAGGCAGACATGACCAATATTGTCCTTTGGAGAGAGAAAAACAAAGAAGCCTACAAAACCAAATACGGGGAGGGCATCACCTTCACTCCTTTCTTTATCGATGCGGTGGCCAAAGCCATTCGCGACTTTCCAATGATCAATATCTCCGTAGAAGGAGAGCATATTCTAAAGAAGAAAGACATCAACATCGGCATGGCAGTAGCCTTGCCATCAGGGAATCTGATCGTTCCTGTCATCAGAAATGCCGACCAACTAACAATCGTCGGTTTATCAAAAAAGGTCAATGACCTAGCCAACCGTGCCCGCATCAATAAGTTGAATGCTGATGATGTCACTGGAGGAACCTACACGGTATCGAATGTGGGGTCTTTCGGCAACATCATGGGTACTCCGATTATCGCACAGCCTCAGGTGGCCATTTTGGCCATCGGCGCTATCGTCAAAAAACCTGCCGTAGTCGAAACACCGACAGGAGATGTGATCGCTATCCGACACAAAATGTTCCTATCCCATACCTATGATCACCGTGTAGTGGATGGTTCGCTTGGAGGCATGTTTGTACGCAGGGTGGCGGATTATTTGGAGGAGTTTAACTTGGAAACGGCCTTGTAAGTCAACGGCTAACAGTCCACGGTCCACTGCCGATTGAACTGAACCGCAACCCTTATTTTCTTTGGTTGATGTTTTAAAAGTAGATAATCACAAACGAAAAATCCCCCAGGAAGTGTAATCACTCCTTGGGGGATTTTTACATAATTATTCCTAAGGTTTACCTGTCAAAAACAATCCGTGAAGTTCAAGAAAGTTTGCTGTGGACCGTGGTCTGTGGACTGTTAGCGTGCTATGCCTGAAGTTTCAGCTTGCGGTAGTAGAATTCCAACTTCCCTGCCAGCACCGCCAAGCGAAGGGGTTTGGTTAAGTAATCGTTCATACCCACCTCCAGCGCCTTATTCTGATCATCCTCAAAGGCATTGGCCGAGAGGCCAATGATGATTAGCGACTCTTTGCCAGCAATTTTTCGAATCTCCTCCGTAGCCTCCATTCCATTCATGACCGGCATTTGCACGTCCATAAATACCAAATCAAAATCCTGTTCACGGACTTTGTTTACTGCTTCCTGCCCGTTCTTTGTTACCTCAAAGGCAAAACCCAGTTGCTGGAACATCAGCCCCATCAGTTGTAAGTTGAGCTCGTTGTCCTCAACAATCAAAATACGTAATGGGTAGACCTCGCCAAACTCCCTAGTTATCTCCAAAGAAGATTCTTCCTTCGAACTAGCAATCTGAGAATCTAACATTCGCTTTGCCAAGACAGAAAACTGGAAGGTAGCCCCTTGACCGGGTTTGCTGACCACTTCCAATTCTCCCCCTAGGAGTTCGACCATTTTCTTGGCAATGGCCAATCCTAAGCCAGTCCCTTGATAGGATCGGGTAGCTGAGCTTTCTACCTGGAAAAAAGGTTGCGAAAGACGTAAAATATTCTCTTGGGAGATCCCAATACCCGAATCGCTCACGCTGTAATGGAGCATGAGCAACTCTTCGGTAAGTGTCTCTACGCTGAGCGAAACTTTTACCTCCCCTCCATCGGGAGTAAACTTGACTGCATTCCCAATTAAATTGAGCAAGATTTGGTTGATTTTCCCTCGGTCTGCTTCCACCACAAGCTGTGGGCCGATCTCCTCTTGCAGCTGTAAGGAAATATTCTTCTTTTGAGCCAAGGCACCCAAGATCTCCATTTGCGCATGAACCTCCGTTACCGGCGCAAAGGTGGATACCTGTATGTCTACCTTACCCGCTTCAATCTTAGAGTAATCCAAAATATCTCGAATGATACTCAGCAAGGAGCTGCCTGAATTTTTAATGATCTCCAAGTACTGCAGCTGAACCTGATCCAACTGGGTACTTTCCAGCAGGTCAATGATGCCTAGTAGTCCGTTTAGTGGGGTTCGGATTTCGTGACTCATGTTGGCCAAAAATTCCGACTTAGATCGATTGGCTTGGTTAGACGCATGCATCGCATCCAGGAGACCCTTTTCCCAAATCTTCTGGCTCGTAACGTCCTTGGAAATAGAAATCATCTGCTGTTCATCCAAGGGGAAAAAGCGGATCTCGTAGTACAGCTTCTTGTCTGAGTCTGCTTCGACCCAACTTACATTGGCGGTCTGAATCTTGCCGGAACTTCTTGCAGCCGAAAAAGCTGCCTTCAATTCTGGCGCTTGATCCGAAGGCACTATTTCATCCAGGGTTTTGCCAACTTGTGCTTGCGTAAGGTTCAGGTAATTCCCTCTCGGCTGCAAATGAAAATCTAGTATCCTGCCGGCATTGTCGTAAATAAAAATCTCATCCGGCAGGTTATTGATCAGCGTGCGAAGTCGATTTTCATTTTGCACGATCGTCATTTTTGCCTGATAGGATTCAGTGATGTCGGTACAAATCCCAAGTCCTATATCAAAAAGGCCCTTTTTATCGAGGATGATTTTTTCAAATATCCGTATCCGTATCTTTTTCCCGTCTTTTTTGAAAATATCATATTCCAAATCCAAGTATTCTTTTTTCTCTAGATAGGCTTTTCTTACTTCCTTCCTTACCTGTAGTACTAGCGGAACGATAGAGCCATCGTTAAATGCCTTGAAAAATTCATTCTTGGAATAGCCCAAGACATCTTCCACCTCATCACTCGCTCGAATGATCTCTCCTTTGTAGTTGTGGAAAAATACAAAACCACGGAGTTCCTTCAGTAGCAGGTTCTGTTGGTCGAAGAGTTCGCTCACCTCCTTGTAACCCTCTTCTCGATTTTTGGTGTATTCCAAGTAATTTTTAACTGAAATCACGAAAATGGATAGCAAAATGACCAAGATGATGATCATGCCTGCAAATAGTAGGAAATAAGTGCGGTAAACCCCCGTGCGTAGGTCATCAAGTGGCAAAACGATCACCAAACCCATATGATGCACTAAGTCTCCAAAAGAGAAGGGATATTGTGCCAATACGCCATTTACTACCGCTCTCTCTTGTTGCCATGTCACAGGATACAATCCCTTGACCCCTTGGTACATGTCCTTTTTGACTCCGTCAAACTCTTCAATCTTTATTTCCTTGAGGTGAGGGAGGCTAGTAGATCCGATATCTATCAGATCATCACCCAAATATAAAAAGGTACCTCCACCCGGCACCTGATAGAAATTTTCAAGATAATCCTGCGCAAAACGAGCAATATTGGTAGAAAAAAGAATCCGATGACCCATTTCCCCTTCTAAAAGCAATTGAGGTTTGATTGAATCCATAGGGAAAAAAAGCACTGTTTTTTGGATAAAATCATTTCGTTCCGTATACACAAAATTGTTCACTACTCCCTGAGGGTCTGCTATCCACAGCGTATCAATTAATCGAGGAAAGGAAGTAAGCATTTTTCTTGCCAATGGACCTAATTCCTCCTGACGACCTTTGACTGTAAGCGCTTCCAAGTCGGATAAAAACACCTTGGATTCCTCTTCAAAGCGATCCAATTCATTTTCTAAACCCCGACCAGCCAGATCCGTCTGCTGCCCTAAAAAATCTTTTCGTCGATCTACTTGAGCGGAATAGATTGCCCAAAAAAAACTAATCCCAACCACCATGACCAGGAGAATAAGGAAGACGCCTAGGATTAGGGAAAGTTTAAAACCACTATTGGAAAAATCCTTTTTCATCCTCAATTAGGCAGTATGATTTCCAAGAGGTACCAGTCTACTTGAGAAAAAGCATGTCCCAAAACGCGTGACATCCGCGCATCTTGGACAAAATCAAAATGGGTATTTTTATCGACAAGGATGGATTGAGCCATCCGCCGAACTTCCCCATTCTTGCTTCGCGAAAGGTTGAAATCTGCTCCTCTGAAGTTATTCATCTGTATCGTTTCCCGATACACATGGTTTTTTAGCAAGGGCATCCCCAATAATTCGATGGCTTCTGATTTACCCCCAATGATCTCCCCATTCCCATTGACCAACACAAAGTACCCGTCCACGGCATCCAAATAGCTATCGATGGCATCTACAATACTCAAGTCTATGCCAATCACAGCAGAGAGTTCCTCCCCCGCATACACCGGACGAACCAACGAAAATATCCAGCCCTTCCCTGCCGGATCCACATAAGGCTCGGGAATCCACACGGTGCCTTTGGAAGGATTATTTTTCAAATCTGCTTCGTAGTAAAAATTGAAATCGGTCACGTCCAGATTGGGATCTACAATATTTTTGGCATCAAAGGCAGGATAGATGCGACTCGCTCCCAAGGAAGAATTGGAGTAGATCTGGATGGCCTTTGGATTTTTTTGCATGAAGCCTGCAAACACGCTATCCATGGAATTGGTGAGCAAGATCAACTCGGCTGCCCTCTTGCGATCTGAACTGGAATTGAGAATCACCAACGTGCTCAATGAAGGATCCTGACCAGGAAGATTGGTGGAAAAGGCACCCTCCATCGTGTATTTAGAAGGTCCGGGATTGGCTAGGATGGAATCTCGTTTTTGCAATAGGCGCTCGTTGTAGCCGGTAATTTGCTCCAACTCAGCCGTAAGGGCTTGCATTTGGGCTTCAATTTGGGTCACCAGCATTTGCAATTTATTGTATTCTTCCGTCTCAGGCGCGCTCACCCTAGATTGGCAGGAGAACAAAATCACAGCAAAAAATAGGACACACAAAGCAAATAAAAATTTCATAGGCAGGATGGTTTAGAAAAATGATTATGAGATTAGTTGATTATCCGCAATCATGTCAAAGTCTAAGTTTACCTCTTAATCACTGCGGATAATCGTTCACCGTCAACGGTCAACGGTCCACAGCTCATTTGATTGAACTTCAATCATTGTTTTCTTTAGTTAATGGTGAAAAAGCGGATAATCAGAATGAATTAATACAAAAATGTCTGTCTAGGAAGGGGTAAATTCTTGGGAGTGAAGGCTTTACAGACCATGGTCAACAGTCCACGGTCGACAGCAATTACGTATCCATAGTTTAAATACTCCCATTAAATAAAAAACAGGCACTATTTTCTATATACTGCTAGAAAAATACTATTTATTTTTTGATTATTTACATTATCTCAAGTACCAAAAGGAAAAAAGTCTTAAAGCCATTTTAAGAAAGCTGTCGGCAACGGACGATTTTTTCACGCTCCGCCGCGGCGGATAATACAAAAACTCCGCAGATTTAGTTCAATTTAACTAGCTGATAGTTACTCCCGACCCATGAAAATGGTGGTTGAAGTTCATTTCAATCGGCTGTGGACCGTCGTCTGTTGACCGTGGACTTAAATTTTACCCCAACTTCCTAAGAAGCGACTCCCCCATGTCTTGAAACCGTTGGTTCACTTCTTCCAAAAACTCTCCCTCCAAAAAGCCTGCTAACTCAGACTCCTCCAAGATATCCGTTTCGCTGACCTTGAAGGTCTGCTCCATGGGCCCCAGCTCGTATTTGAAAATGTACTTGGAGTTCCAGGAAAAGATACTTACCCGAATCTCTCCTAGGGTCACTTCTTTGACCACTCTCATGCCGAACGTCGTACTTCAGCAGTGAAGCTGATTTTGGAGGACAAAGAGGAGGCCACCGAACAATATTTCTCTACGGACAAGGCCACCACTTTTTCAAACTCCTCTACAGTCGCATCTGGGGACACCAAGACAAAATGGAGTGTGATATCCGTGTAATAACCCGGCACTCCATCGTTGCGAAGGCCTTCGACCTCCACAAAAAAATCGAGGAGCTCCCGTTTTTTCTTTTTCATCATCAACACCGCATCCACTGAAGCACAGCCTCCCAATGCGGAAAGCAACAATTCCATCGGCGACTGCCCTTGCTTCAGCTCAGGATCGTTCATGTCGATGTGTACGGTATGTCCTTGGGGATTCTGTGCAACATAGGTCAGATCCGAGGTCATGCGAACGGTTACGCTTCGGGTATTTGCCATGGGATAATTGGTTTATATAATACGATTAAGGGATTACATATTTCGTCTGTACTGCCCGCCCACCTCATAGAGCGCTTGGGTTAGTTGCCCCAAAGAACAGAATTTTGAGGCTTCCATCAAGCATTCAAACACATTTTCATTCGAAACTGCAGCTTTTTTCACCTTTTTCAGTTGTTCACCGACCTGATCGGCAGCAGCACGATGCAGCTGTACCATGGTTTGAATCTGCCCTTCCTTTTCCTTGGAAGTGGCACGAATAACCTCTCCTGGAATCAAGGTCGGTGACCCTTCGCTGGACAAAAAGGTATTGACACCAATGATCGGAAACTCCCCGGTATGCTTGAGCATTTCGTAGTGCAAACTTTCCTCCTGGATCTTGCCCCGTTGGTACATGGTTTCCATCGCACCGAGGACGCCACCCCGCTCGGTGATGGAGTCAAATTCACGGTATACGGCCTCCTCCACCAAGTCGGTGAGCTCCTCAATGATAAAAGCTCCTTGAAGCGGATTTTCGTTTTTGGCAAGGCCCAGTTCCTTGTTAATAATCAACTGAATTGCCATCGCGCGCCGTACAGACCCTTCCGTAGGGGTAGTGATGGCCTCGTCATAGGCATTCGTGTGCAGGGAGTTGCAATTGTCATAGATCGCATACAAAGCCTGGAGCGTGGTACGAATGTCATTAAAATCAATCTCCTGGGCATGCAAAGAGCGCCCGGAAGTTTGGATATGGTACTTGAGCTGCTGCGCACGCTCGTTGGCTCCATACTTCAGCTTGAGTGCCTTGGCCCAGATTCGACGGGCTACTCTTCCGATCACGGCATACTCCGGATCGATGCCGTTGGAGAAAAAGAAAGAAAGGTTAGGCGCAAAAGCGTTGATGTCCATCCCTCTAGAGAGGTAGTACTCCAAGTAGGTGAACCCATTGGAGAGGGTCAAGGCCAACTGCGTAATTGGGTTGGCACCCGCCTCGGCAATGTGGTAGCCCGAGATGGAGACGGAGTAAAAGTTGCGGATCTGCTGATCAATAAAGTATTGCTGCACATCGCCCATCAGACGCAGGGAAAACTCGGTGGAAAAGATGCAGGTATTTTGGGCCTGATCTTCCTTCAAAATATCTGCCTGCACGGTACCTCTTACCTTGGAGAGGGTGTCTGCCTTGATCTGTGCATACACTTCTTGCGGAAGCACTTGATCGCCTGTGACCCCGAGTAGCATCAGCCCCAACCCATCGTTGCCTTCGGGCAGCGAACCGTTGTAGCGGGGCCGCGGCAATCCTTTTTTGGCATAGATTGCATCAATTTGGGCATTTACTTGCTTTTCCAAACCCTTTTCACGGATGTATACCTCGCACTGCTGATCGATCGCGGCATTCATAAAGAAGGCAGTCATGGTCGCTGCAGGACCATTGATGGTCATGGACACGGAGGTCATCGGGTGAATGAGGTTGAAGCCTGAATAGAGTTTTTTTGCATCGTCAAGGCAACAAATATTCACCCCTGCATTTCCAATCTTTCCATAAATATCTGGGCGGTAGTCTGGGTCTTCTCCATAGAGGGTCACCGAGTCAAAGGCTGTGGATAGGCGCTTGGCCGGCATGCCTTTAGATAGGTAGTGGAAGCGTTTGTTGGTGCGCTCAGGTCCTCCCTCTCCAGCAAACATTCGGGTAGGATCTTCACCTTCCCGCTTGAAGGGAAATACCCCAGCGGTGTAGGGGAATTTGCCGGGCAAATTTTCGCGGAGCCCCCACTTCAGCAACTCTCCCCAGGCCTGGTAGGTTGGCAGGGCCACTTTGGAGATGCGGGAACCCGTAAGGGAGTTCGAATAAGTTTTCACTTGGATCTCCTTCCCCCGAACGAGGTAGGTGTAGTACTCCCCTCGGTAGCTCGCTGCTTCAGCAGGCCATTCCTCTAGCCATTTCTTGTTTTTAGGATCTTGATGCAAGGCTACTTGGGCGTAGACCTCTTGCAATTCCTTGATCAATCGATCTTTATCGGTCACTGCTGCGGTCGAGATGACCTCCATGGACTTTTGGATGGAATACAGCTGCTGTGCCACCTCTCCCTGCTCCTCCACCCAAGCGTCATACTTCCGGTTCACTTCGGTGATCTCGCTCAGGTAGCGCGTGCGTGCAGGAGGAATGATGTACACCTTTTCAGAGGTACCCATCGCTCCTTGGAAGTTACTTTTCCAATTTTCAAATTTTTCACCCAGACCAGCCACCACCAAGGCATAGAGTCGGTTCATGCCGGGATCGTTAAACTGGGAGGCCATGGTTCCCACCACAGGAAGGTCTTCCTCCTTACTGTCCCATAAATTATGGTTGCGCATGTATTGCTTGCGCACATCGCGAAGGGCATCCAGGGCACCACGCTTGTCAAACTTGTTGAGGGCAATCAGGTCTGCAAAGTCGAGCATGTCGATTTTCTCCAACTGCGAAGCCGCTCCATACTCCGGAGTCATCACGTAGAGGGAAAGGTCTGAGTGCTCAATGATCTCCGTATCGGATTGCCCGATACCAGAGGTTTCAAGGATAACGAGGTCAAATCCTGCCGCCTTTACCGTATCCACCGCATCCTGCACGTATTTGGACAGCGCGAGATTGGATTGACGCGTGGCCAAGGAGCGCATGTAGACCCGTGGATGGTGGATGGCATTCATGCGGATGCGATCGCCCAGCAAAGCTCCGCCCGTCTTACGTTTGGAGGGATCTACGGAGATGATGGCGACTCGTTTGTCTTCAAAGTCCATTAAAAAACGACGCACCAGTTCGTCTACCAAAGAAGATTTTCCTGCCCCTCCAGTTCCCGTGATACCTAGCACGGGCACAACGGCCTTTTGACTGGCTTTTCTCACTTGTTCAAGGAGAGCAGCAGAGCGTTCGGGGAAATTTTCAAAGGCAGAGATTAAGCGTGCTACTTGTCCTATTTCCTGTACCGCAAGTTCCCCTGCTACATCTACGTCACCTCCGAGTGGGAAATCGCAAGCCTCCACCAAGTGATTGATCATGCCTTGCAATCCCATGGCACGTCCATCGTCGGGAGAATAGATGCGCGTGATGCCATAGTCCTGGAGAAGCTCAATTTCTTCTGGCAAAATAGTTCCTCCACCTCCACCAAAGATTTTGACATGGGTAGCTCCCTTTTCTTGAAGGAGATCATGTATGTATTTAAAAAACTCCACGTGACCCCCTTGGTAGGAAGTAATCGCAATGGCCTGCACATCCTCTTGAATGGCACAGTCTACAATTTCCTGTGCAGAGCGGTTGTGCCCCAGGTGAATCACCTCCACCCCCGTGGCTTGGATGATGCGCCGCATGATGTTGATCGCGGCATCGTGCCCATCAAATAGGGAGGCCGCCGTGACGATGCGGATGTGGTGCTTGGGCTGGTACTTGTCAGTTGGTAAAGTCATGGTTTTGGGTTCAATTCTGGAGAAAAGCGCAGTATACCTACGAATTCTGCATCTTTTCGGTTTGCGAATATAGAAAAAACTAGCCGTAGCGCTCGCTGTTTGGTTCGCGAATACAAAATTTTATTTGGCGAAAATTCCATATAAATTTCTTGGCCCGAGATTTTACATGGCTTAAAAGAAGTAGAAATCCCACTTCCTATTTTGAAATCTAGTCCTTCTCCTTAGTTTAGTGGATTCAATAACCCAGCTCGCCTCATGTCTGCAAAAACCTACGCCTTTTTTATCTCCCTCACGGCTGCCCTAGGCGGCTTTTTGTTTGGCTTTGATACAGCCGTGATTTCGGGTGCCGAGCGAGCCATCCAAGAGGTTTGGGAATTGAACGACTGGGTGCATGGGCTGGCCATCGCCTCCGCATTGTATGGAACTGTGATTGGCGCTTTGCTTGGCGGTATCCCTGCTGAAAAGATGGGAAGAAAAAAGAGTTTGTTTTGGATAGGCCTCTTTTACTTTATCTCTGCTGTAGGTTCTGGAATCGCTTGGGATGTAACTTCCTTTACCTTCTTTAGATTCTTAGGTGGACTGGGTGTTGGTGCCTCCTCCGTGGTGGCTCCCATGTACATTTCGGAGATCGCCCCTGCCAAAAGCCGAGGACTCCTCGTGGCCCTCTACCAATTCAACATTGTGTTTGGCATCGTGATGGCCTACGTATCTAATTACCTCATTGGCACGGCAGGCATTGCAGAAGACTGGAGATGGATGCTGGGCGTGGAAGCGATACCCGCTATCCTGTACACGATATTGATCGTAAAAATTCCCGAAAGCCCACGCTGGTTGATCACCAAATTCAATGACCTGACCCAGGCTCGAGCCATTCTAACTCGTACCGATCCGGAAGGGGTAGAAGAAACACTCCGCTTGGCAATCGCCGAAAGCCAGTCTACCACTACCAAACAGTCAACTGGCTTTGGCGTCCTATTTCGCCCACAGTACTTGTCCTGTACGCTATTGGCCATCGCCATTGCCTTTTTCAACCAGGTGTCGGGCATCAATGCAATCATCTACTTTGCCCCACGCGTATTTGAGATGGCGGGGATTTCCACCGAAAATGCCTTGATCTCCACCATTGGCATCGGACTGGTCAACCTCTTTGCTACCTTCTTTGGACTCTACCTGATTGATCGAATCGGTCGTAAAAAATTAATGTACATCGGTTCCTTCGGCTACATCATCTCCCTCACCCTGATGGCCTACAATTTTCTCGGCCCAGGTATCCCAAGCTTCTGGTTACCCATCTTCGTATTTGGATTTATCGCCTCCCATGCCGTGGGACAAGGATCGGTGATCTGGGTGTTTATCTCCGAAATGTTCCCGAACGAACTCCGAGCATTCGGTCAATCCCTCGGTTCCTTTACCCACTGGATCTTGGCCGCAGTGATTGCCAACGTATTTCCTTTCTTTGCCAACCAGTTTGGTCCCGGTTACATCTTCGCCTTTTTCTGCCTGATGATGGTGGTTCAATTGGCTTGGGTGCGGTTTGCGATGCCGGAAACGAAGGGTAGATCCCTAGAAGAAATTCAAAAAGCCTTACAAAATTAATCATGTCTGAACCTGTCGTTCTCTTCGGAGAAATGCTTTGGGATTGCCTGCCCACCGGCGCTGTGCCTGGTGGAGCACCTATGAATGTAGCCCTTCACCTCCACCAGTTAGGTCTCTCAACTCGATTGATCTCTGCGGTAGGCAAGGATGCCGACGGGGAAAAGTTACTCGACTTTCTGCGTTCCTTCCAACTTCCTTTGGATCTGGTGCAGGTCCCTGAGCAGCACCCCACTTCTCAGGTGATAGTCGATACACGCGATCCCGAAAACATGCGCTACGACATTGTGAAGCCCGTGGCTTGGGACTTTTTGGCCTGGTCTCCAGAGCAAGACCGAATTGTAGAAGAGGCCGATGCCTTTTTATTTGGCACGCTGGGTGCGCGCCACCCTGAGAGTTTGGCTACCCTGCTCAAGCTCCTCCGCCATCCTACCCTACGGATCTTCGATGCCAACCTCCGACCACCCCACTATTCCTTTGACGTGATCGAAACGCTGCTCGGCTACACCGATATCCTCAAAATCAACGACGAGGAATTGGAGGTATTTGCCGAACACTTTGGCACAGAAGCAACCATTCCTGGCCTCTGCGGGTACTTGGACCAGCAGTACCCCATTTCCATCATCTGCATCACCCGAGGCTCCAAAGGTGCCGCCATCTACCAAAAAGGAGCGCTCGTGGAGCACCCAGGGTATAAAGTAGCCCTCCAAGATTCCATCGGAGCCGGAGATGCCTTTTTGAGTGGCTTTATCAAGATGTACTTGGCGGAAAAGTCCCCTGAAGAAATCATCGACTTTGCCTGCAAGCTAGGCGGCTATGTCGCTACGCAAAAGGGAGGAGCACCGAGGTATACGGAGGAGATGGTACTACGAGAAATTAGATGAGAAATAAGAAATGGAAATACGGTAGAGATACAATAGAAATAATCCGAGCAAGCTCGGAAAAATAAGAAATACAATTCCCATTTCTACCCTATTTCACGAAGCGAAGCGGCGTTTATTTCCATTGTATTTCCTTAAAGGTATTTCAACTCTATTTCACGAAGCAAAGCGAAGTCTATTTCAACCGTATTTCTTTAAAAGTATTTCTACCTTATTTCACGAAGCGAAGCGAAGTCTATTTCCACTGTATTTCAATTTGTTTCTTTGTACTTAGTACTTGTTACCTCGTACATTTACCTACCTTCCTTCAAAAATAAAATTCGCCTCCAGATTTAATAATTTGGACGAGAAGCAAGAGCCCTCTATTTTTAGCCCTTCATTTAGGGCACCGTTTCCCTAAACCAACTCTTTTATGTCTAAAAATCTTGTCATCGTAGAATCCCCCGCCAAAGCAAAAACCATTGAAGGTTACCTGGGAAAGGACTTTAAGGTTGCTTCCAGCTACGGCCACGTGCGGGATCTCCCAAAAGGCGACAAGGCCATCGACATCAATAATCGGTTCAAACCCACCTACGAGGTTACTGCCGACAAAAAAGAAGTGATCAAAAATCTCAAAGCACTGGTGAAGGATGCCGAAATGGTCTACCTCGCAAGTGACGATGACCGTGAAGGAGAAGCCATTTCCTGGCACTTAAAGGAGGTATTGAAGTTAGAAGACCAGGATTGCAAGCGCATTGTCTTCCGCGAGATTACCAAAAATGCCATTCTCAAAGCCATTGAAAACCCGCGCAACATCGACTACGATCTCGTAAATGCCCAGCAGGCACGACGCATCTTGGACCGATTGGTAGGTTTTGAGCTCTCTCCTATTCTTTGGAAAAAAATCAAAACTGGGCTTTCTGCTGGACGCGTACAGTCTGTAGCAGTTCGCTTGATTGTGGAGCGCGAACGAGAGATCGAAGCGCACAACTCGAAGTCCTCCTTCCGAATTACTGCCCTCTTTGAGGTGGAAGGCAAGTCCTTCCAGGCCGAGTTGCCCAAAAAGTTTGACACCAAGGCGGAGGCCGAGGCTTTTCTCAAAACCTGCTTGGAGGCGAGTTTCTCCGTAGCCAACCTAGAGAAAAAGCCCGCTAAAAAGAGCCCTGCAGCCCCATTTACTACCTCCACGCTTCAGCAGGAGGCTTCTCGCAAATTGTATTTTTCTGTGGCACAGACCATGCAGGTAGCCCAGAAACTCTACGAGGCGGGAAAGATTACCTACATGCGTACCGACAGTACCAACTTGTCTCAGGATGCTTTGGCGGCTGCAAAAGCTGCAATCGAACAATCCTATGGACCTCAGTACCACACGCAGCGGAAATTTGCTACCAAAAACGAAAGTGCACAAGAGGCCCACGAAGCCATCCGACCTACTGATTTTTCAGTACCCCAGGTATCCGGCGACCGCAACGAGCAGCGCTTGTACGAACTGATTTGGAAGCGAGCCATCGCCTCCCAAATGACCGATGCCGCCCTGGAGCGTACCACCATCACCGTGGCCATCTCCAATTCCCCACTGCAGCTTCAGGCAACGGGTGAAATCATCGTTTTTGATGGTTTCTTGAAAGTGTACCTCGAAGATACCGACGAGGAACCGGAAGAGGAAGAAAGTGGCAACACCTCCCTCCTTCCTCCGATGACGGTAGGTCAGGCCTTGCGCTTGAAAGAAATGAAAGGTCGTGAAACCTTCAGCCGACCGGCTCCACGCTATACGGAAGCCTCCTTGGTGAAGAAATTGGAGGAATTGGGTATCGGCCGACCTTCAACCTATGCACCCACCATTTCTACGATACAGAAGCGCGACTACGTCAACAAGGAGGCAAGAGACGGTACCCCACGCAAGTATGTGGAGATGCTGATTTCCGGGGGCACCTTTAAAGATAGCACCAAAACAGAAATTACGGGAGCAGAGAAAAACAAGCTCTTCCCTACCAATATTGCCATGGTGGTCAACGACTTCTTGGTCGAGCATTTCCCCAACGTGATTGACTTCCACTTTACGGCCAAGGTCGAAAAGGAGTTTGACGAAATCGCGGCCGGAGGAGAAGATTGGCAGGACATGATGGACCGATTTTACGGCAAGTTTCACCAAAGTGTGGAAGAAACGGAGCAGGTATCGCGTCAAGACATCAACACCAGCCGATTGATTGGTACCCACCCTGTATCAGGTAAACCCATTACCGCTCGCTTGGGCAAGTTTGGTCCGCTCGTGCAAATTGGAGATACCGAAGACGAGGAAAAAGTATTTGCCAGCCTCAAAAAAGGGCAATTCATCGAAAATATGACCCTAGAGGACGCCTTGGAACTATTCAAATTGCCTCGAGAAGTAGGGCTTTTTGAAGACAAGAAGATGGTGGCTGCACTCGGTCGCTTTGGACCCTACATCAAGCACGATGCCGCTTTCTATTCCTTGCAAAAGGAGCAGGACCCCATGTTGATCACGGAGGAAGAAGCCATACAGTTGATTGTAGACAAGCGGGAGTCCGATGCGAACAAGCACATCAAAACCTTCGAAGAAAATTCCGAGATCCAGGTCTTGAATGGACGCTGGGGTCCCTACATCAAGTTGGGAAAAAACAACTACAAAATCCCGAAAGGCAAGGAAGCCGCAGACCTGACTTACGCCGAAACCCTCGACATCATCGAATCCCAACCTGATGCCGGAAAGAAAAAAGGAAGGTTTGCTGGGAAGAAGAAGTAGGGGAAAGGTTAATTCATTAGCTGATTATCCTGCTTGCTGCAGCTGGGAAGAAATAAAAATAGGGTCATACTTTTTTTGCCCCAGCGGGGCAATATGTTAATAGAAAACAGGAAAACGAATCTCAACCGCGCTCCAGAGGTGCGCAATAGTTCTATCTGGCTATGTCGCTCCTCTGGAGCTAAAAGATTACTTAGAAATGTGATTTTCTATTACCATTTTGCTCCTCCGGAGCAATTTTACCAAGTCAAAAAAAGATTTTTTTTACGCGGAATAACGCAGAAAAATCACGCGGATAGTTGTCTTCTATAGAATTGATCTGCGTTCCTTTTTCGCGCTAATCTGCGTGAAAAATTCTTTTAGTGATCGAGGACTTCAGCTCCGAAGGAAGTTTACCCCGCAGAATTGCGGGGCATTACTTGTATGACCCCCAGTGAAACTGGGGGTAGCCTAGCGATTTTGGACTGGAGAGCCCCGAAGGCGGCGACACAATTTTTTGTATCGCCGCCTCCGGGGCTCTTGGCCTTGTAGGGTTCACTTACCCCGGGTTTTACTCGGGGTTATAATTGTACCACCTCTTCGAGGTTGTGCAAAATCAGCGTTTCTTTTCCGCGCTAATCCGCGTGACAAAATTACTTTAGCGATCGGGGAAGTCAGCTCCGAAGGAGCATTACTAGTATGACCCCCGGTAAAACCGGGGGTCATACTAGTACCACCTCTCCGAGGTTGTGCAAAATCTGAGTTTCTTTTCCGTGATAATCCGCGGCAGAATTCATTGAAAAAGACGCTAATTCAGCTCCATAGGAGCGATTCAATTCCAACCCCAGGATTTATCCTGGGGGAATAGATGCTAAAAATAGGCTTGGAAAGTCCGTATCGCGGACGATACAAATAAAAAAGACTATACCGACTTAAGAAATAAAACCTTCGCGGTCTGAAAAAGACCGCAAAGGTTTTCCCCAAAAAATCCTTATTTTTCGAGAGGTGTTTTTACACCCTCCCCTTTACCCAAAATTTCCACAATGAAGCCAAAAATAGCCGTTATCGGCACGGGGCCTTCGGGCATTACTGCGCTTAAAAATTTACTGGACCAGGGGCTCGATGCTGTGGCCTTTGACCGCAACGAGTCCGTCGGGGGCAACTGGATCTACTCCGAAAAGGAAAGCCACTCCAGCGTCTTTGAGACCACCCATATCATCTCTTCAAAGACCCTCTCCCAATACGAGGACTTTACCTTCGACGACTTCGAACCCAACACGGCCGACTACCCCTCACACGATACACTGAGAAGGTATTTTCAGGCCTATGCCGAACGATTCAACCTCTTGCCACACATCCACTTTGGAACCCTAGTCACCTCCTGCAAGCGAAATGCGGACGGTTCCTGGGAAGTGACCACCGAAAAAGAGGGGCAATCCACCACCGAAACCTACACGCACCTCGTAGTAGCCAATGGCCACCACTGGAAGCCACGAATGCCCAACTATCCGGGCGAGTTTACCGGAGAATTTATCCACTCCCACAACTTCAAAAAAGCCGCTCCCTTTGCAGGCAAGCGCGTGCTCGTGATTGGCGGGGGCAACTCCGCCTGCGATGTGGCCGTGGAAACCAGCAGAGTATCAGATTTTACCGCCATCTCTTGGAGAAGAGGCTACAACATCGTCCCTAAATTCCTGTTTGGAAAGCCCTCCGACAAGGTGGCAGAAGGCACTAAGTGGCTCCCTTTGGCCGTTCGCAGCTTCTTCAACAAACTGATGCTCAAAGTCTTTGTGGGAGAAAATTCCGTGTATGGCCTCCGCCCGGTAACCGAAGCCTTTGGTGCTACCCATCCTACCATCAACGACGAGCTCCTCCACAAAATTCGTCACGGCAAGGTGAGCCCACGAATGGACATCGCCAGATTTGCAGGAAAAACGGTGGTTTTTGAAGACGGCAGACGTGAGAACTTCGACAACATCATTGCCTGCACGGGCTACTGGCTTACCCATCCCTTTTTCGAGAAGGAACTCATCGATTACAGCACCGGTCCCGTGGCGCTCTACTTGAAAATGTTCCACCCTAAACTGGACAATTTGTACTTTATCGGGATGTTCCAACCGCTGGGCTGCATCTGGCCGGGAGCGGAACTGCAAAGCAAACTCATGGCTCAGGAACTAATCGGTAACTGGAAGCGCCCAAAAAATCTGGCTGCGCTCTGCGAAAAAGAGGTCACCGATCCGCATTACCGACAGGTCAATACCCCAAGACATACCATCACCGTGGATTTTCACCTCTTTGTCAAGGCCTTGAAGCAGCAGCTCCCCAAAAACTACCTTTCCAAGGAGCCCAAAGCAGCTGGTGTCAGTGCCTAAATCCTTTTTCCTTTCGCACAAGGATTGATTATCTTTCGAATTGAAAATTAGCGAAACGACTATTCTCGAATCATTAAACACAAACCTATTCCAAACCACCCTTCACCCCTCACCCTTAGCCTATTCAACCGATGCAAATCAATGACCACAACCCACTCCTTCCTTACCTCCCTGCTGCGGATCGCTACGATAGCATGAAGTACCGCTACTGCGGCAACAGTGGCATCCAACTTCCGGAAATCAGCTTGGGCCTATGGCACAACTTTGGGCATAATGCCGATTTGACTTTGGGACGAAAGATTTTGAGAAGGGCCTTTGATTTGGGCATTTGCCACTTTGATCTGGCCAACAATTACGGTCCTCCTTTCGGATCTGCTGAGGAAAATTTTGGTCGCATTATGCAGAAAGATTTTCTTCCCTATCGGGACGAATTGCTTATTTCTTCCAAGGCAGGCTGGGACATGTGGCCAGGTCCCTACGGCAACTTTGGTTCCAGAAAATACCTGATCGCAAGTTGCGACCAGAGCTTGAAGCGCATGGGATTGGATTATGTGGATGTGTTTTACCACCACCGCCCCGATCCCAACACCCCCTTGGAAGAGACCATGGGTGCCTTAGACCAGTTGGTTCGTCAGGGAAAAGCCCTCTACGTCGGCATCTCCCAGTACAGCGCAGCCGACACCGCACGTGCTTATGAAATTCTAAAGTCCTTGGGCACACCCCTCTTTATTCACCAGCCTCGCTACAGCATGCTCGACCGCTGGGTAGAAGACGGTTTGCTTGAAGTGCTGGGGCAGAAAAAGGTAGGAAGCATTGCCTTTTCCCCTTTGGAGCAGGGCTTGCTCACCGACAAGTACCTGAAAGGCATTCCAGCCGATTCCCGCGCAGCCAAAGATGGTCGCTACCTGAAGCCCGATCAGATTGCCCCAGAGAAGGTAGCCCTGATTCAGCGGCTCAACGAGGTGGCCTTGCGCAGAGGACAAACCTTAGCACAGCTAGCCATCGCCTGGCTTCTCAAAGACCCACGCATCAGTTCCGTCTTGGTGGGTGTATCCCGTCCCGAGCAACTGGATGACAACGTAGCGGCAGTTCGGAACACTACATTCAGCGCTGAAGAACTTCAGGAAATCGAAGGGATTCTAAAGGGTTAATGTCTAGCAACCGAGGAGTCCTGACCCTTGCGGCCCTGGTGCTCGCACAATTTCTGGGTACCTCTCTTTGGTTTGCGGGCAATGCCGCTGCTCCCGAGCTAGAAAGCCTTTTGGGTCAGTCGGGGCTCTTTCCGACCATCACCTCAGCGGTGCAATTGGGATTTATTGTAGGCACTTTCTTTTATGCGTTATTCCAGTTGGCGGATCGGTATTCCCCCTCTAAAGTCTTTCTTTGGAGTTCACTCGCTGCCGGAGCAGTCAATGTTGCGCTGCTTTTCTCACCTCTACAATTGGACTGGATTCTGGGTAGTCGCTTTCTGACTGGTTTTTTCCTGGGGGGAATCTATCCCGTGGGGATGAAGATCGCTGCTGACTACACCAAAGGTGGACTTGGGGTTGCACTGGGATTTTTGGTAGGTGCCCTAGTGCTAGGCACTGCCTTCCCCTTTTTGATTCAAGGATTGGAACTGGATCTATCCTATCAGGTTTTAATTTTGGTTCCTGCAGGCTTGGCTTGTTTGGGAGGGCTGCTGGTTGGGATAGGTATCCCCGATGGACCTTACCGCAAACCGAATCCAGCGCTCAACTTTTCCTTAATCCCCCAGTTGGCACGGAATAAAGCCTTGCAAGGTGCTGCAGGCGGGTATTTTGGGCACATGTGGGAGTTGTACACCTTCTGGGCCTTTTTGCCATTACTCTTGAGCTTCCTTACGCATAATACGCTATCTCCTGCTACCCAATCCCTGTGGACCTTTGTGCTGATTGGCATCGGGGGTATTTCCTGTTCGGTGGGGGGATTGATCTCCCAGAAACTGGGAAGTGGAACCGTAGCCATGGCAAGTTTGATTGGTTCGGGGGTTTGTGGATTGGTTTTATGGGTTTTTCCTGAATTTGCATTTTGGGCTCCCCTCCCATTTTTATTCGTTTGGGGGCTGCTGCTTTCGCCTGATTCTCCTCAATTTTCCACTTTAGTGGCACAAAGTGTTGCTCCCGAGCACCGCGGCACCGCCCTGACTCTAGTCAATGGATTGGGTTTTGGCCTGACCATTGTCAGCATTCAGTTCACCCAGCATTTAGCGGGATTTCTATCCCCCAATCAATTTATCGGGCTGCTGTGCTTAGGTCCGGTGGTAGGGGTGTTTTTGTTTTTTTCTTCCCGGAGATTGAAAAAATCCCCCTTGCCCCCTTGGTAAGGGGGAGTAACCCAACGCAGATTCAAACAATTCCTAAGGATTAACTATGCTTTGGGTTGAAATAAAATAGAATTTTTAATTCCTTACTTCAGTGTCTGAGGAGCAAGCGATGTGACTCCCCCTTGAAAGGGGGTTAGGAGCCAGCCCCGCAGAATTGCGGGGGGATTTACTGAACGGTGATTTTTTCCCACAGATTAAAAAGAATAAACCAACTAGCCTTTTCTACGTGGATTGGCGAGGAAAAATAATCCAATTCTCACTTTCAAAATTTCTTTTCTAGTAAAGTTTCAAATTCTCCTAATTAGTTGATTTTCTTAGCCATAAGAGTTAAATTGAATCAGCTATTCGAAATCTCGAACCAATGAAACTCCGCCTATACTTAGACACATCCGTATTTGGCGGTTTTTTTGACGATGAATTCTCGGAACATACCATTCCTTTATTTGAAAGAATTTCTAAAGGCGAGTTCATTTTAATCTACTCAACTATAACCCAAGAAGAATTGAGGAATGCTCCTAACCAAGTGAAAACTTTGGTTACTAATTTAAAGACGGAGTTCACCGAATATATGGAACTTCATTCAGAAGCTGTTGAATTAGCCACTAGCTATATTCAAGAAAATGTGGTTGGGAAAACTAGTTTTACAGATTGCCTCCATATTGCATTAGCTACCCTGAGCAATGCAGATTATTTAGTAAGTTGGAACTTTAAGCATATTGTGAACATTCAACGAATTAAGGGGTATAACTCCGTGAATAGGATGAAGGGGTATGCTCAATTAGAAATTCGATCACCACTAGAATTTGAAAATTATGAAGGATACTAAAAAAGCATTTGATTCGGTAAAGTTCATGAGACAGCAACGAGACTTGTTGACTGAAAAATTATCAAAAATGACTGAAGAGGAAATTGTTGCTTATTTTCAAAAAAAGTCAAAAGATGGGGTTAAGCCATCTTCAAGTAACTAGATTGAGATTGGTGAATACCCTTTGATTTTATTTTTAAAAAAATCTCTTCATTTTTGATTAAATCCCCCGCAATTCTGCGGGGTAGACTCCCCTACCCCCTTGGTAAGGGGGAGTAACCCAACGAAGATTCAAACAATTCCTAAGGATTAACTATGCTTTGGGTTGAAATAAAATAGAATTTTTAATTCCTTACTTCAGTGTCTGAGGAGCAAGCGATGTGACTCCCCCTTGAAAGGGGGCAAGGGGGATTTAGTACTTACCATCCAACAAAAAATCATTCGATACGCCGCGGCGCATCAAAGATTTTTCCTATTTTCAATCATCACTTAGCACCACACCCCATGGGAATCACACGAAGAGATTGGATCAAAACTGCCTCCTTGAGCAGTGGAATGGCACTTATCGGAGGAAATGCCCTCCTCAATCCGCTACAGGCGGCAGCAGCCCCTACCTACACCCCACGCCCGCTAGCCGGAATAATCCGCCTAGGTTCCAACGAAAATCCTTACGGACCCTCTCCTTCCATGCGTGCAGCCATGACCACAGCCTTTGAAGAAGGGTGCCGCTACCCTTGGGCCTCTAATGCTTCCCTAGTCAAGCTGATCGCTGAAAAAGAGGGTGTGCCCGAAGATCACATCGTGACCGTAGCAGGTTCCGGAGAAGGACTAAAAGTGGCGGGCCTCACCTTTGGCCAAGGCCGAGAAATCATCTCATGCTCCCCTACCTTCCTGACCATGATGGAGTACGCCGCCCTCTGGGGCACCGAGATCAACTGGGTACCGCTCACCAAGGACTTGGATTTCAACCTCGAAGAGATCGAAAAGCGCGTGTCCTACGAAACAGGACTTGTCTTCCTCTGCAATCCCAACAATCCCACCGGTAAACTCCTTCCTGCCGATCAGGTGCTCGACTTCTGCGAAACAGTCAGCAAACGCACCGTGGTCTTCAGCGACGAAGCCTACTCGGACTACATCACCGAACCAAACTATCCTTCCATGGTGCAGTTGGTCAAAAAAGGCATGGATGTGGTAGTTTCCCGTACTCTTTCCAAGGTCTACGGCCTTGCAGGCATCCGTGTGGGGTACTTGATCGCCCGACCTGAATTGGCGGCGAAGCTCCGCGCTCGGGTAGTGGCCGATACCAACATCATGGCCATTGAAGCAGGCAAGGCGGCGCTCCTCGACAAGGATTTTTACCGCTTCTCGCTCCAAAAAAATAACGAAGCCAAGGCCATCCTGACCCAGGCCTTGGACGAACTCAAACTCCCCTACCTTCCTTCCCATGCCAACTTTGTGTTTTTCCAATCGGGAAGAGACATTAAGCAACTCAATGCCGAAATGGCCAAAAAAGGAATCGGAGTCGGCCGACCTTTTCCTCCGCTCAACGACTGGTGCCGCATCTCCACAGGCACGCTGGAGGAAATGCAGCTCTGCGTGAAAGCCTTGAAAGAAGTGCTCGGCTGATGCTTTATAAAGACCTAGTTCTTGAAAGTGATCACATCTTGCTCCGCCCTCTTCAAGTCGCCGATTTCCCTGCTTTGCTTGAACTTACCCAGGATGCTTCTTTGTGGACCTACTTTACCCATGACTTGAGCACGCTAGCCGGACTGGAAACTTGGGCTGCCGGACATTTTTCTGGAGATCGACTTCAATTGGTGGTAATCGACAAGCAGAGCGGAAAGCTGCTCGGTTCCACGGGATTTGGCAACTACTTTCCCCGGGATCAGCGGATCGAAATCGGATGGACCTGGCTTGGTAAGGTTGCTCAGGGTACAGGCATCAATGCCCAAATGAAGTCCCTGATGCTCCAATATGCTTTTGAGGAGTTGGAAATGCTTCGCGTAGAATTCAAAACCGACGTCCTCAACCTCCCTGCTCGACAGGCCCTGCTTCGCTTGGGTGCAACCGAGGAAGGGATCTTGCGTAGCCATACGCTAATGACGCAGGGCCGCAGGAGAGATACGATTTATTATAGTTTTTTGAGGGGAGAGTGGCCTGCCGGAGGTAATTGATATACTCAAAAAATTCCTCGCCTTTTGAAAAAATCCCCCTAACCCCCTTGGTAAGGGGGAGTAACCCTAACGCAGATTCAAATAATTCTTAAGGATTTAAAAGCCTTTAAATTGAAAAAAAAGATTTTTAATTTCTTAATTCAGTTTCTTAGGAACAGTTAATGCGATTCCCCCTTGACAAGGGGGCAAGGGGGATTTGTTATTCACTTTTTTCCTCCCGCAGATTCTCACGGAAAAAATCCGCTGATCAAACCAATTAAATCAGCGTATTATTCTACCTGAACTCGAGTTCCAAAGAATACTTAGCTTAGTTAGGTGCTAAAAAACTAACTTTTTTTGGATTCATTTCCAAAAAAGTATATACTTTTAAGGAATCTATTCCAAAAAAGTTGATATTTGTTTACTTATGATCCAAAGAACACTTTTATCGGCACTCAAAGAGCGGCTTTTTTCAGGAAAAGCAATTTTACTATTTGGACCTAGACAAGTAGGAAAAACTACACTCCTCAAGCAATTGATAGGCACTTCCGAGGATGCCCTATGGCTCAATGGGGACGAACTCGATGTGCAACAACTTTTTGATACCCTTTCTGCAACACGCATGAAGGCCTTGATTGGGTCAAAAAAGATCTTGATTTTGGACGAAGCCCAGCGTATACCCCAAATTGGTCTTCGCCTAAAACTATTGACGGATACCCTGCCAGAACTTCAAGTGATTGCCACAGGAAGTTCTTCCTTTGAACTTGCCAATCAAGTGAATGAATCCCTAACCGGAAGAAAGTGGGAGTACCACCTTTACCCAATTTCATTTGCTGAAATGGTTCAGGTTCATGGCCTCCTAGAAGAAAAGAGATTACTTCCCCACCGCATAGTCTACGGGTACTATCCAGAGATTGTAACCCAGTTGGGAAATGAAAAAGATGTACTTAAACAACTATCAGACAGTTATTTGTATAAAGACATTTTATCGATAGACAAAATTCATAAGCCCGATAAGCTCATTCGGCTTCTCCAAGCAATTGCCTATCAATTGGGTTCCCAAGTTTCCTACCATGAACTAGGGCAGCTCTGCGGACTGGATTCAAAAACTATTGAAAAGTACATCCAGATCTTGGAGCAAGCTTTTGTGATTTATCGATTGGGCTCCTTCAGTAGAAACTTGCGAAACGAATTGAAGAACAGTAAAAAAATCTACTTCTACGACAATGGCATTAGAAATGCCATTATTGCAAATTTTGCTCCAGTAGAATCTCGCAGCGATGTCGGCGCTCTTTGGGAAAATTTCATCCTTTCCGAACGCCTCAAAAAAAACAGCTACGAAAGCAGGTGGGTAAATCAGTGGTTTTGGAGAACCAAAGAACAAAAAGAAATCGACTACCTCGAAGAAGCAGATGGACAACTTTCCTCCTTTGAATTTAAATGGAATCCCAAGGCCAAAGCGAAAATTCCATTAGCCTTCTTAAACGCCTATCCCAATTCAGAAACCAAAATTATTGATCAATCCAATTTTGAGGATTTTATTCTTTAAGGGGGATTGGGTGCCTGTCCCGCAGAATTGTGGGAGGATTTATTGATCACTTTTTCTCTCCCGCTCTCTCATTTGAAAAAATCCCCCTTGCCCCCTTTGAAAAGGGGGAGTGACATCTTTGCTGCCATTTAGAATTAAATCAGAAGGAAGGTTTTTGTTGTAAATAGAATCTGAAATCCATAAAGGATGATTGATGTTCAACTTGGGTGACTCCCCCTTAACAAGGGGGTTAGGGGGATTTATTTGAATTACTAATTCTAAATTAACTTTACATCCACAATCCCTTTGCGGCTCTGCGTCTTTGCGAGATAATATCTTAATCCTTCGAGGTCTTTGGAGACCTCAATCCGCCGCGGCGGAGGGTGTATCGCTCCACGAGCTTTTCGGCGCAGCGCTCCCCATCCATGGCAGCGGAGACAATGCCGCCCGCATAGCCGGCTCCTTCCCCACAAGGAAACAAGCGTCTAACCTGCGGATGCTCAAAACTTTCCTTGTCCCGCGGAATGCGCACCGGTGAGGAAGTACGGCTTTCGACCCCGATCAATTGTGCCTCGTTGGTCAAATAGCCCTTCATCTTTTGCCCGAAGGACTCAAAAGCCATCGCCAAGCGAGCCGAAATAAAGTCAGGCAACACCTCCCGCATCTCCACAGATTCCAATCCCGGTTGGTAGGAGGTGTCTAGCAAACTGCTGCTCACCTTTTTGTTCACAAAATCGACCATTCGCTGCGCGGGAGCCGCCTGGTTTTTTCCTC
>CAXNJN010000031.1:0-26186 GCA_964202605.1 Bacteroidia bacterium | reverse complement strand
ACTTGAACATTTTAACCTATACCCAAACTCAACATGAGTACGATCAGCGCAGAAAAACTCAAAGCATTACAGCTCACCATTGACAAGCTTGAAAAAACATACGGCAAGGGTGCTGTCATGAAGCTTAGCGACAATAAAGTATTGGATATCCCCGCCATTTCCACGGGTTCCCTAGGTTTGGATATGGCCTTGGGTATTGGAGGTATTCCTAGAGGCAGAGTCATTGAGATTTATGGCCCAGAATCTTCTGGAAAGACCACCTTGACGCTGCATTGCATTGCCGAAGCTCAAAAGGCGGGAGGTATGGCGGCATTTATTGATGCAGAACATGCATTTGATAGGAATTATGCAGAAAAACTAGGGATTGACACTGAAAACCTACTGATTTCTCAGCCAGATAATGGGGAACAAGCCCTAGAGATTGCAGAACATTTGATCCGTTCGGGAGCGATTGACATCATTGTAATTGACTCCGTGGCGGCCTTGGTGCCCAAGGGAGAACTAGAAGGGGAAATGGGCGAAAGCAAAATGGGCTTGCAGGCTCGTTTGATGTCGCAGGCGCTTCGAAAGCTTACTGGAGCGATTCACAAAACAGGTTGTTCTTGCATTTTTATCAATCAGCTTCGTGACAAAATCGGAGTCATGTTTGGAAGTCCTGAAACGACCACGGGTGGTAACGCCTTGAAATTTTATGCTTCCGTGCGCTTGGACATCCGTCGAGTAGGACAGATTAAGGATGGCCCAGATAATATTTTGGGCAATAGAACGCGGGTGAAGGTGGTTAAAAACAAGGTAGCTCCACCATTTAAAGTGGTGGAATTTGACATCATATATGGTCAGGGCATCTCCAAAGTGGGCGAAGTCATCGACCTCGGAGTGGAGCTGGAAATCATCAAAAAGGCAGGATCTTGGTTTTCCTACAATGGAGAAAAACTAGGTCAAGGTCGTGATGCAGTAAAAAATTTACTCTTAGACAATCCTGAATTACTCGATGAGTTGGAAGGAAAGATCAAAGGAGCTTCAGGATTGCTTCCTTCCGAACCGACGATTTCTTTAGAAGATTAAGGACGAGCGCGACAAGTAACAAAAAAGGGCTCGTAAATGCGGGCCCTTTTTTGTTGTTTTTTAGTTTGTCCGAATGGCTTCTACGGGATCCATTCTAGCGGCAAGTGTGGCAGGTACAATTCCAGCTACCACACCAATCACAGAGGATACACCCAAGCCTAAAATTATATTGTTGAAGGACAATACCAGTTCAAGGCTTCCCAAAGGAATAAAGCTCAGAAGGTACACAAGTAGGATTCCGGAGCCCCCACCAATCAAACTCAAGCAGATCGCTTCAAAGAGGAATTGGAAGAGAATGAAATAATTTTTGGCTCCAAGTGATTTTTGGATTCCGATAATGTTGGTTCGCTCTCGGACGGATACAAACATGATATTGGCAATTCCAAAGCCACCTACTAAAATAGAAAACCCTCCAATCACCCAGCCTGCTACTGAGATCACATCAAAAATAGACCCAATGGCATTTTGAATAAATTCAGTTTTGTTGAGGGCGAAGTTATTTTCTTGGGTAGGCTTCAGCCCCCGTTTGGCACGCAGGAAACCAGCCATCTCATTTTCTAAGGCCACTAGTCCCACATCGGTATCCCTACCCTTGGCAGCGATAGTAGGTTCAAGCCCATCACGACCGGTATAATACATTTTACTAAATGCCCCAAAAGGCACCAAACAGGCTTCATCTTTGGAAGGGAGCTCTAAAAACCCTTCCCCTTCCTCTTCAAAAATACCGATGACGGTAAATTTCATCCCCTTTATTTTTACTTCTTTACCCAAAGCTGCTTGGTTGGGAAATAGGGTAGTGGCGATTTTTTTTCCGATGATAATCAGGTTTCGAGACGCATTAATCTCTGCCTCAGAGAAGTAGCGACCTTCTTCCAAGGCTACTTCAAAAACATCTTGGTAGGTATAGGCAACCCCAGATAGGGAGGAGCCTTGGTACGAATTGCTTCCTGCCTGTATGGTCGCATTACCGGAGGAAGATGAAATAGTGACTGCTTCTGCATTTTTTAATCTTTCCTCCAAAAATTTATATTCAGCAACGGTGCCAGGAGGCCGCTGAAAATACTTCCACCAGGGATAGTCTTGTGGTCCATTGGCGAATGGAAATCGATCTACCCGCATGACATTGGTTCCCAAAAAGGCAAAGGATGATTTGATTTTTCCCTCCAGGGAATCCACCAAAGTGAATACAGCAATGATGGCGAAAATGCCAATTGTAACCCCCAAAAGGGAAAGAATTGTTCGTGTGAGGTTAGATTTTAAGGCCGTAATGGCAAACCTAAAACTTTCCCAAGAAAGCTTTAAAAATAGCATAGAATAACTAGTTGGTTAAAACAATTTTCAAGTTAGCTGAAATTGGGCATTTTTGTTATTATCTTTGCATTTTTTAAAGTTATCTGCTAATCGAGTTTTGAATACCCCAAACACTCTTCACTATCCCCTATGAAATTATCTGATTTCAAATTTGAAGTTCCCCAAAAACTGATCGCGCTCTATCCCACTGAAAATCGTGATGAGTCCAGATTGATGGTTGTTCATCGGAAAACTGGAGAAATTGAGCACCGTACCTTCAAAGATATCCTAGATTATTTTGTAGAAGGGGATGTATTTGTGACGAACGATACCAAGGTTTTCCCTGCTCGTCTTTACGGAAATAAGGAAAAAACAGGTGCCAAAATTGAAGTTTTCTTATTACGAGAACTAAACCCTGAATTCAAGCTTTGGGATGTCTTGGTTGACCCTGCTCGAAAAATCAGAGTGGGAAACAAGCTCTATTTTGGGGACAGTGACCTTGTCGCTGAAGTCATTGACAACACCACCTCAAGAGGTAGAACTATCCGTTTTTTGTTTGATGGTACCGACGAGGAATTTCATAAAACAATTGATACTCTGGGTGAGACGCCGCTTTTGAAAGAATTTATCGAGCGACCCATCGAACCAGAAGATAGAGAACGCTACCAAACTGTTTTTGCAAAGAATGTTGGCGCAGTAGCAGCTCCTACAGCTGGAATGCACTTCACGCCACAGCTGCTAAAGCGTTTGGAATTGAAAGGAATAGAAATAGCACCGATTACCCTGCATGTGGGCCTAGGTACTTTCCGCCAAGTGGATGTAGAAGACCTGACCAAGCACAAAATGGATTCTGAGAATTATTTCATCTCAGAGCGAACCGTCAATTTGGTAAACGAATCCTTGGATCAAAAAAAGCGAGTTGTTGCAGTAGGTACGACTTCCCTGAAGACGATAGAGTCATCCGTCACAGCAGGAGGAAGATTGAAGGAAAGCAGTGGATGGACGGATAAATTCATCATTCCACACTACGACTTTAAAATTGCCAATGCGATGATCACTAATTTTCATTTGCCAGAGTCAACGCTACTCATGACCGCCTCCGCATTTGGTGGCTATCCGTTGATCATGAAGGCTTATAAAGAAGCCATTAAAGAAAAGTATCGGTTCTTCTCCTATGGAGATGCGATGCTAATCTTGTAAATCGAATCAGTCCCGTAGGTACGGGATTTTTTTTTTGAGCTAGTTTTCTTCTGCCTGACAAACAAATTCCTTAAAAAATAGCGGGCGTCTCGGGGATGACTTTAATTTTGTAAGAATTCAATGCACATGAACAAAGCAGCAATACTCGTCGCCGGTGGCAAAGGGATGCGGATGGGAACTTCACTGCCCAAGCAATACCTTCCTTTAGCAGGAAAGCCCGTGTTGATGCATACGTTGGAAAAATTTTTTAGTGCTGATCCAAACCTTCACTTAATTCTAGTGCTACCAAAAGAGGATTTCGATTACTGGAGGAGGTTGTGTGATAACCATAATTTTGCACTACCCCATGAATTGGTTCCAGGTGGGGAAAGTCGCTTTCAATCTGTAAAAAACGGATTGATGGCACTCCCATTCAAAGAGGGGCTGGTTGCAATCCACGATGGGGTGAGACCTTTTGTCAGTGAAAAAGTAATTCAATCCAGCTTTGAGCAAGCAGCAAAATCAGGTAGTGCCATTCCGGTAGTTTCTTTAAAAGACTCCCTTCGAAAGGTGAATGCAGGTGGAGAAAGTACCTTTCAAGAGCGGACCAACTTCCGATTGGTGCAGACCCCTCAAACTTTTCAAGTAGCGCAACTCAAGCAAGCATTTGCGGTGGAGGAGTTGGGTATTTTTACGGATGATGCCACGGTGTATGAGTACCAGGGATGGACGGTTACGCTCATTGAGGGCAATTCCGAGAACATCAAGTTGACCACACCAGAAGACCTCGCCTTTGCCGAATTTTTAATGGCAACTCGCTGAGTAAAAAAGGGGAAATCCTTTACCGACTCGATAGGGTCCTTTACCGATTTTTTGAGGCGCTTCACCTATTCCCTAAATGCCCCTTTGGTCTTGAATCCTAGATTTGTTTAACTAAATTTAATTCACATGAAAAACTACACTAAACCACGGAACGACGGCAGTATTGCCTTTGGCGTAATCATTCTCGGAATAGGCCTAGTCCTCCTCTTTAGAAAATTTGGACTCTACATCCCGGATTGGGTACTGACCTGGCCGATGATCTTGATTGCTGTAGGTACCTACACGCTGATCAGTCAGCAGTTCAAGAGTTTTTTTGGATCTGTGGTGCTCTTCATTGGAGTCTACTTTTTACTGAAAAGAGAGTTTGACCTTGATCTTGGCCTTGACCAATTCATTTGGCCAGTTGGGTTGATCGCACTTGGCATCTACTTGATTCTCCATAAAAAGCAGGAATACAAAGTCATGGAGGAGGCTCGAAAAAATTGGGAGGGCTCTCGAAAAAATAAAGCAGACGTCCAAAATTCAGAGAATATCGAGGCAGCCGAAGTAGTAGAGGATACAAATGCCTCGAAGGAGGAGTCGGCCAAGGCTCCAGACTCCGGGTTTGTGCGAGCTACGGGCACCGCATTTATGGATCGAATCAATGAGAGCGTAATCTTCAGTGGTGTGAATCGAAAATTGATGACCAAAAATTTTCAAGGGGGAAAGGCCACCGTGATTTTTGGAGGACTGGACTTAGACCTGACGCAGGTGGATTTTACGGGGGTTGTCACCTTAGACCTTGAGGTTGGATTTGGTGGAGTAAAGTTGATCATACCACCTCACTGGGATGTACGTACAGAAGTATCCAACATTGCTGCCGGGCTCGAAGACAAGCGGATGTTTAGAGAAGGAGGAGTAGACACCAACAAAGTCTTGATTCTAAAAGGCACCCTATTGTTCAGTGGATTGGAAATCAAGTCCTTTTAATTCATTCTAAAACCTAACCCAGCCCTTGTATTTAAACGCTTTTTCTAGTTCAAGCTTTGGGAAATGGATACTCCCAGGAATCGGATGCATCTGGTTTCTGGGAGCTTATTTTTTACTGCTTCACCAAGGAATGGGAGAAGAGCCTGCGCTCGTGGACGCCTTCTTTTCCACCCTATTTTTTTTGGGAGGGGTGCTTCTTTTGGATCGGGTGTTTCGACATTATACGCCCAACCGAAAAAATGGATTCCTTCTGGTCATTTTCCCGTTCTTGCTAAGTGGGGGATTGGTATGGGGGCATGCGCAACTTCTGGACTGGTGGTTTGCAGAAGAATCTGATTACTTGGAACTATTGGAATCGAGCTTTCTCTACCGTTGGATATTCCTTGGAGTAGTGATTCAACTTCTAGCCGTGTTGGCAGTGGTGATCTCTAAGTTGGCAGGACAGGAGGACCTAAGCCGTCGTGAGGGACAGCTGCTTCAGCTTTCTAAGGATGCAGAGCTTGCCCAACTTCGGCAGCAGCTGCAACCTCATTTTTTATTCAATAGCCTCAATTCCATCCATGCATTGGTGCTTGCAAGTCCGCAGCGGGCCAGAGAAATGGTACTTTTGCTGTCAGATTTTTTGAGGGGCACCCTTCGTAGTGAAGGCCAATCTAGGATCAGTTTATCTGATGAACTCAAGTATTTGGGCATGTATTTTGACATCGAGCGGGTTCGCTTTGGACACCGCTTGTTGGTCGAAATGGAGGTAGCGCCTGAAGTTGAATCGCTAAAAATCCCGCCGCTTCTGGTGCAGCCCTTGGTAGAAAATGCAATCAAATATGGCCTTTACGGAACTTTGGGAGAGGTCACTATTCGAGTATCCTGCAAAAAAGAAGAGAATTACCTCCTGATCACGGTACAAAACCCCTTTGACCCCCAAGATTCAGGACCTGAGGGCATCGGCTTTGGATTGAGTTCGATCGAACGTAGGCTATTTTTGATTTTTGGAAGAACGGATTTGCTGCTAAAAAGTGCAGAAAATAACTTATTTCAAGTACAGTTAAAACTCCCCCTAACCGCATGATCAAAACCATTATTGTGGATGACGAGCCTTTGGCTACCGGTCTAGTCAGCGAATTTTTGAGAAGCTATCCTCAATTTGAAGTGGTGGCAGTTTGCCACGATGGGTTTGAGGCCTTGAAGGCGATCCAACATTTTCAGCCAGAGTTACTCTTCCTGGATATTCAAATGCCCAAAATCACGGGTTTTGAGTTGCTCGAGCTCTTGGACTCCCCGCCAGCAGTCTTATTTACGACAGCTTTTGACCAGTATGCGGTGCAAGCCTTTGATGCCAAGGGGCTGGACTACTTGGTTAAGCCTTTTTCTGAAGCCCGATTTGCGCAGGCTATTGCACGGTTTTTAAGTCAGCACAAGTCAAAAGAATTGCCCGATGCAGTGGACTATCCAGTTTCCGAAGAACGAAGTAAACGCATCGTGGTCCGGGTAAAAAATGAGATCAAAATCATCCAGACGCAAGAAGTAGCTTTCTTCGAGGCGGAAGACGATTACATTTCCATTCATACCCACGAAGGAAAATTTTTAAAGAAGATGACGATGAAGCAGTTGGAAGAGAGTCTCGATCCAGACAAATTTGCCCGAGTGCACAGATCCTTTTTGGTAAATCTCCAAGAGGTATCGGGACTTGAACCTTACGAAAAGGAATCCTATCTCCTTCGGCTTCGTTCAGGGCAAAAAATACCCGTGAGCAAGTCTGGTTATGCTCGGTTGCGGCAAGTGCTTGGGCTATAAACCCTATTTTACAAAAATAAAGTCCCGCACATGCGGGACTTTAAACTTAATATTCGTCCTCGTTGAAGAAAAAGTCATCCTTTGTAGGATAGTCAGGCCAAATTTCTTCAATTGTCTCGTATGGTTCCCCATCGTCTTCCAGCTCTTGTAGGTTTTCCACTACTTCAAGTGGTGCGCCAGAGCGAATGGCATAATCGATCAATTCATCCTTGGTTGCTGGCCAAGGGGCATCTTCAAGGTAGGAGGCTAGTTCAAGTGTCCAGTACATAGTTTTTGTTTTTGGAGGTGTTCCGGATGTTAATTATGCAAGAATAGTAATTTTTTTGATATGTAGGTTGTACTCAATTTCTCGGAGCAAGTTGCTTCAAGACATAGTTCTTTACATCAATCTTTCGCTTGAGGCTAGAAAGCTTTTTTTTCATCATCATTTCGAAATCTGCAGTCTCTACTCTGAAGTTATCCGAATTGTTTTGCATCGTCTCCAATTCCCCCTGATCTCGGTGCAGTAGGTCCTTGAGAATGGATGATTTAATTTGGTTTTGTTCTTCCAGCATTTTGTCCGCAAAGTCAGCATACTTGCTGAGCGCAAGTTTCTCCAAAAAAGCCTTTTCAAAGATAATGTCCATGAAAAACTGGTAGGAGCGCGCAGGCAAATTTGCCTCTTTTGGTTTATGCATCGGAAGCTTTTTCCAATCTTCTTGGATAGTCTTGGCGCGGACTGTGATCTCTTGGCTAGTAGGCTGGTGGGCCAATTTTTTTAATTCTTCTACCATCTCCTCGATTTTACGGAGCACTTCCCGAGGGGGCATCTCTGGACCCGGGTTGAGTGTACGCTTGTAGCGGGAGAATATCCGGTTATTTAATTTTGAAAATTCATCCCAGATAGGCTGGCGCCGTTCAGCAGGAACTTTTCCAGCGGTTTTCCACTCTTTTTGAATCCGCTTACTGATATCAAAGGCCATTTTGGCATCCGGTAGGTCGTGAGCAGCACGTGCCTGCTGCAATAGCGACTCGTATATTTTAATATTCTCTTCTGCCTGAACCGCAAGTTCATCATAAAATTTCTGGCGCTGCACAAAGAAAAAGTCAACTGCTTGATTGAATTCCGCCTCCATTTCCTCATGAACCTCTTTTTCAACAGGTCCAGTTTTGATCCAGCGCAACTTTAATTCCTTGAATTTCTCGGTGGTATCTTTCCAGTCCGTACTGGCTTGCATCGCGAGGGCCTCCTGAATCAAACTTTGTTTAATCTCCAGATTCTTAGTTCGGTTCTCCTGAATAATTTCACTTAAAAAAGCTTCTTGCTCCTCAAGTTGGGCAATTAATACCTTAAAATCCCCCAAGGCATCACTGGTATACAGAGATTCTTTGAGGTGAATTAATTTCATCAAAAAGGAACCTTTGTTTTGATTTTCTTCGATGGCTGCTCTTAATTTGGCCACCTTTTCCTCAAGTTGGGTAAAACGAGTTTCAAAATAAAGGATAGTCGACGCCTCGTCTCCTTTTACCTCACCAATCACTCGGTCTGGTCTACCTAAAAATCCCTTTAGAAAGACCTTTACGTCTTGGATATATCCAAAGGCATGTTGCATGGTACTACTCTAGGTTATAGGTGGTGTAACTCAATTTTATGCAAAATAATCATTTAGCCCTCACTTATCCTAAGAAAGGTATATTTTTGCCTTTTACAATTGTTTCTCACAGATCAAACTAGTTTACTGGCATGAGCGCTGAAAAAATCATCTTTTCCATGGCAGGGGTCTCCAAAATCTACCCCCCGCAAAAGAAAGTATTAAAAGACATTTACCTCTCCTTTTTTTATGGAGCCAAGATTGGCGTATTGGGTCTCAACGGCTCTGGGAAATCCTCCTTGCTGCGCATCATTGCGGGGATGGACAAGGAGTTTTTAGGGGAGGTTGTTTGGTCTGCTGGCTATACCGTGGGCATGCTCGAGCAAGAGCCCAAGTTGGATCCCAGCAAAACGGTCAAGGAAGTAGTGGAGGAAGCAGTAGCCAGTACCGTGGCCTTGCTTAAGGAATTTGAGGAGATTAATGAAAAATTCATGGACCCAGCCCTCATGGACGATCCGGATGCCATGGACAAGCTGATTACCCGTCAAGGGGAAGTGCAGGAAAAATTAGATGCAGTCAACGCTTGGGAACTCGATGTGATGCTCGATAAGGCCATGGATGCCTTGCGCCTTCCGCCAGCCGACGCGAATGTAGCCAACCTTTCGGGTGGTGAAAAAAGACGCGTGGCACTCTGCCGTTTACTTTTGCAGGAGCCAGATGTACTCTTGCTCGATGAGCCGACCAACCACCTGGATGCAGAGTCAGTACATTGGTTGGAGCAGCACTTGCAGAACTACAAGGGAACAGTCATTGCCGTTACCCACGACCGTTACTTCTTGGACAATGTGGCCGGCTGGATTTTGGAACTGGATCGTGGAGAGGGCATTCCTTGGAAAGGAAACTATTCCTCCTGGCTCGATCAAAAGCAAAATCGCCTCAAGCAAGAAGAGAAAACCGAATCCAAGCGTCAGAAGACGCTTGAACGGGAATTGGAATGGATCCGCATGTCACCCAAAGCAAGGCAATCCAAGGGCAAGGCCCGTTTGAATGCCTATGACAAATTGGTAGGAGAGGAGTCCCGAGACAGCGAAGCGAAGCTCGAGCTATTTATTCCGCCAGGGCCGCGCTTGGGGGCCAAGGTGATCGAAGTCAACAACGTGTCCAAAGCCTATGGGGATAAGTTACTTTTTGAGAACCTAAACTTCTCCTTGCCTCAAGGAGGCATCGTGGGGATCATTGGTCCCAATGGAGCTGGAAAATCTACCCTCTTCAAATTGATTACTGGCCAGGAGAAGGCAGATTCGGGCAATTTTGAAGTGGGTGAAACAGTCAAATTGGCTTATGTGGATCAGGAACACGACAAGTTGGACCCCAACAAAACCGTGTACCAGTTGATCTCCGATGGCAATGAATTGATGAAGCTGGGCAACAAGGAAGTCAATTCTAGAGCCTACGTGTCTAAGTTCAACTTTGCAGGTTCGGATCAAGAGAAAAAAGTAGGGGTACTTTCCGGTGGAGAGCGCAACCGCGTGCACTTGGCGATTACGCTCAAGGAAGGTGGTAACCTGCTGCTTCTCGATGAACCTACCAACGACTTGGATATCAATACACTTCGGGCTTTGGAAGAAGCCTTGGAAAATTTTGGAGGCTGTGCTGTGGTGATTTCCCACGACCGCTGGTTCCTAGATCGTATTTGTACGCACATCTTGGCCTTTGAAGGCGATTCGCAGGTAGTTTGGTTTGAGGGTAACTTTTCCGACTACGAGGAAAACAAGAAAAAGCGCCTCGGCGATGTGCTACCCAAGCGCATTCGCTACAAGAATTTGAAGTAACCTTTGCGGTCTTTCAGACCGCGAAGGTTTACCTCCTTTGAGGTCTTTTTCAGACCTCGAAGGTGTAATCTTTAAACCGTCGAGGTTCTTTGAAACCTCAACGGTTTTTCCCCTCCTTTGAGGTCTTTTTCAGACCTCGAAGGTGTAGTTTTTAAACCGTCGAGGTTCTTGGAGACCTCAACGGTTTTTCCCCTCCTTTGAGGTCTTATTTAGACCTCGAAGGTGTAATTCTTTAAACCGTCGAGGTTTTTTAAAAAACCTCAACGGTTTTAATTCTCAAACCGTCGAGGTTCTTGGAGACCTCAACGGTTTTCTTCAGACCGCGAAGCTTAGAAATGAAAATATTTTGTAAAATTTTGCTATTCAATTAGTTACGAAAGCTTGTATTTGAATTACAAGCTTTTTTAAAAGACATTTTCGCCCCTGCGGTCAAATCCCTCTGTTTTTTAGGTGTTCCTTGATTTTTCCGTTCTCTTTTTTCGTTCTTTGTTGAGGAATCTTTTCCTAAACAGCCTATTGACCTATGCGACAACTACTCCTTAGACCCGGAGCAGAAGAATTGAATTATGAAATCCGGGGAATTGTAAAAAAAGCCAGACAAATTGAAGCCCTCGGCTATCCCATGATTTGGGAAAATATTGGTGACCCGATTCAAAAGAGTAACCAACTGCCGGAATGGATGAAAACAATCATCGCTGACCTACTCAAAGAGGATAAGACCTACGGCTATGCCGACTCCAAAGGGGTGCTCGAAACTCGGTCGTTTCTTGCTCAGCTCAACAATGACAAAAAAGGAACCCAAATCACGGCTGAAGATATTTTATTCTTCAATGGATTGGGGGATGCGATAGCCAAATTGTACCAGTTTTTGATTCCTACAGCACGGATTATCGGACCTTCTCCGGCCTATTCTACCCACAGCTCCGCAGAAGCTGCCCATGCAAATACTGCACCAATCACGTACAAACTTGATCCAGAAAATCAATGGCTTCCTGACATGGAGGATTTGTACATGAAGGTGAAATACAACCCTTCCATCGTAGGAATTTTGATCATCAATCCAGATAATCCAACCGGTATGGTCTATCCCAAGGAAGTATTGGAGGATTTTGTGAAAATCGCTGAGGAGTTTAGCTTACTACTGATTTCGGACGAAATCTACCACAACATTACTTACAATGGGATCAAGGCAGTGGCCTTGTCAGAGGTGATTGGAAATCGTCCCGCTATTTCATTAAAAGGGATTTCCAAGGAGTTTCCATGGCCAGGAGCAAGGTGTGGCTGGATGGAATTTTACAACCGAGAGTCGTCCAAAGAATTTTCAAAGTTTTGTCAAACCCTTGAAAATGCAAAGATGATTGAGGTTTGTTCTACGATTTTACCCCAGTTGGCTATTCCAAAAATCATGAGTCATCCGGCTTACCATACTTATCGTGAGCAAGCTAATGCTCAGATTGGGAAGCGAAGCGATTGGATGCGCGAGATATTGGGGGATATCAAGGGAATCAAATTTAATCCTACCCAAGGTGCTTTTTACAATACCATAGTATTTGATGAAAAAAATCTGAATGTTCATCAAACGCTACCTATCGAAGATGAGAGACTTCAAAAATTACTGGATAGTTGGCTGATTGAACCGAATATGCCCTTGGACAAGCGATTTGTGTATTACCTTCTTGCTTCAGAGCGGATCTGTGTGGTGCCGATCTCATCCTTTTGTTCGGATTTGAGAGGATTCCGCGTGACACTACTTGAAGAGAATGAAGTTGAATTTAAACACACCTTTGAAAGGTTAGGTAAAGCAATTCAACACTACCTGGCCTCTTGAGGAAATTAGTGATTGTCATGTCCTCTTACCTTGATTTTGGGATCTGGAGTCACTTTTTCCTTTTCATCTACTTCTAACGTGGAGAAGTTGCCAAGGTCAGGCTGCCCGGCATTGACCCACGCGGTGTACCAAAAATCAGCTATCATCTTGATGGAAGCGCGCATTTGTCGTTCCACTTGCCCATCAAGTGCAAGGGCGTATGCGTTGGTAAATTCTCGGGAATAGACCCGTACCGTCACCCCGTTCCGCTCCTCGTAACTGTATTTTTGATCGGCTGGGAACTGCAGGCTGAGAATTTTTTCGAAACGCAAGACAGAGTCCACCTGCGAATGAGCCCTGGCGACAGTTTCCCAAAGTGTCTGCTGGGGGTCGGAAACATAGGTTGCCTTGCCCACCCAAAAGGAGTAATTTTTTGCCAGCAACTCGGGTACTCTACTTTCCCAGAAGCCATGAATACCCGCTTGTCCGGTCAACTGCCCATTGTAGTTTTTGGTGGTGTGCAAGGGGACATTCAAGTCCCCGAGGTAATGACCAAGGTCTGCGGATAGGCGCAGAATCGCTGTTTTGTCTTTTGCGGCAAAGGCTTTGGTCAAGCTAAAGAAGGTGAGGTAGGCAGACCAAGGTCCGATGCCGTGCGCCCGCAAAGAGTCTTCTGGAAATTTTTCGATGGCCTCTGTCCAGTATTTTGGAAGCTTGTACAAGGCGCTATCTCCATAATGATCCAGATCGATGTAGTGTTTTTCTGCTTCCCCCTTTACTGCATAGCGCCTTCGATCAGGGTTCACCGCATTTTCAGAGATAAATTGGAGTTCCCGTTTGTAAAGGGGAAGCATCTCAGGTGGAAGTGAAAAAACCGCCTGCCGATTGAGTAAAGCATGTCCATAAAAGCCCCAGAAAGGAATTGGCATCGGAAAAAAAGGAAAGATCAAAAAAGGAAAGATTAAAAAATTCATAATTCAATCTACAGGAAATTCCTAAATAAATTAGCTTTAAAGCACTTTTTCAGCTTGTTTGGAGCGCTTTTTTGTAAATTTTTGTCGGATTGTGCCCAACTTACTTCAGGAATGTTCAAAATTACTTTGGCAGAATTAATTATTTCCAATAACTTTGCATTCCCGTTCAAAATAGGACGACAACAAGAATTAGAAAATTAACTAGATATGGCAAATCATAAATCAGCTCTGAAGAGAATTCGCGCCAACGATGTGAAGCGTTTGAGAAACAGATACCAGGCCAAGACCACCCGAACTTTCATCAAAAGACTTAAGGCGGCTACGGATAAAGTAGAGGCGATGGAGTTGTACAAGAAAGTTTCTTCCATGTTGGACAAACTTGCCAAGAAAAATGTAATTCATAAAAACAACGCAAACAACAAAAAGTCAAGATTGGCAAAAGTTGTAAGCGCTTTGGGGTAATTTTTCCCAGAACAAAATCAAACCCTGCCTTCAAGCAGGGTTTTTTTATGCCCTTTTTTGATTAGATTTATTTGATTATCCGATTTTTCACCACTAACTAGGGAAAATAAGGTTTGAGGTTCATTAGGTGAGCTGTGGACCGTCGACAGCCTGTAGGCCGTGGTCTATCAGCCGTCGACGATTATCCGCAGGATTTAAGTTTGACTTTGAACACTTAGTCTAATTGCGGATAATCCAATTACTTTTTAACCTACTTCATGGACACATCCACCTCCATCAAAATTTTTGAGTTGGCCGAGGAAGATCGGCCCCGAGAGAAACTCCTCCTCAAAGGGAAAGCGGCACTTTCCGATGCAGAACTGATTGCAATTTTGATCGGTACGGGTACCGCTGCTTGCAGTGCAGTTGATCTTTCTCGAATGCTGCTGGCTTCGGTCGGCAACAACTTGGCCACAGTGGCTAGAATGTCCGTGTCAGACCTGTGCAAGTTCAAGGGAATTGGGGAGGCCAAGGCCATTTCGATCATCAGCGCCCTGGAACTCGGCAGGAGGAGAAAGGATCAAGAGCCTCCCAAGCTCCAAAAAATCACTGGTTCCAAGCAGGTTTACGAGCTAATGCGTCCCGACCTATACGATGAATCAGTGGAACAGGTGTATCTTTTGCTTTTAAACCGCAGCAATGGGCTGATAAAAAAACAGCGCGTGAGCCAAGGGGGAACGACTGCTTCAGTGGTAGATCCCAAAGTGGTTTTCAGATTTGCTTTGGAACAAGGGGCACATTCCTTAATTTTGATTCACAACCATCCGAGTGGTAACCTTCAGCCCTCGGACGCTGACAAGCGCCTCACGCAACGCTTGCAGAAAGTTGGGATAGAGTTGGAAATACCCCTGGTGGACCATCTGATTTACACAGATCTGGGCTACTTTAGTTTCGCCGATGAAGGGATAATGTAGCCTTGGGAAGCTTTCTTTTCCCCTTGCTCAAACCATGAACCTCAATGGCGTGTTTGAATTCTTACTATTAAACTAGCGCACGTGAAATCAAGTCAACTTATTCTAATTATAGCATCCCTGGTGGTCTTGGCGGCCATCACCTACATGTTTACCGCTGCAGAAAGCCCCGAGGATTACATCGAAAAAATCGAGACGGAACGGGAGCGGCAGTTCAAATACATCCGTTTTAATATTGAATCCCCCTTGACGGAGGAACAAAAACAAGGCTTGCAAAGCCTGACTTTCTATCCCATCGATCCTGGATACCGGGTGAAAGCCAGATTGCTACCCATTGAAATCAAAAAAATCAGGGAGGTTCCCCTGACAGATGGAAGCACTGAAAGATACCTAGAACATTCCTTTGCGGTATTTGAGTTGGGAGGGAAAACCAATAAACTCCTCTTGATGCAGTCGCTAAGTGAGTCGGACATGCGCAATTTTTTCCTGGCTTTCGTAGATGAAACTTCCGGGAAAGAAACCTATGGTGGTGGCCGCTACCTGAATGTACGCCAGGATGGAAAAAATAGCATCACGATCGACTTCAATCTGGCCTTCAATCCCTACTGTGCCTACAATCCGGACTTTGCTTGCCCCCTCCCGCCACGAGAGAATACCTTGGAAATTGCCATTCCAGTAGGGGAGAAAAATTACGATAAATGATCGCCGCTCAGGCAAATCCTTTAAATTTACAACTTACCCACTAACTGCTCACGCGACTAGTTCGGAATCGCAAGATTTGCTTACCCAATGCCCTATGAAAATATCCATCAATAGACTCAAGGAATACCTCTATTTGAATGAAAGCCCAGAAGAGATTGCGGCGTTACTCACCCAATCGGGGCTTGAAGTGGAGCATCTGGATCCCTTTGTGTCTGTGCCTGGAGGCTTGGAAGGACTAGTTATCGGAGAAGTACTTACCTGTGTCAAGCATCCCGATGCAGACAAATTGAGCCTGACTACGGTCGATATTGGACAGGAGCAGCCCTCGCAGATTGTTTGTGGGGCTTCGAATGTAGCCGTAGGGCAAAAAGTAGTAGTTGCCACGGTAGGAGCCACCTTGTATCCCAGCAACGGCGAACCCTTTGAAATCAAAAAAGCAAAAATCCGAGGTCAAGCATCTGAGGGTATGATTTGCGCGGAAGATGAGATCGGTATCGGCACCTCCCATGCTGGAATCATCGTTTTGGATACAGACCTGCCCAATGGCAGTCCTGCAGCTGCTTTCTTTGAAGTGACTCAAGACCTTATTTTAGAAATTGGACTTACGCCCAACCGCGCAGATGCAGCCTCTCATTTGGGGGTGGCAAGGGATTTGAAAGCCCTGTTGCGCAGATCCCTATGTTTGCCCGTAGAGCCTTCCATAAAAGTAGAAGCTACTGGTCCTTCTCTCGAGGTAGTCGTAGATCAAACTTCCGATTGCCCTCGCTATGCGGGTATTGTGCTTACGGGGATTGAGGTCAAGCCCTCTCCCCAGTGGCTGCAGCATTTTCTCCGCTCCTTGGGCTTGGAACCCATCAACAATGTGGTCGACATCACCAACTACATTCTACACGATTTGGGGCAACCTTTGCATGCTTTTGATGCTGCCAAAATCGGTGAAGGAAAAATCCGCGTTGGTAAACTTCCAAAAGGAAGCACTTTTGTGACCCTGGACGGAAAGGAGCGAAAGCTATCCGGTGAGGAGTTGATGATCTGCGATCCGAAGGGAGGGATGTGTATCGCCGGGGTCTTTGGTGGCGCTGTCTCAGGTGTTTCCGAGCAAACCACAAGTATCTTTTTAGAGTCTGCCTATTTCTCTCCGGACGTGATTCGTAAAGGGTCTCAGATTCATGGCCTGAAGACGGATGCTTCTTTCCGATTTGAGCGGGGCACCGATCCCAACATGCCAGTGTATGCCTTGAAGCAAGCGGTAATTCTATTGCAGCGGTATGCTGGTGCAAAAATCGCTTCCGAGGTAGTGGATCACTATCCGCAGCCAAAAGCTGATGCTCAGATTGAGGTAAGTTTTGGCCACATCAACCGACTGATTGGTAAAGTAATAAATCCAGAGGAAGTCGTAGCCATTTTAGAAGGATTGGATATTGCGATTTCAGGAAGAACGGAGACGGGATTTTTGGCTACAGTGAAGCCTTACCGCGTAGATGTCACCCGCGAAGCCGATATCATTGAAGAGGTTTTGCGTATTCACGGCTTTCAGCAGGTGCCTCTTTCTGAAAATCTTAGCACCGAATTTTTGGCCGAACACCCGGTAAAGGATGTGGCGAAATTACAGTACCGGCTCACCGAGATGCTCGCCAACCAAGGCTACTTTGAGTTGGTGACCAATAGCTTGACCAGCCCCAAGTACGTTGAAAAAGCAGGGTTTTTGGATGCGGAAACTACCGTGGAGATCTACAACAAACTCAGTGAGGACCTCGGTGTGATGCGCCAAACGCTCCTTTTTTCGGGTTTAGAGGTGTTGGCACACAACATCAATCGAAGACAAACTGACCTGAAGTGCTTTGAATTTGGTACGGTGTATCAAAAGAAAGCCGAAGGGGGCTACAAGGAGTCGAGACGTTTGGCTATTTTTCTGTCGGGCAACAGTTCTTCCGAGAGTTGGGTTGCCCCAGCAAAACCGGTTGCCTTCTCCGATGTATATTCGACTGTGACCCAAATTTTGGAGCGCTTGCATGTGGAGGTGAGCCAAGTAGAAGTGATTGAAACGGCGCCTTTTGCCTATGGATTGAGTTTGAAGCTGGGGGAAAAAGTAGTGGCCACTTTGGGATTAGTGGAAGAAAAGGCACTCAAGTTGGCCGAAGTAAGACAAGAAGTTTGGTATGCCGAATTGGATTGGGACTTGCTTGGAAAGAAATCGTCTCCGCTGAAAAAATTCATGGAGCTCTCCAAGTTTCCTGAAGTGCGACGGGATCTTTCCTTGGTTATTGACCAAGACGTGTCCTATGACCGCGTCAAAAAAGTGGCAGAGAAGGCTGGAGGCAAACTCTTAAAGCAGATAGATGTATTTGATGTCTACCAGGGAGATAAGTTGGGACAGGGCAAAAAAGCCTATGCGCTGAGCTTTATTCTTCAAGACCAAGAAAACACGTTGACTGATAAGGAAATTGATAAAACTATGAGTAACTTGATTCAAGCCTTTCAAAATCAAGTAGGAGCAATTATCAGAAGCTAAGTTATGATTCACGAGGAATTACAAAAACTTGAAAAACTTTCTGTTCAGGTAAGCAAAAAGATCGAGGTCTTGACTGCTGAAAATGAGCGCCTAAATGCACGATTGGCGGAGCTTGAAAAGCAAGTACAAGAGCGAGATGTTACCTTGGATAATTTTAAAAATAAGATAAAAATTAGTAACATTGTAAACCAACCGGTAAACCCTGAGTATACTGGTGAAATGAGTGACTTAATCAAATCCTATATACAAGAAATCGATCAGTTGATTGCCTATCTGTCCGAGTAAAATGGAAACATTAGCCATTAAAGTGAAAATCGGAGACCGGGAATATCCCATGCGTGTGAAGCCTGAAGATGAGGGGAAAATTCGGCATGCTGGGCGGATGATCAATGAGAAATTAAGAAAGTATAAATCTGAGTTTGGCTTGGATGATTCTACTGATTTATTGGCCATGGTGGCCTTTGATTTCATGGTTGAATCTTTAGAGACCAATGCAGGAAATGAAGAAGATAACGTTCACATACAGCGTTCTCTTTCCCATATATCAGCCTTGCTTGCTAAGGCTGTTTGAGGTTAAGTTTTTTTCATTTTGCTAATTTCCAGTGCCGGTAGGTGAACAACTATATATTCACGACTATGAACGCACTCGCATTTATCATCCTAGCAGCCCTCGCAGGGCTTGGAGTAGGAGCAGCCCTAACCGGCTTTTTTTTAAAAAGTAAACATGCAAAGCAGGAGGAGGAGACTAAAGATCGGATTAAATCCATGCTTAGAGAGGCGGAATTAACCGCTGAGACCATCAAGAAAGACCGTATGCTGGAAGCCAAAGAAAGGTTTTTGAAGCTGAAAGCAGAGTTTGATGAAGAGACTAACAACAAGAAAAATCTGATCATCACCAACGAAAATAAGGTGAAGCAACTGCAGCAGCAGGTGGCTAAAGACCAGGAAAATGTAAGTAGAAAAGAAGCAGAGCTAGACAGTAAAAAAGAGAATTTAACTGCGCAGCTGCATGCAGTGCAAGTGAAAAAAGAAGAACTGGATCGTGTCACGAACCAGCGTATTGCAGACTTGGAAAAATTAGCTGGGCTAAACCGAGAAGAGGCAAGAGAACAGCTCGTAAGCATGCTTACTGAAGAGGCCCAGACCAAGGCTTCCTCCCTAATGAAAGACATCATCGACGAGGCAAAATTGACGGCTACCAAGCAGGCAAAAAAGATTGTATTGGATACCATCCAGCGTACCGCTACAGAGCATGCAGTCGAAAACTGTGTGTCAGTCTTCAACATTGAGAGTGACGACATCAAAGGGAAAATCATTGGTAGAGAAGGACGAAATATTCGTGCACTAGAAGCCGCTACTGGAGTAGAAATTGTGGTAGACGATACACCTGAAGCGATCATCATCTCTGGCTTTGATCCAGTACGGAGAGAGATTGCACGACTTTCCTTGCACCGTTTGGTTCAGGATGGCCGAATTCACCCCGCACGAATCGAAGAGGTGGTTGCCAAGACAGAAAAAAATATCGAAGAAGAAATTGTTGAGATTGGTGAAAGAACCTGTATTGATCTCGGCATACATGGCCTACATCCGGAATTGATCAGGATGGTGGGGCGTATGCGCTTCCGCTCGTCCTATGGACAAAACCTGCTTCAGCACTCCAGAGAAGTGGCGAAGCTTGCTGCTACCATGGCTGCAGAAATGGGACTCAATGCCAAGCTTGCCAAGCGCGCTGGTCTTTTGCACGATATCGGCAAGGTATGGCCGGAGGAACAAGAATTGCCTCACGCCGTCCTAGGGATGGAGCTAGCCAAGCGCTACAAGGAGCACCCTGAAATCTGCAATGCCATTGGCGCTCACCACGATGAAATCGAAATGACTTCAATGATTTCGCCCATCGTGCAGGCTTCCGATGCGATTTCCGGATCCCGCCCTGGTGCCCGTCGCGAGATCATGGATAGCTATGTCAAGCGCCTCAAGGAGCTGGAAGAGCTTGCAATGAACTTTGATGGGGTCAACAAATGCTTTGCCATGCAGGCAGGCCGAGAGCTAAGAATCTTGGTTGATGCAGACAATGTAGACGATCAGAAGGCAGGACAGCTTTCCTTTGATATCTCCCAAAAAATCGAAAAAGAAATGCAGTATCCAGGTCAAATCAAGGTGACTGTAATTCGTGAAATGAGAGCGGTCAACTATGCCAGATAAACTTTTGCGAAGTATGAAGTACCAAGTACACTGTACCAAGAGGCTGCAAGAAGCAAGAGCCGAGAAATAGCATAAGTTGTAAGTAGCCAGATAAAAAAGAACCACATAGGACCCTAGAAATCTTGTTTTTCTAGGGTCCTATGTGGGTTTAGCCTATTTTTCAGGTCAAACTCAGACATTCAGCTTTCGAGATTCGACATTAAAAAAGTTTGGTATAATGTACCAAGTACTAAGACGCCGCAAGAGTCAAGACGGATTCTGCTGGCCGAGTTCCATGTTTACTTAGTTCAACGTTCGATATTCAGCGTTCGAAATTCGACATTAGCTTAAACCCGTCTGCCGTAGGTAATACTTCGTACCTGGTACATCGTACTTTGTACGCTCTCCCAGTTACTTGCGCTCCACTTCGCGTAAGTTTTCCAGTTTCTTGTTTCTCAAGAACCCATTGATATCTTCAAAGTGTTCCCGCACCCGCTTGTTGCCAAATTCAAAGACCTTGGTAGCTAGTCCATCCAAGAAGTCTCGATCGTGTGACACCAAGATGAGCGTGCCATCAAATGCCTTGAGGGCATCTTTAATGATGTCCTTGGTCTTCATATCCAAGTGGTTGGTCGGTTCATCCAGAATCAGGAAGTTGACCGGCTGCAATAGCAGTTTGATCATGGCTAAACGAGTTTTTTCGCCACCTGAAAGCACCTTTACTTTTTTGTTGATGTCATCGCCCTTAAACATAAAGGCTCCTAGTAGATCCTTGATTTTGGTTCGCATCTCTCCTACCGCTAGCTGATCGATGGTTTCAAAAATGCTCAGGCTTTCGTCGAGTAGGGAGGCTTGATTTTGAGCAAAATAACCGATCATGGCATTGTGACCCAACTCGCACTTCCCTTGAAAATCGATTTGGCCCATGATGGCCTTGATCATTGTGGATTTTCCCTCTCCATTTTTCCCTACAAAGGAAACCTTCTGTCCCAGCTCAATGGTCATGGATGCTTGGTGGAATACAACATGGTCACCATAGCTTTTGCTCATGTCCTCCACGATCACCGGGTATTTTCCGGATCGAGGGGAAGGAGGGAATCGAAGCTTCAATGCAGAGGTATCCACCTCATCCACTTCGACGATATCTAGTTTTTCGAGCATTTTTACCCGAGACTGTACTTGCAAGGTTTTGGAATAGGTGCCTCGAAAGCGGTCGATAAACTGGGTGGTGTCGGCGATGAAGCGCTGCTGTTCTTCGAAATGCTTCTGCTGCTGCTCCCTACGCTCTTTTCGGAGCTCCAGGTAGTGGCTGTATTTGGCTTTGTAATCGTAGATCCGTCCCATGGTGATTTCGATGGTACGGGTAGTGATCGTATCCACAAAGGCCCGGTCGTGGGAGATGACCACCACGGCTTTGGCTTTGGTTAATAAAAATTCCTCTAGCCATTGGATAGATTCGATGTCCAGGTGGTTGGTGGGCTCATCGAGAAGGATGAGGTCAGGATTTTGCAACAAAATCTTTGCAAGCTCAATTCGCATTCTCCATCCACCCGAAAATTCGGAGGTGGATCTCGTAAAATCTTCGCGGAGGAAACCTAGGCCCAACAACACTTTTTCAATGGCTGCCTCGTAGTTGATCTCCTCGATTGCATAAAATTTCTCACTGAGTTCAGATACTTTCTCAATGAGCTTGTAATACTCCTCTGATTCGTAGTCGGTACGGATGGTCAGCTGTTCGTTAATGGCCTCAATTTCTTCCTTCATGGCTAGGTAGGAAGCGAATGCCTTGGAGGCCTCTTCCATGACCGTACAGTCATCGGTAGTCAGCAAGTGCTGAGGCAGGTAAGCCACCACAAATCCTTTTGGGGCGGAAACGGACCCAGATGAAGGTTTATTTACCCCTGCAATAATTTTGAGGAGGGTAGATTTTCCAGCTCCATTCTTACCCATAAGGGCAATTTTATCACTTTCATTGATGTTGAAGGTGATGTTGCTGAATAGGGCACTGCCGCCATGGATAACGGACACATTGTCTACTGAAATCATACGAAGGTGTATTTGAGCTGCAAAGGTAGTTATTCGGTTCTTTGAAAATTCACCCCCTGCTAAAATAGTAGGGTAAGGATTTGGGATTGTTTCCCTATGCCACGCTTGGTGGGTGCTGTGCTCCATTGAACTCCAAGTAAAAATACGTTTCCAGAACTAAAGCATGTGCACAGTTGAATTCAAAAAGTTACCTTTGCATCATGCTTGTAGTGGTCACAGGAGTGTCAGGTACGGGAAAAACTACCCTAGGATTGGGATTGTCTCAGGCATTTTCCCTCCCTTTTTTGGATGCAGACCAGTTTCATCCCCCTGCTAACATTGAAAAAATGGGGAGAGGGGAGCCTTTAACTGATGCGGATCGGATACCCTGGATAGCTGCGTTGGCTTCTAAGCTGCTGGAAATGGAGCAACAGGGAGGAGCAGTTTTGGCATGTTCCGCCCTCAAAAATACCTACCGGGAGCAGCTTCAGGTAAGCGACCAACTGCGCTGGATTCACTTGACTGGTTCTCGGGATCTGATTTGGGAGCGCATGCTTGCGCGTAAAAACCACTACATGAAGGCGGGTATGTTGGATTCCCAGCTGGCCATTTGGGAGAAGCCTACAGCAGGCAAACTAGTAGATATTTCAGGGACCCCAGCCCAGGTGCTGGAGGCATCCCTTCATTATTTAACACGACAAGAGATGAAAATGAACATGGGGGTGATCGGTATGGGTGTGATGGGCAAAAGCCTAGCACTCAACCTCGCTGAAAATGGAGTTTCCGTATCCTTATACAACCGCTTTGTGCCAGGCAAGGAGGAAGGCATCGCCCAGAAGGTACTGGATGAAAACCCAGAATTCACTCAAACAGCTGCTTTTGAAGATTTGCAAGCGTTTGTAACTTCCTTGGCTACCCCGCGTCGCATTTTGATGATGATCCCTGCAGGAGCGGCCATCGATGCCCAATTGGATGCGTTGATTCCCCTGTTGGGAAAAGACGACTTGGTTATAGATGGTGGCAATTCGTTCTACCTAGATTCGGATCGAAGAGTTAATCGCCTCAAAGAAGTAGGCATGCATTTCTTGCCCATGGGTGTGTCTGGCGGAGAAGAAGGTGCACGAAAAGGCCCTTCCATCATGCCTGGCGGGAACGCGGAAGGCTATGCGCTAGTGGAGGATTTCTTGGGTAGGATTTCTGCAAAAGACAAGGACGGAAAACCCTGCGTGACCTACGTTGGTCCGGGAGGTTCTGGTCACTTTATCAAAATGGTGCACAACTCCATCGAGTACGGAGAGATGCAGGTGTTGGCGGAGCTGGTTCACCTGTTGCGTTTTGGATTCGGCTGTTCGGCAGCCCAAGTGTCTGAAATTTTTTCGGATTGGGGAAAAGGGGAGTTGAAATCTTTCCTACTCGAAATCACTGCCGATCTATTGCTTTTCAAAGAAGGTGGAGAATTGCTATTGGATAAAATCCTCGATCAGGCTGGCCAAAAAGGCACCGGTGCTTGGTCGCTGACGACTGCCTTAGAATACGGCATTCCTTACAGTCCCCTTGCTGAAGCAGTGAATGCACGAGGTGTTTCTGGAGAAAAAGCGATGCGAGTGGCATTTTCTAAAACCTTCCAACATGAATTCCAACAGGTAGAAGGTGCTTTGGAAGCTTGGCTACCCAAAATCAAAGAGGCCTATGCCTTGGCTCGAATCATCAATCACGAGGTAGGTTTCCGATTGATGAAAACAGTTTCAGATAGCAAAGGCTGGAACCTTAATTTCAACGAAATCGCCCGCATCTGGACCAATGGCTGCATCATCCGATCCGGCCTGATGGAGCGAATTTCAGCCAATTATGCAGATCAAGTGGTCTTCTTTGAAATCCCTGGAGTGAAAGAACAGGTGATTTCTGGTAGAAAGAACTTGGCTGAATTGGTGGGCTTAGGCGTGACTAATGGGTTTGCTTTGCCGGTGATGAGTGCGGGGATCAACTACCTGCTAGGTCGAATTACTGCCGAGTCTTCGGCTTCAGTGATTCAGGCGCAGCGCGATTATTTTGGCGCACATACCTACCAGCGCAAGGACGATCCAAGTGGTAAGTTTTACCACACCCAATGGACGAATTCCTAAATTGCATACTACACTAAAGCTGGACAATCGTCCAGCTTTTTTTTGAAAACCCGCTAAATAAAAAGTAACAAAACCAACTAGGAGTTGAAGTTCAATCCCATCTGCCGTGGACTGTGGACTGTAGACCAAAATGATCCTCTTTTTTCCATCAACGGGATTGGATTTGGTGAAACAAGGAGCGAACTTCAAGAATCAACTGAAGTATACCCCCTATGACATTCAAATCGCTTGCCCTGACCCTACTTTTTGGACTTCTTTCGCTTCGGACTTTTGGCCAAGACCTGGTCATCAGGTCCGTCCACGTGGTTTCTTTGGAAACGGGAAAGATTCAGGAGGACCAAACCCTTTTGGTCAAAAATGGCAAAATTGAATCCATTGTTCCAGCTGGAAAGTTGCCCGCAGCCTGGCAGCAAGCAACTCAAATCGAGGGCAAAGGGAGTTATGTTTTCCCAGGGCTTGCCGAATTTCATGCGCATTTACCAGTAGCTGCAGATGGGAACACCCAACTCCAAGAGGAATCCATGTGGCTCTACCTAGCCAATGGGGTGGTACGCATTCGAAGTATGCTGGGACACCCGAGCCACATTGCCCTTCGAGACAAATTGAATGCGGGGCAGCTGATGGGTCCGAGAACTTATATCTCCGGTCCTTCCTTCAATGCCAATTCCGTGACCGACCCAGCGCAGGGTGCGGCGATGGTCAAATCCCAAAAGCAAGAAGGCTACGATCACTTGAAGATCCATCCTGGAGTGCTTTCGGATGAAATGAAAGCAATTGCAACTGCAGCCAAAGCGGAAAATATTCCATTTGGAGGACATGTGCCATTGGATGTTGGGATTAATCAGGCTTTAGAAGATGGCTTTAAATCCATCGAACACATGGATGGGTACATGGAGGGCTTGCTTCCCAGTACGGTTACCATTGACCCAGCTACTTCAGGTCCATTTAATCTGAATTTATCTTCCCAGGTGGACTGGAGCAAACTCCCCAATCTCATCCAGAAGACCTTGGATCAAGGAACTTACCTAGCGCCTACACTCACGCTCTTTGACCGGTATTTTGGATACATCCCGGCTGATACGTTTCGCTTGGCTCCAGAAATGAAATACCTCCCAGGCTTGCAGATCCAACAATGGGTGAATACCAAAAAGCAATTGGAACGGGCAGGCATGCTGAACAAAGAAGTAGTGGCTCCTTACCTCGCCTTTCGCCGAAAGTTATTTCTGGATATGCACCGCGCTGGCGTACCCATGATCATGGCTTCCGACTCCCCGCAGGTATTTAATGTTCCAGGTTTTTCGATCCACCACGAGATTGCTTTGATGTCGGAAGCAGGGATGTCCAACCTTGAAATTTTAAAAACGGGATCGCTTGTTCCTGCCCAGTACATGGGTGCAACAAACAGTTGGGGACAAATCAAAGAAGGCTTTGAAGCCGATTTTGTACTCGTGGAACAAAACCCGCTCCTAGATCTCAAAACCCTCCAAAAGCCCGTGGGTGTAGTGATCCGAGGAAAGTGGATTGGAAGAGAAGAACTTCAAAGTAATTTAGATCGTATCGAAAAAAATCACCTCAGAAACTGAACTGTTTATGAAAAAGCACTTTATTCCTTCATTAAATCTCCGGTTAGGCCAACTCCTACTTTTAATTACTGTAGCGATTAGTAGTTGTACCGCTCCTCCAAAACAAAACCCCAAATCAGCAACCACCACCTTTATGATTCAATCCGAACACCTAACCGACTTTCAGGGACAGCCCGTTTACCGCTATGTGTTGGACAACGGCACCATTCAAGTAGAACTTTCAAACTTTGGAGGGCTTGTTTACAAAATCCTAACTCCAGACCGTGACGGGAAGAAGGAGAATGTGGCCTTGACTTTGGATCGAGTAGAAGATTTTTTGGATACAGAAAACCCCTTCTTTGGCGCGAC
>CAXNJN010000030.1:0-29458 GCA_964202605.1 Bacteroidia bacterium | reverse complement strand
GACAACAACCACTTTTTCTCGATTATCCATGGCTATTTCATTCGGAATAAGTTGATGATCTGAAGGGAAAGTAGCTCCTCAATGAAAATAAGGAACATGGAAACCACTACCGCTGCATTAGCAGCTCTACCTACTCCTTCCGTTCCTTTGGAAGAATTGTATCCTTTGTAGCAGCCTACCATACCAATCGTGAATCCGAAAAACAAGGATTTAATGATGGAGGAGAAAATGTCTAGGAAAGAAACTGAACTAAATACCTGGGCAAAAAAGGTGGAGATACTCACCAGTTCATTAGCATTGACATTGATAAAGGCACCCATCAAAGCCACAAAATCAGTATACATCACCAATACAGGAATCATAAAGGTAGTGGCTAATACCCGGGTAACCACCAAGAATTTATAAGGATTGGTCGCTGAAACTTCCATCGCATCGATTTGCTCGGTCACTTTCATGGATCCAATTTCAGCACCAATGCCAGAACCTACCTTTCCTGCAGCAATCAAGGCGGTAACCAAAGGCCCCATGGCCCGAACAATTGCAATTGCAATCAAGGAAGGCAGCCAAGAGGTGGCCCCAAACTCAGACAAGGAAGGGCGAGACTGATTCGTAAATACAATCCCTACAATAAACCCAGTCAAGGAAATCAAGGGCAAGGACTCTACCCCAATACGGTAACACTGGTGGATGACTTCCTTAAACTCATAGGGCGGAACAAACACCTCTTGAAAAAATCGCTTCACAAAGTTCCACGCATCCGCTAACCCCTTGAAGAAGGCATCGATTTTTTTTGAAAAGACATGCTTTCGCGTACCGGTCTGTCCTGCCATAGTCGTGTTCGGAGATCCAAAAATAAGGAATAAAATCCAAAGGATGTTCCAAAAACCTGCAATTGATCCCTTAAAAAATGATCAAAAATTGAAGGGTAACACGAGGCAATCGGAGATCCAATTCACCATCCTCTGTTCCTAGGAAAGAAGATTAAAATCCTATTCAAGAAGCTAAAATTTCTTTGCCCTAAAAATCGGAACGCTCCCTAGAATTTAAAGAAAAAAAATACTCAATTTTCAAATCCAATTAAGGTCCGCTCCAAGGTGTTTTTAAAAAAATCCTTCTGCCAATCTGATCAATTGAAAGCAGCTGAGGATAGCCAAAGATCAGGATGGAAGTATTCGATTTAAAAAAATCTGATTATCCGCTTTTTCACCACTAACCAGAGAAAAAAAGGTTTTAGGTTCAATTAGGAGAGCTGTGGACCGTTGACAGTGGTCTGTCAACGATTATCCGCAGTTTTAAATTAGCGAGTTGAGCTACTGGCATAATTGCGGATAATCATATAAAAAAAATATGTTTTACATCTCCCAAACCGGAGGAAAACAAGAGGACTTCAAAAAAGGAGCCGTAAATCATAAAATTAAGATCTATTTTTAATTTTAGATTAACCTAAATTTTTTAGATTAATCTAATTTAGGCTTGGTTAAATAAGTTATATTGACTTATAAATCAGGTATTTATGACAAAAAATCAAATGCTATAATTGAATCAAAAAATACACAAATTACGAAAGCGTATTGGAACTGCTCCTCTACTCACATTTGATCGAATCAGGCTAGTTAGTACCCGAAAATAGGTGCTTAGCACTCCTCGTCATCCTTCCCATCACTTCCTATTCGGTTTCAACCTGTTCAACAATTGAACCAAAAAACAAGATTGATTTTAAACTTCCACACAAGCAAACGCGCAACAGGCTCTCCTCTCCCACCCTATTCCAAATTAGGAAAGGCAAGGAAATAACCCGCTTTTGAAGCCTCGATTCCTACCTCCCACAAAGTTCTTTGTAGGCGCAAAAACTACATTTTTTCTTATCGTCAGTTTGGTCGAAAGGCACCAAAGGATCCATAATTTCTTCTAGCAATCCTCGAAGCCCTTCCTCAAAGCCGACTGCATAATCTCGGTAATCAGTCACCTCAGATTCATCCAATTGGAGAAAGGGATTAAAATCTTCCGAATAGATTTCTTTGATATTAATAATCCCGGGCTTCAATGGAAGAAGGTTGTCCGGATGTTGGTACTGATAGAAAAAAGCATACAGAAAAGTTTGCATCCCAGCCTTATTTCTTTTCTTATCCGCTCGATCAAAAAGAGAAACCAAGGAAGGAATTTTTTTGGTGTCTTTCCCTGTTTTGTAATCGAGAAGACGAACCACCGAGTCTTTGATATCCACCCGATCGATCACTCCCCCAAGAGCCACCTCTTTGGTTCCTTCTCGAGTTTCGATCGAAAGGTGAGCCAAGTGTTCTTTCTCCAAACCGATCACACGGAAATCCACATTCTTTTTGTCGTAATTCAAAATCGCTTGGATGTACTTAGTCAACACCTCTCGCGCAATTTGAAGTTGCCCAGTCAACAACAGCTCCTCACCTTCTTGCTTTTTATACAGCTCTCGAAATGCCGTATTCACTGCTGCAGGCACTTGAGGTAGGAGCCGGTCAATGGTATGCCCATCGATATCTCGAAATGTCTCCTCCTCCGGAATTTCATACAAAAGCTCTATCCCACGGTGCAGCAGCGTCCCAAAAGTCATGGGATCAATGGTAGTCACCACTTCCTCCTGTTCCTTCAACTCCGCCACGTACCGGAGGTAAAACCGCAGGCGACAGTCCAAATACATATTTAGCGCAGAAGCTGAAAATTGCTTTTCTGCTTCTCCAGCACCCACAGGCTTGAAGTAACGTGCCAAGCTGCTGAGCATAGCGGGAGTCTTCTCCAGTGTAATGGGCTCATTTGGCGTCAGATTCACAGGTACTAAAATAGATTGAGGCTTTGCAATGGGAACCTCTACTCGCATCTGTTGGATAAACCGGCTCATTTCGCTCGATTTACCCTGCTCCCCTGCTGTGGCGTAGATCAAATGCACCTCTTCTGCTCGATGCAGCAAACGGTAAAAGGTATAGGCATAGATGGCATCATTTTGCTCCTGAACAGGCAAACCAAATGCTTTCCGCAGGTTAAAAGGAATCATGGATTGAATTCCCCCACCTGGAGGAAAACTACCTTCATTCACATCGCAAATGATCACGCGTCGGAAGTCCAAATTTCTTGACTCTAACACCCCCATGATCTGCAAGCCTTGGAGCGGCTCGCCCTCAAATGGTAACTTGAGATCTCGGAATAGCTTTCGGAACAAACGAAGCAAAAACTCTACTTTTAGCTCCTTAGTGCCCGATGAACGGAATATTTCCTTTACCCGATTCAATTGCTTGAAGGCCTGAAACAAATAGCTTTTCTGCGTGGGGTCTTCCTGAAGTTCTTTGGCCAAAAACTGAATAATCTCAAGCAAGTAATCCAAAAGTGAATCCGAACCGACCTTTTGAAAAACCAAAGCAAAGAGTGTGTGTTCCTTGCTCACTAATTCTTGGGGCACATCTACCCAATTTTCATTCTGGATTTTCTGCGCTGCTTCAGAAGCCCAACCTGCATCGGCAGACTGCAGATAGGCATAAGCCAGAAGATCCAAAACAGGTTTGTGGTAAAAAGTCACCACTCCCTCTTTACTTTTAGCGTAGCGCTGCAAATCCAAAACTGCATCCAAAAACGCATAAATCGGCGCATTCCGCATAGGATAACCCATGGTCACATTGAGCTTGGTAATCACTTCTGGAAGCTGATGGAGCACCGGAAAAAGCAACTGCTCATCGGGGAGAATAATCACCGTCTCTTCTAATGGTTCATCTGCACCCACCTGCTCCAAAATTTTCCCAACCAAATTGGCCTGGTTGGTCTTTAAGGGAATCGCATGCGTGTGAATTTGAGAACCCTTCTTTTTAATCTCAGAAGGGATTTTTTCAGGGAAGGTTTTTCCAAGAATTGGGTCCTTGATGTAATCTCTAAAAAATAATCCTGCTTCCTGTAAGGGATCTTCCAGGTAATACGCATCCACATCCCAAAAAATCTCGGCGCCATGAGCCTTAATAAAATGGGTGATAATCTTTTCTTCCGCTAGCGTAAAGGCATTAAATCCTACAAATACGAGCTGCTTGTCTGGTTGAGCAATGGATGAAGTGTTTTCAGCCACCTGCCGATACAATTGCCCCGCATAAGCCAATCCACTGGCTTGTAGCCTTGCTTGAAATCCTTGGTACAGCAAACCCAAAATTTGCCAAAACTTCAGAAAGCGTTCTTTCTCCGTTTCATTTTGACGGGCAAAAGCCTTCCAAAACTGTGCAATCAGTGCCCTTTGCTCTTCGGTCAGGAAACTTAGATCCGTTTCAAATTCCTTGATTTCTGCCAAGTAGGCATACACCTGCTCCACTGGAGCTAAGAATTGATCCAAGTCATTGAAGTCCTTTAGGATCAACTCTCCCCAATGGAAAAAGCGGTCAAAAGGCTCGGGATCCTTTTGCAACTGACAATACTGCTCATACAGTTCAAACACTAAAGTGAGATCATCAGTAGGTGAATTGCCGGCCAACTGGTACACCAGCTGCTCAATGGTGAGCACTTCTGGCATCCAAACGGGCTGATCAATGAGTTCCCCCAAGTACTTGGTGAAGAATAAACCTGCTCGGCGATTGGGAAGTACCAAACGAATAGCTTTCAAATCCCTACCGGAATCCAAGAGTGCTTTGGCTGTTTCTTTCAAAAAAGGGATCATAGCGCAATAATTTCAGTAGGTTCAAGGTAACAGAGGTAGCCTTTTACAGGCAGCTTGGTCAAGGTTTCCACCAATGCCATGTATTCCCTTACCTGTAGCACATGTGACTCCCGCTTCACCCCAGTCTTAAAATCGATCACTAGGGCCTCATCTTTGGCAATAAGTATTCGATCTGGACGCTTTTGCGCGCCTCCTGGCTCTAAAATTCCCTGTTCGGTCAGCGTAGGAAAGCCTGGGTCAAACCAAGACCTCACCTGTGGGAGCTCAAAAAGCTGTTCCAACTTCACTTTGATTTGTGCGGCAGTATCTTCTTCCCATCGCCCGTCAAAGGTATATTCCTTCAAAAGCTGAAGTGCATCCTCCAAGCCATGCGATGCAGCTAAAATATCATGAATAATGACTCCAAAGTCTCGCTGCTCACGCGCACGAATCCCTTCCGAAGAAAAATCCCAAGGATAGGTCTTGGTATGCAGTTTGGACTTCCAATCCATGAAATCCCAGCGTAGCGCTGGAGCTTGCCTGATTGCTTCGTCCTCTTTTTTGACCGCTAGGGGCCATTGCCCCCAGTCAAAGGTCTTGGTATCGGAATTCCAGGAAGAGCCCTCCTCCTCCCCAAACTTAAATCCTCCGGAAAAAAGGCTGTACAACAGATTTCCTGTTCGTGTCGGCGAAGGTTCTTTTTTAGTTTTAGAAATCGAATAGTTACTGAAGCCGAAGAATGCTTCTTCAGCTCTCGTAAATGCTACATAAAGCATGTTGAGTGAGTCCAAATAGGACAAGCGAACCTCCTCATCGTATGATCCAGCAAAATGGCTGTTTTTCAAAAGGCTTTGGTGCGTCAAAGGAACCACGGTTTGCAACCCGTTTTCCGTTTCAAATGGAGCCCACAGGATCGGAGCTTGAAGACCAGAAGAAACAATCCCCCAATCCATAAAAGGCATCACCACCACTTTAAATTGAAGTCCTTTAGCTTTGTGAATGGTTAGAATACGCATCGCATCGTGATCCTCAGGGATTTTTATAGTCCGCTTCTTTTTGTTCAACTCCCACCAATCCAAAAAGCCAAGCAGATCCGCACGATTCTTCTTTACAAAATCAAAGACCGCCTCCTTGAACCCAGAAACATAGCTCAAGTCTTGTTGCTTTTGAGTGAGCCCTAGAAAAGTAAGGCCCTGCTCCACCAATTCAATTAATGGCATTTGTTGGAAGCTTGCTTGCCGCTGCAACAATTCGGCTTCTTTCGCTTGCAACTCGACAGGAAGGCCTCTCACAAAAAACAGTTCATGGCTGAGGGGAATGCCGTGTACCAAGGCATAGTATTGCCACAGGGTTTTTAATGCAACGCGGTCAGAAGGCGCACTCAAATAGGTTAAAAATCCTAGCACACACTTAACTGCAATGGATTTGTCGATAAACAAGGATTCCTCCGAAAGCACATCAAAACGGTAATCTGTAGCCGTTTGTGTGCGCTGCACTTCCATAAAAGCATCGGCTAAGACCGCACCCTGCCCGTTGGTCCGTACCAAAAATGCAATGTCCCGCAGGGCATATCCTTGATCCTGCAGCTGCATCACTAGGGCAGGTAGCCTTTCCAATTCTGCCAACTCTACCCCTTCCTCGTCTTCATTATCCTCCTCAACGGGTTTTTCCGAATTGCTCTTCTCCGTAAATTCTAGGTGAATTTTACCTTTAAATGGCTGATCTTTTTTAAAATCAGGAACTTGCTGTGCTACCCCCTCAAAAGCTGCAGAAAGCTTGTTTTCAGGATCCAAGGTATAGTGGCGCTCCATTCCTAATTCCATCAATCTTGGCAATTGCTGGAAAACTGAATTATTAAAGGTGATGATGCCCGGCAAACTGCGGTAATTGACCGTCAGGTTTTTAACTTCTACAAAATCAGGGTGTATCTGGTTTTGAACTTCGGAAAGTAGCAATTCCAACTTGCCTCCACGCCAACGGTAAATTGACTGCTTCACATCACCAACGAGAAGATTCGTGTGCCCAGAGGCAAGGGAATTTTCCAGCAAGGGCTTGAAACTCGACCATTGGAATTCAGAAGTATCCTGAAACTCATCGATCAAAAAGTGTTGGTACTGGTTGCCGATTTTTTCATACAAGAAAGGAGCTTCATTTTCCCGGGTGATCTCCGCTAGAAAATCATTCACGTCTGAGATCAAAAGGATCCCTTCTTCATCCTTAAGGTCTCGTAACTCTACAATCAAATTGCGAAATACTCCGAAAGCGTTCAGGTTCTTCTGGAGAGAGGTGTACGTATTCCAAACCTTGACTTTTTCCGGCCAGGATTGCAGCAACTCACTTAAACCAGCATCATAGGCGCTAAGGATGGCAGCCTCTTGAGAGGATTTTTTGGTAAACCAATTGGCAGCATCTGGCAAATCCCGATGCATAGTTACCGTATGCTCAGGAAAAGGAAATTTAGCATTGCCCAGCGCCCCAAATTTTTTAGCAAAGCTATTGCTGCCCCCTTTGAAATCGGTCCATTCCAACCCAAATCGAATCCGAATATCCTCTGCCTGATTCCACTGCCCTTTACCCTCCACAACCAGAGACTTCCGCACCTCCAAAATTTGTTCCTTGAGCGCGGGCAAAAAACCAACTTGCCCTACAGACTCCTGGAAAATGGAACGAAAGGCCTTAAAACGCTCCTGAAAAATCTCCTTGCCGAGTCCCTTGATTCCAACTCGAATATCCCAAGACTTTCCATCCAATAGCAGTTCCTCCGCGTAAGCAATCAACCAATTTTTTAAAGCAGGATCATCGGCAACCTTTTCTACGATCCGGTCGACCAACTTGTCTAAGACCGCATCGGTATCCATCTCTACATCAAACTTGGCCTGCAAGTCCATCTCTCGAGCAAAGGAGCGGATGACCTTCTGAAAGAAAGAATCGATGGTGCTTACTGCAAAATGTCCATAACCATGAAGAATATGCAGCAGGGTGGCCCGAGCGCGAAGCATCAACTGGGCTGCATCAAAGTCTAGATGATCCATTAGCTCATCGTCTAAGGATTCACCGGGTCTAACCTCCCTACTCAAGCGCTCCAAAACCTCCACAATTCGTTCCTTCATCTCTTGAGTAGCCTTATTGGTGAAGGTCACTGCCAAAATTTGTCGGTACCCTGACTTGGGATTTTTCAATGCCAACTTCAGGTATTCCAAGGTAAGTGTATAGGTCTTACCCGAACCTGCCGAGGACCTGTAGAGTAGAAAGGGTTTGGTCATAGAAAAAAATTGAACTCGAATATAGCCAACTCAAGACACAATCCCTTTCAAGAAATCTGAATTTGACAAGAACTGTCAGCCTTCAGAAAAAGAAGAATCTTGGATTGTGTTTTCCGTCTATTAGTGCTTCAAGGCATTCCACAAGATCTCAATCGGATGCAAGGCCTTCCTTCCCGTACCATCACTAATCTGATGACGACAAGAGGTGCCCGGTGCGGCAATCAAGGTGTCTACCTCAGCTTTACGAACTGCTGGAAACAAAACCAACTCCCCTATTTGCTGAGATACGGCAAAATGCTCCGCCTCGTAACCAAAGGATCCAGCCATCCCACAGCAGCCACTCGGGATGGTTTCTACGACATAATTGACCGGAATTGAGAGGATTTTTTGTGTCCAACTCAGTGAGGAAAGCGCCTTTTGGTGGCAATGCCCATGCAACTTGATTTTTTGTGCTTGCGTGGTGAATTCTTCAGAATTAATATTGCCCGCGGCAACTTCCTTGCCCAAAAATTCATCGATCAGCTGCGCGTGAAACTTGAGCTTTTTGGCTGCTTCCACCCATTCTGGACCCACAATGCGAGGGTATTCGTCACGGAAACCTAAAATTGCTGAAGGCTCCAAGCCTATCAAAGGGGTGTTGCCATCGATCAGGTTTTCAAAAATGCGCACATTGGCTTCCGCATGTTTCTTCGCTTTGAGAAGCAATCCTTTGGAAAGTGCGGAGCGCCCACTTTCCTCATGGTCTACTACTTTGACCTCGTAGCCTAATTTTTTAAGCAAGGAGATAGCTTTGATTCCGATTTGGGTGTCGTTGTAATTTGTAAACTCATCTACAAAAAAATACACCGTCTTGATCATCTTGGCTGGAGCTGGAAGTATGGCATAGTTATTTTTATACCAAGCTCGCAAACTGACCGAACTGATCTCAGGTAAATTTCGGCTGAGAGCTACGCCCAAAAATGATTTTAAAAGACCTGCAGTAAGCGAATTTTTCAAGAAAAAGTTTGAAACCATTGGAACCAATGATCCCAAACGGTTCAGGTCATTGATGTACGCAAAAGCCCTAGATCGAAGCGGTATCCCATGTGTCTTTTGGTATTGGTACAAGAATTCTGCCTTCATACTGGACATGTCCACATTGGATGGACACTCTGCCGTGCAACCCTTGCAACTCAAGCACAAGTCCAGGGCCTCCTTGATTTCGGGATGATCAAAGGCATTTTCCTTTTTGTCCAGCGTCAAAAACTCGCGTAGCGTATTGGCACGGCCACGAACAGAATCCCGCTCGTTGCGAGTAGCCATAAAGGAAGGGCACATCGTACCTCCTGATCCAGGTAGCTTGCGGCAATCGCCTGAACCGTTGCACTTCTCGGCTAGCCTCAGGATGCCTCCAGCAGCTGAAAAATCAAATACCGTCTCCGGATCTGGGGTATGCATGCCAATCTCGTAGCGAAGAAACTGGTTCATCGGAGCCGCATCCACAATTTTTCCTGGATTAAAAATGTTTTTGGGATCCCAGGTGTACTTGATGCGTCGGAAAAGTTGGTAATTTTTATCCCCTACCATCATCGGAATAAAGGCTGCGCGCACACGCCCATCCCCATGCTCTCCGGATAGAGAACCTTGGTATTTCTTGACCAACGTGGCCGAAGCCAGGGAAATCTGGTAAAACTCCTCCACATCTTCGGCTTTTTTCAAGTCCAAAATGGGGCGCATGTGAATTTCTCCAGCCCCAGCATGTGCGTAGTGAACAGGGTTTTGGTTAAATCCTGCCAATATCCCATCCAACTCATCGATGTAGTCGGCCAAGTCCTCAATATCTACTGCCGTATCTTCAATACAAGCAACTGCTTTTGGGTCGCCAGGAATATTCCCAAGCAAACCTAGTCCAGCCGCTCGTAGCGCCCAGGCAGAAGCCACTTTTTCTGGTTCAATGATGGGATAGGCATAGCCATATCCAGCGGCCTTCAAGTCAGCAATTAAGGCTTCTCCTTTTGCCATTGCTTCTTCCAAGGTCTTTCCTCTAAACTCAATCATGAGGAGCGCTTTGGGATCCCCCTCCACGAAGTAGCGGTTTTTGGAGTATTCGATGCTTTCCTTGGTGCAGTCTAGGATAATTTTATCCATCAACTCTACGGCAGTTACCTCGTGCTTCATCGCCACCTGGGCAGATTTCATGCTTTCGTGAATACTTTCAAAATGTGCCGCCACCACAATCTCAATGGGATCTGGAAGTGGATCAAGGCTAATTTTTATCTCGGTGGTAACCGCCAAAGTACCCTCCGAACCGGCCAAAAGCTTACAAAAATTGAAATTATCGGTTCCCTCAAATTGAGAGGCTTTCAAAAGCTCGTCCACAGCATAGCCTGTATTGCGGCGATGGATGGATTTTTTGGGAAACTGGGCATGGATTTCAGCTCTGGCTTCTGTTAGGCTAAGCTCTTCAAATGCCTGGCGATACAGCGTGCCCTCCAAGTCTTTTTGTTCACACTTATGCTTAAAATCTTCAGGAGAGAGGGCTCGAAAAACCACCTTTTTACCATCGCTGAGGATGGTATTCAAGGATATCACCTTGTCACGGGTGACGCCGTATACGATAGAAGTAGTTCCTGAGGAGTTGTTTCCCACCATCCCTCCAATCATCGCGCGATTGGCAGTAGAAGTGATAGGCGAGAAAAATAAGCCATGCGGCTTTAAATATCGGTTGAGCTCATCTCGAACTACTCCTGGCTGTACCCGAACCCAATGCTCCTCGGTATTCAACTCAAGGATTTGGTTGAAATGGGTAGAGACATCCACTACGATGCCATTGCCTACACACTGACCTGCTAGTGATGTTCCTGCAGTTCGTGGGATCAAGGAGGTACCGTGATCCGTAGCAAATTGAATTAACCGTTGAATATCCTTCTCTGTCTTGGGAAAAGCTACTGCCAAGGGAACCTCCCGATACACGGATGCATCGGTTGCATACAAGGTTTGAGTAAGTGAATCCCAGTGGAGCGAACCGTCCAACTGCGTGGCTAAATTTTCTAAAAAAGGAATGAGGTTGGGCTGGTCTGAAGGCATATTCAAAATTAGCTTTCTGCAGCAAATTTTTACGAACAAAAAATAAAAATATGCACATTTGAATGGTAAAAATCTTGCGGCAGGTAATGAAGCTGAAAGAGTCAGAAAGAACTACTCGCCAATGGATTTCAGTTTCTAGGTTTCAACCCCAGCTCCTATGTTTTTCTACTTCTCTCAATTCCTAAGTTTTTTGGCGATGCCCCTCACCTTGGTGTTGCTGCTGCTTTTGATTGCCGCTATTTTCACTCCTAAATCAAGGGGGAAAAAAATCTTGTGGACAGGGATCCTGCTCTTGGTGTTTTTCTCAAATCCATTTCTTTCCAACCTAGCCCTTCTCGCTTGGGAGCCTCCCTACAAATCCTTTGAAGAAATTCCGAATAGCGAAATTGGCATTGTCCTGACTGGGGTAACCAATCTGAACAAAACAACAACGGATAGGACTTTCTTTGGCAGGGGTGCTGACCGAATCACACAGGCCTTACAGCTCTACCGCATGGGCAAAATCAAGAAAATTCTGATCGCTGGAGGTCAGGGCTTGAATCCAACAAATACCAGCAGCGAAGCAGAATTACTCAAACGATTTTTGATCATGACGGGTATGCCTGAAACCGACATTCTAATTGAAGAAAAAAGTGTGAATACACGCGAAAATGCTCTTTTTACCAAAGAGTTTTTGGAGAAAAATGGGATAGCAATCGACCAAGAGTTTGTGTTGATTACTTCAGCATTTCACATGCCTCGATCCAAAAAATGTTTTGATAAAGTAGGGCTCAAAACCATCCCCTTTCCAGTAGATTACTACAGCCACGATGTTAAGTATGACCTCCCTTCGCTCCTTTATCCAGGTCCGGGCGCGATAGCCAATTGGCAATTGTTGGTGAAGGAATGGATTGGTCTGGTCGTCTACCGACTAGTAGGCTACAATTGATAGTTGTTACTTAGAATTAGTTGAAAGGGGAGTCTTTCTCCTTGGCCATCTGATTGTAAACAATCCCATCTAAGATTCCTGGAATCCATTTATTTAAAAACACTGCCAGCTTTCCTTGTGTGGTAAGTACCAGGTCACGTTTTCTTTTCCAAGTAGCCCGGAGAATGTGGGCTGCTACTTCTTCGGAAGACATCATCTTGGATTCGTCGCGGGGGGATTCTCCTTGGGAAGCCCCGGTGGCAGTCAAAGCCGTATTTCGAATATTGGAAGTAGTAAATCCCGGTGCCACCACCAATACATGAACTCCCTTTTTCATCACCTCGGTTCGTAGGGACTCAAAAAATCCATTCATCGCATACTTACTTGCCGTGTAAGCGGTGCGAGCGGGTGTGCCTCGGTACCCGTTGATGGAGGAAATCCCAATGATAGAGCCTTTTGAAGCCAAAATAGCGGGTAAGCAGTACTTGGTCGCATAGACGGTTCCCCAAAAATTGGTATCCATTACCTTTCGAAACACTTCCAAATCCAGGTCTTGAAACAAGGCTCGCATGGAGATTCCTGCGTTGTTGACCAAAATATCGATCTGACCATAGTGTGCGAGCGTTTCCTCAGCCATGCGTCGGTTGTCGGCTTCCGAACCTGCATCAGCTAGAATAGGAAGTACGGGATAGTTTTTGGAGCGCAACTGTGCCGCACAATGCTCGAGCTTTTGTGGATTCCTCCCTGTGATGACCAGTTTGGCGCCTGTTGCACCAAAGGCAGCTGCACAGGCCTCTCCTATTCCTGAGGTGGCTCCTGTGATAAGTACCACTTTATTCGTATAGTTCATACCCGATATTTGGTCCTAAAGATAGAAAATTGCTAGAAACAAAGGCCTAAGCAGGTAAATTGTGAGATCTAAGCGTACCTCGCTTGGACAATGTGGCCCAAACCTGTCCCTTTTTTCCTAATTTTACGGCCATGTCGAGAAAAATGAAACATAAGGTCATCACCGAACTGACCATCGAACGGATTGCTACCGAAGGCAAGTGCCTAGGTTACCACGAGGGAAAGGTGGTGTTTGTGAATCAAGTCGCCCCTGGAGATGTGGTGGATGTGCGGATCACCAAAGGCAAAAGCTCTTTTATGGAAGGGGAAGTGGTGAAGTTCCACTCCTATTCCAAAGACCGTATCGAACCCTTTTGTGCTCATTTTGGGACCTGTGGTGGCTGCAAATGGCAGCACATTACATACGAACTTCAGCAGCAGTACAAGCGGCAACAAGTGGTGGATCAGTTTGAACGGATCGCCAAAGTACCTATTCCGGAAGTTGCTCCGCTTCTAGCCTCTGCGAATACCCAGTACTACCGCAACAAACTAGATTTTACTTTTTCAAATTCCCGCTGGCTCACTCGCGAGGAAATCGATTCAGCGCAAGAGTTTGAACGCAACGCTTTGGGCTTTCATATCCCCAAGATGTTTGATAAAATCATCGATATCGAGCACTGCTACTTGCAAGGGGGCATTTCCAATGCCGTGCGGAATGGTCTTCGAACTTTTGCACGAGCAAATGGAATCTCCTTTTATGCCATCCGCAATCAAGTAGGTGTCTTACGTAACCTCATTATTCGTACCACCAGCACGGGACAAACGATGGTCATTGTTCAATTTGGAGAAAATGACCCAGAGTCAATTTCTAAGGTGATGACCTTTTTGAAGGAGACTTTCCCTGAAATAACTTCCCTTATTTATGTGATCAATACCAAAGGCAACGAAACTTTCCATGATTTAGACCTAGTTACTTTTTCAGGCCTCCCCTACATCGAAGAGCAAATGGAAGGATTACGGTTTCGCATCGGACCCAAATCCTTCTACCAAACCAATTCTGACCAAGCCTACGAACTCTACAAGGTCGTACGGGACTTCGCACAGCTCCAAGGAGATGAGGTGGTGTACGATCTCTACACCGGCACGGGTACCATTGCCAACTTTGTGGCCAAGCAGGCTAAGCAAGTTATCGGAGTCGAATATGTAGCTGCAGCCATTGAAGATGCTCAGCTCAACTCCCAGCTGAATGGGATTGAAAACACCCTCTTCTATGCGGGAGACATGAAGGATATCCTGAACGATGAATTTATAGCCAACCATGCCAAACCAGATTTGATCATCACCGACCCTCCTCGGGCAGGAATGGACGAAAAGGTCGTTGAAATGCTTCTTCGGATTGCTGCTCCAGTGATTGTCTACGTTTCCTGCAACCCGGCCACCCAGGCTCGCGATCTAGCCCTATTGGGCGAGCGCTATCAGGTAGAAAAGGTGCAGCCTGTAGACATGTTCCCTCAAACCTACCATGTAGAAAATGTAGTACGACTAACCCTAAAGCCATGATCTCTGATTTCAATGACCCCGAACTGAGTGGGAAATACCTAGGTACGATCACAAGTGACTTTGTCAAAGTCTGCGATATACTCAAAGATGCCTCCTATCAAGTACGGTCCAAGGGATTTTCTGACTTTCCTATTTTCCCCATCAGCAAGGACATGCAGCCTATTGGCAAAATCTTTATCGGCAAAGCTGAGAAAGATTTGGACTGGAACTACTTCATTACCTATGTGGATGAATTTGTTCAACGCGGCCTAGTAGCCGAAGAAGCCTTGGAAGAATTTACCCAGGCCTACAAAGATCCTGATGAGTTTTGCTCCTTATTTGTGATTGATGGGGCATTTACCAGCTTTGTGTTTATTCCCTATCCTATTGATTGATCAAGGCTCGTATTCACTTGAATTGAGAATTAATAATTAACTAAAAATCAATTTGTAATCGTGAAATACTTCGAGCGGTTTTTAAAAATTAAATTGGATCAAAATCATTGATTCTACTTGCTTAATTCTTCGCTTTCCTTTATTCCATGTCCGACCCAACCCTCCTTCAAGTCGTAGCTGCGCAGGTCCATTATCGAGGAGCCCCACTCTTTGAAGACCTCCACTTCACCTGGAAGCAGGGGGAGCATTGGGCAATTTTTGGGGATTCAGGGAGAGCATTAACAGGATTTTTAGAAACCCTTCTTGGGAGAGCACTCCTCCAAAAAGGAACCGTTGATAGGCACTTTGCGGCAATGTATTCTCAACAAAAAAATAAGGAGGGTCAGATCTACAGTTTCCGTGACTTGATGGCACTGATCTCACAAGACTATCAAATTCGAAATACGGCTGGCCTGCAGAATTTTTACTACCAACAGCGCTTCAACAGTGAAGCAGTAGACGATACACTAACGGTAAGCGCCTACCTCCAAAAAAACAGCCCCTCCATTCCTGGGCCTTGGACCGTTAAAAAAGTAGCAGAACTCCTACGATTACAACCGCTACTCGAGCGTTCCGTACTAGCTCTTTCCAATGGGGAAACCAGACGCTTATCCCTCGCTTTAGGCCTATTAAGACAGCCGAAAATGTTCCTAATGGACCAGCCACTAACCGGACTAGATCAAGAAAGTAGAAGTGCCTTTGGGGATTTTTTGGAAGAATGTATCCGCCAAGGCATACATGTCCTGCTCACGACCAACTCGCAAGAGATTCCCTCCCAAATCACCCAAGTGGCTCAACTAGCAGAAAATGGAAGTCTCCGCACCTGGAAGCGGAAGGATTACATCCTCCCCAGTGCATCCGAATTTAACTTGCCCTGGGACCTATCCCTACTTCCGCAGCTCCTTCCAGCTATTCCTCGATCAGAAGGCCGCGTAGTAGAATTAGATCAAGTCAGCATCCGCTATGGAGATAAGCTAATCCTAGACAGCTTCAGTTGGAAAGTGAAAGCCGGGGAGCGGTGGCGGCTTTCAGGACAAAATGGGAGTGGTAAATCCACGCTTATCAGTTTGCTGATCGGAGAAAACCCACAAGCCTACTCCCAGAAATTCGCTCTTTTTGGTAAAAAAAGAGGTTCAGGCGAAAGCATCTGGGACCTCAAGAGGCCCATCGGATTTGTAGCTCCCGAGCTAGGACGCTTCTTTCCACGAAACCAGAGCCTACAGAAAGTCATCCTCTCGGGATTGACGGACACCATGGGATTGTATAGAAAGGCAAGTGAGCAGGAAGAAAGCCAAGCAAAGGCCTGGATGGGTTTCTTTAAGCTACAGCACCTATCCGGTCGGTATTTTCACGAATTAACCCTTGCTGAGCAGCGCTGGGCCCTCCTCGCCCGAGCTTTGATCAAAAACCCACAACTCCTTATCCTGGATGAGGCCTCTCAGGGAATGGACGAACAGCAGCGCGAACTTTTTCGAGAAACCCTCCAAGCGATCCTGCTTCATTCGCCGATGACCCTGATCTATGTCAGTCACTACGACCAAGATGTGCCCGCCTGCATCGATCATTGCCTTAACCTAGGAGATTAAGAGCAGCAAGTCCACCCCAGGCTTAGAGTTAATACAGCCTCAAACTAAAACGTAACCTGAGAAACTAGAAAACTTGATCAACGGATTCCAAATCCGGCTGATAATCCTTAGTTTACTACCTTAGAAGCGACCCATGAGCAGCCGAAGAACCTTTATCCAAAACCTAGGGCTAGGATTAAGCCTACCCACTCTAACTGGATTTTCCTTTCAGAAAGAAGAAAGACCCTCTTTTCCATCGGGCACTGTGCAGGATGAAGCCTATTGGAAAGCGATACGGAGCCAATTCCCCCTCACCACTGACCGCATCTACCTCAACAACGGCACCTTTGGTCCAGCACCCTTTTCAGTGCTCGATGCCCTAGAAAAAAGTAATCGAGACATCAATACCAGTGGAGAATACGGCAACTCAGACCAGGAGCGAATTCAGCTGACTCAATTCTTTGGAATTAAGCCCACTGAATTATCCATTACGCACAACACCACCGAAGGAATCAATATCCTGGCCTGGGGCATACCGCTGCAGCCTGGAGACGAAGTCATACTCACTACGCACGAACATGTTGGAAATGCCGTCCCTTGGCTAAATAGAGCCAAGTATGACGGGATCGTAATCCGAACACTGGAGCCCAAAGCAACCCAGGAAGAAAATTTGACTGAAGTTCAAAAATTAATTAATTCGAGAACCAAAGTCATTGCGCTACCTCATGTAACCTGCACCACGGGATTGGTATTCCCTATTCAGGAGATTTGCAGTTTGGCAAAATCAAGGGGGATCCTAACTGCCATCGATGGGGCGCATGGTGCAGGAACCTTTAATCTAGACCTTCATGTACTGGGCTGTGATTTCTATGCAGGCTGCTTCCACAAATGGATGCTTGGACCCAGTGGGACTGCTTTTCTGTATGTAAGCGAAGAATCCTTGGAAAAGCTGCGCCCGATCATGATTGGAGGACATTCGGATACTGGATGGGACATGAACGTGAACCCTCCTACCCTAGCAGGCTATGTGCCCTCCGCCCGACGTTTTGACTACGGTACCCAGAGCAAGTCCCTCGCTGTCGGCATGGTGGCCGCCACCGAATTCCACGACAAAATTGGGAAAACTAACATCGAAAATAGACTCAAAAACCTCAACCAATACCTATTTGATGGGCTTTCTGAAATGAATTCCAAACTGGATATCCTCAGCCCTGTGGAAAAGGAATCACGAATCTCACTTCTTTCCTTTCGTCCAAAAAATATAAGTTACCAAGCCTGCGGCAATGCACTAGGCAAAGCTGGATTTCGCATTCGGCAGGTTCCTGAAGGAGGAGTGAATGCCATTCGGATATCCACCCATGTTTACAATACCCAAGAGGAATTAGACGCGTTTCTAGTTGCCCTGAAGCAAATCCTTACTTGAGTTTCTTTTTCTTCTTCCCAGCAGCTCTATCTACGGCCTCCTGAGCACGAAACTGTGCGATGGCAACAATGAGTTGCTCCGGCAAATCTTCCCTGTAGGAAAATTGAATGGCCCCCTTGGAAGTCACGTAGCCGGCCAACTCCTCCTTAAAATTAGTAACTCCAGAGGAACTTGGATAAAAACCGAGATGACTTTTAGTAGCAGCATAGTATACGAGCACTTCTGTGGTCTTAAAGGCTGGCATGTGGTAGCTGATGACTTCTTCTGCCTCGGGTAAGGTCTGTTTCAATAGCACTCTTATTTGAGTTAATTTGGCTTGGATTTCTGGGGTAAACCAAGAAAAATACTCTTCCACGCTGCTAGGTTTGGGATTCATAGGCGCTGGCTCTTTATATTTGAATAGATGACTGAACTTATGAAAAAAAATGAAATTACGCTTGACCAAGCACAAGAATTAGTAGACAACTGGATCAAAACGGTGGGCGTGCGCTACTTCAATGAACTCACCAACATGACCTTGTTGACAGAGGAAGTGGGTGAATTGGCTCGAATCATGGCCCGAACCTACGGAGAGCAATCCTTCAAGGAGTCGGACAAAGGCCGAGCACTCGACGACGAAATGGCCGATGTACTGTGGGTGCTGATTTGCCTTGCAAACCAAACAGGCGTTAACTTAACGGAGGCTTTGATGAAGAACTTGGAGAAGAAAAATAGCCGCGATTTGACTCGTCACCATGACAACGAAAAGTTGCAGTAAGTCAATCCCTGCCTAACGCAAGGTATTGACCTACTGCAACTCTAATTTTAACTTGATCCTTGACAGATAAGTGACAACCAAATTCAGGCAAGCAATCTGTCGACGGATGACAGTCCACGGTCCACAGCTCACATTCTTACGCTTCAAACCTTGTTTTAAATAGATTCTAAATAAAAAAGCAGATAAGCACCAGAAGTTACCTAGATCCTTACTCTAGCGTATTATTTTCAAGAATGCGCATTAAAGCGGTATTCAAGTACAACTTCTCCTTCCCCACTTTTTTTACAGTCAAAAACCCAGCTTTCTCCAAGGCAATGAGGTAATTCCCCACCGTTTTAGAAGTACCCAAACCCACATCAGTCAATGATTTTCGTTTGGTGTACGGCAAACGGAAAATCAATTCTACCAACTCCTTAGAATACACCTTAGGCAAACGCATTCGGATGCCTTCTGTCGTTTCCTCCAATAGGCTCAACACCTGATCGATTCGACTCAATCCATGGTTTGCAGTTCGTTCCACCATTTCTAGGATGTACAAAATAAAATCCTCCCAATCTCCCCCTTCAGTTACGGCACGTAGATGGCGGTAATAATCGCTTTTGTGCTGAATGATGTACTCACTCAGGTAGATCGCTGGCAACTCCAATAGTCCAGTCTGCTTTAGAAACAGAAAAAGCAGGATGCGCCCCGTTCGTCCATTGCCATCCGCAAAGGGATGTATGGCTTCAAACTGATAGTGCATCAAGGCCATCTTAATCAAAGGATCAAGACTGCTCTCTTCGTTAACAAATCTCTCCCATGCCGCCAGTTTCTCCCGAATCACCTCCTCACCACTTGGAGGAGTGTAGATGACTTCACCCAACGGATTGGCCAAAGTAGTACCCATCCCATTCCGAATCCCAGCTGTATTTCCCTTGATCGTCTGCACCAATTCAATGCAAAGGTTGGTCGTCAAGAATGGTCTAGATTTCATCCGCTCCAATCCCAACCAAAGGGCCTCCTTGTACCGAAGAACCTCCTTGGCTTCTGGATTTTCGAAGGTACTGTCCGAGATCAGTGCTTGGTACAGGTCATCATGCGTGGTCAAGATATTTTCGATGGCCGAACTCGCCTTGGCTTCCTGTAAATGAATCGTGTCAATGAAGAGAGTTGGATTAGGCATCTTTCGGATGGCCCCGTTCAATTTAGCCAAAGCCCTACTGGCTGAGATGATCTTCAGCAAGATTGCTTTCGTCTCCAAATCCACCTTGGGTGGAAGAGACGGTAGCTCGTTGTAAGGAAGAAAACGGTTTAATCGGTTCATGACAGGAGTAATTACTACACTCGTAAACTTAACGAAGGTAAATTTATCATTTTTTTACTTTTGAAAAAATTAACGAAAGTAATTTTTATTTTTTTTTACCTTCGTGTTGAGTACGAGGGTAAATTTCACCCTCGTTATTTATAAAAATTTGACTGCTGATTGAAAAAAAATTAGCGAAAAAAAATAGCCAAGAATCCAATCGGTAGTAAGGAAACAAAATTTAGGTCAATTCCCTTTTTGGCTTGTCCGCTCCTTCGCTTCTTTGGTAAGTGCGAAACTTTCTTTTCGGGTGATGTTTTTGATGTAATTGACCTTCCTGAATCTTAAAGCACTCCAATCTTCATCAATTGCTACCTGTCTAACCCCTTCAAATCCATACTCACCCAGTATTCCAAAACCAGTATCCCGATTAAAGGCACAGGTGTACTTCTTGGAGCTTGCTTTTGGGTAAGCTATCCAAACAATTGGATCTGCCACTAATTTAGGTTGAATCGAATGGATAAAATTCTCGATAGCTACCTGGTCAATCACAAAGCCCAATGTGAATTCAATCTCCCCTGCCTCTTCTATGGAGTGAATAATCTGGGTTGATTCTTCCATTAGCGACAATTCCTCTCCAAAAGATTGTGGCGCGTTAACCACAAGGATTTGATTATGGTCTTTAAAATTGAGTTTTTTGAATAATGGGGTCATCTTAAAAAAAGTAATACGGATTGAAATCAACCAAAATTAACTAATACAGACAAAAAAACTGATTTTAAACTACGCGTAACTCCCCTTTCTGGGTAAGCCCTACCACCTGCTCATAAAGATTTAAACTCAAGCAAAAATCAATATCAGACTCAATACCATGATTTTGTAAGCGCTTGGCGTGTGAAGCCTGCGACAGGTAAGTTGCCAAATTTCCACCTTCTAGGGAAAATAAGGATCCCATGGCAAGTGCTCCGTCTTCTCGGTTGGAATGACTTTCTCCAAGCGCTTGAACCAAGGCACCTGCATAAAGCGAGTCTTCCAAATTAAATCGTCCCTTCCAGCCCGCACAGTGAATCAACACATCCAAATCTCGCGATTGGATGTAAGTTACTGTGGCCTGAAGGTTGGGAAAAGCCCCAATCAAAATTTCTACTGCACCTTTGGATTTTTCGAGGGCTACCGTGCCATTGGTCGTAGTCATCGCCAGTTTCCTGCCTGCATATTTCCCTTCCAAAAAGGCTACTGGAGAATTACCCAGTTCAAAACCCGGAGCCGTAAGTCCATTGCGCTCTCCAGCAATCAGGTATCCTTGACTCTGCATCACTCTGCAGGCTTCCAAGTCTGAGAAAGGCAGAATCTCCGTTACCCCATGTGCCAAAGCAGCTACCATGGTAGAAGTTGCTCTAAAAATATCCACAACTACCACTAACTTACCGGTTACCTCGTGTAAGTGGATCAGCTCTGGACTAAAGCAAACTTCAATGGATCGCATTATCCTTTGTATAAAGGGAATTTTTCTATTTGAGCCTTTAGGTTCTTGTTTCGGATCTGGATGTAAATCTCAGTTCCCACCTTGCTGTAGGCAGTTTGGACATACCCCATCCCGATGCCAAGACCCATACTCGGAGACTGTGTACCTGAGGTTACTTCTCCAATTACCTCTCCAGCAGCATCCACGATCGGGTAATGCCCTCTTGGTATACCACGCTCTTGCATGATAAATCCGACCAGCTTGCGACTTACCCCTGCTTCTTTTTGTTGCTTCAAGGCTTCGGAATTGGTGAAGTCTTTGGTGAATTTGGTAATCCAACCCAACCCTGCCTCAATGGGAGAAGTGGTATCGGTGATGTCGTTGCCATACAAGCAATAGCCCATCTCCAAACGCAAGGTGTCTCGAGCACCCAATCCAATCGGCTGAATGCCATAAGATGCACCTGCTTCAAAAATCTTTTTCCAAACTAAATCCGCGTCTGCATTTTTCACATAAATCTCAAATCCTCCCGCACCAGTATAGCCTGTTCCTGAGATAATCACGTCCGCGATACCCGCAAAGTCACCGATCGCAAAATGATAAAACTTGATGTCAGCTAGCGATACCGACGTCAAAACCTGCATAGCTGCAGCAGCTTTCGGCCCCTGCACAGCAAAAAGGCAGTATTCGTCGGAGGCATTACGAAGCCTTGCGCCCATGGTATTGTGTGAATTGATCCAAGCCCAGTCCTTGTCGATATTGGAGGCATTGACCACCAACATGTACTTCTCCTCTGCCATTTTGTAGACGATCAAATCGTCTACAATTCCTCCGTCTTCATTGGGATAACAGGAATATTGCGCCTGACCGATCACCAAGGTGGAAGCGTCGTTGGAGGTAACTTTCTGGATCAGTGCCAAAGCCTGAGGTCCTTCTACAAAAAATTCTCCCATGTGGGAAACATCAAAAACGCCTACTCCTTGACGAACGCAGAGGTGCTCTTCCATATCTGAACTGTAGCGAACTGGCATCATGTAGCCTGCAAAAGGAACCATTTTGCCTCCTAAAGCCGCATGTAGATCATTTAAAGGAATTGTTTTGACGGGGGTTTCCATAGGGTTGTAGTTGTTTTTGTCGTGGGCAAAGGTAAGCAATGCCCTAAAAAATGGGGTTGCCAAACAGATATATTTTGAGGCTAGATACAAAAAAAGCAGCTCGGTAAAGCTGCTTTAGTTATTCTGTTTTGGATTGTTTAGACGGAGAAACTTTCCCCACATCCACAGGTGCGGCTCGCATTAGGATTTACAAACTGAAATCCCTTTCCATTAAGCCCATCAGAAAATTCCAAGGTCGTGCCCACTAAGTACAAGAGGCTTTTTTTGTCAACCAAGATTTTTACTCCCTTATCCTCAAATACATGGTCGCTGTCTACCAATTGCGCATCAAAGCCCAACTCGTACATCAAACCCGAACAGCCTCCTCCTTTCACGGAGACACGAATGTTCTCCTGCTCCATTCTCCCCTCTTCTTTCTTTAATTCAAGAATTCTCTCTTTGGCTTTGTCAGAAACGGTGATCATATCTTTATATCTTTACGCTTTGATTTGTTACTTCTTCCTCGTAAAACTACTTACGGAACAAAAAGATTCAAACAAAGATACTAATTAATGGCATGAGGAAAATCGAACATCTTGGAATTGCGGTTGCCGACCTAAAAAAATCCAATGAACTCTTTCAGCGGCTCCTTGGCAACGCACCCTACAAATCAGAAACTGTTGCCACTGAAGGGGTTGAAACAAGCTTTTTTCAAGTCGGCGACACCAAAATCGAGTTGCTTCAAGCCAGTTCACCGGATTCTCCTATCGCCAAATTCATCGAAAAAAAATCCGAAGGCATCCACCACATCGCTTTTGATGTGGAAGATATCTATGCAGAGATGGCTCGACTGAAAGCCGAAGGTTTTGAGATTTTAAATGAGGTTCCAAAAAAAGGAGCCGATAACAAAATTGTGGTGTTTCTGCATCCACGAAGTACCAACGGGGTATTGGTGGAATTGTGTCAAGCAGATCCCAACCCAGAAAAACCCTAAAAACTCCTCCAAATTACAAAGAGCCTTTTCGGCTTTAACTACAAAAAGCATGTCTGAGAAAAGAACTGAAATCAGTGAATTGGGAGAGTTTGGCTTAATTGACCAGCTCGCCAAAGGTGCGGTAGTCAAAAACCCATCCACAATTAAGGGAATTGGTGACGATGCGGCAGTACTCGATGCTGGGGATCAGGTAACTGTCGTGAGCACCGACTTACTTTTGGAAGGGGTACATTTTGACCTTGCCTACACCCCCCTCCCTCACTTAGGATTCAAAGCTGTAGCGGTGAATGTCTCCGACATTGCTGCTATGAATGCCATCCCTACCCAGGTTACGGTCAGCATTGCCCTGTCCAACCGATTTTCGGTAGAAGCAGTTCAAGCGCTCTACGAAGGAATATACGCCGCTTGCGAGCAGTATGGGGTGGATTTGGTTGGAGGTGATACCACCGCCTCCCGTTCTGGGCTTGTTATTTCAGTTACAGCAATGGGCCAGGCCAAAAAAGAGCAACTCTCCTACCGCTCAGGCGCCCAAATAAATGATATTCTCTGCGTGACCGGTGATCTCGGTGCGGCACTGGTAGGGCTTCAGGTTCTAGAACGAGAAAAGCAAGTGTTCCTCTCCAATCCAGAAATGAAGCCAGAGCTGGAAAAATACACCGTAGTGACAGGTCGTCAACTCCGTCCCGATGCTCGCATGGACATCATCCACGAGTTCCGTGAACTAGACGTGGTACCGAGCAGCATGATCGATATTTCCGATGGGCTAGCCTCTGAAATTTTTCACCTTTGCAAGGCCTCAAATGTTGGAGCTACGATTTACGAGGATAAGCTGCCTATCGACAAGCAAACTTTTGACACGGCCGTCGAACTCAACCTCGATCCCATTACCTGTGTAATGAATGGAGGAGAGGATTATGAATTGCTGTTTACGATTGATCAAAAGGATTTCGCCAAACTCGAAAAGCATCCTGATGTGCATTTTATTGGGCACATCACCAAAGCAGAAGAAGGAAAATTCCTGGTTACCAAGAGCGGTACTGCGGTGCAAATTAAAGCCCAGGGCTGGAAGCACTTCTAAGCCAAGTGATCCTAATTAGTTTCAAAAGGTTGTATCCCTTTAAAAAATTACCAAAGGAAGAAGCATTTTTTTTGCATTAGAACTTGCTGTGGTCCGTGGTCTGTCAACCGTTGACCTTATGACCTTGCCTGGAATTGGTTGTCACTAATCTTAAGAGATTAAACCTTGTTTTTGGTATCCATGATCAGGGTAACAGGCCCGTCGTTGACCAGGCTTACCTTCATGTCCGCACCAAAACTACCTGTGCCGATGGACTTGCCTAATTCTGCCTCCAAGACTCTGATTGCTTCCTCGTACAAGGGTAGGGCGATCTCAGGCCTCGCTGCTTTAATGTAAGATGGGCGATTGCCCTTTTTCGTACTTGCATGCAGTGTAAATTGGGAAACCAACAATAGCTCTCCACCCACATCCAGTAGACTTTTGTTCATCACTTCTTGTTCATCCGGAAAAATGCGAAGGTTGACTATTTTTTTGGCTAGCCATTCGATGTCTTCTCTCCCGTCCGCCTCTTCGATTCCCAAAAGAACCATCAGTCCGATTCCAATTTTGGATTTTACTTTTCCTTCGATGGTTACCGAGGACTCTGAAACTCGTTGAATGACTGCAATCATGCGCCTAATTCTTGCATTTTACCGGATAGAAAGCAGTCCACACTACTTTTTGAATCGCTGAGCGCCACATTCACCAAGGCTTTGGCAACCACATGGTCCCGAATGGGGCGTATATTTTTCCCAAGCTTCAGCCAAGTCAACGGCGTCATAAAAAAGGTAGCTATTTGTTCGGTTAGCCTAAAATCATGCCTAGTACCCACCAATAAGGAGGGGCGAAAGAGGCCGAGGTACGGAAATTGAAGGGCTTTCAAGTCATTTTCTGTCTCCCCTTTCACCTTGCTGTAAAAAATAGCGGAACCTGCATTTGCACTCATGGACGACACGTAGAGAAACTTGCTAGCACCTAATTTTTTTGCCCAGCTGGCAAATTCAATCACCAAATCGTGGTCTACTGCATAAAATTTATCCTTGGAACCCGCCTGCTTGATGGTCGTACCTAAGCTACAAAAAGCATGTACGGTCCCCTTTTTTTCTTGCAAGGCCAACACCAAATTCTGGTATACTCCTCCCAAAGACTGCGCATTGATCTGATCTTCCCAAGCCCAAGTAGTTAATTTAGGCATGTCCCCATCGATTTGGAGCAATTTTTCATGCTTTAACGCAAGGCTCCTTCGCCCTACACTGATCACATAACTGTAAGCAGCATTACGAAGGAGTTGATGCAGCAACTGCATCCCTACTAATCCCGAGGTTCCAGAAATCAAAGCAATAGTCATGGAATCAAAGTTGAAGAAATTAAAGGATAGATTTCACTTTCGAGTTCTTTCTGTTTGTTTTTGGCATACCAAAGATGCACTTCATCCAAAAAATCTACATAAGATCGGCCTTCTGAATTTTGCTTAAATGCCGCATGCCGATCCATCAGAAACTTGGGTTTGGGACCCCAAGTAAATAACTCCTGCTGTAAGTCTGCAGTAATTGCGATCAGTTTGGGAATAGATCGATTTCCATTCGTCAGGTAGGCATCCATCAAATCTGGATGTTCGTCCCGAAGAACAATCTTGAGTGTAATGTTAGGGTTGAGATCCGCCAGTTTGGCCAAGTGCGGAATCGACTGAGCACCATCTCCGCACCAGGCTTCGGTAATCACCAGCCATACCTGAGGCTGATTGACCTGAAGGAGCAACTGTTCCAGGGCCTCTGACACTCTACTCGTCTTATTCCATCGGAGCATGCGTTGCATGGACATGCGCGTGTAGGCTAGGTATTCCTCACTTTGATTGGCACCTGTGGTCCGTTTTTCCTGTACTAGGCGGTCAGTAAATCCCACGAATTCTGGGTAAGAAAATCCTCCATCAAGCAAGGTTGAGTTGACGGGGTAGCGCAACGATTTCATAGTATGGAATTTGACTGGCATTTTTGGAATTGGTTCAAAAAATGTGATTTCACACTATTGATGCCAATTCTTAAGTCCTTGATCGTGTTTTTTGGTGAAATCTAGATTAAAAATAGACACTGATCTCCGCCTTCACTTTGCGAATAGCCAAGGCAATTGGATCGTTTTTACGATCGAAGGACTGAGTCAATACCACCTTTGCTAAGTCTACACCGGAGGCGGATGAATTCAATTGTTGACGACTCACATTGATGCGTGAGATAACCTCCTCAACTGCAATTCGTACAGCATCCCAGGTATCTTCTGAAAAATACACTTGTTGGCTGGCATTGTGATTAAACTCCTCTCTAATTTCTGAGATGAGGTGATGATGCAGTTCCTCCGCAGAAAACTGTCCAGGTATCGACCGACGGATCACTTGAGATGGCGTAATGCGTTCCAGCAGGAGGCAAAGCCGTTCGGCTGCTTGAAGCCGAATGGGTAGCACCACATTCGCTTGCTGGCTTCGTAGATCCAACTTTAATTTCTCCTGTTCCTTGGATAAAAAAGAAGCTACTACCAAATACATCCCATAGAGAACGGCAGCAGCAGGAAGAAGTATTTTTAAAAGTTCGAGAAGGTAAGTCATATCTAAATTTTAATTCGAATATCTGCAATTCTTTTTTGCCAAAAAACTGAGTAAACGAGTAATTTTGTAATCCAAGTTGATTTAATCCCTAAACTTGGTGATTTTTAACCCATGTTGACTCCCATAGAAATAACGCCCAAAGCAGCCCTTGAAATCAAGCACATCATGGCTACCAAGAATATTCCCTTGGATTATTTTCTACGGGTAGGTGTCAAAGGTGGGGGTTGTGGTGGGATGGCTTTTGCCCTGGGTTTTGATAAGCTAAAGCCTGAAGATCAGCGCTATGAAGTTCAAAATATCTCTGTACTCATTGAAAAAAAACACCTCATGTTTTTGATGGGGATGCAATTAGATTTTTTTGAGGGGGATGAAGCAAGAGGATTCACGTTTACCAATCCAAATATTCCCAAGCGGCACGACCTTTAATTTACTTGGTTAAAGCCCTACGGCTACCAGAAATCACTACGCTTCAAATTCAGGTTTTACTTGATCCCAAAAGTCGTCCAAGGCAATTATTCTCGGTTTGAGAAAAGAAATGATGCGGGGCCAATCTTCTGAATTGAGCACATTAACCCCTTCTAAAACACATTCGATTTTGGAAGTGAGTTGACCCAGGTCATTCGCTACATGCAACTTCCAGGACCAGTCGTCCTGCAAGCATCCTTCAAAGATTTTTTTAAATTGACCAAATTGGTCCAGTACCAACTCCTGCATTTCTAAATCAGCATGTCCCAATTCTATGGCAATCGCTGCATGATCTCGCTCTGCACGCATTCGGAAATAAATATCCTTTACTCCTGTCTTGTAATTGGGCCAATTGATTCTCCTCCCTTGTGCATTGGGAACGGGCTTCATGTATTGCCCAAAAGTTATCCAAAACTCCGTTCGGATTTTCGAGAGTTCCGCTCGGGTATACATCCTTCTCTCAAGTAAAATCTTCTGGATAGGACAAGCTGACCCCAGAAAAATCAACCAAGCCTCCAATGGCAGGTTGCTGCTTTTTGAGCGTTATCCGGAGTTGGCGTACCTCAGGATAAGCTGCTCGAATGTCCTGAATGATGCCGTAGCCTAAATGCTCGAGCAACTTGACACGTTGGTCCATTCGAGTTTTTACCAGATTATAGAGTTGTGCATAGTCGATGGTCCCTTCTAGGCGGTCCGTCTCCATGGCCACCTTAAAATTGGTATGAAGTTCTAAGTCTACCGTAAACCGGTTGCCCAGCACATTTTCTTCAGGATACACGCCATGGTACCCAAAAAACTCCATCCCCTCGAGTACTACTTTCCCCATTAGTCGAATTGATCAAAAAATGACCCTGAAGCTGGTTTGTTATCCTCTTTCTTTTGATCCTCTTGAACGGAGGGTGATTCTTCATGATCGACTCCCTCGGATTGAATTATAGGCATATCCTCTAGCTCCTCTTCAAATTCTTCATCTAAGTCAGCTTCAACCTGTAAATCCTCTCCCAAATCATCGGAATCAACAAGAGCATCAGAAACAAGTTCCTCTTCTGAAGCCAAATCATGCTCAATTAACTCCTGAGATACAATGGGCTCCACTTTTTCTTCACTAATGATGGGCTGAGGTTCTTTCTCAGCCTGTTCTGCTTCTAGTACTGGGTCAACTGAACTGGGAGCAAGTGCAGCAATATTTGCCACTGAAAAATAATTAGACCGAGATAGCTCCTCGGCCTTAAACTGGTAAGCTTTAGCATCAATTCGAGAGAAGTGTGTTTCTGATAGTTCAATTTGATTCAGGGCATCTTGTGATAATCTGCGTAAGCTTTTGACCAAACCCTCACGCTGTTCAACTAAGCCTTCGTAGCTTTTGATAAGATCTTTGACATGCTCGATCAAATCCCGCATGGTCTCTTTTGCATTTTCTTCTGCAGCTTGCGTAATCAATTTAGATTGCTCCTGGGAATACGTTCCCAATTGCTCAGCATAGCGCTGCGCCTCCTTGGTGGTATGTTCAGCTAGTTGATTCGCCTCTGCAATGATTTGATCTGCAGCCTCTGACGCTTCGTTCATAATAGCGGCACCGGTATCTTCAGCAGTTTTAAGAGTTCTAAATAAAGAGTCCTCCACATCCTTGAGGCGCTTTGCTTCCCCCTCTACTTGCTGCAAACGGCTTCGTAACTCCAAGTTCTCCTGGTTGATCTGTTCCATTGCCACACTCATCTCTTCTAGGAATCCTGCGACTTGTTTTTTTTCATAGCCTCTAAAAGAGGTTTCAAATGCTTTTTGCCGAATGGCTGTAGGGGAAATTTTCATAGATTTTATGCTTCAATTTGCCAAATTGCTATAGATCGGTCGTCTGAAACCGAAACAATAACACCAGAATAAGTACTCCAAAAGACTTTATTTATAGAGGTTCCATGACCTGCATTCCTAGCTTTATCGATGACTTTAAGCAGGTTGCGACTTGTCATCTCCCAAATTTTTAATGATTTATCCATCGAACAAGTCACTAAGTATTTGCCGTCTTCACGGAAAGATAAATAATTAATAGCATACAAATGCGCCACTACATTTTCCTCGAGCAAATAGCGGTC
>CAXNJN010000029.1:0-29607 GCA_964202605.1 Bacteroidia bacterium | reverse complement strand
ATCAATTTGGTCATCAGAGACTTAAAGAAAAAAAATACCTTGCAGGACAGATTGATTCGGAATGGACTGAGGACATCAAAAAAGATTTTCTCAACTGGCTAGCTAACTATCCAGGGAAACTTCCGATGACGAAGGCGGAACTTGATGATTATTTTAAAGAAAGAAATTGGTAAACCTTATTTAATCAACTAACAAAACCCATGAAAAGCACCTTACAAAAACTAATCTCCGAGCATAAGGTAGCAGAGAGAGGGTATGCCCAGCAGCGGCAGGCAGAAATAGATCATCCTTTAACAGGATCCAATAGAAGAGATTTTTTGAAAAAAACAGCGCTTGGAGGTTTTAGCCTTGCCGCTTTGACTGGATTAGGTATTGAAGACACGCTTGCTGAAACTACCCGATCTGTACAAAGAGCTTCTGCTCCATCGGATCTCAAAATTACCGATCTAAGATATGCCCATACAGCTGTAATGGGTGGTACAGCTATTTTGCGCATTGACACCAACCAGGGGATTGTGGGATGGGGAGAAGTGAGAGATGGTGCTGATCCTCGGTATGCCTTGATGCTGAAGAGTAGAATTCTAGGTGAAAATCCATGCAACGTGGAGAAAATATTTAAAATCATCCGTCAGTTTGGAGGACAATCCAGACAAGCCGGTGGAGTTTGTGGCGTAGAAATGGCGCTTTGGGATCTTTGTGGAAAAGCTTACAACGTTCCTGCTTGGCAGCTCCTCGGCGGTCGATACCGAGATTCAGTTCGTCTCTATGCAGATACGCCGGAAGGAAAAGATCCTGAGGAGCAAAAAGAAAGAATCCGTTACCGTATTCAAGATCAAGGATATACCTGGCTGAAAATGGACGTTTCTATCGGTGAAATCATGGATATTCCCGGCTGCATTGTAAATCCCGAAATTTTGAAGGAGAATCGTTCTCAGTGGTCAGGTGGATACATGTCTTATGCTTATACAGCACATCCATTTACTGGAATTCAAATCACTGAAAAAGGGCTTGATGAACTAGCCAAAATTGTCCATAATATTCGAGAGATGGTAGGTTATGATATTCCAATGTCCACTGATCACTATGGGCATTTTGATTTGAATAACTGTATCCGATTGGGTAAAGCATTGGAGCCCTATCGATTGGCATGGCTAGAGGACATGGTGCCTTGGCAAATGACTCAGCAGCACAAAACCATCACACAGGCCTTGGAAACGCCAACTACAACAGGAGAAGATATTTACCTCCTCAATTATTTCAAGCCTTTGATTGATGAGCATGCTGTAGATATCATCCATCCTGACCTGGCCTCGTCGGGAGGCCTTTTGGAAACCAAAAGAATCGGCGATTATGCAGAGGAAAAAGGGATATCCATGGCCATGCACCAGGCTGGTACGCCTGTGTCCTTTATGGCAAGTGTTCACTGTGCGGCAGCTACTCAAAATTTTCTTTCCCTTGAGCATCATTCCGTAGACGTTCCTTGGTGGGAATCCATGTTTACTAAAGTGGATGGGGTGAAAATGATTGATAATGGTTACGCGCCGGTACCTTTGACAGCCCCGGGATTAGGAATCGAAATCAATGAGGAAGTGGTGAAAGCCCATTTACACAAGTCAGATTCCAGCTATTTTGCTCCAACCGAACAGTGGAACGAAAAGCGATCCCATGATCGAACCTACAGTTAATTTAGGCTATTCATCTACCTGCCGATTTTTAGGTGGGGAGCTTTCTTTTTTTAGTTTCATTTCACTTATCATCTCTTACCATCTTGAAATCCAATTCACGCATCTTTCTCTATTTGGCCACTGTACTTCTATTTGGCTTGCTTTACACTATTCCAGCTGGCCTTCAGGTAGGAACGGGCTTAATTGCTGTTGTTTTCTTTCTTTTTCTTGGCCTTTTTTTTCGTGCAAATGAGCAACTGAAAGGCTTCTCTTTTTCGGTTGTCATCTTTGCTGTCGTAGCCTTGGCGATGTTTTTTCCGCTGTATTTCCAGAAAATTAATGGGTTTAAGCTTACTCAATTGATTAATCCGCTGATTCAAATGATCATGTTTGGGATGGGAGCAACGCTAAGTTGGAAGGATTTTGCAGCAGTTGCCCAAAGTCCCAAATCAGTTGCTATTGGCATTTTTGCGCAGTTTGCCATTATGCCCTTGGTAGGGTTTGGGCTGGCAAATCTAAGTGGACTTCAGCCTGAAGTTGCCGCTGGCATTATACTAGTTGGTTGTGCTCCTGGAGGAACTGCCTCCAATGTGATTGCTTTTCTGGCTCGTGCCAATGTGGCTCTTTCTGTCACACTTACCACCATTTCAACGCTTATTGCCCCCTTCATGATGCCGGTTTTGATGAAATTTCTAGCAGGACAATTCATTGAGATTGACCTTCTCAAAATGATGTGGGATATTTTTAAAATCATCTTGTTACCAGTAGGAGCTGGTTTACTCGTACATCAACTGCTAGGCAAAAATTCTGGATGGATTGAAAAACTCCTCCCACTTGTTTCCATGCTCGGAATTGCTTTAATTATTTTGGTGATTACTGCTGCTGGAAGAGATAGCCTTTTGGCGATGGGTCCAATTTTAATTTTGATAGTATTCTTGCATAATGTGATGGGTTATAGTTTAGGCTATGTATTAGCCCGAATAATTGGTCTCAATGAACAGGATGCCCGAACTATTTCGATTGAAGTTGGAATGCAAAATGCGGGGTTGGCTTCTGGTCTTTCCAATATAATGGGAAAAATTACGACCCTAGGTCTTGCTCCAGCAGTGTTTGGTCCTATGCAAAACATAACTGGATCGATATTAGCCGCCTTCTGGGGAAGAAGAAAAAAGGGTGCTGAACCTAGTTGAAATAGGATTTAAAAATTCCATTCCATAGGATATACCCATCTGCATTTAAATGAAGTTGGTCTTTGATAAAGAGTTCGGGCCTTGCATTTCCTTCTGAATCAGTCAATGGACCCCAGGTGTCAATAAAGCGTACCATCGCCTTATTTTGACAATACTTCTCCAATTCCTGGTTGAAAAATTGGTAAAATTCTTTCTTTGTCCAGCGAGAAGGGCTTGGTTTAGCTCCAATTAGGATGATTTCAGTTTGTGGATTCACTAGGTGGATGCGGTTCACGATCTGCTTGAGGCTATTCAGAATTTCTGACACAGGAACATCCGCCCAGAGGTCGTTATCCCCTTCATAGATAAACACCCGTTTCGGATCAAACTTCAGCACAAGTGGATAAAGGTAGCGTTCCAAGTCTGCAGCTTTTGAGCCTCCAAATCCGGTGTTGAGCACTTCTTTGCCTTGAGTTATTTCGGAAAGGCTACGCCATAATTTGATGGTTGAACTACCCGTAAAAACAGTCCCTCCACTACTCCAACCCAAGCTGTCCAGGCGCTGGCTGAGTTGCCTTACTTCTGCTTCGAAGGGGTGCTGCTGTCCAAAGCTTGCGGTGAATGCCAGCAGAAAAACCAGGTAAAGTGCAATTGATTTTTTCATGTTTTCAAACCTACTAAAAATTAGTGAACCAAAATCGATCAATCTTCTGAACGAAACTGAACAATTGATCCTGCTGTGTTAGGAAATTAAAGAAGTGGACAAAATGAATTAATGCCTATTCGGTGCTATTTAGAGGGCTGTTGTCTGGAAGTTGAGTGCAGGTAGGTTTTTGGTCGCGTTTTCGCATCATTCAAAAAAGATCCATAAAACTATCCAATACATGCAGGTACTTACCCGATTTTTCTGGTTTTGCAGCGGTGCAAATTTTCCCATACTTCAAAAAGTGCCCACAGAGTCGACCAAATATGTAGGAATCGGCGCAACCGTCTTTTTTACAGGGGTATTTGCGGCCTTAGCTGGATTTTATGCACTCTACACTGTTTTTCAAACCTGGGGGATCGCCTTGTTTTTTGGGCTGCTCTGGGGAGCGATGATCTTCAATTTGGATCGATTCATCGTCTCTAGCATGCGCAAGAAAGCCCAAGGCTGGTCTGAGTGGAAACTAGCACTTCCTCGACTGGTATTGGCCCTGCTTCTGGCCGTAGTGATTTCCAAACCCTTGGAGCTGAAGCTATTTGAGCGGGAGATCAACCGGAAATTAGATGAGCAAAAAATCGAATTCATCAAACAATCCAAGGAAAGTTTAGCTAAAGGCTTTCCTGAAATCCAAGCATTGGAAGGTGAAAAAGCAGGACTGAAGGAAGAAGAAAGGCAGGCACGAGCCTATCGAGATAAGTTGCAGCAAGAGTACGATGCTGAACGTTTTGGAGAAAAGACAGCGAGCACCAGCGGAAAGGTGGGCCTGGGAACGAATGCCAAGAAAAAAGAGCAACAGTTGGATGCGGCTCAGAAAGCTTTGGATGAGTTGATGAAAAGCAACCAATCACGTATTTTAGACTTGGATACCCAAATTGAATTACTGCGTGCACAGCGGCAAGCAGCCTTTGAGAAGCAGGCTCCAAGCATAGCAGGCTTTGATGGATTTGCTGCACGAATGGATGGATTGGATAAATTAACGAAGGAAAGTGAGGCCATGGCTACTGCACAGCTATTTTTAGTGTTGCTTTTTATGGCCATCGAAACAGCCCCGATTTTTGTCAAGTTAATTTCCGCTCGAGGACCTTACGATGAACTCCTAGAGTTGCATGAGGACCAGGTCAAACTATACAAGCAGGAAAAATGGCAGCGTGCGAGCGGGGAGTCAGAAGCCCGCCTGAGCTATTTCAAGTCCACCCATTTTTATGCATCTGAATTGGCTGCTGCTTCCAGCAATGCTGAAAACGAGCAGAAATCCGAATTGGGTAAAAAAAGATCTAGTGGAAAGATGGAGAATCGCTAGTTTGTTAAACTTGATTTTCCGCTTTTTCACCACTCACTAATAAAAATAAGTTTTGAAGTTAAATTAAGTGAGCTGTGGACCGTTGACCGTCAGCCGTTGAAGTTTTTCAATCACATAAAAAATTGCTCCAATACATCTCCCACAAAGTAGGCGACCACAGCTGCCAATAGGCCCAAAAGGACAGTTTCAGAAATCCCACGTAGTGCAGAGGTTTGGTTGACGGAGCTTTTCAGCCAGCCCACCAAAAAGAAGGCTAAGCCTGTGAGTAGGCTAGTCCACAAAAAGAGGTTGATTGGTGTGGGGAAGAAAAAATTCCAGAGGTATACCGTGAGCGGAATCAGTCCTACGATAATAAAGGAAGCAAAGGTGGCTGCTCCAATCTTTAAGGGGCTTTTGGAGTCGCGTATCATGCCCAACTCATCTTTCATCATTTCGTCTACCCAAAGCTTTTTGTTAGCGCAGATGTGATCCACCACTTGTTGCAACAATTCACCTTTAAATCCCTTGGCTGCATAGATCTCTTCAATTTCAGCCCGCTCGATCTCAGGTAAGTTTTCAATTTCCCAGTATTCAATCTTCTCGTGTTTGTCATAAGTGTCGCGCTCACTTTTGGCAGCTAAATACGCGCCTACTGACATGGAAAATCCATCTGCGAGCAGATTGGCGAAGCCTAGAATAAGGAGAATGCCCGTGTCTAAATTGGCCCCAAATCCTCCAGCCACCACAGCGAAGGTGGTGACTGCTCCATCAATGCCCCCATATACAAATTCTTTGAGGTACTCTTGTAGCTTGCCAAATCGGGCATTTTCAAGGTGGATTTCTGATTCCATTTCTTACGCGTCATTAATTGTACTATACTACGAAATTTCAGTTGATTTTTTTGGAAGAATTGGTACTTGTTGTTTGCCTTGGTACCTGCAGGCAAGCCGCAACAGTCTTGCTACAGAGGTACAGCCTGAAAAAAAAATGAATTCAAATTTTGATTATTTCAATCGATTGCATAGGTTTAAAAAACTTTAGCATAAAGAATAGATGCTCAACCCAGCATTTTGCAGAAGTTTACATGGTTTTAATCCATCAACAATAACCCCAAATCGGGAGTCGATTTTTTAAAGTCGGCTCCTTTTTTTATTATAAAAATCCTCATAAATCATAAAATTTAAAAAAAGCAGTTTAAAATCGATTTGAATTTTTAAAAATTCTTGTAAAAAATCACAAATGTGGTTTTTTCAATTTTCAGAACCTGATTTCAGAAGATTTGGATTTAGGAATGAAAAACAAAAAGCCTTCACAAAAATTCCGTGAAGGTTTCTAGTCAAATCAACCTAAAAAGCTAATTAATTGGTCGGAATCTCTTTTTTCGCCAAGTAAAAGTCCACCATTTCGTAATCGCTTGCTTCGCGTTCGAGTAACTAGCCTGTCCTTCTCAAATCTTTCATTTAATTCAGAACCAGGTAGTTCTTAAGAAAAGTCCTTCAAGAGATGCATATTCCTCTTTCTATAATTGAATTAGGCTATTTTATAGTTTTTAAAAGATAACTATATTAAAAAAAATAATAATAATTTTAAAAAATCTTTTTTAAATTAAATAAAAACAATTAAGTTTCTCAAAAATATACGATCACGCCAGGCAAATTCCACAGGCTAGCCCCCTCAATTCATGACTCATTTTTTCTAATCATTTACTTTTTAACTCAAAACACATGAAACGAAATCCATTCCATTTTTCAGCTTACCTCCTTGCGGGCCCCTTACTTTTTAGCAGTTGTCTCCCCAAAGAGGAAGTTTCAATCCAATCCGTAGATCCCCTGTGGACCCAAAATCTTCAACTCGAAGAATGGCAGCAGGTAGAAACAGCCAAAGAATTCTCCCAATTGCTGGGAGGAGTGATGCAAGACAAAGAGGCCAGGATAGCGCTAAGCCAACTCATACAGCAATACGATGATTTCGGGGATGCTGTATCCCTTTCGGCGATCCTTGTAGATCAGGCCTCGATGCCTCCATCTGAACTGGCTCGTTTGACTACTCAAAAAAATGGCCTAGCTCCAAAGCATGAATCGAGTCAGCTTCGGGAGGCTATTCTTGACCATTCACTCTCAAACCTATCCCACTATCCCTTCCTAGAAAGGTCTTTCGAAACCTTTCAATCCAAAAGGGGAGATTCCAAGTACCGGATTTCACTCCGAGAGGAATTGGTCGAATTTTATGCAAGCCAAGGCCTGGTAATCCACTTCCCGTACGAGGAACGGTTTGATTGGAATTCCTACCAAGGATCAATCACGACCACCTATGATCCCCTTATTCGGGAGGATTGGAACGAAGGATTTTTATTTTCACTCACAGGAGACGGTGCCCAAGGCAATAGGGTTCCTTATGTGGATGATGCCTATTCAGTGGATCATGCCACGTTGGTGGTAACGTATCTGGATGAAGATTTTTACGAGATGAATAATACGCATCCTGTGCCTGAGCTTCCCACTCCTGCTGCCGATGCGGTGATCCTAGATTATAATGTCAACCACACTTCTATCTCGCAAGCGGATATTTTGTTTACGACCATACCAGAGGTGAAACTTACCAAAAGAGATTACATAGGCCTATTTGGGCGAATCATCAAGGTGCGGCTATACAGAGGATCTAGTAAGGTAAAGGTCAATTTTGATGGTACTGTAGGCGCTGGAGTTGATGGCGATACCTTCCGTTACGATCTAATCAAGTTTTCTAAAGATGATATCAAATTGGAAAGATGGAAGACTGTCAATATCCAATTTGACCCAGACTGGGACATGACTGAAAACAGCCAGCAATTTTTCCTTTTTACGGAGCACAACTTGACAGGAAAGGCAAAAGCAAATGCTGGCGTCAAAGTGGGGTATGATTTTCTGACCAAGGAACCCACTGCAGAAGCTACGGGCTCTGTCAATTTGGAAGTGGAATCTGAAAGCTCCCGCTTTCGGGTCAATACGGAGTTGTCTCGAAGGTCGGTTTTGGCTTATGTAGTAGGGGCAACAGACCATGGAGTTCGTACCCGAAATGGCATTGATTACAATGTCAAAAATGTAGGGCTCCTGCATTTTTATTTCGAACACCGCTTTACGGACATTCCCGGCTAAAGCGCCGCTAACTTTTTTTTAAAACTTAAACCTTATCTCTATGAAAAATGCGACTTGGTTGGCCATAATACTATTCCTTTCCTTCCCGCCTGCGATGGCTCAAAAGCTAGATTCCATCCTATCTAAATCTAGCCTTAGCTTTAATTATGGGCTATCACATGATTTCTTTGCTTGCTGTGTGGATAAAAACGATAAGTTGCCAATAGTAAGTTTTAACAATCGAAGCGAGGTGGGAGAAGCGTTTGGTTTTGAATACACCTACCGCCCTGAAGGAAAAAATGAGTACGGATTTGGATTTTCCAAGGATGTCAATTACCGGGACTTTACTGTTGTTAAACAAACTTCTTTCGCTTTGGTAAATTTTGATGACTACCGAATACGAGGAACAAAAAATTTCCATTACCTGCTGTACAAGCGGCATTTTATTGAAGAGAAGTTGATTGGTGCTGCTGGAATTTACAACCTAAGGTACCGAGATCCTTATGTGGAAATTATAGGAAACTCAGACCAAACTATAGTTACATTAAGTGATGAAGTCGTAGTAATTGATTTCGGAGTTTTTGTAGGTCTTGAGTATTACCATGCGCTTCGGAAAAATTTCCAAGTGGGTCTGCGCACACGTCTCTTTTATACGCAGGGCTACTCCGAGTTTTTCGAGAGTTTTGAATTTACTCCAGTATTGCGGTTTACTTTTAAATAAGGGATGTTTTCTAATAGCAGCGGAGAAGGAAGCTTCTTCGCTGTTTCTTTAGAATGATTTTGTGTTCGATTGTTTTCCCAATCTAGGATATGGGGCCTATCCACTTTTAAAACTTAAATTCTACTTCTATGAAAAATACCACCTGGTTAATGCTCATATTTTTCCTTTCCTTTCCTCCTACAATGGCCCAAAAGCTAGATGCTATTTTGTCACGATCTAGCTTGAGCTTTAACTATGGTATTTCCAATGATTTTCGATCTTACGATCCTATACCCAGAGATTATTATTTCGAGATGAGAAGTTGGGGGGAGGCGTTTGGCTTCGAGTACTTGTATAGACCTGATGGAAAAAATGAGTATGGATTTGGATTTTCCAAGCAAGTGAATTGGGGGAAATATACTGCTGTCAAACAAAATCCAACTGCTGTGGTCATTTTTGAAGATTACCGAATTCGAAAAACAAAAAATTTCCATTATTTGGTATTCAAACGGCATTTTATCGAAGAAAAGTTGATTGGTTCGGCAGGACTGTACAACCTACGTTCTAGGAATCCTCACGTCGGAATCTATTGGGAAAATTTAGATGGAACTGTAATTCTACTACATGATGCTCCTATAAATTCAGACTTCGGTGCTTTTATGGGGCTAGAATACTACCATTCCTTTCGAAAAAATTTCCAAGTTGGCCTGCGGACGCGCCTCTTTTACACGAATGGGTACTCAGAGTCCTTCGAGAGCTTTGAATTGACTCCCGTTCTTCGATTTAGGTTGAATTAAAGGATAGGTACTGAATGCAGCGGAGAAGGGAACTTCTCCGCTGTTTTTTTTAAAAGAAGTTCCAGGCTAACCCTTCAGCGATAGCGCCCTTAGTAGCAGCTTTCGGCGGTGATCATAGGTAAAGTAGCGCTCGATACGCGCTCGGGCTGAGGTCAACTTGGTTTTCCCATCCATCCAATCCTGAATCAACTGTTGCAAAGTGCCTAGCGCTTTTCTTTTGAGCAGCAATCCGGTATCCCCAATGATCTCTGGAATGGCTCCCACAGCAGAGCCTATGGGTACACAACCACAGGCCATGGCCTCGCCCAAAGCATTGGGGAAGCCCTCGGAACTCGATAGCTGCAAGTAATATTCATGGGTATTGTACAGCTGCACCAAGGCTGCTGGCATTTCTTTCCCCAAAACCCGAATATTCGGCGAAAGAGTCCGATAGTCTGCGTCCCCTACCAAGGTAAAGCTCCACTCGGGGTTACTAGCGGCCAATTGGGCAATGAGATCGTATCCCTTTACCTGCGCACGGGCAGGGCTGGAGGTACTCGTGGCTACAGAAATAAAGGACTGCTTGACCCGCTCCATTCCTAAGTCCTTCCAAAATTCCGTATCAAATCCATTTGGAATTACCTGAATGGGTGTCTTTAGATCAGGAATCAGTTGCAGCAGGCCCTGCTTTGGATTGATCTGTGGGTCATAGCTGTAGTGCTGGCTCACCAAGGCCTCGGCAACAGGTAGGATCAAACTGCAATTTTCAAAGGAGAAGCGGGTAGCCCAGGCAAGGCTTTTCTTCCGAAAGTTGCCATAGCCAATCTCAGGCATGTTGATGCAGTCGGTTCCTCCCGCTTGGATGGTGCATTTTTTACCGAAGATCTTCCCAAATACCACCGGAAGGATGCAATGGTACCCCCCAAAAAAGCAGAGGTACTGGCTGGTTCGAGGCAGGAACCAAAGCAACTGAAAAAACTGAAGAATTAGGTAAAAAGGGAGCTTGATAGGGCTTTGGGTAAACTCCAGGTCTTTGATTGCCGCATAAGGACGGATCATTTCCAAATCTCGTTCAATAAAGGCAGTACGGACGGGAAAGCTGTAAACGATCATGACAAGAGCAAAGAAGAGGCTAATCTAGGAAATGAAAAAGGGGAAACAAAGCTTCCCCTTCCCTGATTTGGAACAGGTTTAAACTACCAAATTGACAATCTTGCCAAGTACGATAATGATCTTTTTCGGAGACTTTCCTTCCAGCCATTTTTGGATCTGTACATCCGCAAGTGCTACTTTTTCAATCTCCGGCACGGTCAAGGTAAGCGGAAGGTCTAGCTTGGCGCGCAACTTTCCATTGATCATGACTGGATATTCAAAATTGCTTTCTACCAGGTATTCTTCTCTAAATTCTGGGAAAGCAGCCCGCGTGATGGATGTGGTATGACCCAACAAGGACCAAAGTTCCTCCGCAATATGTGGCGCATAAGGAGAAATCAAAATTGCCAATGGCTCCACTACTTCCCGCTTGTTGCAACCCAGGGTAGTCAGCTCGTTGACGCAAATCATAAAGCTGGAAACGGAGGTGTTGAAGGAATAATTGGCCATGTCCTCCTCCAACTTTTTGATGGCCTTGTGGAGTACCTTTAGTTCTTCCTTGCTTGCAGGAGTCTCCGAAATAGCGAATCCACCGTTGGCAGGATGGTACAGGTTCCAGAGTTTCCGAAGGAACTTGTATACCCCATCAATGCCGTTCGTGTTCCAAGGCTTGAACTGCTCCAAAGGCCCCAAAAACATCTCGTACAAGCGCAAGGTATCTGCCCCGTAGCGCTCGATGATGTCGTCAGGGTTGACAACATTGTATTTGGACTTGGACATTTTTTCCACTTCTGCCCCGCAGTAGTACTTGCCATCTTCTAGGATAAATTCAGCAGTGGCCAAGTCGGGTCTCCAAGACTTAAACTTGTCTAGATTGAGTTGGTCATTGTTGACTATGTTGACATCAACGTGCATGGCTGAGGTGTCATGCTGCTCCTTCAACCCATGGGATACAAAGGTATTGGTGCCCTTGATGCGGTACACAAAATTGGATCTTCCCTGGATCATGCCTTGGTTGATCATCTTCTGAAAAGGCTCTTCGATGCTTACTGCACCGATGTCGTAGAGAAACTTCGCCCAAAACCTGGAATACAGCAAGTGACCGGTGGCGTGTTCTGAACCTCCAATGTAGAGGTCAACTGCTCCCCAGTAGTCGGTTTTCGCTTTATCTGCGAGGCTTTTCTCGTTTTTAGGATCGGTGTAACGGAAAAAATACCAGCTTGATCCTGCCCAGCCGGGCATGGTAGATCGTTCGAGGGGAAATTCTCCCTCCGCAGTCTGGTAGTTCCAATTTTTAGCTCTTCCGAGTGGAGCATCGCCGTCTTCTGTTGGAAGGTATTTGTCTACCTCAGGCAGTACGAGCGGCAGATCCTTTTCTTCAATCAGATAGGGTAGCCCCTCCTTGAAATACACGGGTAGCGGCTCGCCCCAGTAGCGCTGTCTCGTGAAAATAGCATCCCGCATGCGGTACTGTACCTTGCCACGACCGATCTTTCGCTCTTCCAAAAAGGCAATGCATTTAGTTATGGCCTCTTTCACGGAAAGCCCGCTGATCATGCCTGAGTTGATCACGGTACCTATTTTACCCGGGAAAGATCCATTTTCCATGGATCCCTCAATTACTTGGCGGATTTCTAATCCAAAGTGCTTCGCAAAATTGTAGTCTCGCTCGTCGTGTGCGGGTACTGCCATCACGGCACCTGTACCGTAGCCTGCCAGTACATAATCGGCCACCCAGATGGGTACCTCTTCCCCGTTGAAGGGATTGATGGCGTAGGAACCAGTAAATGAACCAGAAATGGTCTTTACATCGCTCATTCGTTCGCGCTCGGAGCGATTTTTTGCTTGCTGAATGTAGGCTTCTGCTGTCTGTCGCTGCTCATCTGTGATCAGTTCGGCAGCCAAGTCTGATTCTGGAGCCAAGGACAAAAAGGTCACGCCATAGATGGTATCTACGCGGGTGGTGAACACCTGAATTTTTTGATTTGAACCTTTGACATCAAATACGACCTCTGCACCAATCGATTTTCCGATCCAGTTGCGCTGCATCTCTTTGATGGGTTCAGACCAATCCAACTGATCTAATCCTTTGAGTAGGCGATCTGCATAGGCCGTGATGCGCATGGACCATTGCATCATTTTTTTTCGTTCTACGGGGTGACCCCCTCTCTCGGAGAATCCCTCCTTCACCTCGTCATTTGACAGTACCGTACCTAGGGCAGGACACCAGTTGACGGTGGTTTCAGCGAGAAAAGTCAAGCGGTAGTGCAGCAAGAGCTGCTGCTTTTGAGTTTCGGTGTATCCCCTCCACTCTTCTGCCGTAAATGAAGGGGTTCCCTCGTCACAAACAGCTTTTGCAGATGAATTTCCATCTTTCTCAAAACGTGCCACCAAGCTGGCGATAGACAGGGCCTTATCGGCATCCTGGTCGTAGTAGCTGTTGAAAAGCTGCATAAAAATCCACTGGGTCCACTTGTAGTAGGCTGGATCGGAGGTGCGTACTTCTCGGTTCCAGTCAAATGCGAACCCAATATTCTTCAATTGCTCGGTGTACCGCGTAATGTTTTGTTCGGTGGTCACTGCAGGGTGTTGCCCTGTTTGGATGGCATATTGCTCCGCTGGCAAGCCAAAGGAATCGTATCCCATGGGGTGGAGCACATTGAATCCTTTGAGGAGTTTAAATCTGGAGACAATATCGGAGGCAATGTAACCTAGTGGGTGTCCCACATGCAGCCCTGCTCCGGATGGGTAGGGAAACATGTCCAAGGAATAAAATTTAGGTCGAAGGGGGTCTATTTCGGCAGTATAGGTGCCTTGGTCACTCCACTTGCCTTGCCATTTCTGCTCTATTTCCCTAAAGTTGTACTCCGCCATGGTTTTATTTTCGGTTGCTTACTGTCAATAATCTTGCAAAAATAGAAAAATAAAAGGGCTTTGGTAGTCAAATTTCTATCTTCTGTCCAACCCTTATTTTAGCCTTTCTTCATTTTTCTTACATCCATCTCTAATTTTTGGTAGATTAATGGTTCCAATCCAATGTACTCATGACACACAAACTCTCATTTACACTTGTTCTATTCGCTGGAATTTGGTTTTCAGCCGTTTCCCAGAAAAAATTCACCCCAAAGCAAATCGAGGCCTTAAAAGCTGAGGTATCTAGCATTGTCGAATCCAATCACAAGCAAAGCCAAGTGATGGTGGACAAAATTTTTAGTTTTGCCGAGTTGGGCTTTCAAGAAGTGGAATCTTCCAAATACCTCACGGGCATCTTGGAAAAACAAGGATTTAAAATTGAAAGAGGTGTTTCGGGCATTCCTACAGCTTGGTTTGCCACCTGGAGCAATGGTCCTGGGCCTGTAATAGCCCTGGGATCTGATGTAGATAACATTCCGAAGGCCTCTCAATATCCAGGAGTAGCTTTTCACAAACCTATGGTTGAAGGTGCCCCTGGCCACGGAGAAGGACACAATGCGGGTATTCCGCTTAACATTACTGCTGCACTTGCAGTGAAGCAAATCATGGAGCGGGAGAAAATTGGAGGTACACTCATACTTTGGCCAGGAATCGCTGAAGAGCTCGTTGCCGCCAAAGCCTGGTTTACTCGTGATGGCAAATTTGATGGAGTTGACCTTTGTATTTTCACCCACGTGGCCAATAATCTCGGCGTGAGCTGGGGTCAGGCGACTGGTACAGGATTAATTTCCGTAGAGTATACTTTTTCTGGAGATGCAGCGCATTCAGCGGGCGCACCTTGGAGAGGCAAGAGTGCCGCAGATGCCACGGAACTGATGAATATCGGATGGAACTATAAACGGGAGCACCTGCATCCTCTCAAAAGATCTCACTCTGTGATCACGGATGGGGGAGACCAACCCAATGTGGTTCCTTCAAAAGCATCCATTTGGTATTACTTCCGAGACGTAAACTACAACGGCATCATGGAAATGTATGCTCAGGCAAATGACATTGCCAAAGGTGCAGCCATGATGACTGGGACGACCATGACTTCCAAGGTACTGGGTACAGCCTGGCCACGTCACTTTAATAAGGTGATTGCTGAAAAGATGTACCAAAACATTGTCAAGGTGGGCTTACCTGCTTGGGATGAAAATGATCTTGCATTAGCCAATGCGGTACAGCGGGAATTGGGAGTCAAAGAAGAGGGTATGCCCACCAAATTGGATGAGTTGGGAATTCCCGTGAAGGAGCCGATCTCTGGAGGCTCTGATGACATCGGTGATGTATCTTGGGTAGTGCCTACCGTGACCTTACGTTTTCCTTCCAATATCCCTGGACTTCCTGGGCACCACTGGAGCAATGCGATTGCCATGGCTACCCCGATTGCTCATAAAGGGGTTACGGCTGGTGCCAAGGCAGAAGCGATGACCATTTTGGATTTTCTACTGCAGCCGGAATTGGTGACTCAGGCTTGGGATTACTTCAAGAATGTGCAAACCAAGGAGGAAACCTACAAGCCGATGATTACGAAGGAGGATGCACCTCCAATTTATTTGAACCGTGACATCATGAATCGTTTCCGTCCTGAATTGGAGAAGTTTTACTTCGACGAAACCAAGTACGGGACTTATTTGGAGCAGTTGGGAGTGACTTACCCTACCCTAAAAAAGCAATAGATTCAAGTAAAAGGATTTCATTTTTCCAACTTCTTATGGAAAATTCACCTTCCCTTCAGCTCCGTGAGGCCAGCCTTGTGGAGCTGCTTTGGTTACACGAACGTATCCTGAGTTTCCCAGATAAGCCTCGCTGTCTTTTTACGAGGACCGCTTGCAGTATCGGTTATCACTAGCCTTGGTAGCGCTCTGGGATGGGGAGTTGGCTGGATTTAAGGTAGGTTACCAAAGTGAACTACCCGAGCAGTTTTATTCTTGGATGGGAGGGGTGCGGCCTGAGTTTCGTAGAAAAGGGATTGCCTCTGCCTTAGCGGTTGAGCAGGTAAGATGGGCCAAGGAAGCGGGATTTCGAGCAGTATTTTTTAAGACGCGCAACCGCTTTCCGGAGATGATTCAGTTTGGGATAGCGCGTGGGTTTATGATTGTAGATCTTCAGCCTAAAGGAGGGGTGGAGGATTACCGAATCTTAATGCGCAAGGAATTGTAGGAGATTGATTTTGAAAAAAAGCTTGTGGTTTTAACAATTTCGTACCTCGTACCTCGTACTTCGTATTTATCCTTCCGATTTTAACGCTTACCTTCGAACATTACTAGCGGTCGAATCACCCGCTTTACCAAAAATTCAGATGACAACACACGAACTGGTAGTTTCTGGGATACAGCTTCCTCTCATGGAGGCTTTTTACACCATTCAAGGAGAAGGACGATTTTCTGGCCATGCAGCCTATTTCATACGGATGGGTGGCTGCGATGTAGGCTGTGTTTGGTGCGATGTAAAGGAAAGTTGGGAGGCTGGAAAGTGGCCGATCATATCCATCGAAGAACTAGTAGCCGGAGCACTATCCTATCCCGGAAGGCTGGTAGTCATCACAGGGGGAGAACCCTTGCTTTACAACTTGGATCCCTTAACCCAGCTATTGAAGTCCAAAGGCTTTGTTATTCACCTGGAAACCTCCGGTGCACATTCGTTCTCAGGACAATTTGACTGGGTGTGTTTTTCTCCCAAAAAATTTAAAAAGCCCCATCCTTCCATTTACGAAGTGGCAGATGAATTGAAGGTGGTAGTCTACCATGCCAGTGACCTATCTTTTGCAGAGGAGCATGCTGCTCAAGTACAGGAAAACTGTGATCTCAGGCTACAGCCCGAATGGAGCAAAGCCTCCGAGCGCCTTCCAGAGCTGATAGACTATATAAAAAACAACCCAAATTGGAAAATATCACTACAAACGCATAAATTTATGAATATACCCTAATCCATGCGTAGGCTTTTCCTTCTTCTACTTTTGTTTTGGATGGCTTTCCAGGCCAAATCACAATCGTATTCGGTAGCAGACGGGAGAGCAATCAAACTTTTTCGGGAGGGGGAAATGCTACTTACCCTCAAAAATTACCCAGAAGCCTTGCTCAAATTTCAAGGAGCGCTTGCTCGGGAAGAAAAATTTTTGGAAGCCTACCAAAAGGCAACCCAGGTCTTGATCACCTTAGGGAGATTTCAGGAAGCTGAGAAACTTGCAAAGCAAGGAAAGTTGCGACTAGTCCCTATAAACAAGCTGTATTTGGTTGACTTTGGCTGGCTTTTATCCAATATCTATTTGAAGCAAGGCCGATTTGAGGAAGCGGTTTTAGAATTCCAAACGGTTGAACAAGAAGCTACCACAGCTTTCAAAATTGGAGGGTATTTTCTTGAGATGAAAAAGAAAATAGATTTTGTAGAGAATCTACTTTCTCAGAAAAAAGAGATTGATAAGGAAATTTTACCAGACCCAATAAATGGCTTTGCCTTACAGTATTTTCCAGTATTGACTGCAGATGGGAAGCAACTTTTTTTTACGCGGCGAGGGGGCACATCTGCTTTTGATAAAGAGGATATTTTTGTTTCCCAGTATATATCTTTGCACGAATGGACTTCCCCAGAGGGAATTTCTCCCAAAATAAATTCATCCTACAACGAAGGAACTTGTTCGGTAACTGCGGATGGTAATTTTTTGATTTTTACATCTTGTGATGCACCAGACAGTCAAGGTAGCTGTGACCTCTACAGTGTCGAGAAAGTTGAAGGAGAATGGCAATCTCCAAGAAATATGGGAACAAAAATAAATTCTTCATTTTGGGATTCCCAGCCATCACTTTCTGCGGATGGGCGTATGTTGTTTTTTTCTTCAGATAGAAGGGGAGGTTTTGGCGGCAACGATATTTGGTATGCGGTTCGAAAAGCCGACGGCACTTGGTCGGAATCAAAAAATATGGGTGCTCCAATCAACACCCCAAAAGATGAAATTTCTCCTTTCCTGTTTTTTAACAATGAAACCTTGTTTTTTGCTTCTGATGGACATTTAGGATTGGGGGGCATGGATATTTTTTTATCTCGTATTTCGGAAGGGAAATTTCAGGAGCCGGAAAACTTAGGACTTCCTATAAATGATCATTCAGATCAAGTAGCCCTATTTATAACCGCTCAAAAAGATTATGCTTACTATTCAGAATTGACCATGGGCAATGGCCAAAATGACAGGGCATATTTGTACCGATTTAAGTTCCCTAAAGAAATTGAAATTGGGGAGAATTTAACGGTTACCGGGGGTCAAGTGGTTCATGCAAAAACAGGGGAACCTATTTCGGCAAGTCTTTCCTTGGTTTCTTTAGGGAATGACAGTACCCGCTACCAGTTTCAATCCAATGGGCAAGATGGATCTTTTTTGATGCTGTACCCTGAGCAAGATGCTGCAGGCCTCTATGTGGAGAAAAAAGGCTTCTTACCGAAGATTTACAATGTGGGTCGTGATTCCATCAAAAATGTAAAAGACTTGAAAGTGGAGTTGGTTCCTATTGCTTCGGGAGAAGAGTTTGTGTTTGAAAATGTATTTTTTGAATTTGATAGTTTTGAATTGAAGCAGGAGTCCTTGAGTTCACTCCGTCGACTGCATCGCTTTTTACAAGATAATCCTAAGGTGTCTATCTTGATTACTGGGCATACCGATAACCTGGGATCGGATGATTACAATCTAAAACTAAGTTTACAAAGAGCACAAAGTGTGCAGACCTATCTGCTAACAGAAGGGACCAAGTCAGATCGGATAAAAGTAGTTGGAAAGGGTTTCCGAGAGCCGATGGTGCCCAATAACAATCCTGCTAATCAGGCTAAAAACCGCAGGATTACCGTGTCTGTTCAATAAACAAATGAAAATTTTAAGAAATTAATAAAATTAATATAAGATTAGTGTAAAATTGATCTGCATAATCTTCTATTTTTTCAAAATCCACTTTTATAAAATAGTCTATTGAACACTGTTAAGGTTATTTTGACCGCGATTTGGGAGCGGAGAGAAAAAGAGTGAAAAAAGTGAGAGTCTACCGAAATTGTAATTTTTTTATCCACTCATCCTTTATTTTTTCCAAATTGTTAAAAAAAAAATCTAAAAATTAACTTTCGTTAACATTAAAATAATCCAAATAATAAGGTGTTTTTGATTAACTAAAACACTTTAACCATATTATATTTGGAATTCTTGTAAAGAACGAATTATAAGGCTAGTCATTTGTTTAAACTTTTCCATCTTTTTTGGTGTCATAGATTTGAGTTATTCCGTTTTTAGGGATATTATTGAGTTTATAAAACTAAAAATTAACCAAATATGAGGAAAATTTTACTTCTAGGACTTACGCTCTTTTTGGTAAATGCGATGGCATTTGCTCAGGGTCGCGTAGTCACTGGTACAGTTTCATCGTTAGAAGACGGAATGGGCGTACCCGGTGCAACAGTTCTGGTGAAGGGAACGACCATTGGTACTGCCACAGACATTGATGGCAAGTATTCAATCAATATCCCTGCCGGAAGCAATGTATTAGTCTTCACATTTGTGGGACTAACCTCCCAAGAGGTGAACATTGGCAACAGATCCACCATTAACGTGGCTTTGGAGTCGGATGTGACCGCCTTGAGTGAGGTGATTGTAACAGGATATGGCACGCAGCCGAAGCGAGAAGTAACCGGTGCGGTTTCTTCTGTAAAAGGTGATGCAATCCAAAACCTACCTCTACAATCGTTTGACCGTGCCCTACAAGGACGTGCGGCGGGCGTGCAAGTTAGATCTTCTAACGGTCTCCCAGGTGGTGCAGTTAACATCCGTATTCGTGGTGTAGGCTCTGTAAACGCAGGTAACGAACCGCTATTTATCGTGGATGGGGTACAGTTGAACAACCAGTCCAACGCATCCTTTACCCAGTCGAACCCACTGGCCTTCTTGAACCCGAATGACATTGAGTCTATGGAGATCTTGAAAGATGCAGCATCTGCTGCAATCTACGGTTCTCAAGCTGCAAACGGGGTAGTAATCATCACTACCAAAAAGGGTAAGCAAGGAAAAGCGAAATTTGAATTCAACGCCTTCTCTGGAGAAACTCAGCCGATGAAGTTCTTGGATGTACTTGGTGGAGCAGAATGGTATGGAATGCGTAGAGATGCATATATCAATTCAGGCAATACCTTGCCTGAGGCCAATACCTTGAGTAATATGGGTATACTTCCTTCCAACTGGCAGACGCTAACTAGGCCCGCTTTGGATGCAATAGGTTTGGCATTGCCAACGTACGACTGGCAGCGTGAAGTAATGGGCGCAGGTAGACTTCAAAACTATGAGATGTCTGTTTCTGGTGGTGATGAGAAGACCACCTTCTTCCTATCTGGATCTTACAACTATCAGGAGGCTTCATTTAAACCTGTTGACTTTGAAAGAGGAACCGTAAGAATTGCCTTGACACATCAAGCAACAAAACGCTTAAGTTTTGAGACTAACATCAACTTGTCTACTTTCCAGCAAAACGTACCTTTTGCAGTAGAAGGTTCTTTCTTGGGTAGCCCAGCCTTCTCTTCTTCAGCAGTATTGCCTCACAATGCCATCTACAACGAAGACGGCACATTCAATACGGCCATTAGAGGTGTATTGGGACAAAACGTAGTGTTGGTAAATACCTACAACTCCGGTCTTCAGCGCACCAACACAGCGGTAGGTAACTTAATTACGAACTACAAGATTGCGAAAAATTTAACTTTCCGTTCTTTATTTGGTTTGGATTACCGTCTACTTCAGGGTGACAACTACCGCGATCCACGTACTCCAGATGGAGCAGGTGTGATTGGTAGAAGTTCCGTACAGTCTGACTGGAGAACTCGTTTCATCACCACGCAAACACTAAACTGGAACAAAACCTTTAATGGTGTACACAACGTATCGGCTATCGCTGGTTTGGAATACTTATCTGAAACTAGAGAGGGTATTTCTGGCTCAGGTATTGGTTTTCCAACCTTCCAATTCAGAACGATTCAATCTGCGGCTACGCCTGAAAATATTTCTGGTTTCTGGACAGGTTACAGAAGAGCATCTGCTTTTACGTCAGCAAATTACGATTACAAGAAAAAGTACTTGTTGACCCTAACTGCCCGATATGACGGATCTTCCCGATTCGGTGCTGAAAACCGTTACGGCTTGTTCCCTTCTGTACGTGTAGGATGGAGCATGGTAGAGGAAGAGTTCTTAAAGAACTCCAGTACTGTATCTGAGATGAAGTTGAGAGCTTCCTACGGTTTGACAGGTAACGACCAAATCGGAAACTTTGCTGCCAGAGGCCTGTATGGTGGTGGTGGTAACTACTCCGGTAGTGCTGGTATCGTTCCTTCTTCTTTGGCCAACCTTGGCCTAAGCTGGGAGACCAACAATACCTTAAACTTTGGTTTTGACTTCGGTTTCTTTGAAAACAGACTCACAGGTTCGATTGATGCTTTTGATAGAAGAACCAAAGACTTGCTTTTAGACCAGCCTATCCTTTGGACCAATGGTTTTGGAGGTATTGCTAACAATGTGGGTGAACTACAAAACAGAGGTCTTGAGTTTGAGGTGTCGACAGTAAATATCGATAAAGGTGGTTTCCGTTGGAACACCAGCTTCAACATTACCAAAATCGACAACCAAATCGTGAGCTTATACGGTGGTCTTCAGTTTCTTCCAGCTAACCCTGGTATTGCAGTAGGTCAGCCAGTAGGTAGAGACGGCGGTGGGGCAATCTTTGCAGCAGAATATGCTGGAGTTAACCCTGCTACAGGTCGTCCAATGTGGCTTGATATAAATGGTAACATCACCTACCTACCACTTGCGGCAGATAGACGTTATTTTGGGTCTAACTTGGGTACTGTTTTTGGAGGTATGAATAATAACTTCTCCTACAAAGGTTTTGAGTTGACTACCTTCTTTACTTACGAATACGGAGGTATTGGTGGTGATGGTCAGTATGGCTTCTTGAGAGAGAACGGTACTAGATTAACCTTGAATGCGCTTCGTGAAGTAAATAACAGAACGTGGAAGACTCCAGGTCAAATCACCGATATACCAAGAAACTTGACCACTAACGCAGGTAACGAAACTAGAGGAGCAAGTAGAAACTCTGGTACTGCTGCCCTGTTGAAGTACGATTTCATCCGTCTTTCTCAATTTACTTTTGCTTACAGCTTCAAGCCGAGCTTGGTCAGCAGAATTGGTCTCACTCGTGCACGTATCTACGCGCAAGGAGTGAACTTGTGGACCTACACGGATTATCCTGGCTATGATCCAGAATTTACTGGAGCAGGTACAGGTCAGGTTCCTTTAACCAAGAGCTATACCCTTGGTGTACAAATCGGATTCTAATCACCAAAAGGAAAAAAACTATGAAATTAATCAATAAAGCTTTCTTAGCTCTAGCGCTTACAGGCTCACTGCTGGTAAGTTCTTGTGATAGCTTGCTTCAGGTAGATCCAAGACAATCCATCGATGCAGATGGCGCCTTGAATACTCCCGATGCAGTGAATGCAGCCCTCAACTCAGTATATGCAAGTCTGAGGTCTACACGTAATTATGGTCGTGACCTATTGGCAGTCTCTGATGCCTTGGCCGACGTAGGACAAACTACCTCTAACTCAGGTCGTCTGATTGGAGAAAATAACAACCAACCTGGAGCCCACTTTTCAGCTGGCTTCTGGCAAAACACCTATGGCGCTATTAACGAAGCCAACCTTATTTTGGATGGTCTTAGTAAAGTTGAAGGTGCTTCTGCTGCGCAGATTGCTCGTTGGGAAGGGGAAGCCAAGTTCCTAAGAGGATTGTACTACTTTGATTTGGTTAAAGTATACTCTTACATGCCTACTGCTTTGTATCAGCCAGGTGTAATCGATCAAGGAGGTATTCCAGTAGTGACAGAAGGGGTAATCTCCTCAGGTGTTGCGCTGAGTCGCCAAACTCCAAGATCAACGATCAACGAGGTGTATGCTCAGATCTACAAAGATTTGGAAGATGCCAAAAAATTGTTGGGCACCGGTAGAGGTGTACAATATGGTTCTGGTGCTGCAGCCTCAGCCTTGCTTTCTCGAGTAGCCTTGTATAGAGGTGATTGGGCTAAAGTGGTAGCTGAATCAACTACTGCATTGGCAAGTAACGTAGGTACTGTACTATCAGGATCAGCTTATGTGAACGGTTGGAGAGCGCCAGTAAACCCTGAGTCCATGTTTGAGGTTCGCTTCGCTTTAGCCACCGAGTCTATTGGGGTTAATGAATCCTTGCAATCATCTTATACAGCCTTATTGAATTTGACCAACAAGAACTCTCAGGGTGGATGGGGTGATTTTATTCCAAACGCAAGAGTTCGTGCTTTGTTTGGGTTAACTGCTTTGCAGATTGGAACTCCAGCGACAGACAACAACAACTGGGATGTGACTCGTAATGCAGATGTAAGAGCGCAATTGTATACAACTGGTAATACCGTTCGTGGTGCTGGTCGTCAAATTGAAAATACGAAGTTTATGTCTAAGTCTGGTTTCGCCTATGCAGACAACGTTCCGGTAATCCGAAAGTCTGAGATGCACTTGAACAGAGCTGAGGCAAACTATCAGTTGAAGAACGAATCTGCTGCATTGACCGAATTGAATGCCTTCAAGTCATTGAGAGGCTTGCCTGCAGTTACCTTGGCTGGTAACGCGCTTTTGGAAGAAATTCTTTTGGAAAGAATGAAAGAGTTTATTGGAGAAGGCCACCGTTTCTTTGACTTGAAGCGCTATGGAAGAGCTATTGTGAAAACAACTCCTGCGGTAAACCTAGCCTTTGATGACTTCAAAATCTTGCCTGCAATCCCTCAGCGTGAAGTGGATGGTAACCCAAATCTTAAACAAAACAAAGGCTACTAAAATCAGAAATTATGAAAAAGTTATTTTCTTTATTGACGTTCGCCTTCGTACTTGCATTCTCCTCTTGCATTGAGCAAAACTATCCTGTTTGGGAAGGTCATGTAGTGGAGTTTCAGGATGCCGTTGAACGCGCACCTCTAGCAGGACAGGTCTATCCAAGAATTACAGTGGCTAACACGGTTGGTACTGTAAACCTTCGTGTCAACCTAGTTGGTTCACATAGACCTTCTGACGAGATCATTACCTACTCGGTGGTGGCTGGTAGTGGTACTACAGCAGCAGCTGGAAGAGACTTTGTGGCTCCTGGCACCTTGACTATCCCTGCAGGGTCTAGTTTCGGTACCTTAACAGTCAATGTAATCAACACAGGTAAAATTGGTGGGTCTGTTGACTTGCTTTTACAAGTGGTAGGCAACGACGAAATCGGAACCAGTGCTAATTACAACAAGGTTCAGATTCGAATCACCAGATAATCCTAAAAAGGGTTTCTGTTAATTCTTGATAAAAAAGACCGGATTTATCCGGTCTTTTTTTTAATTTGAAGCATGAAAAAAATCCTCTTAATTTCCCTACTTCTCGGGTGCTTGATCCCGATGAGCTCTTTTGGACAACTTTCTGTGCTTCGTGACAATGGCACGGGCATACCCATTACTGCCAACGCCTTTGGTGGAGTAAAAGGATCAGCGTATTTGGAAGATTTTAAAAAAGGCATTTTGTACCTCAAGACAGGACAAAAAGTGGAAGGGCTTTACATTGCCTTAAATTCCTATGAAAATAGTTTGGAGTACAAATTAGAGGGAGGACTTTTTTCTTATGGGCCTGACAAATTAGTAGGCTTTACCTATCCTTCCACTTCAGGTGAATTGGTAGAATTTACCTCGGAATATGAGGTGCCTACTCTCAAGCAAAAGCGATTTGTGCAGGTTTTGGAAAAAGGAAAATACACCTTGCTTTTCCACCCCTATAAAATCATGACTGATGATCCATCTGCCACCTATGGAGCACAGGCTTCGAAGGTTTTTCAAGAGGAGCAGGATTTTTTTGTAGCAGTGGATGGAAAAGTTTATTTGCTACGAAACAAAGAGAAAGACCTTAAAGAAGCTTTTGGTGCGGATCTGGAGAAAGCTATTGCTTTGATCAAATCTCAAAAAGTGAATTTCAAAAATAAGGAAGAGGTATGGGGGTTTATTCAGCAATTGAATAAAAACTAATTGACCTTCTATTCCTCTTTGACCCCTATTCTCCGTTACTTTCCCTCAAATAGGGAGGGAGATACTCCTATTTTTTTTCTAATTTTGAGGCTTATTCCCCTCAAGACATGATTTACGTTTCGCGAAAGGAACATTTTAATGCTGCACATAAGCTTTGGAATCCCAATTGGTCCGACGCCAAGAATTTCGAGGTGTTTGGTGCTTGTGCGAATGTAAATTGGCATGGTCATAATTTTGAATTGATTGTGACGGTCAAAGGAGAGCCAGATCCAGAAACAGGTTTTGTAGTGGATTTGAAAGCGCTCAGCGAGCTAACGCGTCTGCTGGTGATTGATCGGGTGGATCACAAAAACCTGAACATGGATGTAGACTTTATGGCTGGTAAAATGGCAAGTTGTGAAGTCTTGGTCATGGAATTTTGGAAAATTTTAGCCCCAGCGGTAAAAGAAATTACGCCTAAAGGAGCTTTGTACAAGTTGACCTTGTACGAAACCCCACGGAATTTTGTAGAATACCTGGGTGAGTAAGGGTATTATCTAGTTTTGTTTTTGGGAAGTAGGCCGAATCGCCTACTTTTATTTTTAGTTCAGCAGCTCGCAAAGTGAAAAAAATCTACATCATTTCTGGAGAACGATCAGGGGACATGCATGCAGCCAATTTGGTAGCGGCCATGAAATCCTTGGATTCCAACCTGCAATTTCGAGGTATGGGTGGGCAGTACTCCAAAGAAGCAGGCGTCCACCTGGCATTAGACTATGCAGCGGTATCCGTAATGGGCTTTATCGAGGTGGTTTTTGGGTTCCGAAAGGTGCTAAAAGCCTTGGCCTTGGTCAAAAAGGACTTACTTACCTTTCGTCCGGATGCTTTGATTTTAGTCGACTTTGGAGGGTTCAACATGAAGATTGCAGCATTTGCAAAGGAGCAGGGAATTCCTGTGCATTACTATATTCCACCCAAAGTCTGGGCTTGGAATCAAAATAGAGCCTATGCGCTCAAAGAAAATACAGACGAGGTCTATTCTATCCTGCCTTTTGAACCTGCTTTTTTCAAAAAATTTGGGATTAAAGTGCACTATGTAGGCAATCCCCTTTTGGATGAAATTAAAAAATTCAAGGCCCACGATTTTTTCTATCAGAAAAATGAATTGTCCTACCAGCCTATCGTTGCTCTTCTTCCGGGCAGTAGAACCCAGGAGGTAGTGGGGATGTTGGCAAAGATGATTGCCCTGGTCAAAGATTTCCCGCAGGTACAGTTTGTAGTTGCGGGGGTAGATAGCTTGCCTGCTTCTGTATACGAGCTCGCTTTGGCTCAAGGTATCCGGGTGATTTACAATCAAACCTACGACCTACTTTCTCATGCGACTGCGGCAGTGGTGACTTCGGGGACAGCCACTCTTGAAACGGCGCTTTTTAATGTGCCTCAAGTGGTTGTATATCGTACATCCTGGATTTCCTATCAGATTGCCAAGCGACTGATCCGAGTGCCTTATATTTCCTTGCCCAACTTGATTGCCGATCGTCAGGTCGTTCGGGAGTTGATCCAAGAGGATTTTTCTTTGGCGATGCTACGCCAAGAGCTGGTAAGGCTTTTGTCTGATCTGGAATATCGAATTGAGGTAAAAGCCGGTTATGATTTGATTCGGGAACGAATAGGGGAGCAGCAAGCCTCAAATCAAGTAGCGCACTTTATCCTGGAGTCAACAGAGAAAAAATAAACCCCGAAGGAGATCGGGGTTTTAATTTTAAGCTACTTGCAATTGCTTGAATTTGGAGGTGTCGAATTTAGACCTTGCGTAGGCTTCATCGATGTTTAAATTGGTGATGCTGCTGTCGGAAGGTATGTCGTACATAGCGTCTGTGACGATGGCCTCACAAATCGACCGAAGTCCGCGAGCACCAAGGTTGTATTCTACCGCTTTATCTACAATAAAATCCAAAGCCCCTTCCTCAAAAGTTAAGGCAACACCCTCCATAGCCATCAGTTTCGCATATTGCTTTACAAGTGCATTCTTGGGTTCTGTGAGGATCCGCTTGAGCGTATCTTTATGTAGAGGTTCCAAGTGAGTGAGGACAGGAAGTCTACCAATCAATTCAGGAATGAGCCCAAAAGCTTTTAGATCTTGCGCATTGACGTACTGAAGTAAGTTTTCACGATCAGCTGTCAAACTTGTAGCGGAAGAGTTGAAGCCCATGGGCTGGCTATTGAGGCGCTTCCCGATGTGTCTTGCGATTCCGTCAAAGGCCCCCCCACAAATGAAGAGTATGTTTTCGGTATTTACCGCAATCATTTTTTGATCCGGATGCTTTCTCCCTCCTTGAGGCGGAACGTTTACTACCGTCCCTTCTAGGAGCTTCAAAAGCGCTTGTTGTACTCCTTCTCCGCTCACATCACGAGTAATGGATGGGTTATCAGATTTACGTGCTATTTTATCTAATTCGTCAATGTAGACAATCCCTCTTTCCGCTTCCTCTACTTTATAGTCTGCTGCTTGCAGTAATCGAGTTAGAATGCTTTCAACATCTTCACCTACGTAGCCTGCTTCAGTGAGTACAGTGGCATCTGCTATGCAAAAAGGAACTTCTAGGATTTTGGCTAGCGTTTTGGCTAGGTAGGTTTTGCCGGTTCCTGTGTCACCAACCATGATGATGTTGGATTTTTCAATCGTTACCTCATCCGCTTCTTGTTTTTGCTGCAAGCGCTTGTAATGGTTGTACACTGCTACGGTAAGCACCTTTTTGGCATCTTCTTGACCGATCACGTAGTGGTCTAGGTATTCGGTGAGTTCCTTTGGTTTTTTGAGTTTTAAGGCAAGTTTGGAACCAGATTTCTTGTTCTTCTTGTCCTCACCCACAATTTCAAAGGCTTGTTCAATGCAGAAGTTACAGATATGGGCGGAGATGCCCGCTACCAACACATCTACATCTTTTTTATTTCTACCGCAGAAGGAGCAAGTGGTTTGAGTCATTAGGTGGTTTTTTTAACTAATACCTCATCAATTAAGCCGTATTCTTTTGCTTCTGGGGCTCTCAACCAGTAATCTCGGTCTGAATCTTTTTCAATTTCTTCAAAGGATTTACCAGTATGGTTGGCTAAGATTTGATAGAGCTCCTGGCGCATAGCTAGGATAAGTTTCAAAGAGATTTCCATGTCCGTGGATTGGCCTTGCATGCCGCCAGAGGGCTGGTGGATCATCACACGTGCATGCTTTAATGCAGAGCGTTTGTCCTTTGCACCACCTGCCAACAATACTGCTCCCATAGAGGCAGCAATGCCGGTACAAATAGTAGCTACATCTGGACCAATGTATTGCATGGTGTCGTAGATACCTAGTCCTGCAGTTACAGAGCCGCCCGGGCTATTGATGTAAAGGATTACATCTTTTTTGGAGTCTACTGATTCCAAGAAAAGGAGTTGAGCTACAATAATATTGGAAATATGGTCGTCTACGCCAGTACCTAGAAAAATAATTCGATCCATTATCAATCTGGAGAAAACGTCGATTTCTCTAAAATTCTGTGGACGCTCCTCAATGACTGAGCGGGTCATATTTTCAATATGTGCTGTATACTGGTCAAATGCCGTACCACTAACACCTTGGTTGTGAATGGCATATTTTCTAAATTCTTCCTTACTGATCATATCTAGCGTTATTATTGGAGACAAAAATAAAAAAGTCCTTTAAAAAAGGACTTTCAATATAAATCATAATTCGATTACTTGTCCAAAAGTTCCTTGAATTCATCGATCGATAAATTTTTATCGGTCATCTTTATCTTCTCTTGTATCAAGGCAAGTACTTTTTCATTTTGTACTGACGTCATCAAATTCATGTAATTCTGGCCTTCGTTTCCTTTCAGATAGTTGTCCACAAACAAATCCATGCTGGATTCCATTTGTGCGCCTAATCCGGAAGAAGCAAATTGCTCACGGATCATTTCCTTCGTTTTCTCAATCACATCTGCATGCTCAGCCTGAATGGAATTTTCCTTGGCAACTTGGTTGGAAATTAAAGACCAAGAAAGTTGTTTCGCGTAAAGCGGATAATCAGATTCTACCTCAGCTTCGGTAACTTTTCCTTCGTTTGCCTTGATCAACCATTCTTTTAGGAAGGCATCAGGAAGTGATAGGTTTGTTGTGTTCACAATCAACTTCTTTAGCTCTTCTTCTGTGAAGACCTTAGATTCTTTATCATAACTACCCTGAAGTGTTTCTTTTACTTTCTCTTCAAACTCCTTTTTAGATTTCACTTGATCAGGACCGAAGATTTTATCGAAGAATTCTTGGTTGAGTTCAGCCTTCGCTTTTCTGTTAATGTTTTTTACTACAAAACTATAGCCACCCTTTGCAGCATCCCCTTCTTTATCTGAGAATCCAAAGCCCGAAGTCCATTCGTCTTTTTTAATATCCTTGGCATTAAATTCTACTACGGCATCCTTACTTAAGCCTACAAACTTTCCTGCTAATTTTTTAGAAAGTTTCGCGGTATCTAGAGATAGGGTTTTTGAAAAATCAGTTTCAGACGCCTTCAAATCTCCGTAGATGAAATCAGAAGTTTCGGAAATCTCTGGATTAGTGCTCTCTCCATATTGAGACGTGAGGTTTTGAATTGTCTCATCGATCAATTTTTGATCAACTTTGATGCTGTATTTTGTGCCCTTTACCTTTTGGTCAAGTTGCACCTGGATTGACTCTATGAAACCGATCTTATATTCGAATTCGAAATCTTTTTGATTTTTCCAGTCAATCGATTCTTCTACTTTTTCAACGGGAAGCGGTTCACCCAAAACCTTAAAAGTTTGTTCTTTCAGGAAATTGTTAAGTGATTCCCCCAAGATGGTATTTATTTCTTCTACGAGTAGGGATACGCCATACATGTTTTTTACCATGGTAACAGGCGCTTTTCCTGGGCGAAAGCCTCGAATTACAGCCTTTTTGGCGTAGTCTTTAAGTTTAGCATCAACCTTAGGTTGATAATCTGCCTCAATAAGCTTAATTTTAATAGAAGCTTGATTTGCGGTGTGCTTGTCTACTGTAATTTCCAAAGTATGTTCAATTAATTGGTG
>CAXNJN010000028.1:0-30169 GCA_964202605.1 Bacteroidia bacterium | reverse complement strand
TGAGTATCCGAAATATTCATAGTTTAATTCGTCCTTTTCGTTTGCTAAAAAAGCAAAACTATTCCTTTACTTCTTATAATCTTTGCCGATCTCGGAAAAAATTTTGAGAACAGCTGGGCACACCAGCGTATTTTTTAAGGTTAGGTCTAGAATACCAAGCATATTCTTTCGATTTGTATGTGGGTATTCTCTGCAGGCCTTTGGACGATCTTCATAGACCAAACATCCATTGTCTGCTCCTAAAAAGGGGCAAGGAGCACCTTTAAAAACATAATCTCCCTCCTCATCCCGAAATAGATAGGTATCGATAAATTCACTTGACCGCATCCGAAAAACTTTTGAAAGACGGTCTATATCTGTATTGATCAGGATTGGACTAGTAGTTTTACAACAGTTGGCACAATCCAAACAATCTAGCTTTTCAAAAACTTCTTCATGTACCTGATGAAACCTAGCATCCAGATTTTTAGGACGAGTCGCTTTAAGCTTATCCTTAATTTTTTTATTTGCCGGAAACTCCGACTTACTCTCTTTGGAAAATTTATTTAGATCTAAAGACAACGCTGATGCTTGATTATAGGGTGAACTGGAGGTTTGATATTTTCCTATTAATTAATCGCGACTCATGGAAATCCCATCCTCGTGAATGGTAATTTCTCGGGCTTTGTACAATTGACCGATGCACTGTTTGAACTGCTTTTTGCTCATCCCTAAAACTTTCTGAATTGTTTCAGGATCAGATTTGTCGTGAATCGGTAAAAAACCTTTCTCTTGGATAATTTGAAGGATTTTTTCAGCTCCCTCCTCGTATTTCACACGAACAAAAGGAAGTAGCTGCAGGTCTAGTTTACCATCATCCCGACGCTTTTTTACCCAAAGTTTACGCACTTCCCCAATTTCCAAATCCTGGAATACCTCATTGGAGAAAATCAACCCTTCGTATCGATCTTCCAATAAAACCTTGTATCCTAGCTCAGTTTTTTCAAAAATCAAACCCTCACATTCATTCCCCGCAACATAATCTGTTGGCGCAGGGTGCATAAATTCCCGATACTTACTTACCCCAATCAATCGATCGGAGCGGTAATCCACACATACGCGAATCAAGTATTTTTGACCGGTAGTCATTGGTTTGGCCATTTCAGCATTTGGGACAAAAAGATCTTTCAATAATCCCCAATCCATAAACGCCCCAAAAGAAGTGACTTCCTTACAAGTCAAAACACCAAATTGATCCAAAATTAGATGAGGCGTATCGGTCACAGCCACTGGCCGATCCTCACTATCGGTGTACACAAAAACAGTTACTTCATCACCCTCCTTCTCTTCCCCCTTTAGATATCCTTTGGGAAGTAACACTTCTTCGCCATCCTGCAAGGCCAAGTAAGCTCCAAAATCCGTGAATCGATTAATGTACAAGCGGTTAACCAGTCCGAGTTCTTTCATCTGCCAAAGGTAAAGATTTATCCTAGTTCAAGAGGGATAAAAATACGGACAATCCCTGTCAGGAAAGCCCGCAATTGAGTTGGAATTAGGACGGCTTACCCGTAGTTTTGAACAGCACTAATTCGAATAATCCCCATCCAACTTTTCCTAAGTTCTATAGAGATGAAAAATATTTCAGTCATCGGTTCTGGCACCATGGGCAATGGCATTGCCCACTTATTTGCACAGCAAGGTTTTTCAGTGGCACTCGTGGATCTTTCAACCGATCAACTCCAAAAGGGCATGACTACAATCGCCAAAAATATGGATCGGCAAATCGCTAAAGGGACCCTGACAGAAGCTGATAAAGCCGCTTCCTTACAGCGGATTGTTCCCTTTACAACCCTTGCTGAAGGCGTAAAAATAGCAGATCTAGTGGTTGAAGCTGCTACAGAAAACCTAGAGATCAAGTTGGAACTATTTAGAGAATTGGATCGCCTGGCCCCTTCATCAGCGATTTTGGCTTCCAATACCTCCTCAATTTCCATCACCCAGATTGCTGCAGTGACGCAACGCCCTGGCCAAGTGATTGGCATGCATTTCATGAACCCGGTTCCTGTCATGAAGCTCATAGAAGTGATTCGTGGCTATGCTACCTCCCAGGAGACCACTACCCGTATCATGACCTTATCGTCGCAATTGGAGAAAGTACCGGTAGAAGTGCAGGATTATCCAGGATTTGTGTCCAATCGAATTTTGATGCCCATGATCAACGAAGCCATTTATACCTTGTACGAAGGAGTGGCTAGTGTCTCTGAGATTGATACAGTCATGAAGTTGGGGATGGCACATCCCATGGGGCCACTTCAGCTTGCTGATTTTATTGGTTTGGATGTTTGCATTTCCATTTTACGTGTCTTGCACGAAGGATTTGGCAATCCAAAATATGCCCCTTGTCCTCTGCTAGTCAACATGGTGGCAGCTGGTTTCAAAGGAGTAAAATCTGGAGAAGGGTTTTACTGTTACCCTACTGGCACCAAAGAATACCCAGTTTCACCAAGATTTTTAAGTTAACCATGCATATAGCAGTATCAGGAAATATAGGCAGTGGCAAAACCACGCTGACGGAAAAATTGGCAAAACATTACGGCTGGAGTGCTGAATTTGAAGCAGTAGATGATAACCCCTACCTACCCGATTTTTACGAGGACATGAAACGCTGGTCCTTTCACCTTCAAGTATACTTTCTGAATTCGAGGTTCAACCAAATTAAAAAAATCCAGGGAGGCTCCATTTCCACTATTCAAGACCGAACCATTTACGAAGATGCCTACATCTTTGCTGCCAATCTGTACAAAAGCAAATTGCTTTCAGAGCGCGATTATGCGAATTACAAGAGTTTATTTGATTCCATGATTTCCCATGTCAAGGCGCCAGATCTTCTAATTTATTTGAAGGCAGATATTCCCAAACTCGTAGGACAAATCGAAAAGCGAGGCAGAAGCTACGAAACTGCCATGCGGATTGATTACTTGAAAAATTTAAACTCCCACTACGAAGAGTGGATTGGGAGTTATAAGGAAGGTAAATTATTGATTATCGATGTCAATGAATTGGATTTTGTGGAGCGTGCAAGTGACTTTTCCTTTATTGTTGAAAAAATAGAACGCGAGATATTTGGGCTATTTTCCTAAGTGCCTTTTTATAGCCCTCGACCCCAATTAGGCCAATTTTCGCATCAACCACCCAAATAGTACACTGCGTTGCTCCTCCTTGGGATTAATTAAAAGTTGATCCAATCGCTTCAAAGAGCCTCCAGTCATGATCGTTTCATACGGGCTCAATCGAATCAGTTTATAGCCATGGATACGACTGAGCAAGTCCACTTGTAGGTGGTTGTAGGCGAGTAATTTCCAACCTGTCGCTCCTACCCCATGAAAATCTCCTGGTTCAGATGGTTTTCCAAAAATACGAGTTGCCAAAGGAGATCCTTCCCAAATGCGTTGCTGCATGCCTGCCTTTAGTGCTTCTTTCTCGTAAGTTCGACAGAGGCGTTTATGGCCTTCCAAAAAAGTAAATTGAAATTCTTCATACATCTCGGACCTAAATGTGATCCCTCGGTACCGATTGAATACCAATTCGTCATCCCAGAGTATGATGGTTCTTCCAATCTTAAAGTCTACTTGTATTTTCTCAAAAAGTGGAAAGGAACCCTTTCCTCCAAGTTCATCCAAGCCATGAGAGAGCCAACCTTTCCCTCGTGCATCAAGGTACTGTGGTTGAACTTCAAAATCTGCTTTCCAATCGTAACTAGCTCCTCCCTCTTTTAAGATCAGGTCCAGTTGCCTGGTCATCAGGTGCTCCATCGGCTTAACTTACTTCCCGGATAATTTCCCAAGTATGATCCGCCAACAATTTTATTTCGGCAACAAAGTTTGCCCAATTCTTTTTTCTACCCCATTCTTCCGGCCCAATCATGCTCATGAAGTCTATCCCATCTTCTTTTTGATACAAAAAGTAACGATGGTTGATCAGGGGTTCGAAAGAGATAGAGGCTTGATAAATTCGCTCGGAAACAGCGATACGTGACTGAATTTTCTTGGCTTGGTCCGCCAATAGTTTCATTTGATCGTAGATTTGGGCCATTTGCATGTCAGTTTGACTATGCATTGCTGCCACTGCTCTTCCTGTTATCTTTCCTTTATCCTCAGGCTTAATTAATGCACTACCCGCATGGTGTCCATACGGAAGAAGCCCAGGGTTTTCCGTGGTCTTCTCCTTCATCAAATCAAGATCCAAACGATCTACATCAATCTTCTTTCCTATCATGCGTTCTATTTTTCAACCTCTGTAGAAATTCGCTCTTTCAAATTACCCTTAGAGCCAGGAAAAGTGGTTCTTCTGGATATATCGTAGCTCACATAGATTACAATCACCATGAACACGACAAATAGGACTAAGAAGATTTTTTTATTTTTCTGCATCAGTAGAAAGATTAACGCACAAAACTAATGACAATTCGCTTTTTGTTTCTGTTTTATCAACTCATTTTCTAACCTATTTCTTCTAAAATGGAAGAAATCGATTTTTTAAATGGGTAGTTGAGGTATAGAACTCAATCCAACGCCAATTGTTAAAAAAGGAGTAGTTTAAATTTTAGATTCTAAATTCCACCAATGGAATACCTTCAAATAAAGTAGAATGATAAATTGCAGTTCTTATTGAAATTAATTTCTAATGGAGCCCAGTTCCTCGCACAATTCTAAAGATGGAATTTTGGATCCGTTCAATTTGAATTTACCCTATACCACACTTCTAAAACAATAATCCTCATGCGGATACGCTATCGCTCACTTTTTCTTTGCCTTCTTCTTGTACCTGGATCCTTCCTAACAAGCAAAGGGCAATCCAGTTCATCACAAGGGCTTGTGGCAGATCATGCCATGGTCGTATCGGCACGTGAAGAAGCCTCCAAAATTGGGGTTGAGATCCTAAAGCAAGGTGGAAATGCCTTTGATGCCATGATGGCTACGGAAATGGCCTTGGCGGTTACCTTTCCTTTTGCAGGCAACTTAGGGGGTGGAGGGTTTATGGTGTATCGCATGGCAGATGGCCAAATCGGAAGTTTGGACTACCGAGAAAAAGCACCCTTAGCAGCATCTAAAGACATGTATTTGGATAAAGATGGAAATGTCATCCCACAACTGAGTACTCTAGGAATTTTAGCTTCTGGAGTACCGGGGACTTTGGCTGGTATTTTTGAAGCTCAGGCCAAGTTTGGGAAACTGAGCCCCAAACAAGTGCTGCAACCGGTAATTGATCTGGCTCGAAATGGCTATGTAGTGACTAAAAATCAGGCTGAGAGTCTGAAGAATCATCGGCAGATTTTCATCCAAGTAAATGGTCCAAACACCTTTTTTGGAAAAGAAATTAAGGAGGGTGACACGTTAAAGCAACCGGCACTCGCAAATACCTTGGAGCGAATTGCTAACAAAGGAAAAAATGAGTTTTACAAAGGCGAGACGGCAAAGATCTTGGTCAATCATTTTCAAAAAAATGGAGGAATCATTTCCAAAAAGGACCTTGCCAAATACAACGCTGTGTGGAGAGATCCCATTGTTTTCCCTTACCGAGATCTAAAAATTATATCCATGGCACCGCCCAGTTCTGGTGGAATTACCTTGGGACAAATCATGTCCATGCTGGAGCCTTATCCCCTCAAAAAGCTTGGGCATCACTCTCCCGAATACATCCAAGTGTTGGTAGAATCAGAGCGTCGTGCCTATGCAGATCGTAATCACTATTTGGGAGATCCTGACTTTGTGAACATCCCAACAAAGCAATTGCTTGACGCTACGTATCTCAAGTCGAGAATGGGTAGTTTTTCATTTGAAAAAGCCAGCAAATCGACAGATATCGCCCGCGGGGATCTCTCATTTTCAGAAAGCATGGAAACTACCCACTACTCGATTGTCGATGCTGAGGGTAATGCCGTTTCGGTGACAACCACGCTCAATGGGGCCTATGGATCAAAGGTGTACCTCGAGGAGTTGGGCTTCTTTATGAACAATGAAATGGATGATTTCAGTGCCAAAGCTGGAGTTCCCAACATGTTTGGTTTGGTTGGTACGGAAGCAAACAGCATTGCTCCTGGCAAGCGCATGCTCAGTTCCATGACTCCTACCATCGTAGAAAAAGACGGCAAACTTTCCATGGTTGTGGGTACCCCCGGAGGATCCACGATCATCACCTCGGTGTTGCAAACCATTTTGAATGTCTATGAATTTGACATGAGCATGCAGGAAGCCGTAAATGCCCCTCGATTCCACCACCAATGGCTTCCCGATCTGGTTAATTTTGAACCCAAAGCTTTTGGTGCAGACCTTATCCGTACCCTTAAATCTCGTGGCTATTTGATCAATGAAAGTGCAAGTCCCATTATAGGTAAGGTCGACGCCATTCGGGTCTTATCCAATGGCAAACTTGAAGGAGGGGCAGATCCTAGAGGGGACGATAAGGCGGTTGGTTATTGAGTTAGGAGATGTTGAATCATCACCTCCTGCCTATTTTTAGATCTTGATTGCCGCTAGTCACAAACTTTCAATGCATTGAGTTTAAGTTTTTAAATTTAAGGACTACTAGCCCATATGCAGTCCATGAAAAATCGTCGCGAGTTTATACAAAAATCAGCCCTAGGATTAGCCGGTGTCCTTACCGCCCCTACTTGGCTCCAAGGAGCACCAGCCTTTATCAAATCCTTAGGCAAACCCAATTCTCGAATCAATGGGGTTCAGATCGGGTGCATCACCTACTCGTTTCGATCCATGGCAGATCAAAGTGCCGAAGCGACGCTTAAATATGTGCTGGATTCTGGCATTTCCTCCATCGAATTGATGGGTGATCCAGCGGAAAGTTTTGCTGGCATGCCTACCCCTACCTTTAATCGGATGCGAATTTTCCAATTGGGAGGAAAACAACGTCGCGGAGAAACGCTTACCGAGGACGAAAAAAAGGAACTCACAGACCTTCAAGCCCAAAGTACAGCATTCAACAAAACTATTGCGGATTGGCGCGCCAATGCAGACATGAAGAAGTTTGAACAATTTGGTAAAATGTACAAGGATGCGGGAGTAAGCATTTATGCGTTCAAACCCAATGCCTTCGGAGCCAACAACTCTGACCTGGAAGTTGCCTATGGTATGAGAGCCGCCAAAGCCTTAGGTGCAAGCCATGTGACTTTAGAACATCCTTCGAATGATGAGCAGACGATGCGCTTAGGCAAACTTGGAGAAAAAGAACAAATGGCAGTAGGCTACCACGGACACGAGCAAGAAACCTTTACTTTTTGGGATACCTCGCTTGGACAAAGCTCAAAAAATGGATTAAACCTAGATGCAGGACATTACATTGCTGCAGGCCATACAGATTTGATTCCCTTGATTGAAAAACATCATTCCAGAATCTTCAGTATGCACACCAAGGATCGTAAAACCCCCACCAATGGCAAAGGAAACGTTACTTGGGGAACTGGAGATACACCTATTGTAGAAGTGTTGCAGCTTATGAAGAAAAATAAGTATTCCTTTCCAGCTTCGATTGAGTTGGAATACCAAATTCCTCAAGGCTCTGATGCTGTAAAGGAAGTTCAAAAATGTTTGGAATACGCTAGAAAATCATTAGCCTAAAAAAAGGGGTTTGCCCCTTTTTTTAGGCTAATTAATGACCTGCTGGCATCTTTTCACCCGCCATAACTGGGAATGGAAGTCGGTTGGATTTGGGAGGAATTGGGCAAGTTGCAAATTCTGTATAGGCGCAAGGGGGATTGTACCCAAAATTGAAATCCAAATAGGTCATTCCATTCGCTCCAGGAGGATCCACATAGAGGTAGCGGCCCGTGGGATAAGTATCCAGAGCACTCGTCTCATCTGAAAATAAAACAAACAACTTTCCTAGCTCATCCAATACAAGAAGCTCAAAGCCCTGGCCTTCGTATTCAAACTGAAGTACACCAACCACTCTCCAGGAAATCAGCTGTCCCAATACATTGGGGATATCCAATGTTTGATTAAATCTAGGGATCAATTTTGCTGGAAAACGAAAGGTTGAATTGTAGTCAAATGTTGGAGTAGGTGTAAATTCTTGAAGTTTAGGATGATTTAAATCCCGCAGGCGAAGGGCATATTCTCCACCTCTTTTAATAATTGACCATTTCCAATTTTTGTAATACAGACCACCAGAACCGTACTCGGTAGGAAAAACAAGCTTCCTTAATTGTTTTGGTTCATTCCTTGCTTCATTTAAAAGGAAGTCAGATGCCATAAACCAAACCGAATCAGGTCCAAATTCAAATTTTCCGAGTGTTGCCTCCCCTACTTTCTCCGAAAAAACTAAACTAGTTGGATTGCTTTCCTCCAAATAAGGCTGCTGAGAATTCATCCAAATCAATCCCACTAGGTTAATCCAACCATTTTCCCCAATCAGCTCCGCTTTCCGCTCTACTTTCCATTGCTCAAAACGCTCCTGTTGTCCAAAAGCAACCGAACCTAAGGTGAAGAATAGAGCAAAGAAAAAGTAGAATTTCATACGCAACTCACTAGTCAAGTAACACTTAATAATTTAATAAATAAAAGATTAGTATTCAATGTTTTACTGAATACTTTTTATCGAAGTTAAGCTAAGATTTTATCGAAATTTTTGATTCGATCCAAAGCTTCCTTCAGCTCCGCATCTTCTTTAGCAAAGCAAAACCGAAGAACTTGAAGGTCTTTGTTATCCGAGTAAAAAACAGAAACGGGAATACAAGCTACCTTGAGTATTCGTGTCATCTGCTCTGCGACCGATACATCTGATTTGGTACTGAGATGTCCATAGGAGGTCAACTGGAAAAAACTTCCTTGACTGGGTTGGAATTTTAAGGAGGTCTGTGCCAATCCTTCCAAGAATAGGTCTCGCTTTTTCTGGTAAAAAGCGGGCAATCCAAGGTATTTTTCAGAGTCTTTTAGGTATTCAGCTAGGGCAAATTGAATGGGTGTCACCGTGCTAAAAGTTAGGTATTGGTGCACTTTTCGGAATTCAGTACTTAACGCTTTCGGGGCAATGCAATATCCTATTTTCCAACCTGTGACATGGAAAGTTTTGCCAAAAGAGCCGCACACAAACGTTCTATCTCGTAAAACAGCATTGGATCCCAAAGAAATATGATTTTTACCATCAAAGAGGATGTGCTCATAGACCTCGTCACTGACTACATACAACCCGTGTTGTGTGACAAGGTTTGCTAAATTATTCACATCCTCCTGACTCCATACATAGCCACTAGGATTGTGAGGACTATTGACCACGATTGCACGGGTATGAGTGGATATTTTTGAAGCAACGAGCTCCCAATCGACTGAAAAATCGGTCAATTTCAAAGGCACGAATACAGGAATACCGCCATTTAAGGCAATTGCCGGAACATAGCTATCGTAGGCAGGTTCTAAGACAATCACTTCATCTCCTGGATGAACGATGGCTGTAAAAGCTGCAAAAAGGGCTTCGGTAGCACCTGAAACGATCGTCACCTCCCATTCAGGATCTGGAAAATACCCTTGCGTACGTTGAGTTTTTGTAGCTAAAGCCTGTTTGAGTTCTGAAACGCCAGACATAGGCGCATATTGATTGAATCCTCCTCGAGTATACTTGGCCACCAACTCCAATAAAACAGGATCGGATCCAAAGCCAGGAAATCCTTGCGCCAGGTTAATCGCATTTTCTTCCTGTGCCATCCTAGACATCGTCGTAAATATAGTCGTACCGACCTGCGGAAGTTTTGAACTCAAGGACATCTTACTTGCTAATTTTCTTTTCTACTTGTCAAGAAAGGAATTTTTTTCAAATTTGAGAAGTAAACCTGATTAACCATGAAATTCAAACTTCTTCTTTTTGCACTTTTAGGAATTCTCGTCCTAGCCTGTACCGTTGAATCTCCAGAAGATCCCTTGGATGTTTACCGAAATATTGCCTATACTGCCTTAAGTCCAGCACAAAAAGCATCGGTACTGGGAGATTGGCAAAAGGCTGAAGTAAGCGCTTGGACCAATGGAAATTATGTAGTTGTCTTTCAAACTAAGGATAACATGGGTCTTATTCGCGTTGTGGTAGATCCCGAATTGGGAAAAGTAGTCGAGATCCTCATTTGAAAAAAATCTTTTTGGGAGACAACCTATCACTTTTAATTGCCTGCTTTTACCTTTATCAGGGTAAAAACTCTGTTTTCTTGAGATTATCCTAGTAATTTTAAATTTTACCCAAATTGAGAACTAACTGCTGTACGTGAGGCCCTACTATCAACAAATCAATCCCACATTTGGGGAATGGACATGGAATCAAAATCCTTCGGATCAGTTACTTTCATTCCAACTTGCCTACCTGCACTACCTTAATTCACATTGGATTAATGAAATTATTGAGTTTAGACAGGGTTTTACACGGGTAAGTATTGTGTGGAAATCTCCAGAAAGGCAAGACCAGTTTATCCGGGAAACAGAAGGATTGGAATTGATTCCGGTTCTTTTAACAAGCAAAGTATGGCAAGTTCCAGTTTGCTATGATTCCATTTTTGGAGCTGATTTAACCCATTTAGCTGAAGAAAAAAAAATAAGCTCCTCAAAGCTTATTGAGTTGCATACTACCCCGCTCTATCGAATTCATTTTTTTGGATTCTTACCTGGTTTTTTTTACCTCAATGGTTTAGATCCATTGCTACATACTCCACGGAAAAGTATGCCAAGTGCTTCTGTACAGTCAGGGTCGGTGGCTTTGGGAGGATCACAAACTGGAATTTATCCCAAGGAAAGTCCAGGAGGCTGGCATATTTTGGGCAGGACTCCATTATCACTTTTTGATAGGCAGAAACAACCTCCTGTATGGGCCAAACCCGGTGAACGAATCCAATTTGTACCCATAGATGCACAGCAGTACCAACAATGGAACCCAAATCAACCACAATTTATAGAACAATGACGCAAGAATTAGGAAAAGTCCAACTTTTGCGATGTCCACCTGGAACCTCTTTCCAAGATGAAGGAAGAAAATCTGGTGCTAATTTTGGAATCCCACCAGCTGGAGCGATGGATCTAAAAAGTTACCATTGGGCCAATCATCTCCTTCAAAATCCCCCTCAGTCTGTTTCTCTAGAGTTCAGTCAGCCAGGCCTTTCTATCACCTTTGATCAACAAACATTCATTTCCCTTGCAGGTGGTCAGGCTCAGGTATTGGTCAACGATCAATCCATTGACAATCCTTCGCTGATCTGCATAGCCCCCGGAGATCGATTAAAAATTGGCTCTTTTCAAAAGGGACACTATTTTTACCTATGCATAGCTGGAGGCTTTATCACTGAATCTTATCTCAATTCAGGTAGTGATTTTGATAGCGTTACCGAATCTGCCAATAAGAAAACAGGTGAAATTCTTTTTTATAAACCTAGACCCAAAATTCTAGATCAGAAAGCTAAAGTAAAATGGAATAGTACTTGGTTCGAATCACCCATTTTAGAAGTCCATCCAGGACCTGATTGGTCATTATTGACTCAAGGTCAACAAATGGAATTAAAGTCTAGAACTTACCAGCTATCAAAAAATAGAAGCCGAATGGGAATCCAACTTGAAGAGCTTTTTTCAAATAAACTTCCAGATCTTCCCACCAATCCCGTTTTCCCAGGCACCGTGCAATTAACTCCAAGTGGGAAAATAATCGTTTTGATGCGCGATGCAGGAGTTACTGGCGGCTATCCTCGCATCCTGCAATTAACTGAGGACTCCATAAATCAATTGGCTCAAAAAAAGACGGGAGATTCCATCTCTTTTCAACTCATTTAGTTTTACAAACGTGGGTTAACAAAAGTCAATAAATAGTTGAGGCTTCACTAATTGACTCTTATATTGAAAACAATACCTAAAATTGGACAAAATGGACGCTACCCTCTCTCAAAAAATAACCGCCTTAGACAAGAAGGTTGAAGTTGTCCAAATGCAGTTGGAAAGCTTTAAGCAGGGTTTTCCTTTTTTGAGCTTGTTAGCTCCAGCTACTCCTGCTCGAGGGATACAGGTATGGTCGGAAAGCCAAGTGAAGGATTATCAAAGCTATTTTGAAAAAAGAGCCTCCGAATTAGCGCTTGTCAAATTTGTACCTGCCTCCGGTGCAGCCAGTAGAATGTTTAAAGATCTTTTTTCTTTTTTAGACACAGCGGGAGATCAACTAGATGAATTTACTCAAAAATTTATTTCTCAACTTCATCAATTTGCTTTTTACCAAGACTTGGATGCGCTGCTTCAACAGCAAGGTGAATCCATAGCAAGCCTTCTTGAAAAAAAGGAGTATAAAAAGCTAGTAGCCAGCTTACTTACTGACTCAGGATTAGGATACGGAAACTTGCCCAAAGGTCTTTTGAAGTTTCATGCCTATGCGGATGGTAATAGATGTCCTGCCGAGGAGCATTTGGTTGAAGGGACACAGTATGGTGTAGGAAAAAATAAAGAAGTTCAAATTCACTTTACGGTTTCTCCCGAACATCAAGAAGGATTTAAAGCTGAAATTAATCGGCATCTTCCAAGACTAAGGCAACAAACAGGTTTGGAATTTAAGGTGGCTTTTTCCCAACAAAAAAAGTCTACGGACACCATCGCCGTGAATGCTTCGAATGAACCTTTCCTAGAAGAAGATGGAAGTCTTTTATTCCGGCCAGCTGGACATGGAGCACTTTTAGAGAATCTAAATGAGATTTCAGCAGATTTAATTTTTATTAAAAACATTGATAATGTAGTTCCAGATCGGCTAAAACCAATTACTCAAACGTACAAAATGGCCCTTGCCGGCTGGTTGCTCGAAGTTCAAGCCCGGATATTCCAAGCTTTAAAAGCACTCGATCTGGAAATTTCCAGCAGTTCAGTACAATCTGCAATGCAGGTATATAGTACAAATTTGGGTGGACTTGTCCCTGAATCAATCCAGGAAGGTAGTCTTACTGATCAGGCGGCATTTTTTAAGACCAAACTCAATCGCCCCATTCGCGTATGTGGAATGGTAAAAAAAACTGGGGAACCCGGTGGCGGCCCCTTCTGGATCCAAGAAAAGGATGGAACCCAGTCACTTCAAATCCTAGAAACTGCTCAAATTGACATATCAAATTCTGAATCCTTAGGACATTTACAGGCATCTACCCATTTCAACCCAGTAGATTTAGTTTGCGCTACTCGAGATTACCAGGGCAACGCATTTGACTTACTTCATTTTAGAGATATGAATACGGGTTTTATAACCGAAAAATCAAAAAGTGGAAAAGTGCTAAAGGCTTTGGAACTTCCTGGTTTATGGAATGGAGCCATGGCTGATTGGAATACTCTTTTCGTTGAGGTTCCTTTACTGACCTTCAACCCTGTTAAAACCAGTAACGATCTCCTAAGGGACGAGCACCAAGCCTAGTAGAATCCTTTTTGAATCTGCTCTGTCAAATAGGCTTTTAACTCGATGCCTTCTTCTACCTTAATTTCACCTGGAAGACTTAAAATAAACCGTGCCAACCCAGGAAGATGAGGGATCTCCCCTTCAAAAAAATATTGATTGCGATTTTTGATCTGGATAAATGGCCGAGCGGTTGGATACTCCTCTACCATCAGCTGGTATGCTTTTTTACTCAGTTTTAACTTAATGTGAAACTTTCCTTTACCTGTAAATCCAAATAATGCCTGTTCGGGAAGTTCGTGTGCCAATTCAAACTTCCAGCCTTCAGAAGCAATTACCACCTCTCCCATACGCTCAATTTTAAACATTTTCATGGATTGACTTTCCTGTTCAAACGCATGAACATGTTCGTAATCAGTAGTAAAACCAACAGGCTCTACCAAGCGATCAGATACGGTATCACTCCGCAAAGAATAATAATCCTTGATCCAAATCTGCTTTTTATGCGTAATTCCTTGTGCAATTACGTCTACCAACCGGCCAAGATTAGCCTTAAACAAGTCTTCCGTAGTCAGTTGCACCCCAGCTTGGAGGTTCAACTTTTGGACCACTGCATCTTTCAATGAATTGCCTTTTCCTTGACTTTCCAACACGGTACTAAGCCATTGGCTCTCTTCCGCAGAAAAAGTGGTGTTACTATTTGGTTTGGGTAAATATTCAGGTCGCTCTTGAATCTTGTACTTGCTAAACTCCTTTACTACCACAAATCCCAAAGCCTCCAACAGTTTAAAATACCTATAAATGGTCCGTTCGTCAGTTTGCAATAACTCCGCAAGACGATGCACAGGCTTGCCAATATTTCCTTGTAGGAGATTAATCAATTTGAATACCCGTAAGATTTTCTGCTGCTCGATAGGACTTGATTGGGCCATGATTTCGACGATTTGTGTCCAAAAGTACTTGAGACCATAATAGAAAACTATTATTTGACACTAATTGTCAATTTACATGAAAAAAGTCTCAATCCCCAAAAGAATTGAGACCAAAAATGAATTTGACTCAGACAAAGAAACCAATCAGAACAAGGTTTTACTTGTTGATGGTGAGTGTAGAACCTGAAACAGATGTGCTATATACATCTAAAGGTTGGCCGGCCGGGCCTTGCAGCACCTTTCCGGCGGTATCAAAAATGGAATTGTGACAGGTACAGGTAAATCGACTATTGGTGAATGACCAACTATCGAAACAACCGGAGTGAGTACATACCGAGGTCAAAGCCACATACGTACCATTGAGATTTGCTACCAAAGTTTTGGCAGAAGTAATTAACAACCAACCTCCTGAAGCGGCTAGCTTATTTTGAATAGTCAAATTCACCTGAACCGTATTTCCTGAAATGGTAATTCCATTGGGAGCGGTTGTATTAGGTGGCGTAGTTGTATTCGTATCGTCGGGTTCCTCAGAACTAACACACGAGGTAAAAAAGGAGATGCCAAAAGTGCCTATTACAGTTGCTAAGCCTGCTTTTTCTAGGAATTTCCGTCTTGATGCGGTAAGGGTGCCTGAATTGGGGAATTGATTATTTTTCATTATGCTTCAACGATTTATTTCCTATAAGTATCAGAAGTACAATCGTTTTGCTGTGAAATTGTTTATCCTTAGCTCAAAAATATTTTGGTTTTAAAATTTCGCTAAGCACCACAGCATCACGAATAGACTTGGGATTTTTCAATAATTCCGCATATGGATTATTTTGTTCCATTGGTAATTCATAAGAAATCGGTCTGTGTTGCTCTGAAATATGGCTAGTATGCTCAATATCGCTGTAAAATGGCTTGGATTGGGGTTGGGAATAGCTCTTTTCATAATCCACGCCTTCGGAAAGAATCACTTCCTTGGAAGAAGTGGATTGAACAACAGGCCTATCTTGTATTGGTGGAGTATAAGTAGATTTTGATTTAGGAATTGGAACTGGTTCAGGCTCCAATTCAGGAATAGTAGGAGTTTGTGCTTCCCGGATTTCTCGAAGGAGCTCCTCGAAGGTAAAGCCTTTTTTAGGTGGTTCTGGGGAGGAATCTTCCCCCTCAGGAAGCGTTGTGTTCTTCTTTTTAGAACTCGCCCGATACAGGAAATAGGCCACGATGGCCACGATATATATTATTTGTCCGAAATCCATGAAGTTAAGGTACTTCAAAAAGTTAAAAAAAAGAATTCTCCCCTCTTTTTCCAAAAAGGCGCTCGTATTTTCTTGCTAAATACAGCCTGATTTCATTGATTTTTTTGACTAATTCCTAGATTCAAGCTATTTTGAACCCCTATTCTCAATAAAAATTATCAATGCTACTTAGTAAGCTGGAAATCAAAGGTTTCAAAAGTTTTGGAGACAAAATGGTCATCCACTTTGACAAGGGCATTACGGGCGTGGTAGGTCCTAACGGTTGTGGTAAATCCAATGTAGTAGATGCAATACGTTGGGTACTGGGAGAACAGAAATCTCGAATGCTCCGCTCAGACAAAATGGAGAATGTGATTTTTAACGGGACAAAAAACAGAAAACCAACCAACCTTGCAGAGGTATCACTCACTTTCGAGAACACAAAGAATTTATTACCTACTGAGTACACCTATGTGACCATTACACGTAGGTATTACCGAAGCGGAGAGAGTGAATATCAAATTAATGGGGTCACCTGCCGATTAAAAGACATTACCAATCTATTCCTCGATACTGGAATTAATTCAAACTCGTATGCGATCATCGAATTGAAGATGATCGACGAATTACTCAATGATAAGAACAATTCCCGACGGGAACTTTTTGAAGAAGCTGCTGGTATTTCCAAGTTCAAAAATAGAAAGCGAGAAACCCTTAGAAAATTAGAGGACACAGATGCTGACTTATCACGCGTAGAAGATCTACTTTTTGAAATTGACAAAAATTTAAAATCCCTAGAAAAACAAGCAAAGCAAGCAGCTAGATATTTTGAAATAAAGGCAGATTACCGAATTGCAAGCATCAATTTGGCAAAAAAATCCTTGGAACAACTTCAGTTGGGATTGGTGGATGCACAAACTAAAATCCAACAAGAATCTGATCACAAGCTAGAGATCCAATCCAAAATTGTAGCCCTAGAAGCCCAATTAAGTTCCTCCAAATCAGATTTAATAGGAAAAGAGAAGTTGCTAGCGTCAAGGCAAAAAGCCCTTAACGAACAAGTTAACAAAATCAGAACCTTTGAATCGGACAAAAAAATAAAAAATGAGCGCCTTCGATTTCTAGAAGATCGGTCCCAATCCCTACGCGAACAAATTGATCAAGACCGTAAATCGAATGAACGAGCTGCTTTTGCGATTCGCTCTATTGAGCAAGAGAAAGATGGAGCTCAAAAGCTTTTAGCAGAAAAGGAACTATTGGTTGCACAAGTACGCGAAGAATATGAGCTTCAAAAAACTAAAACTGCTGCAAAACAAGAGCAACATAAGGCGCTAAGTCTTAAAGTGTCTCAAATTAAAGAGCGGGTTTATCAAGCCGGAAAAGAGGTTGAAATCAAACAAATTCAATGGTCTACCCTAAAGCAAGAACTGGAAAGAACCTCCTCAGATGACAGTTCACAGACAGCCAATTTAGTAGAGTTTGAACAAAGTCTAGTGCTAGTAAAAGTGCAATTAGATAAAGCAAAGCAGGATTATGAGCTACTCAAACAAAAAAAGGAAGATCAAGATCAAAAGGTAGAGGAGACAAATAAAGTTATCGAAATTATACGAGAAGAACTAACTCAACAATCAAGAAAACTCGATTCGAAAACCAATGAATTCAACCTTACAAAATCATTGGTTGAAAACTTAGAAGGCTTTCCGGAAGCCATCAAATTTTTAAAGAAAAATCAAAGCTGGGGCAAGGATGTTCCTCTACTCTCTGACCTGCTAACTACAGATGAAAAATACAGAGTAACCATAGAAAACTATCTTGAAAATTACCTCAACTACTACGTTGTTGAGACAGAGCAAGAAGCCATTTCTGCAATTCAATTACTAAGTGATGCCGCAAGAGGAAAAGCCAATTTTTTCATTTTAGAACACTTTGAGAAATTTTCTCCTAGCAAAGCTCAGGTATTTCCAAATGCACTAGCAGCTACCAAAATCATTGAGTTTGAAGTCAAATACAGCCGACTGATCAATTTTATTCTGGACAATGTCTACATCGTTCAGGGAGAATTCCAGGATTTTCCAATCCAAAAAGAGGGTATTTTTATATCGGAATCTGGCAAATACATCAAAAAGAAATTTTCGCTCTCTGGTGGTTCAGTGGGTTTATTCGAAGGAAAACGAATTGGTCGAGCCAAGAACCTCGAAAAATTAGAGAAAGAAATCAAAGAATTACACAAAAGAGTAAGTACCTCTCGTGCCAACCTAGATCAAGAGCTTGGAGAGTTAGCCAAATTGAAGGAGCTGAGCTTTAAGAAAGATTTGGAACAAAGTCAGGCACGACTGCAGGAGCGAAACTCAGATTTTGTTTCAGTTCGAACAAAAAAAGAGCAGCTTGCTGAATTGCTGAACTCCAATGCAAACAAGCGCGAAGATATTTTAGCTAGAATCGAATCACTCCAAGAAAGTTTGGAAGAAATTCAACCTCAACTAGTCAAAGAAAATGCTCTTTTTGAAGATTTAAATGAGCAACTGGACCAAGTGACTGAAGAATTGGATACGGTTTCAAAGATTCTATCTGAGAAGTCACAGCTCTTTAATCAAGAAAATATCACCTATATCCAGCAGCTCAATCGGGTAACTAGTGCCGAACAAGAGATCGAGTTCAAACAAACGGCATTCGAGAGCTCAAAAGATAGAATTGAGAAGTATCAAGAGGAGCTTTCACAGTTGGATGGTGAAATCAAAACGCTACTAGACAGCCATGAAGTAAAGGATGAGGAGTTGATTGAGCTCTATTCAGAAAAAGAGGGAATTGAATTAGGGGTTACAGAAGCTGAAAAGAACTATTATGGTGAACGTGGAGCCATTGATGAGCTAGATACTCGAATTCGAAGTTTACAAAAAGCCAAAGAAGCCTACGATGAATTGGTCTTAGCACTACAAAACCAAATTAATGAGGTACGTCTCAAAATGGCTGGCATGAAGGAGCGACTGAATGTTGAGTTTGATCTAGAGTTGGAGACCCTCATGGCAGAAAACCCCTTGGTTGATTCTGAGTTTGGAGAATTAAGGGAGGAGGACCTAAAAGAAATTGTACAAAAACATAAAGAAAAGCTAGATAAAATAGGGCCGATCAACCCCATGGCAATGGAGGCCTACGATGAAATCAAGATTAGATACGACTTCATCACTTCCCAAAAAGAAGACTTGATCCAGGCTAAAGTATCACTCCTATCCACCATTTCAGAAATTGACTTGGTGGCCAGGGAGACATTCTTGGATGCTTTTGGGAAGATCAAAGAAAACTTTGTGCGCGTATTCCGTTCCCTATTTACCGAGGAAGACGATTGCGATCTAACTTTGGTGGATCCAGAAAACCCGCTAGAGTCCGCCATTGAAATTATGGCTAAACCAAAAGGAAAGCGCCCTTTAACCATCAATCAGCTAAGTGGAGGTGAAAAAACCTTAACTGCCACTTCCCTACTTTTCTCTATTTACCTCCTCAAACCTGCTCCATTCTGTATTTTTGATGAAGTGGACGCCCCTTTGGATGATGCCAATATTGATAAGTTCAACCAAATCATCCATAAATTCAGTGCAGAAAGTCAGTTTATAATCGTGACGCATAACAAGCGTACCATGGCTAGCACGGACATCATCTATGGCATTACCATGATTGAAGCTGGCGTATCCCGAGTAGTACCAGTAGACCTTAGAGAGCTGGAATAAGGTCGATTCGGATTTCACTAGGATTTTTATCCAACGGATAAACTTAAATTTTTCCTAACTTTTGGGAAATATACTTGTTTCGCTCAACCGGTACTTTTAGGATATGATAGTAAAGAAGAAAAATAAAGCTTCAGTCCTTGCTATCTACTTTTTAGTTGTCCTTTTTTCTGGATTAGCGGTACTCCCATTTTACGATAAAGGCGCTATTGAACTTAAAATAAATCAATTCCATCATCCAATTTTGGATGTCTTTTTTGCGAATATCACCCACCTTGGAGACGGTCTGATTTTGATTATCCCATTTGTCCTATTTATATTTCATAAGTACTGCTATTTCACACTCCTTGCATTTTCTTCCTTAATTCACCTGGTTCTGGTAAATATTGCAAAAAAATGGGTGTTTCATGGAATGCCCAGGCCAGCAGAATTTTTCAAGGATGTCCCATTTTATGAAATACCAGGTGTTGAACTTCACCATTGGGGAAGTTTTCCTTCGGGCCACACCACCACCGTATTTATGCTTGCTTCATTTTTTTATTTAGTACTCCCCAAAAAAATGAAAATTCATTCATTAGTGATGGGAATCGCCTTTTTAGTTGGTTTTAGTCGGGTCTATTTAATGCAACACTTTTTGATGGATGTCTGGGCTGGTGCACTGCTTGGAATTTTTTCCAGCTTGATTAGTTATTTTATTGTTTTGAAGGTTTTTTCTAAAAAAGAGTATCAAAATAGTATTTTTCAAAAGCTCAAGGGTAAACCTTCAATTTGAAGTCACGAAATACGGCGTATTTTCTAGATGAGAATTTTAAAGTACCAATTGAATATTCATTTCCACAGAAATCAACCTTCAAAAATGAACAAATTGGGTTTTACTTGTTCGTAAACGAACAGATGATTTAGCCAGAAGTACCCTTAAGCTTTGAATAGGCATTTTTTTTATTTTGGTCCATTTTTGGCTTATACTTCCTAAAATCTCTACGCTATGAAAGCTATCTTCCAAATCCTTGCGATTCCTTTGCTACTCCTTTCTTTCTCTTGTGAGGAAAAAAAATACTCCATTTCAACTTCTAGCATTCAAGAGAAAAAATCCCTAGCTGAAGTAACGCGAATTCACATAGATGGCGTTTTCAATTTGATTCTCATCCAATCGGATCAAGAATCCATTGAAGTTGAGGGAGATGAGGAGATGATCAAAAAACTTTTGATTGACCAGGACGGGGATTTACTTACCCTTTCAATGGAAGAAGATATAAAGGATAACTTTTTTGCCAAGGAAGAACTAAAAATAACCCTCAGTATAAAAGACCTAAAAGAGTTGAAATACGATGGTGTGGGAAATGTGAAAACGAATGGTGCTTTTAAAGTTGACCAAGTTCGCCTAATCGGGACTGGTGTTGGTAACCTAGAATTGGATTTGGATGCGCAACAAATCGATGCCGACTTTGATATGGTAGGCAACATTAACCTTCAAGGCAAGGCAAATAAGGCTTTTTTTACAAATAATGGAGTGGGAAATTTGGACGCTTCCAATCTAATCGTCAAAGACATGGAGATCAATAGCTCAGGTATTGGTAAGGTGAAAATTCACTGTACTGGGGATCTTTCCCTTTTGGTGGATGGAATAGGATCTGTAAGCTATTCAGGACATCCTCGAATCCTGAAAAAAGAAGTGAGTGGAATTGGAAAAGTAGAGGAAAATTAATTCGCTTTTACTGCTCAAAATCAATTCTACCTTCCCCAGTAATTTTGATTTTTCCGTTATTAATTTGATTTTAGGGCAATGGCTTCACCCAATGCACTAGATTCAGTTCACCTCAATTTTTCCCCAGACAACTTACTTGGGCTGAATATTGCCTTAGCAATAATCATGTTCGGAGTTGCTTTAGAGTTGAAATGGTCAGATTTCCAATACCTTGCCAAAAATCCAAAAGGTTTTATACTGGGCATTTTTTCTCAATTCTTTGTTTTACCCTTTTTGACCTGGATTTTGGTTTCGATTTCAAATCCACCCCCAAGTATTGCGCTAGGCATGTTTCTAGTTGCGGCTAGTCCAGGAGGTAATGTTTCTAATTTTTTAACCAGCTTAGCTAAGGGAAATATTGCGCTTTCTGTCAGTCTAACCGCATTTTCTAGTGTTGCTGCCATCATCCTCACGCCATTAAATTTTTCCTTTTGGTCGGAATCTTATGCTCCTACCGCCTTGCTACTTCAGGAAGTACGCCTTGACCCATTTGATGTCTTTTTTACTATAGGACTCATTCTTGGCATCCCCTTACTTCTAGGAATTTTTACCGCTTCCAAATTTCCTGAATTGGCTAAAAAATTAGCAAAAGTAATAAAACCAATTAGCCTACTCATTTTTGGAGCCTTGGTTGCGGTTGCCTTATTCGGAAACTACCAGCTTTTCATGGCCTATATCGGAGCTATTTTCCTGTGGGTTCTTGCACACAATTTTTTGGGCTTGGCAGGTGGATTTCTCACGGCCAAACTAGCAAGGTTGCCATTTCGAGATGTAAAAACCATAGCTATAGAAACTGGTATTCAAAATTCAGGTCTTGGGCTAGTACTAATCTTTAGTTTCTTCTCAGGACTTGGAGGAATGGCATTACTTACTGCTTGGTGGGGAATTTGGCACCTCATTTCAGGAATCATTGTAGCCGGCTTTTGGAGAAAGTATACATGAAAAAAGGCATTTACATCTTTCTAAAATTCCTTATAAAAATAGCCTTGCATGTCTATTATAAAAAAATAATCGTGCAGGGTCGTGAAAACATACCGCCCAATCAGCCGGTGATCCTAGTTGCCAATCATCAAAATGCGTTAATCGATCCTTTGGTGGTCGCTGCACATATTTCAACTCGCCCCTATTTTTTGACTCGTGCTGCAGTATTCAAAAATCCAATTGCTGCTTATTTGTTAGACCTCGTCCAAATGTTGCCGGTTTATCGTGTTTTGGATGGTTTTTCAACCATTACTCAAAACCAAGGGACTTTTCAAAAAACAAATCAAGTCCTACACCAAAATGGATCGGTACTGATTTTTGCAGAGGGCAACCACAGCATAATTCGGAATATCCGCCCTCTCAGTAAAGGATTTACCCGGATGGCTTATGGCGTATTAGCAGCCTTTCCAGAACTTAAACCAGTTATTGTACCCGTTGGCATTCAATACAGCGCCCATAAAAAATCAGGGAGCTTGGTGAAAATTAGCATTGGAAAACCAATTCCCGTAAATCCCGATCCTGCTCAGGCTGTAAAGCTAACCAGGCAAGTGGAAACCGCTTTAAAATCATTGGTAGTAGACCTTCCAAATGACAACTACGATGAAACCTTGCAGCGCCTACTTTCAAACCAAGTGGATGTCTGCAGCAAAGAAGATGTGGAGCGATTTTTAGTTGAAAATCAAGTACCTACTAAAGTCAAAACGGCTGGCTACCTCGGCAATAAACTGATGAAACTATTTCATTTGCCCATGTATTGGATTTGGCTCTTTGGAATTGCTCCTAAAATGGAGGATGAGGTATTTACCAGTACCTGGAAGTTCGTAATTGGAGGAGTATTGGCACCCATTTACTACAGTTTGATTCTGCTTTGTTGTTTTATTCCTGGATACGGTACCTGGGCAATTTCCTTCTTACTTATGGCTTGGATTAGTCTATTTATGAATGAAAATTCTCAGGAATAGTCCTCCTTAACTAAAAAATTTTTGACTGGACTTTTTTACCTTTGAAACTAGAATTAACCCAAATACAACCCATGACTGAAGACTTTCTACCTATCAATGGTACAGATTATGTGGAGCTCTTTGTTGGCAATGCCAAGCAGAGCGCAATCTACTACCAGTATGCATTCGGATTTGAATTAATTGCCTACGCTGGACCAGAAACCGGTGTAAAGGACCGAGCATCTTACGTCCTCAAGCAAGAAAAAATCCGACTAGTGCTGACCTCTCCCCTTTCAGCAGATCACCCCATCAATACACACATCAAGCAACATGGAGATGGAGTCAAGGTGCTCGCACTTTGGGTGGATGATGCGGAGAAATCCTGGAAAGAAACGACTAGCCGTGGAGCAGTATCAGTAGAAGCACCAAAGACGCTTCAGGACCAGAATGGAGAAGTTCGGGTAGCAAGTATCCAAACCTATGGTGACACGATACACACCTTTGTGGAACGAAAAAATTACCAAGGTCTCTTCCTACCCGGCTACCAAGCTCGAAAAAGTAGCTTTAACACCGAAGAAATCGGCTTAAAGTACATCGATCATTGTGTGGGAAATGTGGCTCTTGGTGAAATGAATCGTTGGGTTAGCTTTTACGAGGACGTCATGGGATTCAAGTTGTTGTTGACCTTTGATGACAAGGACATCTCTACCGAATATTCTGCCTTGATGTCTAAGGTGGTTTCCAATGGCAATGGATACATCAAATTTCCCATCAATGAACCTGCTGAAGGGAAGAAAAAATCCCAGATTGAAGAGTATCTTGATTTTTATGGAGGTCCTGGAGTCCAACATATAGCCATTGCTACTTACGATATCATCCATACCGTAGGGGAATTGCGGAAAAGAGGGGTTGAATTTCTAGAAGTACCTAGTTCCTACTACGATGACCTACTAGACCGGGTAGGTAAAATCGACGAAGACTTAGCTCCTCTGAAAGCGCTAAACATCCTAGTAGACCGGGATGAGGAAGGGTATTTACTCCAAATTTTCACTAAACCAGTGCAAGATCGCCCAACGTTATTCTTTGAAATAATTCAACGAAAGGGAGCCACCTCATTCGGAAAAGGAAATTTTAAAGCGCTATTTGAATCGATAGAGCGTGAACAAGAACTGAGAGGTAATCTATAATTCCTAGTTTAGGAGGCAGCTGTAGGCTTATTTAGCTATGGCTCTCCGTAACATTTTTCCTAACTTGTACTACTAATCCTAATTTTTCAATCCCATGAGTAGCATTGATCCTTCAATTTTAAAAAAGGCGGAAAGCTGGTTAGCTAGCTCAATCGATAAGGCAAGCAAAGCGAGCATTCGGCAATTGATCGCAACAAATCCTACCGAGTTGGTGGATTCTTTTTACCAAGATTTGGAATTTGGTACCGGAGGCTTACGGGGATTGATGGGTGTGGGCACCAACCGCATAAATGTCTATACTGTGGCCATGGCAACTCAAGGGTTGGCCAATTATTTAATTGCCTGCTTTCCTGGTGAAAGAATTAAAGTTGCGATTACCCACGACAGCAGAATCAATAACACCCTCTTTGCGATGACTACGGCGGATGTATTTACCGCAAATGGCATCGAGGTAATGTATTTTAAAGAAATGCGCCCTACTCCTATGCTTTCCTTTGCGGTAAGGCACTTTGGATGTAAGTCTGGAGTCATGATTACCGCTTCGCACAATCCCAAGGAATACAATGGCTACAAAGCCTATTGGGAAGATGGGGCGCAGGTGGTAGCACCACACGATGAAAACATTATCAAGGAAGTTCAAAAAATCACCTCTTTTGAGCAAGTGAATTGGAACAAGCAAGATGAGCTGATTCATTACATTGAAGAAGACTTTGATGCGATATACCTCGGACGAGTAAAAGAATTAAGCCTATCCAAGGATGCGATTCTGTCACAAAAATTAATGCCGATCGTGTTTTCTCCTATCCATGGAGCCTCAGGCAAAATGGTTCCCGATGCATTGAGGGCATTTGGTTTTGAAAATATTCAAATCGTGAAGGAACAGGCAGAACCAGATGGAAATTTTCCAACGGTGATCTATCCCAATCCTGAAGAAGCTGAGGCACTCACCCTAGCAGTAGCTTTGGGCCAAAAAGTAGGTGCAGCGCTTGTGCTTGCCTGTGACCCAGATGGAGATCGCTATGCAGCCGTTGTACCCAATGAACTGGGAGAATATGAATTGCTGAATGGAAATCAAACAGGAACGCTCCTTGTGTATTACTTGCTTTCCCGGAGAAAAGAGCTCGGCCTTGCCAAAGCAACTGATTTTATGGTAAATACGATCGTTACGACCGAACTGATCAATAAAATCGCAGAAGGTTTCGGGGTTTCATGCTATAATGTGCTTACTGGTTTTAAGAATATTGCTTCTATAATCCTTGAGAAAGAAGGAAAGGAAACTTTTATTGCAGGTGGTGAAGAGTCCTTTGGCTTCCTAGTGGGTGACTTCGTCCGTGATAAAGATGGTGTCAGTGCCTGCGCACTTGTAGCTGAAGCCGTGGCCTATTACAAAACCCAAGGAAAAACGGTATTTGAGGTGCTAGCGGAAGTATATCAGCGGTTTGGTTTTTATAAGGAAGCTCTTATTTCGGTCACTAAAAAAGGAAAAGACGGTGCAGAACAAATTCAGGAGCTCATGAGTCAGTTCCGAACTAATCCACCTAAGGAAATGAATGGTTCTGCAGTAGAAATGATTTACGATGTCAAAAATGCACGCATTAGCTATCCAAAAACTCAAAAGGTAGAACCTTTGGATTTAGACAAATCCAATGTGATGCAATTTTACCTCGCCGATGGAAGCAAAATTTCTGCCCGACCATCAGGAACTGAGCCAAAGATAAAATACTATTTTTCAGTAAACACAACTATTTCAAATACAGCTGATTATCGTAAAATTGAAAAAGTATTACTTGAGAAGCTTGAGGGATTAAAAAAATACTTCAGCTGAGAAAAAACCAAAAACAGGCCCCGTATTACGGGACCTGTTTTTGGTTTACGGAGGATTGATTTTATTCCTCACCGATATGTAGCAAGGCATCTCCCACATTGACTACTGGATTATTATTGATTCCAATAAGATGTCCTGTAATACTTGCAAGTACAGTTACCACCACCTGCCCATAAGGGTCAGAAATGGTAGCTAGCAGTTCTCCTTTGCGCACAAAATCACCTAGCTGCACAATGCAGGAGAAAATCCCAGATGCTTTGGCACGAATCCAGGTACTGTCTTTTAATACAAGTGTGGTTTGCGGGACTTGAGGCGCATCAATCATCTCCAAATGATGTAAGAGCCTTTTGGTGCCTGAAATCCCTTCGGCAATTGAATAGGGATCTAAGCGCATTGATTCCCCTCCCTCGTACACCAACAGGTGTTTCTTTTCTTTGTAGGCTGTTTTCCGAAAAGATTTATCAATATGCTTCGAATGCACTACATAGTGTGTTCCAAAGGCTTTGGCTAATTCTACTCCTACCTTATCCTTGAAATCCACTCGAATTTGAGGATGATTTGAAATCATTCTACCCCCCGTATGGAAGTCTATCCCAAAATCAATCCATGGCAGGATCTCCTCGCTCAGGATATGGGCAATACGGGAAGCAAGTGAGCCTTTTTTACTTCCAGGGAAACTACGATTTAAGTCACGTCCATCAGGAAAAGTACGACTATTCGATAGGAAGCCATAAATATTGACTAGGGGAATAACAATCACTGCACCGCGAACTAATTCCAGCTCTTGATCAAAGGCTTCCAAAAGCTTTTTGGCTGTGGCAATCCCGTTAATTTCATCCCCGTGTACACCACCACTAATAAGAACCACCGGACCATCTAGTGGTGAAGAGCGGATGAAAATTGGTAAATCAATTAAGGTATGGGTAGGAAGTTTAGCAATAGGAATTTCAATATTGGCCTTTTCCCCAGGCCTAACTTTAACTCCATAAATGATTAATTCTTTCATAATTGAATGTATCCTTCTGCAATTCCATTTTACAATGGCGCAAAATCTTCTTTAATTCGCAGGACAAGTCTTGGCCCATGAAGATACAAGAAAACATTTCTTTGAAATCCTTTACCACCTTTGGAATTGATAAAAAGGCAAAATTTTTCACTAGGGTAAGCACATTAGCCGAATTAAAATCGGCGTTAATCGCAGCAAAAGAAAACCAATTCCCTGTCTTAATCCTTGGCGGCGGAAGTAATATATTACTCACACAAGATGTTGAAGGTCTAGTCATTAAACTAGAAATCAAAGGAATACAGGTAGTTAAGGAGGATGAGGATCACCTCTGGGTTGAAGTAGGTGCTGGGGAAGTTTGGCATGACCTAGTCATGCATTGCATTGCCCAAAACTGGGCTGGTTTAGAAAACCTTTCCTTGATTCCAGGAACAGTTGGTGCTTCGCCCATGCAAAACATTGGGGCCTATGGAGTAGAAATCAAAGATGTATTTCACAGCCTTCAAGCCATGCATAGAGACACATTGGAAATCCATTCTTTTGATGGTCAGGCCTGCCAGTTTGGATACAGAGAAAGCGTCTTTAAACAAACCCTCAAAAATAAATATGTAATCACTTCCGTCACCTTTCGCTTAGACAAAACACCAGCATTCCGTTTGGAATATGGAGCTATTCAAGAAGTGCTTCAAGCCAAAGGAGTACAACATCCAAGTCTTCGCGAGGTGAGTGAAGCGGTAATCCAAATTCGTCAATCCAAACTTCCAGATCCCAAAGAAATTGGAAATGCGGGTTCATTTTTCAAAAACCCAACCATCCCAAGTAGTCAATTTGAGCAATTGAAAGCACACTACCCTACCCTTCCAGGCTATCCTAGTTCGGAAGGTGTAAAAGTAGCGGCAGGCTGGCTAATTGAACAAGCGGGATGGAAAGGCAAACGAATAGGTGAGGTAGGCGTACACGCCAAGCAAGCACTGGTATTGGTCAACTACGGAGAAGGGTCTGGTGAAGAAATCAAAAAGCTTTCAGAGCAAATCCAAGCTTCGGTATTTGAAAAATTTGGAATTCAACTCCAGGCAGAGGTAAATTTCATCTAGATCAACAGATCACTTACTTCCAATTTTTTGGAATAGCGCTGCACTTTTACTCCAAATTTTGCCAAAAAGTCTACTCCTTCATCCGAGCCAATCCCCTTGTACTCTGCATAAGAGAAGAGGTAAACAACCTTCGATATACCCATTGAAAAAATAATACGGGCACAGGCAAGGCAGGGTGATAAAGTCACATACAGCGTAGATCCCTCAACAGAAGTATTGTTCTTCACTGCATACAAGATTGCATTTTGTTCGGCATGCAAGGCCAAGGAACAACTTCCTTTGGAGTCACGCGCGCATCCTTCACTTGGAAATTCCACATCGCAGTTGTGTGTTCCTGCTGGAGGACCATTGTAACCAATGGAAATTATCCGAGTATCTTTTGTCAATACCGCTCCCACATGCTTTTTGATGCAATGTGATCTCTTGGCGAGATTTACAGCCAATTCCATATAGATATCGTCAAAATCAGGTCTGCTCATGGGTATAGTTTGTCAAAAATAACATTAGTAGCGTTAGCCAAAAATACATTCTTTGGAATACCCGTATTTTTTTCGTGAAAAAGATAAATTAACTTCACATTTAGCCATTTGAACAAAAAAACCGATAGATGCATCGATTAAATATTTTTCGTTTTTTCTTCTTTTGCCTGTTCCCATTGTGCACTGCCTGCAGTACTGTGGAGGTTTTTGTGGAAAACAGAGAAATACTCTTTCAAAAAACATATACCAGCTTTGTATTGGTCAATAAGGAACTGGGAATCCAAGGCTTTGAGGACTCCGATCTGGACAAACAGGTGCAGGTTGAATTGGAAGCTCAATTAGTCGCTGCCGGTCTTGTCTACGACGCCAAGCAGCCCGATTTGGTGATTCGCTACCACTCAAATGAAGATCTGAGACAGCGGGAAAGCGTGAATACCATGAATTCCTATCCCTTTTGGGGGATGCGAATGTATAATCCTTGGCTATTTAATCCCATGATGGGAAATTCCAGACCCCAAGTAACCACCACTAAATATGCCTTGCTTCAGGTTATCCTCGATGTGATTGATCCCGAACAAGACAAGTACCTGATGACACTCACAGGAGTAGCTGAAGTATCTCAGCCAAAAAGCAAGCCGAAAATCACCCTAAAAGTTGTAGAAAAGACAGCAAATACCTTTCTTCAGTATAATTCTATCCCAATTAAATAGCCATGGAAAAGAAGTACCAGTCCCTGAAAGAATTTTATCCCTACTATCTATCAGAACATCAGCACCCTACCTCTCGCCTCCTACATTTTGTGGGTACAGGCTTGGTATTAGTTGTGCTTGGATTGGCCATCACCTTGGAGAATTACAGCTGGCTTGCAGGTATTCCTGTGCTTGGCTATGGTTTTGCTTGGGTGGGTCACTTCTTTTTTGAAAAAAATAGGCCTGCAACTTTCACTTATCCATTCTACAGCCTTGCATCAGATTTTTTATTGTTTTTTGATCTGCTTCGAGGAAAAGAAAAATTTTCGTGAATTAATGAATTGCTACTATTTTTTTCAAAATCTGAATTAAATTAGCTCTGCATCAAAATTGGACATGAAAAAGAAAACCATCTGCTCTAAATTGGGTTTTAACACTAAAAAAAAATGGCAATAGCAACTCCAGAATTAATCGCAGCCTTGGAGCGAACAGCATCCAAGCTTCAGCAGGGTGCCTCTTACCAATGGGGTCACATGGGTGCTTGCAATTGTGGCAATTTAGCGCAGGAGCTCACTCCCTTTTCCAAAGCTCAAATTCATCAATATGCGATGGAGCGCCATGGAGATTGGAATGAGCAGCTTATCGATTACTGTCCAAGCAGCGGTTATCCCATAGATCTGATCGTATCCAAAATGTTAGAGAAAGGATTAAGCTTAGTGGATTTAGGACACCTTGAACGATTGTCTGACCCTGAGATTCTCGCACAAATCGAAAAAGAAAGAAGAGATTCCCTAAATAAAAATTCACGGGAGGATGTAATTTTTTACCTGCAAGTTTGGGCTAACTTATTGAGAGAAAAGTGGATTGCATCAAACCCATCATTGGAAATACCAAGAATTGAAAAAAAATTAAAGTCACCTCTATTGGTGTAATTAATTTTTTGGTTTATTTCGTATCGTTGAATCATAAAAACCCTTTTAAAGA
>CAXNJN010000027.1:0-30587 GCA_964202605.1 Bacteroidia bacterium | reverse complement strand
GCTAGATTGGAGCGGGATGTTATTTTGAGCAAAGCACATGAGGCTTCTCTTAAAATGATTGAAGCTGCCAAATCCGAGTCGTCTAAGCAGGGCGCTCTGTTGATTGCGTCCGCCAAAGCGGTAATTGAAACAGAGAAGAAAGCAGCTTTGACAGAAGTGAAAAATCAGGTTGCTTTATTGACCTTGGAAGTAACTGAAAAGCTACTCCGCAAGAAATTAGGGGACGACAAAGCTCAAGTGGAGCTTGTAGACCAGTTTATCAAAGACCTTAAGCTTAACTAATTCGGCATGTCTAACCAACGAGTTGCCTCCCGGTACGCCAAATCAATATTGGATTTGTCCATTGAAAAAGGACAGCTGGAAGGGGTTTTTGAAGATTTCAAGTCTTTAGCAGCGATGGGCAAAAGCACTCGTGAGCTAGGCCTTGCGCTTTCAAACCCCGTATTGGGCTCGGATAAAAAATTAAATGTACTAAAAGCACTATTTGCCAAAGGATCTAGCCCCTTGACACTCTCCTTTTTTCAAATTATTTCTAGAAAAAACAGAGAAAACATCCTTTTGGATGTGGCCAAAGAGTTTGTTGCACAGTACAACTTGTACCGTTCCATTCAGGTGGCAGAAGTCACTACCACCACTGCACTTACAGATGTGCAGCGCAACCAGTTGGTGGCTTTAGTCAAGCAGATCAGCGGAATGAAGGAAGTACAACTTGAAGAAAAGATTAACCCTTCATTGATTGGAGGATTTGTGCTCAAGGTCAATGACCGACAGCTCGATGAATCCATCAGCAGCAAACTCAATGCGCTACGCATACAGTTTGCTCAAAATCATTACGAAAAACAGTTTTAACGAAAATACTCAACCGTATCCAATCATGGCAGAAGTAAGACCTGATGAAGTTTCAGCAATTTTGAGAGAACAACTCTCTGGTGCCAGAACTGAAGCCGAACTAGAAGAAGTGGGAACAGTCCTCCAAGTAGGGGACGGTGTAGCCCGTATCTATGGACTTTCTAAGGCGCAGGCCGGTGAATTGTTGGAGTTTGAAAATGGCCTAAAGGCCATGGTACTCAACCTCGAAGAGGACAACGTGGGTGCTGTACTTTTTGGAGATTCCAAAGGAGTGAAAGAAGGAGATACCGTCAAGCGAACCAAAAAGATTGCTTCCATCATGGCCGGTGAAGGCATGCTGGGTCGAGTGGTCAACACGCTAGGTAATCCTATTGATGGCAAGGGGCCGATCACTGGCAACTTGTACGAAATGCCTTTGGAGCGTAAAGCACCTGGTGTTATCTACCGTCAACCTGTAACAGAGCCGCTTCAAACTGGTATCAAATCCATTGACGCGATGATCCCAATTGGACGTGGACAGCGTGAATTGGTAATTGGTGACCGTCAAACAGGTAAAACTGCTGTTGTAATTGACGCCATTCTTAACCAACGTGAATTTTACGATAAAGGTGAACCTGTATTCTGTATCTATGTGGCTATCGGACAAAAAGCTTCTACTGTAGCGGGTGTGGTGGCTACCCTTGAAAAAGGCGGAGCTCTCCCATACACAGTGGTAGTAGCAGCCCCTGCCTCTGAGCCAGCGCCGATGCAATTCTTCGCTCCATTTACTGGTGCTGCAATCGGTGAATTCTTTAGAGACACCGGTCGCCCAGCCCTAGTGATTTACGATGACCTTTCAAAACAAGCGGTAGCTTATCGTGAGGTTTCCCTACTCTTGAGAAGACCTCCAGGACGTGAAGCATATCCTGGTGACGTGTTCTACTTGCACTCTAGACTTTTGGAAAGAGCTGCAAAAATCAACCAGTCTGATGCGATTGCGCAACAGATGAATGACCTTCCTGATTCCATCCGTCCTTTGGTAAAAGGTGGAGGGTCTTTGACCGCATTGCCGATCATCGAAACTCAGGCAAGTGACGTATCTGCCTATATCCCAACCAACGTAATTTCGATTACGGACGGCCAGATATTCTTGGAAACCAACTTGTTTAACTCCGGTATTCGTCCAGCGATCAACGTAGGTATCTCGGTATCTCGTGTAGGAGGTAATGCTCAAATCAAGTCCATGAAGAAAGTGGCAGGTACCTTGAAGTTGGACCAAGCACAATTCCGTGAATTGGAAGCATTCTCCAAGTTTGGTTCTGACCTTGATGCATCTACCAAGCGTACGATCGAGCGTGGACGTCGTAACCAGGAGATTTTGAAGCAAGCACAGTATGCGCCTGTTTCCGTAGCAAATCAGGTTGCCATCATCTATGCTTCTACCAAGGGTTTGATGGATTTAGTTCCTGTTGCGAAAGCAAGAGCTTTTGAGAAGGAGTTCTACCTCTTGTTGGAGGCATCTTATCCAGAAGCAATTCAACTGATTCTAAAAGGTGATATCGACGGTGCTGGCAAAATTCTTGTTACTGCAGCTGCTGAACTAGCACCAAAATACGCGAAGTAATTCTATTAATTCCCTGCCGGCTTGCTGGCAGGGCTTGTTATACGCACAAAGCAATCTCTGATGGCTAACCTCAAGGAAGTAAAGCAACGAATAAATTCGGTCATGTCTACGCAGCAGATCACGAAAGCCATGAAAATGGTTTCAGCTGCCAAGTTGAGAAGAGCGCAAGAAAAAATCGTTCAGATGCGTCCTTATTCACAAAAGCTGACTGCAATCCTCAACAATGTGTCCTCTGCTGCTGAAGGGGATGAAGATATTGTTTTTGCAGTGAAGCGTGAGATGAAGAAGGTACTTTTAGTTCCTGTAACTTCAGATAAAGGACTTTGCGGCGCATTCAATACCAACATCATCAAGGCGACTAACAACGCCATCAACCACCAATTTTCGGGTGCGGAAATCAGCATCTTGCCGATTGGAAAGAAGTCCTACGAATACTATAAAAAATCAGACTACCACTTGATAGACACCTATTTTGGGGTATTCCAACAGCTAAGTTTTGAGGCTGTCAAGGAAGCTGCTTCGTTTGCGATGGATGGGTTTTTGGCAGGTGACTACGACCAAGTATTTCTGGTTTTCAATGAATTCAAGAACGTGGCAACTCAGGAGCTTCGCGTAGAGCAGTTTTTACCCATGGCAGCTTCAGCGTCAGATCAGGTAACTACCGCTGAAACAGATTACTTGCTTGAGCCTTCACGTACCTACATCATTGAGGAGTTGGTCCCTATTTCTTTGAGAATTCAATTTTATAAAGCTGTTTTGGAATCCAATGCCTCAGAGCATGGAGCACGAATGACAGCTATGGATAAGGCTACTGAAAATGCGGGTGAGCTTCTCAAGGAGCTTAAGTTGATGTACAACCGTACGCGTCAGGCAGCAATCACTAACGAAATACTCGAGATTGTGGCTGGTGCCAATGCACTTGCTGGAAAGTAATTTCTCTTACACACTAAAAAACCACAGCTTTTTTCAAGGCTGTGGTTTTTTGTTTTTAGGGGTGGATGAATTACATCCGTATCCGTCTACTGATCACGCGGGCCATGATTCCCCACCCTTCTTCGTTGGGATGTACTCCATCGGCCAATAAATCGGATCGATCCATCAAGGGAGTGTACAGATCGATGACTTCAGCTCCTGACTTTTGGATGATCTCAAAAAGCATGAGCCGCTGCTCATTGTTCATTATTTCTGGATTGATCCCAAAATTTTCGCGGGTAACGGGCACCGGTAGGATCACGTACACTTTACCATCCTTGGGCATGTGGTCTCTAAGTTCGGCAATGAGATCTAAGTAATCTTGTACAAACTCCGCTTTATGTGCCCAGTTTTGAGGTTTGGAGTCGTTGGTACCCAATTTGATCAGCACGACATCTGGACGAAAGTCTTTTACTTGTTGGAATTGAGGCTCGTTCCAGTAGGGGAAATCTCCTTTCTTTAAAAGTGTACGTCCGCTCACTCCAAAATTTTTGACTTGGTAGGCATCGCCAAGAATTGTGCCTACCTGCAAGGGGTAGGATTTGGGATTTTCCCTTCCGGGTCCTTGGGTAATGCTGTTGCCAACAAAGGCAACCTTTATCGGCTCTTGCGCTAGGGCGAGAAATGGGAGCAGCAGAAGTGCGAAAAGACTGAAGTAGGTTTTCATGAGATGGGGTTTAGGGTCAACTAAATTCAATTTATGGGAGCAAATTCTTTAAATGTAGAAAAACTTACCTAAAAATCCAGAATACATTGGGCACTGTGCTGCGATGGATTTAAATTTAGGCGATGTGTAAACTGATTCGACTCCAACTACTTTTTTCTTGGCTTTCTTTGGATGTTGTCTTTGGCGCGATGGCAAGCATGTATTTTTTTCAAGAACTTGTTCATGTGCAGTTGGAATGGCCAATTTTTGTCCTCCTAGGGCTTGCCGTATGGACCATTTACAGTTTAGACCATTTGTTGGATGCAAGGCAAAGTAAGGGCAGTAGTTCCCCTCGGAGAGTTTTTTACAGGCAAAACAAGCTGGTCCTCTCACTAGGTGTCCTTGTAGCTGTAGTTGCAGGCCTTGCAGGTGCCTTTTACTGGTTGGGGTGGAATACGGAGATGCAACTGACTTTGGTGCTCGTACTAGCGATGGGAGGCTGTCGCTGGGTAATTCAAAAAATAGGCCCCGTCGCCCTGAAAGAGGTTTCGATTGCTTTATTCTACGTGGTTGGAAGTTTATGGCTCCCCATGCTCCGGTCTGAAGCCCAGGATTTGTCCTGGCAGGCACTGGCATTTGCAACTGTATTTTTTTTATTGGCCTTGCTCAATCTTTGGATGCTCTCCTTTTTGGATCGAGAAGATGACCGACAGGATGGATTTGTTTCCATTGCCATGCTTTTTCCTCCACTTCAAATGGTTCAGTGGATTCGTAAACTAGCCTTTCTGGGGATTTTTGGGACGATGGCTTCCTTCATTTTGTTGCCATCCTTTTACCGCCCTTTTTCTTGCGTTCTCCTGCTTATGTTCTTGGTTCATTACCTGACCTTTTTTCAATCCCAACTTCCGGTGACACAAAAAAGGCAACGGATGGAAATCTCCTTTTGGATTCCGTGGCTGCTCCTATGGATTTAGGCGTCTTTTTTAGTGGCCTGATGGGGATCGTACCGTACAAAAAGAGCAAGCCAAATGGATCGGCTCAAGCGGAAGCTGAGGGGTAGGCTTAGCAGCACGATCCCCACAAGTAATCCAAGTAGCAACATCAAAGAATAGCTGGGATATACAAGAGTAAGTGTGATCCAAGAGGCAATAAAAAGAATCGTATTGATGCCATAGCTAACAAACATGGCTCCGAAGTAAAATCCTGGTTCGGGTTCGAAGGATTGTTTGCAATTGGGACAAGCCGAATGCATGGTAAATAAACTTCCTGGCCTTGAAATTCTACCGGACTGAAAAAGGGGTCCCTTCCTGCATTTAGGGCAGTGGAGAGTAAGCATACTGGAAAACCAGTTTTGTTGGGACATGATACTATCGATTAATTTTCTGCTTTGAGAATAACTTCCTGAATAAGACGATCAAAATACTTTCCGTTTCCTGGCCCAAACCAGTTCATCTCTCGGACTTCGTGGTAGGAGGCGTCGTACAACTCATCGGGAGTGATGTAGCCTACATAACTTCCGTTGAAAACGGTGACCACCAGATGCAACCCTTTTTCTTCCGCAAGGGTATCCCAGGCCTCATAAAAAACTCCTGAAAGTTCGCCGCTACTGGAAATAAACAAGATATTCCCCACTTGGCTGATGTCTAAATAGGCAGGCATCTCTCCGAGTAGGTATCGGAAGAGCCAGGGTCGTAGTCGCAAGTCTTTGGAAATGCGAAGTTGGGGTTCCCCCAAGTTGATCTGTAGCTGAGAAGTGCGAAGTAAAGCGTCTCCTTGCATGGCCACTTCACTGGTATCCGCGCTGAGGGTAGCATCGATAGCGAGCGCATAGGCATCAACCTGTTCCGGACTATTTCCTTGAATTAGTGGACGATGGCTCCCTACTGTTCCTGCAGCAAAAAGGGCAAAATCAACCTTTTCCTGCTCCAGTTGCTGGGTCAAATACGCGGGATAATCTCCGGATAGTCCCATAAACTTGGAGCTCAATGCGGTGGCATGGGCAGAGTAGGTAAGGAAAGTAGCCTTCTTCCCATCCTTTCGCTGTAGGAGTACCTGACGCACGAATGGGTCAGTAGGGCCTCCTTTGGTAAAGCGATTCGAAACAAGGTCCGAAACACTAGTTTTTTTATAGGCGAGGGTGACCGTGTCTTGAGTAGCTAGGGCTGTTTGCAGGGCATTTACCGATCCCGCTACAAGCAGCGCTACCATATTTTCATCATATCCTCCAAAAGCAAGTTCGCCCAAGGGGCCGGGCATGTAACCCCCCATCCCGGAATGGGTATGAGTAGCCGTAAAAATAAGTTGATCTAAAGAGATCCCTGCTTTTTGGACTCCCGCCCGAACTTGCTCTGCCAAGTGAGGATGGACAATTAGTAATTCGTAATTGAGCCAGGCAATGCTGGATTTTCCATTGCTGAGGCTCAAAGCCTTGACATGGCTGGAATCCTGAACGAAGGTGTAGGGTCCTCGAGGAGAATAACCGACGAGTTCCGCCGGTTGTGCAGGGGTGACATTGACTGATGCCCACCCTCCCAGCCAGTGGGAGGAGCTGCTGCTACTCCAGATGCTGCTATCTAGAGCAGTAAAGGTATTTTTAAAAAAAGAGCTATCCTCCTTGGTACTTCGGTCTACCGTAGTCAGCGTGGCCAATCCCAGTAAAAGTACTGCGGCAGTTACCCAAACAAATACACGTAAAATCCGAGGCATAGAAGGATGTAAAAATTGATTCGAAGCACGATTGTGCTTCTTTGGGCCTAGTACTCGAAGGTGCCGTTGGTGCCTTGAAGTGTAACTTTTTTGCCGGTATGGGGTTCTATACGGCCAATGATTTGTGCTTCGACTCCATAGGATTCGGCGATATCGATGATTTCTTCAGCATAGCGCTCGTCTAGGTACACTTCCATTCTGTGGCCCATGTTGAATACCTTGTACATTTCCCTCCAATCCGTTCCACTTTCCTCTTGAATGATGCGAAACAAGGGAGGGGTATCAAATAAATTGTCCTTGATGACGTGAAGGTCGTCGATAAAATGGAGCACCTTGGTTTGAGCACCACCCGAGCAGTGGACCAAACCATGAATATGGGGACGCATGTAATTCAATATGTCTACAAGAATCGGTGCATAGGTGCGGGTAGGGGAAAGCACCAGCTTACCCATGTTTAAGGGTGTGCCAGGGGCAGGATCAGTCAATTGGTAGGATCCGGAGTAAACGAGGGCATCGGGTACTGCCGGATCAAAACTTTCGGGATAACGCGTTTTCAAGACCTTCTGAAACACATCGTGGCGCGCAGAGGTCAATCCATTGCTTCCCATCCCACCGTTGTATTCTTTTTCGTACTTCGCTTGTCCAAAAGAAGAGAGACCCACAATCACGTTCCCTGCTTGAATGCGGTCGTTGGAGATGATGTCCTCTCTTCGCATCCGGCAGGTAACTGTACTATCCACGATCACAGTGCGCACCAAGTCTCCTACATCGGCTGTTTCGCCGCCTGTAAGCACCACGTTGACGCCATTGTCTCTCAGCATCTGAAGCACTTCTTCGGTGCCTTCGATGATTGCAGAGATTACTTCTCCAGGGATCAGATTTTTGTTTCTTCCGATGGTGGAGGATACAAGAATGTTGGTGGTAGCACCTACACAAAGTAGGTCATCCGTATTCATGATGATGGCATCCTGTGCAATACCCTTCCAGACACTGAGGTCTCCTGTTTCCTTCCAGTAGAGGTAGGCCAAAGCGGATTTAGTACCAGCGCCATCCGCATGCATGATGTTGCAATACTCGGGGTCATTGCCCAAGGTGTCTTCTACAATTTTGCAGAAAGCCTTAGGAAATAGGCCCTTGTCCAACTTAGAGATGGCTTGGTGTACGTCTTCTTTGGATGCGGAAACTCCGCGCTGCAGGTATCGCTCGTTCATAGCGAGGGAGTGATTTGGTTGCTCAAAGGTAACCAATTGGAAAGTTGAATGATTGAAAAAGTTAAAATTTGTCGGTCCAAGAGCGCCGGAATTAAGCCGGATTTTTTTCTTTTTAGTGATTTCTTTGGTAAACAAAAAAGCCAGGGTTTTCCTGGCTTTTGACTTTTTAGAATCTGGAAAATTTATTTCTTTCCAACCAAAATAAGGTCTTCTTGAGGGGGAATCAGGTAAGTAGCTCCATTTTCATTCACCACGGCCATTTCTTCCACGGAGATGGTTTTTTCGGTTCCATCTGCCTGCTTCCAGCAGTGAAACCCATCGAAGGCAAATGTCATCCCTTTTTTCAGGAGTTTCTGTGCTGCAGGTCGTGGTGTAGGAATGCGTGCACCGCCCAGATTTGGTCCCACATCGTGCGCCACATAGCCTACCGGATGGCCCGTGCTCCATGGAACATACAAGGATCCATTGGCATCCATCAGGTCCCGCTGGGCTCGGTCTACATCTTCGCCCTTTACGCCAGGTTTCATGGCAGCAAGCGCGATACGGCTTCCGGCTTTTCCATTTTCCCAATAGGTCTGGATGTCCTTAGGTGCGCTAGTTTCCCCTTCTTTCAACACATAGGCAAAGCGCTGGATATCACTTACCCAGATGCCGTATAGTTTCACTCCAAAGTCCGTTTGGATCACATCCCCAGGTTGAATGATCTTGTCCGTGGCATGTGAATGCCCACGGTCAGGACCTGAGTTGACATTCGGGTTTTGGTCGGGATGCCAGGCATCGGTGACCCCATATTCTGCCATCTTGGCTTTCAAAAACTTGGCTACATCTGCATCTGTCGTTTTGCCAGGGATAATCGTAGCATAGGCCTCCTCTTGAAAATCGGATGCAAGCTGGGCTGCTTTTTTAAGAATTTCCACCTCTTCAGGGAGCTTGATGGAAAGCCATTCGTACACAAGCTCCTCGGAGGAAACGAGCTTGTTCTTGTCACCAGCCATCAAGGCAATCAATTCCTCGTGTTGGCTATGTGTCAGGCCATCGGCCATTTCGTTGGTGGCTGAAGTGTTGATCGCCACCGTCGGGAATCCTTTTTCTTTGATAAAGGCGACTGCTTTGGCGACTGCTGATTCTCCGCGAGGAACGCGCTCCACTTTCTCGTGAATGGCGAGATCTTCCAAGGCTTTGGCTTCCCCTTCCGGTGAAAAAGCTAGGGAATGAAAGTCTGTTTCATCTGCATAAAAAAGGATTGCCGCGGTGCCACTTGCATTTTCTCCACCCACATGCGTCGCGATGGGGTCGTTGTAATTTTCGCGGCAGATAACTAGCCAGCTGGCCACATTTGCATTTTTCAGTGCTTCTGGCAACAAGCTATTGATGCGTTTTTTACGAATCTCGGGCCAAGGATTTTCTCCCCAGTAGGCGAGGGGGTCTATTTTTTCGGTTCCGGTGTTGGTAGGAGAGGTACATGCCCATCCAAGGAGAACTAGTCCGATTACTAAAAAAGTATGCTTCATAAGGGGTATCCAATTTGTTTGGTAAATTAATTAGATTTTTGTGTAATTAAGCCTTAGTTTTTTCTTCCTTGCGATTTCTTTAAGAAAAAAGGGAGCATAAAAAATCTTTTATTTTGAACAAAATTATAGTTGATGCGTGTTATCAGCAGATTAGTAAAGCCTCGATCCAGTAAATGAAAATAGGAATTGTTTGTTACCCTACCTTCGGAGGTAGTGGAGTGGTAGCCACTGAATTGGGCAAAGGACTTGCGAAAGTAGGTCATGAAGTACATTTTATCACCTACAAGCAGCCCATGAGGCTAGATTTTTTTAGCGAAAACCTATTCTACCACGAGGTAGACATTAAGAGTTACCCCTTATTTGAGTTTGCTCCCTACGAGCTTGCCCTTGCCAGTAAAATGGTGAGTGTGGTCAAGTACGAAAAGCTGGACTTGCTGCATGTGCATTATGCCATTCCGCATGCTTCCTCCGCTTACATGGCCAAGCAAATACTCAAAACCCATGGCATTTCAATTCCTGTGGTGACGACCCTTCACGGTACAGACATCACCTTGGTAGGAAAAGATCCGAGTTACGAACCGGTAGTAACTTTTTCAATCAACCAGTCCGACGGGGTTACTGCAGTTTCAGAGGATTTGAAAAAGGAAACCTATGCCTACTTCGACATCAAGCGAGACATCGAAGTAATCCCCAATTTTATTGATTTGGAGCGCTTTAAGAAGCAGCGAAAGGAGCACTTTAAACTAGCCATTTGTCCCAATGGGGAAATGCTTTTGGTCCATACCTCCAACTTCCGGAAAGTAAAGCGGATAGAGGATGTCATTCATGTGTTTTACAATGTACGCAAAGAGATTCCTGCCAAACTACTTCTGGTAGGAGATGGGCCTGAAAGGGATAAAATGGAGCGACTCTGTCGTACGCTAGGTACCTGCGAAGACACCCGTTTCTTGGGAAAATTGGAGGCAATAGAAGAGGTATTGTCTGTGGCAGATCTATTTTTGATGCCTTCTGAAAAAGAAAGCTTTGGACTTGCTGCTTTGGAGGCGATGGCCTGTGAGGTACCCGTATTGTCCTCCAATGCAGGGGGAATCCCCGAATTGAATTTGGATGGAATTACAGGCTTTGCCTGCGAGATAGGGGATGTGGAGGACATGACCAAAAAAGCTTTATTTATTTTAGACAAGGACAATTTGCCAGGATTTAAGGAGCGGGCTTTGGCGCGAGCCAAAGAATTTGACATCGACCAGATCCTTCCGATGTATGAGGATTATTACCGAAAAACTATTGCGCTGGCAGAACGTGAAAAAAAGATGAGCTAAGTCATCGCCAAGAAAAAAAATTAAAAGAGTAAACCTTTATTTTTGTAGGATAGTTTATAGCTCTAGCATACTTCAATTTTTCACAACTACCTAAACCACTGTTTGCCATGAAAAAGATTGGGAGATTAGATCGGCCAGACAATTTCGGTTCTGCTCAGATTTTTTCTAATCCTGTTCTTGAACGGATCTCTAGGACGCATATTTTGGTCCCGATTACGCTGTTTTTGGCCATTTCCTCCGTTTCCTTGTATTTTGGGCTTGCCACTACTATCCCCTTGTGGCTTGGATTTGCCGTCCTATTCATTGGAACCTTTGTTTTTACCTTCGTGGAATACCTGATGCACAAGCATTTTTTCCATATGGAACCAGATACTCCCATCAAGGATAAATTGCAGTACGGAATCCATGGGGTACACCACGATTACCCCAAAGACAAGGACCGCTTGGCCATGCCTCCATTCGTGAGTGCGGCCTATGCCGCGATTCTGTACTTATTGTTTACCCTGTTGATGGGTGATTTTGCGCTTTATTTTTTACCCGGTTTTCTGCTAGGATACTCCGGATATTTAGGCGTTCATTATGTAGTGCATGTCTACAGCCCACCAAAGAATTTTCTTAAGGTCTTGTGGGTTCACCATGCCATACACCACTACAAAGATCCAGATTCCGCTTTTGGGGTAAGTTCTCCCCTCTGGGACTACCTCTTGGGAACCCTGCCTAAAAAAGAGTAAACTAGGCTTCCAAACGGGGGTCTGATCTTGGTTTCTTAGTGAGATGGGAGCTTGATCTTTTGCTAACTCATTCCAGTACCTTTGTATTCCTAGTACTCACATGAAGAAAGTTTCAATTATTGGTTTGGGATGGCTCGGCGAGGCTAGTGGGTTGCTTTTGCAAACCCAGGGCTACCAAGTGCTTGGGTCTTCTACTCGTCTAGAAAAAGTGGAAATTCTTCGTAAAAGAGGCTTGGATGCAGTCCAATTTTCCCTAACCCCAGATCCTGAGGGAACAGGGTATCCCCGACTTTTTGATTCGGAGATTTTGGTGGTTACTATTCCTCCTCGAAGTCGTCAAGGGGATGGGGAAGTGTACCTTCAGCAGCTCGCTATCATTCGAGAGCTGCTAGTTGATTCCGCTGTAGAGCAAGTGATTTTTATCTCGAGTACAGGAATTTATCCCAATCGGTCCAATCCCAATTCCTACACCGAGGCAGAACTAATTTCGGAAAGCACCGCAGGGAATCCCACCTTGTATCGTGCAGAACAATTGATGGCGGATTATCCAAGCTATGCGCTGACTGTTCTGCGGATGGGAGGATTTATGGGTGCAGATCGTATTCCTGGCACCTATTTTTCAGGAAAGGAACAGGTAATAGGCCATACTCGTGTCAATTTTATTCACCAACTCGATGCGGCAAGGATGATCGCTTGGGTGATTGATCAAGGGCTTTGGAATCAAACCTTCAATGGGGTCGCGCCTCAGCATCCTTTACGGCGAGAGATTTATGCAAAAAATGCGAGTGCCTTGGGAATCCTTCCTCCAGCAAGCTATCAGGAAGCCGCCGATGAAAAAGTAGGAAGGTGGATTAGTTCGGAAAAAATTAGTGCTACTGGTTTCAGCTTTGACTTTCCAAATCCCTTGGACTTTACCTATACCCCCTCGCCTTTCAACTAGCTAAAGGCTTAACTCCGCTTCGTAGTGCAATTCGATTGTGCTGACATCTTGTCACTTTTTTAGACTTGGAATAGGCCTTGCTACCCTATGGATAGATACAATTTACCTTTAACTAAACCGATGTAAGCCCATGCAGGAAAAAGGCACGATCTCGATACATACCGAGAACATTTTCCCCATCATTAAGAAATTCCTCTATTCTGATCATGAGATATTCCTTCGGGAATTGGTCTCCAACGCAGTAGATGCGACTCAAAAAATCAAGCGACTTGCGACATTAGGTCAGTATGCAGGGGAATTAGGTGACCTCACCGTAGAGGTTTCTTTTGACGAAAAAAAGAAGACCATCACCATCTCCGACAAAGGACTCGGCATGACTGCTGAGGAAATCAAAAAATACATCAACCAGATTGCATTTTCTGGAGCCACGGAGTTTGTGGAGAAATTCAAGGACTCCAAAGATGCCAACGAAATCATTGGCAAGTTTGGTTTGGGTTTCTATTCCGCCTTTATGGTGGCCAAAAATGTAGATATCCATTCTCTTTCTTATCAGGAGGGAGCTGAGCCTACAATCTGGACTTGTGATGGAAGCACTGAGTTTGAAATCAAAAAAGGAAAGAAAAAGACCCGAGGAACGGACATCATTCTCCATATCAACGAGGATTCGATAGAATTTCTGGACAAGTGGAAGTTGCAAGGGATTCTGGACAAGTACTGCAAGTTTCTACCCATCCCCATCAAGTTTGGCACCAAATCCGAGTCAGTAGAAGATGGTGTAGACGATAAGGGAGAGAAGAAATGGAAGTCTGTAGAGGTTGACAATATTCTCAACACTACCGCTCCTATTTGGACCAAGTCACCGAGCGATCTTCAAGACGAGGATTACCTCGCTTTTTATAAGAGTTTATATCCTATGGGTGAGGATCCTTTATTTTGGATCCACCTCAATGTAGACTATCCGTTCAACTTGACGGGGGTGCTGTATTTTCCAAAAGTTAAAAATGACTTTGAGTTGCAGCGCAACAAAATCAAGCTATTTAGCCGTCAGGTATTTATTACGGATGAGGTGAAGGACATTGTTCCTGAGTTTTTGATGCTACTTCATGGGGTGATTGACTCCCCGGACATTCCGCTCAACGTGTCTCGAAGCTTTTTGCAGGCCGATGGCAACGTGAAGAAGATCAACAACTACATCACGAAGAAAGTTGCTGATAAACTTTCTGAGCTATTCAAGAAAGACCGCAAGGCATATGAGGCAAAGTGGGGAGATATTGGATTGTTTGTGAAGTACGGCATGATTTCCGAGGAGAAGTTTTATGAGAAGGGGAAGGAATTTACTTTGCTCAAAAACACCAAGGAAGAGTACTATACGCTAGACGAATACCGTGAAAAGGTGTTGGCTACCCAAACCGACAAAAACGAGCAGCTGATTTATTTGTACTCCACAGACCTAAAGAAGCAGGATAGCTTTATCGATTCAGCACTCAAGAAGGAGTACGATGTGTTGGTAATGGATTCTCCGATCGACAATCATTTCATTCAGAACATTGAGTCCAAGTTGGAAAAAACCCAACTCAAGCGTGTGGATTCGGATGTGGTAGAAAAATTGATTCAAAAAGATTCCACCTATGCCAACCTGTTGACTGAAGATCAGAGTAAGTCGGTCAAGGAGCTTTTTGAAAAAGCCATTGCCAACAAAACCTATACCGTGGATATCGAAGGGCTAAGTCCCGATGAAATGCCAGTGACCATCACCATGGAAGAGTGGATGCGCCGCATGAAGGAAATGGCACAAACTGGAGGTGGACCGATGAGTTTCTACGGTAGCCTGCCGGATAGCTACAAGGTAGCTATCAATGGCAATCACCCTTTGGTTGATAAGATCCTAAAGGCAGAAAATGAAGAGAGTCAGGTGAAGCTTGCCAAGCAGGCCTTCGATCTGGCTTTACTCTCTCAGGGCTTGCTAACTGGCAAGGACTTAACTGCCTTTGTGAAGCGCAGTGTGGAGATGATTTGATGACCTTTGGGGTTTCTAAAACCCCGAAGGTCTTTGATCACCTTTGAGGTTTATAAAACCTCGAAGGTTTTTCTTAGAACCTTGATTTTCTTTAAAATTAAGGATCTCGCTAAGGCGCTAAGCCGCAAAGCAATGGTTTTCTTTGCGACCTGCCTGCGGTAGATAGGCCTGCAGTAAGGCAGGCTTTCCTATTTTGCGAGCCTTAAAATAGTGCTCTCGCAAAGGCGCCAAGACGCCAAGGTTTCACTCTACTAACTTTCTTTGCGTCCTGCCTTCCGCAGGCAGGCTTCCCTACTTTGCGAGCGTATTTTTTTCCTTCGCTAATGCCTCCTCTTTTTCTTTTTAGGCTGTTTGGAGCAGCCCCGATAATGCAGTTTTTTATTTCGGGCACTTCCTGTAATTTTGTGCCACCATTCACGAAAAATAAAAAACGGTATGCCTTACCTATTTACCTCAGAATCTGTATCTGAGGGCCACCCAGATAAAATTGCGGATCAGATTTCCGACGCGCTTATTGACAACTTTTTGGCTTTTGATCCCAGCTCCAAAGTAGCCTGCGAAACACTCGTAACTACCGGACAAGTGTTCCTTGCCGGTGAGGTAAAATCTGAAGTGTACCTAGACGTACAAAAGATTGCCCGCGAGGTCATCAACAAGATTGGTTACACCAAGAGCGAATACATGTTTGAAGGCAACTCTTGTGGAGTGCTTTCTGCCATCCACGAGCAGTCTGCTGACATCAACCAGGGTGTAGAACGCAAGAACCCAGAGGAGCAGGGTGCAGGCGACCAAGGCATGATGTTTGGCTATGCCACCAACGAAACGGACAACTACATGCCCTTGGCATTGGACCTTTCGCACCGCATCTTGCTTGAGTTAGCGGAATTGCGCAGAGAGAACAAGGATATGCCGTATCTACGTCCGGATTCGAAGTCTCAGGTGACCATCGAATACTCCGACGACAACGTGCCTCAGCGCATCGATGCGATCGTAGTTTCTACTCAGCACGATGACTTTGATGAGGAGGCAACGATGCTTGCCAAAATCAAAGCCGACATCATCAACATTTTGATCCCACGTGTGAAGGCCAAGTTGAAGCCTTCACTTCAAAAACTATTCACCGACCAGATCACCTACCACATCAACCCAACGGGCAAGTTTGTGATCGGTGGACCACACGGCGATACTGGACTTACGGGTAGAAAAATCATCGTAGATACCTACGGGGGCAAGGGCGCTCACGGAGGAGGAGCTTTCTCTGGCAAAGATCCATCCAAAGTAGACCGTTCGGCAGCCTATGCGACGCGCCACATTGCCAAAAACATGGTGGCAGCAGGAATAGCGGACGAGATCCTAGTTCAGGTATCCTATGCAATTGGAGTTGCCAAGCCGATGGGTATTTACATCAACACTTATGGCACTGCTAAGGTGAACTTGAGTGATGGAGAGATAGCTAAGAAGGTAGAAGACCTCTTCGACATGCGTCCGTATGCCATCGAGCAGCGCTTGAAATTGCGTACACCGATCTACCTAGAGACAGCCGCTTACGGCCACATGGGTAGAGAGAGTGTGTGGGTTGATAAGACCTACACTTCCCCTTACCGCCCAGCAATCACCCAGAAGGTAGAGTTGTTTACCTGGGAGAAGTTGGATTATGTGGAGAAGGTGAAGCAGGCGTTTGGCATCTAAATCTAGAATTAACAGATAAAAAAACGGTGTAAGCGAAAGCTTGCACCGTTTTTTGGTTTTAGGGGGGGGTGAGTAGTATCAACAAATCTAATTCTTTGCGCCTTGCGGGTCTTTGCGAGACTAATTAATTACCGAAACTTGTCTTTGTGTCGCCCCGCAGGGGCTCGCCACGAACTTTTTGTTCTTGTACCCCGGGCTTCACCCGGGGTTATAATTGTTTCGCTCTTCCAGAGCTTGAAAATTCTGGCTAAAGATTAAAATGTCTTGTCCTAGGATAAGGTTTAAACTAACATATCTAATTCTTTGCGCCCTGCCTGCGGTAGGCAGGCTTGCGCGTCTTTGCGAGACTAATTAATTACGCTCGGTCTCCTGCGGAAACTAGTTTCCTTACCGCTGAAGCATCAGCCAGCCCCGTGGATCCACCTCCGGTAAACTGCTGCTAGCAACTAAAACTCCCTTTTTTCCAATCCAAAGTTTTTGACTACCCTCCGAGGTTTTGATTTCCACCGGTATTTCAAAGTCAATACCTTCCAAGGCAATTCGGTAACCCGACTTTCCTTGTTTGCTTACCGTCACCTTTGGCAAGGATGTTGTCTCAAGGTACAGCTTAAAAAACCCTTCCAAATTTTGCCCAGTATAGTTCTGGATAAAGTCGGTAAAATCTTGGGTGGTCACCCGATTTAAGTAGGTAAATTTTTCTTCACTGGCAAATGCTTTTAGGGCAGGAAAAAAGAGTTCATCTCCCAGAACTCCCCGCAAGGAATGGATGACCATGGCTCCCTTGGTATAGATTTCGGGATGGTAGGCCGTCTTTTCGGTGGAGTTGGGAGGACTGACTACGGGTCGGGCATGAGGAATGCCCCGGGCTTCAGACCTCGCTTTTTTAAAATAGGCCTCCGGTCCCCCATGTTCCCAATAGAACAACCAGTCCCCGTAGGCCGTAAGGCCCTCGTGAATCCACATGTCAGCCCAGTCGCCTACAGAGACCTTATTGCCGAACCATTCGTGGCCTAGTTCGTGGTGGAGCAGCCAGTCGTACTTGACTTTTCCCATAGGGATATACTGAAAATTATTCCCGTAGGCATTGATGGTTTGGTGTTCCATTCCTAGGTAAGGAGTTTCAACGACCGCAATCTTGTCTTCTGGAAAAGGATAGGGGCCAAAGTATTTTTCATGCGTTTGAGCACTTACTCGAAGGACTTCAAGCAATTCCTTGGCCTTGGGTTTGTTTTCTTGGAGTACCCAAACTTCCATCGGAATCAGAGATCCCGAGATGGAACGAAACTGGGTTTCCGCTTTTTCAAATATGCCTAGGGTAAAATTGATGTTGTAGTTATTGATAGGATAGTCCGTTTTCCAGTGGTAGCGCACTTTTTGACCCTGATCTTGACTTTGGATCAAGCGTCCATTGGAGGCGATAAAATAGGGTTTGGGTACCGTGAATAGTAACTCCACCCCCTGCTGCGGTTCACTTGAGGGGTGGTCTAAGGCCGGCATAAAGACCTTTGCTCCTTCGCCTTGGCAGGACAATCCCATCCAATGCCTGCCCATATGATCTTTTTCCCAAGTAAACCCTCCTGTCCAAGGAGGATTCTGCGCAATCGGAGTTGGGCCCTCGTAGAAGATCTGAACCTGATTGCAGGTGCAGTCTATTGGGAGGATGTCAAGGAGGTCGTTTTTATGGGTAAAAGCAACGGCTTTCCCGTCCATGAGCACCTTGCTTACTTGGTATTGATCAATCAATTGAAACCGCAGTGTATCTAGCTTTTCATTGGCCAAAAAAGTGATGGTAGATTGTCCAGCAATGGACTGCGTTTCTGGAAAAATTTCTAGCTCAAGTCGGTACTGTTGGATTTGAAACTTGGCTTGGAGGGGATCTAATGGTCCTCCCCAGTCCCAAGTTTGGGCGTGGATCAGGTGAACTACAAAAAGGAGCGGGAGGAATAAGAATAATTTTTTCATGGTAAGATCAATCCGATTGACGAATTGAATATAGTCAACAAGACCTAAAAAAATGGCTTCTGAAGGGTAATCTTGGAGCGGTTGAGATTTAGTCCTCCGCGTAGTTGAATGAATCTACTTGCTCTTTGATCCAGTCCTGGTATTTGCTATGGAGAAACTCTGCCCACTCCTCCTTGTATTTAGAGCCATCCAACAGAAATCGGAAGGCCGTAGTAGCCTTTGGATTGCTTAGTGCACTCACGAGGTCCTCGGCTAGCGTCCGCTCCTTAACCCTTCTGTCCACAAAGTCCTGCATCAACTGGTGCTCTTGGGACGGTTCAAGCCTGGTAAACTCAGCAAAATTGTCTGGTTGATCTTCGATTTCGTCGAGGATATCTTCCTCCTCTGGCGTTAGGTCGTAGTTGAAATGATCTTCATCGTCAGGCAAGTGATGGATTTTCTTCTTGTCAACTTGATAGAAGCACACATTGCCTTTAAGCAATTGGGTAGCAATTAGATCTACCTCTTTTTCAGTAAGCGAAAGCATGGATGGAGTTCAAATATTTTTAAAGTACGACAGCTCGAAAGTTCAACAAATTGTTTTAAAAAACGCAAGTTCCACCCAAAAAAATATGGCTAAAACCCTTGATTTATAATTCTTTCTACTGTTTTTGGGTCTATTTCATGCCCTCCAGAAAAAGTAAGCAGTTTTAGCGGCTTGCCTAGCTCTAAAAGAAGCTCCTCTTGTCTCTTCTTACTTTCCTCAGTGACCAACTCATCTTCCAGTCCGTGGACAAGGATTACCTCAGTTGAAGCAAATTTTTCTTTTGCCAGTTCTAGCGCAAGGTCATGCGCAAACCCTCCGCCCCAAAGAATAAGTGAATCAAGGGTGCCCTTCCATTGGCTAGCCCAACGGGTGCCAGTCGCGGCCCCTTGCGAAAATCCAAGAAGGTGTATGCGCGGTACCTGTTCGAAGGCGGAGAGGACCTCCTCCATCATCCCATTTAGGTACATATGGTTATTTGCAATAGCAGTTTCCCGCTGGTAGCTCGTCATCCAATTGGCCCCCACCCGTCCCTGAAAATCCTTGATGTAGGAGTGATTGGTTCCTTCAGGAGCGATAAATAGCCTGTTTTCAGAAGCATGGGGGATAAATTTTCGGATAAAAAATTCTGCTAATTGCCCATAGCCATGGAGGACAATCCATACTTCTTGTTCCTTTCCGGTCGGATCATGCGATAGGAAATACGGGGCTTCGTAGGAAAATTGAATTGATTTTTTCACGCTTAACTGTGAAGGTCGTCAAATTTAAGTGGGAGCAGATGGCGTATCCCTTGGAATCGAAGTACAATCCCCTTGGGTTGCAATAACAGGATGGTGATTGGGCTTTGGTACCGATTTTCAGTTTCATTGATCGCCTGCCGACACATGCCACAAGGAGAAACACCTGCCCAATCGACGTCTCCTTCGCGCCGCGCTACAATTGCTAGCGTTTGGGGAGCCTGTTCAGGGAAGTTTGCCCCCACATAGCCTAATAGCAACCGTTCCGCGCAAGTGCCTACCGGGAAACTTACATTCTCTTGATTCGATGATTGGTAGATTTCACCATTGGCGAGTTCTACCGCTGCTCCTACCTGAAATTTGGAATAGGGGGCATAAGCCTTGGTGGAAATTTCTTGTGCCCGCTGGAGTAAGGCAGCTTCTCGGGGATCCAATTCAGAAAAAGTGAGTTCTTCCAACTCAATTGTATCGGTAATTTTTTTCACAGGCAGCGTAATGGTTTGGATAGGAACGGACTATTAAAGTACGTAAATGTTCCTTAATTCTTTAATCTTCCTTTTTTCAGGCCGAAAAAAAGGAGCAACTTTAACCGATTATTACCAAGCCCATGTCCACCATCTTGATTTTTGGAGCAGGAAAATCTGCCATCTACTTGATTGATTACCTAGCCGACTCTTGTGCTCGGGGAGATCGGCAGCTCCTAGTAGCGGATTTGGATCCAACCTTGGTAGCATCCAAACTCCAGGGGCGAAGGAATACCCAAGCTGTAGCGGTGAACTTAGCCGAACAGAATTCCCGGAGGCAGTTAATTGAACGAGCAGATGTGGTGATATCCATGCTCCCCGCAGGCCTCCATCCGGTAGTGGCAGCGGATTGCTTGGAGCTGGGCAAACATTTTTTTACTGCCTCTTACGAGAGCGAGGCCTTGCGAGCCATGCAGTCCGAGATTGAATCCAAAGGTCTTCTTTTTCTCAACGAATGCGGGCTAGATCCAGGAATTGACCACATGTCTGCCCTGAAAATCATCCATGAGGCAAAAGCAAAGGGAGAAGTGATTCGCTCTTTTAAGTCCTATTGTGGAGGATTGCTGGCTCCCCAAAGTGAGGACAATCCCTGGAAATACAAGTTTACCTGGAACCCTCGGAATGTGGTGCTCGCAGGCCAAGGGACTTCCAAGTTTCTAGTTCATGGTGAAGTGAAGATGGTTCCCTACCAGCAGCTATTCAAGCGAGTAGAAACCATCAGCTTTCCGGGTGTGGGCGATTTTGACGGCTACCCCAATCGAGATTCCTTAAACTACCAGGCTATTTATGGATTGGAGCAAGTCGATACCCTCCTTCGAGGTACGCTTCGGCGGGCAGGGTTCTGCAAGGCTTGGGATGTATTTGTACAGCTAGGGATGACAGACGATACCGCATCGTTGCAGTTTCCTCTTGGCAGTACCTACCGGCAGTTTTTGAATACCTTCCTTCCTTGGTCTGACCAACTTACGGTAGAGGAAAAATTAGCAGAAGTAATTCCAGACTTAGACTTTCCCACTTTTGAAAAATTGCAATGGTTGGGGCTATTTGAGTCCATTCCACTCCCAATTATTGAAGGTAGCCCAGCACAACTGTTGCAGGCCATTTTGGAAGTGCATTGGTCCCTTGAGCCTGCCGATCGGGATCTGATTGTGATGCAGCATCAATTTGAGATTCAGACCGAAACCGGAATTAAAAAAATCATTTCTAGTTTGGTAACGGAAGGAAACGACGCGCTTTACACGGCTATGGCCAAGACCGTAAGCCTTCCTTTGGCCATTGCAGTTGATCTTTTTTTGGAGGGCAAAATTTCAGTTCGAGGCCTTCAGCTTCCTGTGGTACCGGAAATTTATCTCCCCATTTTGGAAGCGTTAGAAAAGGAAGGAATTCGATTTGAGGAGCGGGTAGTGGATTGAAAAATTGACCACAGTCGACTGTCAACGGTTCACGGCTCTCCTTCTTAAACTTCAAACCTTGCCTTCTTTCGTTACTGATAATTGAAACAAAAAAAAAGACCAATATGCAATTGGTCTTTTCTGATTTTAGGGCCTCCAATCTGCTGGAGGATCGATAAATGCTCCTGAAATTACGCGACAATCGTCTGGGATGATCGCTCGATTTTGCTTGAAGGTCAAGTCATTTCTATCGATGTAGATTCGTCTGGAGGTTTCGCCTCCTGCCATAAAGTAGCCCAGCACCATTTCGTCTGGATTGTCCAAACTGATCATGTTGCCTCGCAAGTTAGCCGGAGGGGGATCAAAGATAGATCCAGAGATTTCTGCTTGTTGCTTGACCAAGCGCAGGAATCGATAGGCTCCTTGAGAGATGCTGTACTGCTTAAGATCCATTCGAAACTTGTTGACAAATCGAATGCCATCGTCTGCGATGAAGGAGGCGGGGATACGGGTGCTTAGGCCATTGAAGTTGTCGTCATTGACCACAAATAAACTCTGGTTATTACTGGCTTCGTAGCGGAAGCACTGCACACAGCAATCCTTAGGCTGCGGGGTGCGATTTGGATTTGCAGGGGAAGGTCGGGGTGTATATAAATCCGGTCGAGTTTCTAGAATGTAGACTGCAGGGCCATTTTTCCAGTAGTAAAAATTATTTTCATCCGCAGGGTCCTTTAGCTCTACGAGGAGTTGGATGCCAGATTTAGGCACATCGCTTCCTTCGGTGGGTACTGTTACGGTCCGAATGTTTAAGGATTGAATAGCAGGTACAGCCGCCACGCGTTCGGGGGTGGAGGTATATACCTTCCCTTCGATGGTCTGTATTTGCAAGGTATAGGACCTGCCCACCTTCGCTGAAAAGTTAGCAGGAGTAAAATAGGTTCCTTTGGCTTCCGTTCCTTCGGTGAGAAAGGTGACATTGCCTTCGTTGTCTCTGACTACCACAGTAGCCAAGGAAACGGGGCGAATCAGCCCTTCAAAAATACTTCCGTAGGTGGCACTGCGCGTGAGGGTAATGGCATGGGGCCCCGGTCCCGTAGAAATAATTCCTTCTACGGTTAGTAGCTGTGCTCCTTCCGGCACCTCCACCTTGTATGGGTCGACACAGGCCATTGGAAGTACTAGGAGTAAATAGAGTAGTCTTTTCAACATGGCTTTTAGAAGCTAATGGCGTAACTTAAACTAGGTAGTGGGATGCCTAAAAGAGCCAATCGGAAGGCTTGTGGAGGTTGGCTGGCGGCATCGTCAAAGAAGATAGAAAATGGATTTTTGCGTCCATAGACATTGAGTACAGAGAAGGTCCAATCTCCTTCAAAAAACTTCCCAGTGCCGTTCAGCTTGAAGTTGACTGAAAAATCAAGTCGATGAAAGTCAGGAAGTCGTTGTTGATTTCGGCTGTTAAAATAGGCCAGATTGTTTCCTGAATAATCAAATTTTGCTTCTGGGAAGGTGATGGGTCTGCCGGTGCTGTAGGCAAAAGTGGCCGAAATGGAGGCATTGGTACTTACCTTGTAATTACCGATCAAGGTCAAGTCATGCGGCTTATCGAAGTTGGAGGCATACCAAGCTCCATTGTTGATGTTTTCCTCCTCAAAGGGAGTAATCACTCTTCGCAAGGATCGGGAATAGGTATAGGAAATCCAGCCTGTCAAGGTGCCCAAGTTTTTCTTGACATACAATTCTAGTCCATAAGATTGCCCTTGCGCAGGGATTAGTTCGGTTTCTAGGTGGTTTTGTAAAATCAGGTTGGCGCCGTCCTTGTACTCTACCACATTTTGAAGGTCTTTGTAGTACACTTCTATTGAGGTTTCAAAGATGTTTCCCCTGAAATTGTTGTAATAGCCCAAGGAGAGCTGGTCGGCAATTTGTGGTTTTAAAAATCCATCACTGAGTTTCCATACATCCGAAGGAGCGATGGTCGCGGTATTGGAGATCAGGTGGATAAACTGGTACATTTTGTTGTAGCCCAACTTCACCGAACTGGCCTTATTGAAAGAGTAGCGGAACGAAGCGCGAGGGGCAAGCCCATCGTAAGTTTGGATGACTTCATCTTTGGCAAAGTTTGTTTCCCCAATGGCCGATCCATCCGATACGGGCTTGCCTTCTCGGTAGGTCCGGACCGTGCGAGCACCTAGGTACTGGTAAAAGTCGTACCTCAGTCCGTAGGTAAGTCCAATTTTTTCTCCCAGCTCCAGCTCGTGCTGGAAGTGGGCGGCAGCCTCTCGCCCAAATTCATTTTGCACCTTTTTGGGGAGCAGGTCCGCCTCGGTGCCTGTGGGGATGAGCTCTCCTGGTTGCACACTTACCTGCTTGAATTCCGCTCCTGCTGTGATAGTTTGGGAAGGACTTAGGCTGTAGGTAAAAAAGGTTCGCCCACCTATGTCTTTGATGTTGGAGTTGATTTCAAAGTTGTTGAGCCCCGATTGATTGAAAATCCCATAGTCGTAGAGGGAGTAAAACCCGAGCGTTTCTAGTTTGAGTTTTTCACTCAACTTGCTTTTCCATTGCAAGGAATGGGCATTGTTTTGCCAAGAGATGGTGGTGTCTGAGGCAAAAGCAAAGTCATCGTAGCTGGTGTAGTAGCTGTAGGTAAACTCGTTGTTTTCAGATAAGGGTGCGCTGATGACCAGGTTGCCATCGTAAAAGTTAGCATTGGAGTTGTTTAGTGTGGTATTGCTTAGCGATTTCAACAACCAGTTGATGTAGGAGATTCGAAATCCTCCGAGGATGGATACCTTGTCTTTGATCAGGGGTCCATTGAGTGAGAGCTTCCCGGAGAAGTTGCTCGCCATGAAGTCTCCTCCCCATTTGTCTACGCTACCCGCTTTTGGGAGAATGTCCAAAATAGCCGAGCTTCTACCCCCAAATCGGGAAGGAACCACCGCCTTGTAGAGGGTGACATCGTTGACCATGTCTGGATTGAATGCCGTGAAGAGGCCAAACATGTGCGAAGGGTTGTAGATCGGGGCACCCGCAAATTGAATCAAGTTTTGATCTACTCCACCTCCACGAACATTCAGACCTGAGGAGGCTTCCCCTACTTGACTGACACCAGGAAGGGTAGCAAGAGATCTTACAATGTCGATTTCTCCCATAAATGGAGGTAGATCACGCATCGTATTTACACTGAGCGTGACTGCACCCATGTTGGTGGATTTAATGTTTTTCTCGGGATCACTTCCGTAGATTACCACATCATCCAGCGTGAAATCTTCCTGTAACATGCGGATGGTAATCCGACCATCTCCTACGGCGGTGATGGGATAGATCTTGGTTTCATAGCCTACATAGCGGAATTCTAGGGTATACTCTGCCCGGGAAACTTCCAGTTCAAAGCTTCCATTCTCGTCGGTGATGCGGGTAAGCTCGAGCTCGGGAATCCGGATGGTGGCACCCACAAGGGCTTCTCCAGTGATTTCGTCGGTGATTCGCCCCGAAAGTTTGATGCCTTTGAGTTGCCCGATGTCACGACCTATTACCTCCCGTTTCACCGCAGGAGTTTGGGCCCATGCGGATGAAAGCCCAACTACTAAAAAGATAAAAAGAACTATTTTTTTCATAGGGATAGGCTTAGATCGCGTCTGGGGCAAATTTGTACAACTCCATGGTCAAGGATCCACTTACGGATTCTTCAGGAGCACGGAGAAAATAAATCGAGCCATTGTGCTGGAAGTGGCCGCTGTTGATACTTTGGGGGAAACCAATGATTTGATTTTTTGCTTTCCAGGTAAGGGTTTCTAGGTTCAACTCCCAGAGTTCTTGAGTAGCTCTATACAAGCCCATATAGGCTTTTGATCCGATGACTTCCACGATGGGGTACCCTTGCCCTTTGTTACCCGGATAGGTAGTCAGTAGCTGCCAGCTGTCGAGCGGGGGATTATACTCCCATACCTGGCCATTGCTTCCCAAGATAATCACCCGAGTAGCTCGGGCAAAGGCGGCGGCGTTGCGTCCTAGAGCGATTGGGGCATTGCGTTTGGTCGACCAGGTCCGCTGCACTGGGTCGTAGGCACGTACCAGAAGAGAGGCACCGTCCAAACCTCCAAACAGAAGTAAGCCGCCTTCCCAGTCCACGGCCAAGGCCTCGCGGGAGTTGAAAGTGAGGTCACCTAGGCGCTCGAAGGTGCTTCCGTTGATTTTCCAAAAGCTTCGGTCATACACAAACTGATCGCGTGCCGGTTCCAAAGCACCGCCACCGAGGTAGTTGGTGGTAGCGAAAGCAAATCTGCGTCTGTTACCAGGGAAGCTAACCTCCGACCAAATGCCAGTAGCTGGATTGAAGCGCTGGAAACCAGCGTAATTATCTCCTAGTTTGATTTTTCCAAGCCCAACATGGAATCCAGAGCTGTTTGAAAAATAGCTGTTGTCGTAAATTCGAAGGTTACCCGGGAAGTCGGCTACCTTGGTGTATTTCCCTGCCTGGTATTCAAACGAAGTGGGGATGGTATACTCCTTACCTTGGATGAGAAGCTTTATGGGAACTACTACCTGTCCTGTTGCAGGGGGGATTTTTACGGTAAGCTTGGACTCAAATACGTTTTTGAGTACCTGGGCCTGCTGGCTGCCGAAGAAGACTTGGGTGCCTTCTGGAAAATTTTTTCCTTCGATGACTAGTTCATTTCCAGCTGAGGAATAGGTAGGAGAAAAACTCCCAATAGTTGGGGTTAATGTTTTTAACTCTACCGCTTGACCCTCAAGTCGTTGTCCGCCAACTTCGGCGAAGGCTTTTACAAAGTAGGTTTGCCCAATTTTAAATCCGCTTTTTTCACCAATAAATCGTCCCGGCTCCGTTTTTTCACCCAAGGATAGCAGGATGGGGCTGGAGAAGGAGGCGTCGGTAGAAAAGACAAAGCCATGTTCATCGGCGAAAACTTCTCGATTGGTCAGGAGTCTGCCCGACACGCGTAGTTTATCGCCACCCACAAACAAGATATCTTCGGTCGATACCAGAATCGGTGTGTTCTCTTCCTCAGTACAGGACCAGGAGGCGATCAACATCAAAAAAACAAATGCAGCGCGTAGTTTTTGCATGGGATAGTGGTATAGTCAACTTACAAAAATAGGGTTTTTAAGAACAGGAACAATTTTTTAGGTTCTCCGCAAAGAAATAGAAGTAGAAAAGAGCGAGTTTTTTATTAAAACCCCAATAAAAATCCAGATATCAGCTGTTGGTACCTTTCTGAATAGCTGCCATCCTCATTTTTTAGAAGAAGCTCGTCGGGAAGAGCAGTTGTTAAAGACTCCGAAAAATTAAAGCAAACCACTTCTCGGTGGATGGGCTTGGCAGCACTGTCTCGAATGCCCACTCGAGTAAGTGGAAAGAGCCCATTCCCTTTTGCGCATTGGAGAAAATCCTGCATTTGCCGTGGAGGTAAAATCACCCAGAAAGAACCGGAAGGAGCGAGGAGTTGACTTGCTTTTTGTAAAAGTTCCTCAAAGGACAAGCTGTCGGTGTGTAGGGCTTGCTGTCTCTTGGGGTCACTAGTCGGGAGGTGATCGGGAAAAAAGGGAGGGTTGCTGACCAGCAGATCAAAGCGGTCCTCTACTGGAAAATCTTGAAACCTACCTTGCAGGACTGTTAATCGTTCAGAAAAAGGGCTTTTCAAGCAATTTTCCGCTGCCTGATTGGCTGTCTCTAGGTCAATTTCCAAGGCGGTGAGGATTGAATTAGGAAAGCGCTGGGCCAGCATCAGGGCGATGACTCCCGTTCCTGTGCCGATATCTAGGATTTGCTTGGGAGCATCGCTTTGAACCAAGCTACCTAGCAGGACCGCATCGGTACTGATCTTCATGGCACAGCGGTCTTGCTCCACCCGGAACTGCTGAAATTGAAACCAGCTGTTGCTCATTAGGTTCGGGCTCGGTTGAAGAGGCGAGTGAGGAATCGAGGCTTGTCGTCCATGATATTGAATTCGTCCTCAGACACGCGCTTCACACTTTCTATGGTATAAAAAGCCTTTTCATCCATTTGCTTTACTTGGGAGATAAACTCTGGCAGCTGGTCACGCTTCATGACTGTAAACAAGAGGTTGACCTTGCCGTAGCGTCCTTCTGCATCCACGCTGGTGAAGCGGTAGTTTTTTTCTTTCATAAATTCCAGCAAGACGGGTAGGGAGTTTGGTGTAATTACCCTGACCAATACTCTTCCTAAAGCCAATTTTTCATCCAATGTCATGCCTATGTAATTTCCCATGGCAAAGCCCCCTGCATAGGCCAAGTAGGACAGTGGGTTATTTAAATTTTGGAAAATTTGTCCGATTGCCAGAAGCCAAATCAAGGTTTCAAAAAAACCCAAAATGGGAACGATATTTTTCTTGCCGTTCACCATAAACATGAAGCGGAGTGTGTTGATCGATACGTCGGTTACCCGTGCGAAAAAGATCAGTAGAGGCATTAAAACATAGTCAACTAGGGCGTCTGAGATACCCAAGGTTTGGAGTAGATCTTGCATAGGAAGTAGAAATTGACAGCACAAAAATACCGCTTTCTTTGCAGAGGCAGGCAGAAAAATGCGAAGAATCTAGCCTTAGATTTTTTGATCTCTGCCTGAAGGGATGCCCAGAACGATAAACTGGAGTGTCATGGCCAAGAGAAACCAAATCAGCAGGTTCCAGTTGCCAAATACATCCAAGCAGATGCCAAAAACCAGGGGTCCAAATGCAGCTAAGACATAGCCTACCGACTGCACCATTCCAGAAAGCCTAGAGGTGGTCAACGCCTCTGCTGTACGCATCGAAATCAAGGTGTAGGCGATGCTCAAGCTTGCTCCACTCCCGATGCCAATGACCGTAAGAGCTGCAAATGTAAGCAGTTCGTTGTGGATGAAAAGCGCGGAATAGCCGAGCAGGTAGCCGATGCCCACTACTATCACCACACCAGACTGCTGGGGAAGGCGAAGCAGGAGGTTGGGGGTAAAGAAAGCGCCGATCAAGGAGATCAATTGCATGTAAAATAGTGCCATTCCAGCATTTACCGGAGTCATGCCACGAGCGATCAACAGGTCGGGTAGCCAGGTGATCATCGTAAAATACATCACCGATTGGGTCCCCATAAATCCGGTTATCTGCCATGCAAGACGAGATTTCCATACATTTTTTCCTTCTAGCTCCTCGGCATTGTCCTTGGACTTGGGAGGAGATAGCTGTGGGATCCAGGCGATGAGTGCAAGTACCATCACCCCCACCCAAGAAAGCAGAGCCCCTCTCCATCCCCATCCAAGCCCTTCCGCTAAGGGCACACTAATTCCCGAAGCGATGGCAGCAAATAAGGACATGCCCGTAGAGAGCAAGGCGGTCATCAAACCGATTTTCTCTGGAATCCGGGCCTTGAAGAAAGGAATCATCAGCACATTGGCAGTCACAATCCCGATTCCCGTCAAGGCTGTGCCCATGTAAAGTAAGGCGATACCTCCTTGCACCCGAATGACCACGCCTAGGGCCAGCAGGAGTATTCCCAGAAATATGGCTTTTCCTAGGCCCAGCTTCTTGCCAATGCTAGGAGCAAACAAGGAAAAAATCGCAAAGGTTATCAGGCTTAGGGTAGTCAGGAATCCTGCCTCTCCATTGGATATCCCCAGATCCTCCCGAATAAATGGAATGAGTGGCCCCACCGAAGCAATGGAGGTGCGCAGGTTGATGGAGATCAACACCACACCGAGAATAAGGAGGGCTTGGGAGGAGGATTTGGACAAGGGAATTTGTTAAGTACGAAATACGAGATACGAAGTACGGAATTTAAAGCTAATGTCGAATGTCGAACGCTGACCAAAGAATGACGAAGTGGGGAAAACTAGTCTTCAAAGTCAGCATGCTTCCTAGTCTAATCTCTTGTTTCTTGTCTCTTGCTTCTGGAGCTACTTGGTACATTGTACTTCGTACTTGGTACAATCTTGCTACTTGATACTAGCTACTTGATACTTTTTCCTATGATCTCGACACAATTAGATCCTCCACACACCTTACCCAAGTGTCACTGGAGTTGAGGCTGGGAACCAAATCCCAGTGCTCCCCACCTAGTTCCTCAAACTGCTCCTTGTATTCTTCGCCCACTTCCACGGTGGTTTCCAAGCAGTCCGCTACAAAGGCAGGGGAGAAAACGAGTACTTTTTTTACTCCTTCTTTGGTAAGTTCCTTGATGGTATCCTCTGTATACGGCTTGATCCAAGGATCTTTGCCCAATCTGGATTGGAAGCAAGTCATCACCTTATCTTCAGGAAGTCCTAGTTTGGCGGCCACCAATCGGGTGGTCTGGAAGCATTGGGCTCGGTAGCAAAACTGATTTTTTAGGCCATAGGAGGCACAGCAAGTGCCGAGCTTGCAGTGGCCATCCACGCTTCCCTTTCGTATTTGCCGCTCGGGAAGGCCGTGGTAGGAAAAAAGGAATTTATCGTAGTCGTGTTTTTGCATGGCCTCACGACCTAGTTCGGCCCAAGCCTCAAGAAACAAGGGATGGTCCACGTAATTGCTCACGAAGGTCATCTCCGGAATAATCTGCCAGGTTTGGGCGATTTCCATCACCCGATCAATCACCGACCCGTTAGTAGCGGATGCATATTGAGGGAATAATGGGAGCACAATAATTTTCTTTACGTTTGCCTTATTTAGCTCATCCAAGGCCTTTTTAATGTTAGGATTTTGGTAGCGCATGGCCATGGCCACGAGGTATTTTTCAGGATCAAGTTTTTCTACCAGCTTATCCTTCAAGTCTTGGGTATGAAAAAGTAGGGGGGAGCCACGGTCGGTCCACAGTTTGCGGTATTCACCAGCGGATTTTGGGGAGCGGAAGGGGGCAATAATCAGGTTGACAAGCATCCATCGCGGGATGAAGGGAAAGTCGATCACCCGCCCATCCATTAAAAACTCACGCAGATACTTGCGTACATCTCCTGTTTTGGTACTGTCGGGAGTTCCCAAATTGACCAGAAGGACTCCTATTTTTGCGTGACTTGTAGACATGGACTTGTATTATTTCTTTTGAAAAGCCCAAAAATAGTCCCTTTGTTTAATTTATTGAGGGAAGAATGGTGCGAAAAGTGAAAGATAATTTGAAGTGAAGGGATTAGCCGGGTTCTTCAGCTTTCTTGTTTAGCGCCCATTTCATTAGTGGGGCGGCAGTCATCGAAGTCACCAAGGCCATGACGACTAGGGCAACGAATATTTTTTCGTCAATTAATCCATTTTCAAGGGCAATCAAACCCAGG
>CAXNJN010000026.1:0-31482 GCA_964202605.1 Bacteroidia bacterium | reverse complement strand
GAGAGAAATAGCAAAAATGCTAGTGCTATCAAAAAATTAACCAAGTGGCTTTTTCTGTTCATTTTGGCTGTGGAATTATCAAATTTAAACTAGTCTAGGAATTTAAACTTATAAACCACAGAAAATGATTCTTAGAATTACAAATTATTGGCTTTTTTGATAAACAATTCCAATGCACCAGTCATACTCGGGGCATTCGGCATTGGCGCCTCTATATCCAAAATAAGTTCCATGTCATGGACTGCTTGAGCGGTGGTCGGCCCAAAAGCTGCAATTCTGGTTTTCCCTTGTACAAAATCTGGAAAATTTTGTTTTAAGGATTTGATTCCAGATGGACTGAAGAAGGCCAAAATATCGTATTTAACATCGGCCAAATCAGATAAGTCAGCCGCTACAGTATGGTAAATGATTGCCTCTGTAAATGCTATACCTTGCTTTTGCATGTACGCGGGAATATCATCCTTCCGAATATCCGAACAAGGAAAGAGATATTTTTCGTTTTTGTGTTTCTTAAAATAGTCAAACAGATCTTCGGCGGTCTTAAGACCTACAAAAAGCTTTCGCTTACGAATCACAATGTATTTTTGAAGGTAATGCGCGGTCTGGTCTGAAATGCAGAAATATTTCATTTCAGCCACCATTTCAATTTTGAAGTCCTTGCAAATCGCAAAAAAATGATCAATCGCATTGCGGCTAGTGAATATGATAGCCGTGTGCTTCAAAATATCTATTTTTTGCTTTCTAAATTCCTTGGGTGGAACAGGTTCTACCTTAATAAATTGCCTAAAATCTATCTTCAACTTATACTTTTCTGCAAGCAGTAGATAAGGTGAGTTTGCTTCGGTCGGCTTAGGTTGAGAAACCAGTATGCTTTTTACTGGGGTATAGCGATCTTTTGGAGCTGCACTCATGTTGGGAGTTCCTTTTACGTTCAACACATCACTTGATAAATTCCAAAACCCATTTGGTCAAAACCAAAAATGGTATTATTTCAGTCAGACAAAGGTAAGTAAATAAATGGTATTTCTTAAAATTCAAACGATTCATCATAATTAAAAAGAGTCCAAAAACCCCAATCAGGTATACCCAAAACACCGCCTTAATGAGTAGAGTAAAGACTATTTTTAGTTCAGAAATGTCGTTTATAACAAAAAAAGTGGTCGCAATCAAAATAATCGTAAAGCCAAAACTGATTAATCGGAGCAAATAAAAGAAATGCGCAAACTCAGACTTGCCCAATTCAAAGAGGTAAACTATCAATTTAATTACGGAAAACTTCAGGATAGTCACTGCCAAGAGTAGAAAGGAGGTAATTATCCACAAATTTAAAAGTGAAAGTGAAGTTAATCCACCCCAATCCTCAATCCAATCAGGCCTAAAAATAACGATACCCATCACCAAACTATGGGCGATTATCGTAGCTAACAAAAACAAAAAATAAATAATGTCGAAAGAAAATACTTTTTGAAGTCCCCCACTTTCTGAAAAATCTTCGGCTTTGATTACGGATAAAGGCTGCAGCAAAACGCCCAATAAATAGGGATATGTCCGCCTGTAAATACCCATTAAAATCAAGATAATAAGTAGCGAGACCGCAATAAAATCCTTCACCGGTTGGACTAGTTGGCGTTTTTCAAAAGCCATCAATTTAGACCCTAAACTTACTTGCTTCTCCTCTACTTGGTCTTTAGCGACCTTGGTAATCTTCAAACCAAAATCTCTAAGCCTAAATTTGTCGCTGATAACAGTAACAAGGAGGCTATCCTTCCCAAACTCTTTTTTTAAGTCAGCGGTGGGTATGAAAAAAGTGGTATCACTTTGAATTAAATCCCAGAGCTTCCCATCTACAAATAGGGTTGAATTCCCAGGCACTTTAAATTGAAAATAGGACTGGGGAAATGTGTTTACCGCTAGAATAACCTGCTTTTGCCCTATTGATCCAACTAAAGACTGTTCGGTAGAATTGCTCCACTTCCCATCGTAGTTTTCCAATACCTGAGCATTTCCCCAATGGGCAACAAAAAGAAGAATTAAAATAAGGGCTATTCTACGCATTGAGCCTTTTGGCAAAGGTACTTGTCAACTCATCGGTACTCAAAATTTGTCAGAAATTTAGGCAAGAAAATGTGCGCCTCAACTAAATTTTTGGTTTCTATTTACAAAACTCAACATTCCTGAGACAGCCTCCAAATGAATCTCAATCAAAAAACAAACTCTATTTCACAAAACAAATTTGATTCTTGGTAAGGGGAACATCCGTTATATTTACCCAATATTCAACCCTTATGGCAGGCCTTTACATCCATATTCCCTTTTGCAAGCAAGCCTGCCATTATTGCGATTTTCATTTTTCCACCAACCTTCAACTGATGGAGGTAATTATGGATTCAATCATCGTAGAGTTGAAACTTCGAAAAGATTATTTGAAAGGGGAAGCGGTGGATACGGTCTACTTTGGAGGAGGAACTCCTTCCCTCGTGCCTGCCGAATACTTGGAAAAAATTCTAGATCAGATTGCACAGCTTTTTCCTGGAAGAAAGCAAGAAGTCACTTTAGAAGCCAACCCAGATGACCTCAATCCCCAAGCCTTGGCCAACTGGAAATCCCTCGGCATTGATCGGCTAAGTTTGGGTATTCAAAGTTTTCAAGATCAAATCCTAAAAGCCTACAACCGAGCCCATACTTCGAAGGAGGCAACGCAAGCCATTCAACTTGCACGAGCTGCTGGATTTGAAAAATTTTCGATTGATTTGATTTACGGCTATCCCCATTCAGACCATCAGCTTTGGCAATTAGATTTGGAGGAAGCACTTCGCCTTGACCCAGGACACCTTTCTGCCTATTCGTTGACCATCGAACCCAAAACTACTTTTGGCAATTGGACCAAGAAAGGGAAGTTTAGCCCAGCAGAAGATGAATTTGTAGCCCAACAATATGAGTGGCTGCAAGAGCGATGCGATAAAGCCGGCTACCTCCAGTATGAAATATCCAATTTTAGTCGCCCAAATCAAGCCGCAGTTCACAACAGCAACTATTGGAAGCGTAGCCCCTATCTTGGCATCGGCCCCAGTGCCCATTCCTTTGATGGAAGTTCAAGAGGCTTTAATCCTTCTTCCAACGCTAGCTATACGAAAGCGCTATCAGCTGGATCGCTCCCTTTTGTACTTGAGAAGCTGACTCCCACAGAATCCCTCAATGAAGAAATTCTTACGGGCCTTCGAACCTCTTGGGGATTAGATACTGGAAGTTTGGAGGATCGGTATCACCTCGATATTTTGGAGATTAAAAAAGGTCCTATATCAAAATTAACCGAACTAGGAATGATTCATACCCTTGGGAAAACGCTAACTTTAACCCGAAAAGGTCAGCTGCTCGCAGACAGCATTGCCTCCGATATTTTTATAGATTCCCATGACCTATCCTAGAAAGAAAGATGCTACCCCTTTGGCTGACGCCTTCCAAGACTTACTGAAAGCCTATCGTCTGGAAGATACCTACCAAGAGAAATTGCTGATTTCATCTTGGCCCACCTTAGTTGGCAAAACTATCGCCGACCGCACGAGCAACGTGTACATCAAGGACAAAAAATTAATGGTTAAAATCACTTCAGGGCCTGTAAAAAAAGAACTTCAACTAAATAAATCAAAAGTGATCGCTTTGATCGAATCCCAAATCGGAAAGGGAATCGTAGATGATGTGATCTTCCTGTAAGCATTTTGTAAGATTTAACAGTTCTTCCTCACTTCGAGTCCCTTTAAATAGCTTTGCATTGGTTGACATTCCCTATTTTTGGAAGGTAACTCCATGATTAAGAACCGCTCACTTCCTCTTGGCAGAATTAGCCTTTTGTTAGCCATTTTAGTTTGGCTGGCCTTGGTGTTGGTGGACTTGGTTCGGATTTTTGGGATGATCAATAACCTAGACTCAGGCGTCTCCGAGGAAGTTACCTGGATATTAGAAATTCTTTTTTTCATTTTCGTTTACCTCGTTTATCGACGCATTTTTTGGAAAAACAAGCAATCAGATTTTTTGACTCTAATCTGGAGAGGCGTATCAACTGGCCTTTTTGCGGCGGCTGCTGGCCTCCTTACCGAATTAATTTACCTGGTTCTTGGGGAGAGTAAAATTGGAACAGACCCCTTCTTACGAAATGTTTTTTACCACATTAATTTTGCCTTGACAACTGCTTTTTTAATTTTCATCACTTTACTGTGGAAGCATTTAATTCTCTATCAAAAAAACAAGCAGGTAGTCAACCAATGGCAAGTATTTGAGCTTTCCATGTTGGGAGCCTTATTTTTTGTGTTTTTCAATCATAACAATTTTGATTACAGCTTCCTGTTTGGACTCACCATTCTCTTGATCATTTCTATCCTGCTTGCGGTCAACTTGAAATGGATTCCGTACCTTAATTTTAAAGAGAAATGGAAAACATTGTTATTTCTATTTCTGATCATGGGCTGTGCCGGCGTCTTATTTTATCGAGTGCTAGACTCTGGAAATGAAGGGGATTTGCAAATTAACCTGACAGACAACCTGTTTCTTATGGCCTTGTTTGGGTTTGTATTTGCCTACGGGTTATTTAGCTTTTTGGTCACCCTTTTCAACTTGCCTACCTCTTCTGTTTTTGAACAAAAACTTACCGAAGCAATAAATTTTCAAAAGTTAAGTCAGTCCATACAGCCCGAAGAAAGCGAAGAACAAGTACTCGATATCTTGCTAGACTCCTGCATCAGTGCCTCGTTTTCCGATGCAGCATGGATCGAACTAAATCCTAAAGAGCAGTTTAAAGTAAAAAATCCGCTCCGATTTCTGGACGAATCCACCCGAGCCGAGCTGAATTCACTAATCCCTCAAGAACATCAATCCTGGGTCCATGGAAATACTGCAGAGCTCCCACAGCCCCAAACAATACGGCTAACTCACCCCATCTACAAGTCCGCATTACTGCTCCCCTTAGTAGTCAATAAATCCATTCTTGCGCGGATTGTATTAATCAAAGAGGTGAAAGAGGGGTTCAACAAGGAAATGATCAGCATCATTGGCACCTTTGCAAGACAGGCCTGCATCTCGGTTGAAAACCACCGATTACTCAATCAAGCCATCGAAAATGAGCGGTACCAAGAGGAACTGAAAATTGCACAGCGGGTTCAAAAAGCGCTTTTGCCTCTACATCTTGACCATCCAGACTCCTTCGATATCTGTGCCTATTCCAATACAGCCGATGAAGTTGGGGGGGATTATTACGACACCTACCAAGTGGATGAAAATCATTTTGTGCTGATCATGGGGGATGTGTCGGGGAAAGGTACTTCAGCAGCTTTTCACATGGCACAAATGAAAGGGGTATTCCAAAGCTTAATTCAACTTGGAATTCATCCAGCTGAGTTTATGATTAAAGCAAATGCTGCACTGAGCAAATGCTTGGAGAGAAACCACTTTATAACAGCTTCTATCTTTGAAATTGATACCGTAACCCACACTTTTTGCCACGCGCGAGCAGGGCATATTCCTACCTTGTGGTACAAGGCCGCTGAGAAAGCTGCTGAGTTTATTTCCGTAGAAGGCCTTGGTTTGGGGATTGTAAGAAACCCAACCTATAAAAACCACGTACAGGAAAAAACATTTGATTACAGTTCGGGAGATATTTTAGTTCTCCTTACAGATGGGATACTAGAAGGTAGAAAAGAGACAGGAGAACAGTTTGGCTATGACCGAATCAAAAAAATAGTAGAAGAGCATCATCAAAAATCACCAATTCACTTACAGCAAGAAATCATTGATTCACTCCATCAATTTGTGGGTGGGGATGGAATGATTGACGATGATTATTCCTTGTTGGTAGTCAAATTCAAGTAAACTGATTTAATACGCCAAGCATGCTACAGCTAGAAAGAATAAAGGAAGAAAACAGAGATATTTTACGCTTGATCGGAGAGGTTGACGCGAGCAATTCTGTTTTATTGGACCAATCCATGCAGGAAATCTTACAACAAGGCGCTACTTTTCTTTTGATTGATGGGAGTCAATTGAGCTACATCTCTTCTGCAGGCTTAGGTGTTTTCATGTCCTATTTGGATGATTTTTCAGAACAAGGAATTCGATTTGCAATTTTTGGTCTGAATGAACAAGTGAGTGAAGTCTTTAAAATTCTTGGTCTAGATCGGTTGATTCACCTAGCCCCAGACAAATCCACGGCAATCAAACTTGCGCATGAGTCCTAAACTAAAATTATCTTGTTGTACATCTGCCTTGGTGGAGCTGCGGAGTTTTTTACAGCGAAGCTTAGAAGCCTATGGTTTTTCGGAAGTGGACAGACATCAGGTTACTTTGGCTGTTGAGGAGGTGTGCACCAATCTGATCATCCACTCGCATGCCTCCAACCCCAAAGAGGTAATTTATTTGGAAGTTAAAGAATTGGAAAAAAAGTTGGCCATCGAAATTACTGACAAAGGGGATGCTTTCAACTTGTTGGAATACGAAGTCCCAGATCTCAAAAAAGTAATTGAAGAGAAACGAAAAGGGGGAATCGGGATATTATTAGTGAAAAAAATCATGGATGAAATTGAATTTGAATCCAAAAACGGAAAAAATACCTGTAGGCTAATTAAAAAAATTCCTCCCGCATTTGAACCCTAAGCAGGTGGAATGATTCCCCTCATTTTATCTTTATAATTTTTATATCTTTGAACTTTACTTTTGCCTTCCTTTCGATGAATAAAAGAGCCCTCTCGGCATTCCTAGCACTTATACTGTCAATCAGCACTTCTCCTTTCTTGGCAATAGCCCAAGAAAAGAAGGAGGTTTTGGTAGTCGTTGGTACTATTTCAATTGACAAAGGAGAATTTTTGCAATTAATGGCTAAAGAAAGGGAGAGCGAGAGTCCCGCCAATTCATTGACAAGAAAAGAGTTTGAAGAGAATTTTGAATCATTTTTGAACTACAAGCTAAAGGTCATCGAGGCTGAATCCATTAAGCTAGACCAGATGGAGGAGTTTAATCTTGAATTTTCCTCCATCAAGGAGTCGTTAATTGCTCCTTATTTAATCAAAAATTCAATCGAAGAAGGGGAAGTCAAAAAAGTGTACGCACGCCTGCAAGAAATTGTTAGGGCAAAACACATTTTGTTTCAGTTCCCTCCAAATCCTAAAAAAGAAGACAGCATTGCTGTACTCCAATTGGCCTTGAAAGTTAAGACTGAACTTGAAAATGGGGCTGACTTTAGTGCATTGGCATCTAACTATTCGGATGATCCTTCGGCTAAAGTGAACAAAGGTGATTTAGGCTATTTTACTGGACTTCAGATGGTTCAGCAATTTGAAGAAGCTGCCTATACACTACCTGTTGGCAGTATCTCAGATCCTATTTTGACAGACTTTGGCTACCATATCATTCAAGTGAGTGGCCGTCAGGCCAACCCTGGTGAAGTTCAAGTATCTCATATTCTGGTTCGATTTGAATTAGAAAATCCAAGCCAGGAAGAAAATGCGCGAAGAAAAATTTCTGATATCTATGCGGAAATCCAAAAGGAAAGCACGATTTGGGAAGAAATAGTACAAACTTATTCCGAGGATCCTGCTTCAAAGTCAGCAGGAGGACTGCTTCCTTGGTTTGGTGTGGGCACGATGATCCCTGAATTTGAAGTAGCTGGATTCTCCTTGACAGAGATTGGGGAGGTTTCTCCCCCAATCAAAACCGCCTATGGGTACCATATCCTTCGCCTCGAAGGAAAAAGGGGGCTGGAGCCCTACGAAGAAGTGGAACAAAGCATCCGATCAAAAATTCTACGCAATTCCAAAAACGGAATGATTCAATCCCAAGTCGTGGCAATTCAAAAATCACGCTATGGCTTTCAAGAAAATGAATTGGGGATTTCAACAGTGGCTGGCGCAGTGACAGCAACAGATATACTAAGCTTTGGCGCTGCAATTCAAGAAAAAAAACTTGGTAATACTGAGCTATTTAAGGTGAATACCTCATCCTACACCGTGGGGGATTTGGTGAATTTTATGCAAACCAAAGAGATGACTCCAAAAGGTATTGGGACTTTCTTTGAACTCTGGCTGGATAAATTCACAGAGGCAACCTTGGCAAAAACGGAAGAAGTAGATTTGGAAAAAAACAACAAGGCATACCAAATGCTGCTGAAGGAATATAGAGATGGTATTTTACTCTTCTCATTGACCAACCAAGAAGTATGGCAAAAAGGCTTGAATGACTCACTAGGTCAACAGGCGTTCTTTGAAAAAAATACTCAAAAATACCAGTGGAAAGGTAGAGTTCAGGCCTATTTGACCAAGGTAAATGATGCGTCTAAACTTGAAAATGCTCGTAAATTCCTTCAAAACAAGGGATTTGATACAGACAGCTTTGCTGCATTTGAGGCAGATTACCGGAGTAATTACCCCGATGCCTATGCTACAGAGTCTGGAACTTTTGAGTACGAAGCGCATCCCATCCTTTCAAAAGTGGATTTGAATACCCCTTACCAGGAGTTGGTGATCGAAGGAACTTCTTATGTGTTGGTCGTTGGAAAAGTATATCCTCCAGGGCCGAGGAAATTTGAAGAGGCTCGTGGTCTTATCATTCGAGATTACCAAGAATTTCTCGATCAGGCGCTTACCAAAAGATTAAAAGAAAAATATCCCATTCAAATTAATGCTGGGGTTAAAGAAAAAACCTTTGAGGCTTTGACTAATTAATTCCTCACATTCGGATCTCCCGAAAAAGAAAAAACCTATGAAATTGCTAAACCGACTTATTCCGAGCCTATTTGCATTTTGGATCTTGGGACAAGCTCAAGCCCAAGAAACTGCCACTGGACAAGTGGTAGATAAAATCGTTGCGAAAGTAGACAACAATATTCTTCTGGAGTCAGAAGTTCAAAAATCCTACCTAGAAGCACTTTCCCAAGCTCAGCAGGGAATTGAGGCACCTACCCGATGTTCAGTATTCGAAAGCTTGCTGATCAATAAACTTATGGTAGCCAAAGCGGTGGTGGACTCCGTTATCGTCACCGATGGTGAGGTGCTCCTGGAGGCCAACAATAGATTTGCCATGGTCATGCAACAATTCGGCGGAGATGAAGCGATGCTCGCAGAAATGTATGGAAAGACCGCAGAGCAGTTGAAGGCGGAATTGGAAGAAGTGATGAGAGAACAACTTATCGTTCGGAAGATGCGGAAAACCATCACGGATGGCATCACCGTTTCCCCAGCCGAGGTCCGTGCATTCTACCTCAATATTCCTAAAGATTCGCTCCCCTTATTTACTTCTGAGGCGACAGTAGGTCAAATCGTCAGAAAGCCCGAAACCAATCCGAAGGTTAGAGAAGAAATTATTGCGCAGCTGAAACAGTTTAAAGAAGCTATTGGAAGTGGGAAGTCTACTTTTGCGGAATTAGCCAAAGCCTATTCGGAAGATCCTGGATCAGGAGCGCAAGGAGGGGATTTAGGATTTTTTAGAAGAGGTGAGCTAGCTCCAGAATACGAAGCCACCGCATTGGGACTCAGACAAGGTGAAATTTCAGATCCTATTGAAACCCAATTTGGGTTTCACATGATCCAACTCCTAGAGAATAAAGGTTCAACTTTCAATACGAGGCACATTCTACGAATTCCAAAAGCCTCCGAGGAGGATATAGTAAAATCTGAACGCTATTTAGACAGCTTAAAAAAGGAAGTTTTAGCTGGTAAAATTGATTTTGCTAAAGCAGCTAAAGAGTATTCCCAGGATAGAACAACTTCGGATGCTGGTGGTTTTTTTACCGATCCAGCCACTACCTCCAACAGACTATCGTTGCGCACCCTAGAAGATCCTGTGCTCTATTTTACGATCGATACCATGAAGGTTGGGGACATCACTCCTCCAATTCGTTTTGAAGATCCTAGAGAAGGCACCAAGGTTCGTATTCTTTTCTACAAGGCAAGATACCCTGCACACAAGGCAAACCTGGAAGATGACTATGAGAAATTGAAGGCAGCCACCCTACGAAGAAAAGAAGATGAGGTGCTTAGCAAATGGTTTGTCACTGCTAAAGAAGATATTTTCATTGACATCGACCCCAGCTACGATCGCTGCGATGCCTTGAAAGAAAAGTAATAGAATATCCGCAATCCTACCAGTGGCAGCGTGCCTGTTTTCGTTGCCAACAGTTGACAGTCGACAGACCACAGTCAGTTGTGGTCAACACATGAAAAATGTATTGAAATTTGGATTCTACACTTGAAACCAAACGTATCTGTCGACAGTAGACTGTTAGCTGTTAACTGAATTGGTCCACAGTTGACGGTCGACAGACCACAGTCGGTAGGTATATGCTACTAAAAACGTGGTAAAATTTGGATGCTATACTTGATACCAGACGAATCGGCTGTCGACAGTAGACCGTTAGCTGTTGACAGAACTCACTTAATTGAACTTCAAATTTTAATTTCTTCAACGGATTCTCCGCCTTGCGTTTGCTTTTCAAAGAGCGCAGCATAAACTCCCTTTTGAGACATTAAGGAAGCATGATCTCCGCGCTCTACAATTCGTCCCTCATCCAATACGATAATTTGATCGGCTAGCTTGGCAGACGACACCCGGTGAGAGATGATGATGGAGGTACGATTTTCCATGATCTTCTTGAGGGAATTCAATATTGCATTCTCCGTCTTGGTGTCAACGGCAGATAAACAGTCGTCTAAAATCAAAATCTTTGGTTCTTTTGCTATCGCCCTTGCAATAGAAACCCGCTGCTTTTGTCCTCCAGAAAGCGTAATCCCTCGCTCACCCAGAAGGGTATCAAAGCCCTTGGGAAAGTCTAAAATATTTTGGTAAACGTCTGCATCTTTAGCTGCCTGTGTCACTAGCTCTAAATCTGGATTGTCTATTCCAAAGGAAATGTTGTTTGCAATGGTATCAGAAAAAAGAAAAACATCCTGTGGAACCACACCAATCTGACTACGAAGACTAGCCAATGTATAGTGCTGTATGGGTCTATTGTCTACAAGTATCTCCCCGGAAGTAGGATCATACATCCGCATCAGTAAGTTGGCAAGCGTAGATTTGCCTGAACCTGTAGTGCCAATAATCCCCAAGGTCTGGCCAGCTTCAATAGAAAAGGAAATATCCTGCAAGGCCTTGATCCCAGAATCTGGATAGACAAAAGAAAGGTGATTCACCTGAAGCGCCCCTTCAAGTGTGGCTTCCAGGTTCTTTACAGATACCAAATCCGTTTTCTGATCTAACAATTCATTGATCCGTCGTTGGGACACCTCCGCACGCTGTACGATACTCGTCACCCAACCAAGAGAGGCTACTGGCCAGGTCAACATGTTGACATAAAGTATAAATTCGGCAATGACACCATATCCAATCTCCCCTTGAATAACCATTAAACCTCCTACATATACAGTGATAATGGTAGATATCCCCACTAAGGCCATAATCAATGGGAAAAACAGGGCATTTACGCGTGTCAATTCAATGGATTGATACTTGTACTCTTCGCTTGCCTTGGCAAACTCAGCCGCAGAATCCTGCTCTCGAACAAAAGCCTTCAACACCCGAATCCCTGAAAATGCTTCTTGCACAAAGGTGCTGAGCTGTGAAAGGCTCTGTTGAATTTTTTCAGAACGCAGGTTAATTTGATTATTCACGTAATAAATACTCAAAGAAAGTATCGGCAACGGCAAGAGCGAATAAAGAGTAAGCTCCAAGTTGACCGAAATCATGTACGAAATCACCAAGGGAAATAAGATCAGCAGGTTGAGTCCATACATGATTGCTGGGCCTAGGTACATGCGCACCCGACTTACATCTTCTGATATTCGAGCCATCAAATCTCCCGTGCTGTTTTTTCTATAAAAACTTAAGGGCAAAAATTGAAAATGCTCAAAAAGCTCATTTTTCATGTCGTATTCAATTTTTCTCGACATGATGATGAGCGTTTGGCGAATCAAAAACAGGAAGAAGCCCCGAAGCAAGGCCATGACTAAAATCAAAATCCCAAAAATAAAGACCGATTCTAAAAAATAGTCCCGCGCCAACTCACCCATTCCACCCTTGGTGAGGGGAGCAAAAAGGGTGGAACTCTCGACCACATAATCTATGGCAATTCGAACTAATTGAGCGGGAATGATTACGAAAATATTGGATATTACCGTAAACAGTATTCCTAAAGTTAATAATCCCTTGTATTTAATTAGGTATTTATTTATTCTCCAAAGCTCCTTCACAAAATAAATTATTAGTTTTTAATGATATTCTTTTATAAAATTTGGCTTTGGAAAATTTGTAAGCTCATAAAAGTATTTAATTTTGTGCCCACACGAATTCCGAGTGCTCTCCCAAATATAACACATTCTAAAAAGCTATTTTCAGATGTTAGCGATTAATACCACCGAAACTGTACGTGAGGGTTCAATTTTTGGACAAATCACAACGATGGACCATGAGCAATTGGTCATTTGCCATGACGAAGCTACAGGCCTAAAAGCACTGATAGGAATTCACAACACGGTCTTAGGACCCGCACTGGGGGGAACCCGCATGTGGCCCTACAGCACAGAAGAGGAAGCCATCAAAGATGTGCTACGTCTTTCTCGAGGCATGACTTTCAAAAATTCACTTGCGGGCTTAAATTTAGGAGGCGGTAAAGCAGTGATTATTGGAGATCCTCGCCTCAAATCAGAGGCATTTTTACGAAGATTTGGTCGATTTGTGGAAAGCTTAGGCGGTCGGTATGTAACTGCTGAAGATATGAACATGAAGACATCCGATATGGAATACATGGCCTTAGAAACTCGCCATGTGACCGGCTTACCTAAAAGTAAGGGAGGCGCTGGTGATCCCTCCCCAGTAACTGCCTTTGGGGTGTACATGGGAATGAAAGCTGCTGCCAAAAAAGCATTTGGTTCTGACTCCCTTCAAGGCAAGAAGATTGGGGTTCAAGGCGTAGGTCAAGTTGGAAAATACCTCATCAACTACCTCGTGAAAGAAGGTGCGGATATTTTGATAACGGATATTTTTGAAGACAAACTCAAGGAAGTGGCAGCAGCTTCAGGAGCCACAGTGGTCGACAGCAAGGTGCTCTATGATCTTCCAATGGATATTTATGCTCCCTGCGCCTTAGGTGCCACCATCAACGACCAGACTATCGACCGCTTGAAATGTAAAGTCATTGCAGGCGGAGCCAACAACCAACTAGAGGACGAAGCCAAGCACGGAAAAATTTTGATGGAAAAAGGCATTGTCTATGCCCCGGACTTTTTGATCAATGCTGGCGGAGTCATCAATGTTGGTGCAGAGTATTATGGAGAATATCAGGAAGAGACCGTTTTTGCACAAACTGAAAAAATTTACGACACCTGCTTGTCCATCTTAAACACCTCCGAAAAGCAAAATATCCCCGCTCAGCAAGCAGCAATCGAAGCGGCAAAGGCAAGAATTGAAGCAATTGGAAGAATTAAACTAACATTTTAATCCATTCTATCTGAAGATAAATGACCACTGAGCCTAGGTTCGGTGGTTTTTTTGTGCCTTGCCCCATGAGGAGAAGACGCACCTAATTGCTTATATTTGTGGCTCTTTATATCCCATATGCTCAACAGAAGAATCCTTAGAGTCAAAGCATTTCAGAACTTATATGCTTTTGAACTGTGTAAAGGATCCAACATTAACTTAGCCAAAGACTTTATACGAGAGTCTTTTTTACCTGACCTCAACAGCATGGAGGCTCAAGATAAGGCAGCCCTTTCCCGTGAAGGAGAGGATGCTATCCAGATTTTTGAGCAAAATGTGGAACTAGGTCAAAAGTTACTTCCAGCTGATGCAGGGATTAAAGTCAAGAAAATTGCTTTAGAAGCCCTCAAACAAGTGATTGAGGCCAACGAAAAAGATCGGCAGTTTCTATTGAAAAACATGGTAGTATCCGCCGAACGAATTCCACAGCTTTACCTCCTAGCCATTGAACTACTTCAAGCATTTTCCAAACATGTGGGAAAAGAAGTCGAAAAAAAGCAAAAACTTGCAGGAGATATACCCGTTGCTTTTGGCAATGAATTGAATCTGGCCAACAATCAAGTTTTGAAACGACTTCGTGAATTCCCAGAATATCAGGCTGCATTGAGTCGAAATGGGGTGAGCTTGGATGAACTCGAACTAGAGATTAAAGAATGGTTTAGAGAGTACATCAAACCGGCCGAACCGTATCAACATTATTTGACGCTGGCATCCCCAACCCTGAAGCAGGATTTTGAGGTGGTAGATGAACTCTTGAAAAAAATCATTTTCAAAAATGAGGTCATTCTTACCTTTTTTGCAGAAAAAGACTTGAACTGGACCGAAAATAAATCGATAGTAAGAAGTCTATCGGCGAAAGTTTTAAAAAACGCGTCACTTCCCGATACAACAATTGCAGAACCTCTTCCAGAAATTGCGATGAATTGGGAGGAAGACAAAGAATTTTTTGAAAATATTTTTAACTTCACCATTGCTAACGGCGTTAGTAGCAAAGTACTTATCGCCGAAAAAACAAAAAATTGGGATATCGAGCGTTTGGCTTTCACCGATAAAGTCATCATCTCCATGGCACTTGCAGAAATGATTCATTTCCCAAGCATCCCAGTGAAAGTAACGATCAACGAGTATATTGACATTTCAAAAACATACAGTACCCCAAAAAGCAAGCAGTTTGTAAATGGTTTGCTGGATGTATTGGCTAAGGAACTAACCGATAAAGGACAAATCCGCAAGAGTGGTAGAGGCCTTTTGGACAATAAATAAGACCACAATGGGAAAAACAACTAGTGCATTAATTGCTTTCGCCCTGGGTGCTGGGGTGGGCGCAGCCTTAGGGATCTTATTCGCTCCCGATACTGGAGCGAATACCCGAGACAAACTTTCCTTTAAGCTGTCCAAGTACAAAAAAGAATTGGAAGACCTCATCAATGAATTGGTGGATGGCAAAGAAATTCATTTAAACGAGGCAAAAACTGAAGGCAAGCGAGTGATCTCTGAAGCAAAAACCAAGGCAGAAGACCTTCTAAACGATGTAAACAAATTAATTGACCAAATAAATAAAGATAAAAACTAACATGAAAACAAGACTACTCAGCGCCATCGCACTAGCCGTCGTATTGATCACTTCTTGCTCCCAGGGCAAAGACGATCAAGGAGAAAAAATTAAAGCCCTAGAAGAAAAAATTGCCGCTATGGAAGGGTCTAATATCCCAGTTCCTGCGGATATGGCTCAAACAACCACTACTGCGGATGCAAGTACCCTAGGATCCTTCCAGTTCACCGAAATGGAATACGACTTTGGAACCATCAACGAAGGAAAAGTAGTTGAAAAGATTTTCAACTTCACCAACAATGGCCAAGCTCCTTTGGTAATTTCCAACATCACCGCTTCTTGTGGATGTACTAGCCCTGATTGGACTAAAGCACCCATTCAACCAGGTCAAACTGGATTCGTTAAAGTGGTATTCAACTCTGCTGCAAAGTCAGGAGCTCAGTCTCCGACCGTAACGATCCAAGCAAACACCAATCCAACAGTAACTCGTCTAAGCATGAGAGGAAGTGTAACTCCTAAGTCTGCTGGCGGTGCTGCTGCAACTGGACCTTTGAAAAAATAATGATGTATTCATTCATCTTAGCGCAAGCTTCTATCGGAAGCAGCGGTGTTCTTGGTCAAGTATTTCTATTCGGGTCGATCATTCTGATCATGTACTTCTTCATGATTCGTCCACAGCAGAAAAAACAAAAGGATACCAAGAAGTTTATCGAAGAAATAAAAAAAGGAGATGATGTGGTGACCATTGGAGGTATCCATGGAAAAGTATACAGCGTAGAAGGAGACACCGTCTTGCTGGAACTTGACAAAGGACTGAAGGTAAAAGTCGAAAAGTCTGCCATCTCCCTTGACTTCTCGAAAAAACCAAGTCCAACCAAATAACACCTTGCCTGATTCTAAAAAATCCCCTTGGAGCATTTCCAAAAGAAAACTCTCCAATTTAAAAGTGGTAGTCCTCTGCGTTGCAGCGGCTACCACTTTTTGGGTTTTAAATGCCCTCAACAAGGATAACTACAGTACCATCGTGGATTACCCCGTACAGTGGGAATACGATCAAAAAAACTATATACCAGTAAAGTCACTGCCAAATAGCATTCAAATTGAAATTTCAGGGAATGGCTGGGACTTGCTGCGCAAGTATTTTAATATTAGCGGCACCCCCTACCTCATTCAACTCAATTCACCGGCAGAGAAGAAATACCTGCTCAGCGCAGACCTAAAAAGAAGTTTGGGAGAGTTTATCACCCCAACACAACTCCAAAACGTATTAGGAGATACCATCCACTACCAAATCGATCGGATCGTAACCAAAACACTCCGCCCAGTACTGGATACTTTGGGATTCTCCTTGGACAAAAACATTGCACTAGATGGGAAGGTGAACTTCATTCCTGACCAGCTGGAAATCACTGGGCCTTCTTCGGTTTTAGAGGCTTTTGAAGGAAAATATCCTGTAGCTTTAAAAGCATCAAAAATCAATTCCAATTTTTCAGGCAAGGTTCCCCTAACGGTAGATGAACGCTTGGCGAAGCTAGTTCAACTGAAGCAAAAGGAAATCCAAGTCAGCTTCTCTGTGCTTACTTACCTAGAGGGTAATAAAAGGTTAAAAATCAAAAAAGTAAATTTTCCCAACACAGTTTCGCTGACCAATGAGGAATTGGTCCCGGTCCTGAGCTATTTGATTGAGGAAGCTAACCTCCCTCAACTGAAAGATTTAAAATTTGAGGCAATCCTAGACTATAGAAAGCGGAATCGAGCAGATAGTACGCTACAAATAGAAGTTAATCCTAATCCAAATTTTTTAAAAGAGGTTCGAATCAGCCCTCCGCAGATTAAACTTAAATATGAGTAACAAACGCCCATTGCTAGTAGGCATTACAGGCGGTATCGGCTCTGGGAAATCCACCGTCTGCAAACTATTCTCCCTACTGGAAATTCCAGTATACACCGCCGATGACCGCGCCAAGTGGCTCATGGCTAACGATACCGAACTTCAAAATCAAATTTCAACCACCTTTGGTGCTGAAGCCTATTCCTCCACCGGTGAGCTCAATCGCGCCTTCCTTGCAGAATCCGTTTTTGCAAATACAGAAAACCTAGCCGAGCTAAATGCGCTAGTGCATCCTGCGGTCAGAAAAGATTTTGAACACTGGATTGCACAACAAACGGCCCCCTACCTCATCAAAGAAGCTGCGCTACTCTTTGAAACTGGAGCAGCAAAAGAGCTCGACTATGTCATCACCGTCAGCTCGCCCCTTCGGATCCGAATGGCTCGGGTACTCCTTCGAGACCCCCATCGCTCCGAAGAACAAGTCAACCAAATCATCAACCAGCAACTTCCTGACGAAGAAAAAAATGAGCTGGCAGATTTTTGCATTAAAAATACGGACAACAAACTCCTAATCCCCCAAGTCTTGGAGGTACATGCCAAACTGCTATCCTTCGCAAATCCTGCTTAACTCTGATTGGGAGAAATTCGTTCTCAAACCAAAAAAGCACCAATACAGCGGTGCTTTTTTGGTTTTAATGAAATTTGATTTTGTAATTATACGCTTTGCCAACAGCATGGAAAGAAAATAAGTTTTGAAGTTCAAGTAAGTGAGCTGTGGACCGTGGGCAGTTAGCTGTTGACCATCCTATACTCCTTAAATACGATCAAAGCCTAAATAAGGGCGCAATACTTTCGGCATACGAATCCCATCAGGGCCCTGATTATTTTCGAGGATCGATGCTACTATTCGAGGCAAGGCGAGCGCACTACCATTTAGGGTATGTGCCAATTGCGATTTTTTATCGTCTCCCTTAAACCGTAGCTTAAGGCGGTTTGCCTGATAGGTTTCAAAATTTGACACCGAACTTACTTCCAACCAGCGTTCTTGAGCAGCCGAATACACCTCCATGTCGTAGGTCATCGCAGAAGTAAAGCCCATATCCCCTCCACAAAGGCGAAGTACTCGATAGGGTAGCTCCAACTGTTGTAATAGGCCTTGAACGTAGCTACTCATTTGTTCTAGGGTCTCATACGAATGATCTGGATGCGTGATTTGGACGATTTCTACCTTGTCAAACTGGTGTAACCGATTTAAGCCACGAACATGTGCGCCCCAGGAACCGGCTTCCCTTCTAAAGCAAGGGGTATAACCCACATTCTTTATCGGAAGATCCGAGACATTCACGAGCACATCCCGGTAAAGATTGGTAATTGGAACCTCTGCCGTTGGGATCAAGTAAAGCTTGTCCTCACTGGCATAATACATTTGTCCTTCCTTGTCTGGAAGCTGACCTGTGCTGTAGCAAGAATCCTCATTTACCAAGATAGGAGGCTGTACCTCCATGTACCCTGCGGCTAAAGCCTGATCCAAGAAAAAGTTAATCAAACCACGCTGCAGCCTTGCCCCTTTTCCTTTATACACCGGAAATCCAGCGCCAGCTATTTTAACGCCCAAGTCAAAATCAATGATGTCGTATTTCTTAATCAACTCCCAGTGCGGCAATTTACCTTCGGGTAGAGTTGGAATCTCACCATGCGAAAGAACTATCACATTGTCTTCCGCAGATTTTCCAGCAGGAACTGCTTCATGAGGCACATTCGGGAGGGTGTAAAGTAAAGCCTTCAACTCTTCTTCTGCCTGCTCATTTTGCTCCTCAAGGGCTTTAATCTGAGTCTTTAATACAGCTGAACGATCTCGAACGGCTGTTGCTTCCACAGTTTTACCCTCCTTCATTAAGATTCCAATTTCCTTCGAAATCGTATTGGCTTCAGCTTGCAACTGATCTCGCTGGGTTTGGGAAGATTTTCTCAATTCATCCAAGGCAAGTACCTGCTGCAAAGCGGCATCTGCATGCACTTGGTTTCTTTTTTTGAGGCCAAGGAGCACTTGGTCGTAATGATCACGGATATGTTGTACTAAAAGCATGGTGTGCTAGAGATTTAAACGCCTAAAGATAAGGACTTATCGGACATAGATGGTCTTCGTACTACTAGAGAAAGGGCCCTCCAACTCTTTATTAGTGGTTCGAAGGAGCTGTACTTTTACTTGATAATCTCCAACCGGAAGATTCGAAACGCGTAGGGGAACCATTACATTCGTCTCTGTTTGGTATGCATTGATCCAAATTTTGACTTTCAAGCCATCCAACTTTAAATCGCCCCCTAGTACCAAAAAATCCAAAATCAAGTCTTGACCAAAGGAAATAATTTGTTCATTTCTCGGTAAGTTGACGGCCAAGTAGGGTTCGGCAGAATAAGGGAAGGGGCGAGAATCCCCCACTAAAAAGTCTCGATCCAGGTAATTCCCGAAATTTTTTAAGGATAGCCCCTTTTGATCTACCAAAAAAGCAACTGTTCTGTAGGTACCTCGAGCTAGTTCCCGCTGAAATATGGGGGCTGAAAACCCTTCTGAGTCCCCTCCATTCAAGATCATCAGCAACCGTGGGGCTGCAACTCCCTTCGTTTTTAGGGAAAAATTTTTTATGTTGAACTCAAACGGAACTTTTCCTGGCTTGAATACCTGATTACTCAAGGGGGTATTGAGCTCTAGAATTGCATCTGGAAATAAGGATAGGGAGTCTACTGGCTTAAAAGTGACTGGCAGCGAGGCAACTTCGGGTAAAGCGGTTATCCCCTCCTCCACGGCTGGCGATTCTTTAGTTTCCTTTGGGTCGGAGGAACAAGAAGTAACCCATAAACTCACGATCACTAGGGAAATCTGGATTTTATTCATGGAATCGCATCAATTGAGCTTAAAGATATTAATTTTAAAGAATTTAAAGGAAGTACCACTTAATCTACCGCATCTATGGAAATTTTGTTTGATGAAATTCCGAGTTTGGATTTAGCCGATTTCACGGCTGGCAATCCTGAAAAAAAGGCCGAGTTTGTTCGCAAGCTTGGAGAGGCATACCAGAACATAGGATTTGTTGCCATCAAAAACCACGGGTTAAGCAAAGAACTCCAAGATCGACTTTATTCCTCCATTACTACGTTTTTTACATTGCCAGATGCTGTAAAGTCACAGTATGAAAAACCAGAAATCGGATACCAAAGAGGCTATACAGGAAAAGGAAAAGAGCACGCCAAAGGAAGAAACACAGGAGACTTGAAGGAGTTTTACCATGTAGGACAAGACTTAGCAGGTATTCCGGATACGGATCCCATCAAATCCGAGTATCCAGCCAATTGTTGGCCGCAAGAAATTCCCCAATTCAAGGAAGATGCATTGGAAGCATACCGAACTTTGGAAAATGCCGGACGTCAAATGCTCCGTGCCATTGCTCTAAATTTGGGCTTGGAGGAAGCTTATTTTGAAGATAAGGTGAAGCATGGCAATTCCATCCTTCGTCAAATTCATTATTTCCCAATAGAAAACCCGGAGGAGGTGCCTGCCGACGCCGTAAGAGCTGCAGAACATGGAGACATCAACTTGATTACCCTACTGATGGGTGCAAGTGCAGATGGCCTACAAGTACTTCGTAAAGACGGAAAGTGGATTCCTATCACAGCCTTGCCTGACCAATTGGTAGTGAATGTAGGAGATATGCTGGAGCGTTTTACCAACAAAAAGTTGAAATCTACCATCCACCGAGTCGTCAACCCTCCTCGAGAGAAAATGCATACAAGCAGGTATTCCATCCCTTTCTTTATGCATCCACGCTCGGAGATGGACCTCAGTTGTTTATCTAGCTGTATTTCTGAAACTGTGCCCAAGCAATTTACAAACATTACTGCAGGCGAGTTTTTGGAGGAAAGGCTACGTGAACTAGGACTACGGAAATAGGATGTCTATTCGGGCGGTCCGGTATGTAGTCTTTTTAAAAGACACCTTGACCCTCTCGCTGACCGCTTTTGGTGGCCCGCAAGTGCTTCTAGCCATGATACTCGAGCGCATGGTCAAAAAAAGGGGGTACATACAGGAGGAGGAACTTTGGGAATTAAATGCGCTCTGTAGCATGCTACCAGGTCCCTCCTCCACCCAATTAATCTCTGCAATTGGATTTCGGGTGGGTGGCCCTCGCCTCGCCTACCTGACCCTGTTAGTCTGGATACTTCCCGCGACGATCGCAATGATTTTAGCGGCTATTCTTATCCATTTTTTACAAGAAAATAGTCCAAAAGCACTGCAATTTGCCAAGTTTATCCAGCCCATGGCAATTGGATTTCTCATTTTTGCTGCGCAAAAAACAATCACCAAAATGATCAAAACTCCCGAAGCCATCGTTTTGATGCTGCTTTCGGCCTTTGTTGCCTTCTTTTACAGTTCCCCCTACATATTTCCTGTGATGCTCCTATTGGGAGGGCTCAGCACTTCCATCAAATATAAAAATCAGCCCAAAATCGAAGAGGATAAATCTTTGCATATCAAATGGAGCAATTTCTACCTCTGGGGAGGGGTTTTGATTGTTGCTGCCGTTGCCGGGGCAATTACTAAATATCAGCCTATCTTGCTATTTGAAAATTTTTACCGAAATGGAAGCCTGATTTTCGGTGGCGGGCAGGTATTGATTCCCTATCTGTATGCTGAATTTGTGGATTTAAAGCATTTCTTAAGCTCGGAAGAATTCCTTACCGGCTATGCCTTGTCCCAAGGAATACCAGGGCCTACCTTTTCAATCTCCTCCTACATTGGCGCGCTTTCCATGCGGGAATTTGGACTGCTGGGATTTGTGATGGGAGGACTGATTGCGACAGCAGGGATTTTTCTTCCTGGAATCTTTTTGATTTTCTTTGTCATTCGATTTTGGGATCAGCTCAAGTTATACCGCCCCGTTCGAGCCGCTTTAGAAGGGATCAATGCTGTTTCCTGCGGCATGTTAATTGCAGGGGCCTACCTACTTTTCGAACCTTTGGAGGCAAATCTTCTCCATATATTATTTATTCTAGGCACCTATTCCCTACTCCAATTCACCAAAATATCCTCCCCCATTATCGTGGTAGGAGGTATTTTATTGGGTATTTTGTTTCAAAACTTCTTAGCCTAGTTCCTCCAAAAAAAGAAAGGGAACAAGTTCACCAACAAAAGCGTTTTGTGTTTTGAATTGATTTCCTAACTTTCAATCATGCAAGCAGTAGATTTTATCCATCCACTCATTCCATTCCTCAAAATTTCTGAACCTGTTGGTTTGGCACTAAAAAAAATGGAAGAGCTTGAGCTAACTACGCTCCCCGTAGTGGAAGGCGGAGTATTTTTAGGATTTGTGGAAGATGAAATTCTCCTTGAGCAAGACCATTTAGATATTCAGATTGCTCAGATAGAACTTGAATGTGCCTCCTGTTGGGTGTATGCGGACCAGCATCTATACGATGTACTTCGGGTGGCCGGGGAGCATCAAACCAAATGGGTTGGTGTGATGGAGCGAGACCAGCAGTACCTTGGGGTGATACCCACTCAGGATGCACTGACTGCCTATGCAAATAATTTGTCAATTCATTCCCAAGGCAGTGTGTTGGTCATCTCCTTGCAGATGAAGGACTTCCAGCTTTCCGAAATTTCCCGGCTTATCGAATCAGAAAATGCCAAAATTTTAAGTTGCCAGCTTTACAACGACCCCTTGGATTCGCAAGCGGTGGAGGTTACCCTCAAATTAGACAAGGCAGATACCCGTCATGTGAAGGCGACCCTAGTCAGATTTGGATATCAGGTCAAGGACTTCGCTCAGGAGGAAGTTGGCCAGAGCGCGGATGAGGAACGCCTTGGTAATTTGTTGCGGTTTTTAGACATTTAGAAATGAGGGTTGCAATCCATGGTTTATCCTTAAAGACAGAATTTCTACCCATTCTTGGAAGCCTTTTTGAAAAGCTACAATCCCTTGGAATTTCGATATGCTTAACTCCAATTTTGGATCAACAGCTACGACAGATTAGCCCATTATCTCCTGCCTATCAAATCCTTCAGCGTCCGGAAGACTTCGATGGGCTAGATTTTTTTCTTTCCATTGGCGGCGATGGCACCCTTCTGGACTCGGTTTGTGTAGTTGGAAAAAAGGAAGTACCAATCCTTGGACTCAATACCGGTAGACTAGGATTCTTAGCAAATGTGGCCACCGATAAAATCGGAGAAGCAATTGAAGAATTAGCCAAGGGCAATTACCAAATTGAGTCTCGAATTTTGCTATCCTTGACTAGCTCAAAAAAACTATTCCATGGCGTCAATTTTGCCCTAAACGAGTTTACTATCCATAAAATGGATACTTCATCGATGATCACGGTGCATACCTACATCAACGGCAAGTACCTCAATTCCTACTGGGCGGATGGCTTAATTGTGGCTACCCCGACAGGATCCACTGGCTATTCCTTAAGTTGTGGTGGTCCATTAATCACTCCTGGGGCCAAAAATTTTGTAATTACACCCGTAAGTCCACACAATCTGAATGTTCGCCCCATCATCGTATCCGACGAGGCGGAGATTAGCTTTGAGATTGAAGGCCGTACGGATAAGTTTATGATTTCTTTAGACTCTAGGTCCACCTCGATTGCCTCCGAGGTGAAATTAAGCGTAAAAAAGGAAGCATTCTCCGCTAAATTGGTGAAATTACCAAGCTACCATTTCTTTGACACCTTACGCCAAAAATTGAATTGGGGTTTGGATCTAAGAAATTGATTCGTATGCTTTTACAAGCTTAACAATTATTAACCCCCTAAATACCAGACCTCGTTTTTTTAGCGTTAGGTAGTTCATAACTTGCATCGTCTTGAAAAAGATTAATTTTAAAATTTTAAAATCCTTTGTACTGGGTTGTTGCCTAGTATGTAGCCCAGCTGCATTAGTTGTTGCACAAAGCTATGAGATAGGGGGTGGTCTTGGTACTGCTGTCTATTCAGGTGATATCATTCGGAAAATTGATGCTAGCCAATCTGGCCTTCAAGGAACGTTATTTGGCAAGAGAAATTTTGATAATGTTTGGAGCTTAAAAGTGGGAGTCAACCTCGCAAAGATCATGGGGGCGGATAGCATCCGTCCCATTGATGCCATGGCATCACTTCGGCAGGGGCATTTTACAGGTCGGATCACCGAACTCTCAGCTATCATGGAGTTCAATTTCCTAGATTATGTCAATCATAAGAGTGAGTTTCGATTTTCACCCTATGCTTTCTTTGGCATGGGCTACGCATTTGTGAATGCACAAGGCAGAATGAATGCGGGTATGCCTGTAGAAAAATACCGGACTAGCACCGTAGTCATTCCATTTGGTGGTGGACTAAAGTTCCTACTCACAAATCAGCTCAACTTAGGATTGGAGCTTGGCTTTCGCCCCACCACCTCAGATGCATTGGATCAGCTCGGCAGCCCGCTTCCTGCCCTACCTCGGTACGAGACTCCCATTGGTCCTGATACTAAAGCGCTTCCTAAAAGCATGAATTTTGGAAATCCCAATAGCAAGGATTGGTATTATTTTCTTGGTCTAACAATCAGTTATACACTCAATAAGGCCAGGTGCTATACCTATTAATTTATTGGACAGAGGGGATATTTATTGAAAAAGAAATCCCATTTTTGTACCTCCAAAAAAGTAGGTATTCTAGCCGCTGAAATGAAGGAAGATATAGATCGAAATAACTTACCAAAACACATTGCCATCATTATGGATGGGAACGGACGCTGGGCCAAAAAGCAAGGGGCCATGCGAATATTTGGTCATCGTAATGCAATCCAGGCAGTACGAGATGCTATTGAGGGATCCGGTGAAATAGGAATTCAACACCTGACTTTATTCTCCTTCTCTACCGAGAATTGGTCTCGACCCCAAGATGAAATTCAGGCGTTGATGCAATTGCTTGTAGAGACCATTGTAACTGAAATGCCCCGAGTGATGAAAAATAATGTCCGATTGAATACAATCGGAGATATCAAAAGCTTACCTACCTCTACCTACGAAAAATTGGTCGAGGCTGTGCACCAAACATCCTCCAATACAGGGCTTACTGTACATTTTGCTTTGAGCTACAGTGGACAATGGGAACTGACTGAGGCTACCAAACGCATTGCTCAAAAAGTCTCTGAAGGCAAAATACACCCAGAGGAAATTACCCAAGCCACCCTAGTGGCGCATTTAGATACCGCAGGAATCCCAGATCCAGAACTGATGATTCGTACGAGTGGTGAGTTTAGAATTAGTAATTTCTTGCTCTGGCAACTGGCCTACACCGAATTGTATTTTACAGACGTGTTGTGGCCTGATTTTAGAAAAGAACACTTGTTTGCAGCTATTGAAGATTACCAAAAGAGAGAGAGAAGGTTTGGAAAAACCGGTGAGCAAGTTAAACCCTAAGTATTAATGAAAAGAAGTATACTCATTCTGTTTTGCTTGATTTGGTCGGCAAGTTCCATGGCACAAATCCGTTTGGGCCAAAGTCGCTATGCCTCCTCCAAGCCAGTCAACATTCTGGAATTGAACTATGCAAAGCCTCAAAAATTTAGAATTGCTGAGATTAAGGCGGTCGGGCTTTCTACGCTTGACGAAGTAGCCATCATTTCCCTATCGGGCTTGAAAGTAGACGATCGGATCGATGTTCCTGGCGATGCGATTGCTAGCGCACTCAAAAAACTATGGGGTCAAGGCATCATTGGGGATGTCAAAATTTTGGTTACCAAGATTGAAGGTGAGGACATTTACCTGCTTCTTGACCTTACCGAAAGACCCCGCTTCTCCCGTGTGGAATTTGAAGGCATCAATAAAACCCAAGAGGGTGAATTAAGAGATAAAGTAAACATTCGTGGTCGTGTCGTACGTGATGATGTACTCAACACCGCCAAACGAAATATTGAAAAGTATTACCTCGACAAAGGATACCTCAATACCGATGTAAAAATCATCCAAGATCGCGACACCACCCTTCCCAATAGCGTAAAGTTACGCTTTGATATCGATCCTAAATCAAAGGTGAAAATCAATGAGATCGCCTTTTATGGGAATGATGAAATCAGCGATCGTGCGCTGAAAGGAAAGATGAAGAAAACCAAGGAGCATGCGCGCGTATCCATCTTTAAGGATGTCTACAGCCGCCTGCTGGATGCAGATGGAAAAAGTCTTACCCAATCCCTCCTTTCCAGTCAGGTGGCGACTTCAGAAGATGTGAATTCCTACATCAACAAAAACTTCAAGCTCAATTTCTTTAATGGATCTAAGTACAACCCTAAAGAATACAGAAGTGATAAGGAAAAAGCAATCTCCTTCTACAATAGTAAGGGATTCCGTGATGCCAAGATCCTAGAGGACTCCATCTATAAATTCAGCGAAGACAAGATCAACATCGATATTTCCCTAGTGGAGGGCAACAAATACTACTACCGTAACATCACCTTCACGGGCAACTACATCCACGACGACGCGGTACTGCTTGCCAAGTTGGGAATCCAAAAAGGAGATATCTACGATAAAGAAACTTTAGACAAACGACTCAACTACGATCCTCAAAAAGGGGATGATGTTAGCTCTTTGTATCAGGACAATGGGTACTTATTTTTTAGTATTGACCCGGTAGAGATCAATGTAAGCGGAGACTCGATTGACCTCGAAATGCGAATCTTTGAAGGGCCGCAAGTCACCGTCAATAGTGTAGGCATCAAAGGCAACGACCGAACCTCTGACCATGTGGTCATGCGTGAAATCCGTATTCTTCCTGGACAAAAATTCAACCGAAGCCTATTGGTACGTACCATTCGTGAACTTTCTACGCTAGGTTACTTTGACCCAGAAAAAATCAACCCAGATCTTCGTCCCAACTTTGAAAGCGCGACAGTAGACATTATTTTCGAATTGGAAGAACGACCGAACGATCAGATTGAATTGTCTGGAGGCTGGGGAGGATTCTTCGGATTTGTGGGTACAGTAGGCTTGGTCTTCAACAACTTCTCCATCAAAAGCATTGGAGATTTCAAAAAGTGGGATCCCCTACCGGTAGGCGATGGACAAAAGCTATCTGTCCGCGTACAGGCCAATGGACAGGCGTTCCAAAACTACTCGCTCTCCTTGAGTGAACCTTGGTTTGGCGGCAAAAAACCAAACTCACTAAGCTTTGCTTTCAACCACTCCGTACAACGTCAGGTGAATTATTTTTCCCAAAATCAAAATACGAGTGATTTAGGCTTTTTCAAGATCACAGGGGTGACACTAGGTCTTTCCAAACGAATCACCTGGCCTGACGATTACTTCAGCATCAGTAACTCCCTTCAATTCCAGAATTACCAGTTCAATCAATTTGGAACCTCTTTTGGGTTGAGCTATCCTACCGGAAACTCAAAAAGTGTGGTTTTGAACACGACAGTAGCAAGAAATAACGTGGACAATACCATCTATCCACGACAAGGGTCCAACATCATCCTATCCATGAATTTGACTCCTCCATATGCATCTTTGAATAAGTCGCTTAATGAGGAGTCCAATGACCTGGAGAAATACAAATGGCTCGAATACCACAAGTGGATGTTTGATGCCTCCTTCTATACGCCACTCTTTGGATCTACGAAGTTTGTAGCAAGTGCACGTGCACACATGGGCTTCTTAGGTTCCTATGGCACCAAGGTAGGCATCATTCCATTGGAGCGTTTTGTAATGGGTGGAGATGGCATGAACTTCAATAATTTTGCGCTCGGTCAAGAGATTGTAGGCTTGAGAGGTTATGAGAATCAAACGATCACTCCTGGTAGAAGTACACGAGGAACAGCCGATCCTGATCCCTATGGTGGTGTAGTGTACAATAAATATGTGATGGAACTTCGATTCCTTGTTTCTCCTAATCCTTCTGCCACTATCTTCTTGCTCACCTTCGCAGAAGCAGGCAACAACTGGGGGAACTACAGGGATTTCAACCCTTATGACCTTAAAAAGTCGGCAGGTGCAGGCGCACGAATTTTCATGCCTGCATTTGGTCTAATAGGTGTTGACTGGGGATACGGGTTTGACTTAGCCCCTGGCACTTTAAAGCGAAGTGGTCCACAATTCCACTTTACGATTGGCCAACAGTTCAGATAATCTTTTGGAATTCTCGGCGTTTATTAATTTATGTTAGGAAAAGACTAAATTTTGTTCGCTAGAGCTCATCCAAAAACAGAAAGAACGCATGAATAAATCATTCAAAATTGTACTTTTACTTTTCATTATGATGTATTCAGGACCGCTAGCGGCCCAAAAGTTCGGATACATCGATTCTGAATACATTCTCAACAAGCACCCAGATTACAAACTGGTGCTGGATGAACTGAAGAAGCTGAGTGAAGAATGGAAAAAAGAGGCACAAAATTTGGATCAAGAGATTAAGGAACTATCCACTCAGCTGAAGGCTGAAGAAGTCCTACTCACCGAAGAAATGTACCAAAAGAGAGTGGAATTAATCAAAGCAAAGCAAAAGGCTTCGCAAGAATTTAATAGTAGGGTATTTGGGATTGATGGTATGTACTACCAAAAGCAGGCAGAGCTACTTCAGCCGCTACAATCCAAAATATACGATGCCATCGAACGGGTATCCCGCAGAAATAACCTTGCCGTGCTTTTTGATAAGGCAGCAGGCCCCTCTGCAATTATTTACACAGATCCAAGACATGACTATTCTGAGTTTGTCCTGGAAGAATTAGGAATTCAAGACAACAAATAAATACAAACCAAAATGATGAAAGTAAATGTTATCCTAGCAACAATGGCCTTGCTATTGGTAGGATTCACCGCCCAAGCTCAAAGCACTGTCAAAATCGGCTACACCAGCGTAGAATTGATCATGGATTTGATGCCAGAAATGGAACAAATTGGTGCAGATGTTCAAGATTATCAAACACAGCTGCAGACCAACATTCAAACAAAGGCAGCTGACTTCCAAAAGCAGGTAGAGGCTTACCAAAAGGCAGCTCCTACTATGGCTGAAGCTGCAAGAGCAGCAAAGGAGCAAGAATTGACTAAACTTCGTGACGATCTACAAAAGTATGAGCAAGATGCCCAGACCTCTTACCAAAGAAAATTAGGAGAGCTTTTGGAGCCAGTGCAAACCAAGGTAATCAATGCTATCAATGCTGTAGCAGCAGAGAACAACTACACGCACATCTTCGCTGAAACTGCAGGACAGTCACCTATTCTCCTTTATACTAAGGAAGAAGATAAATTTACTGAATTGGTATTGACCAAATTGGGTATCCCACTTCCAGCGAAACCAGCTGTAAAATAAAAATTAGACCGGCCCATTGGCCGGTTTTTTTATGCCTAAAAAATCTCCTAAAGAAGTCTTACAGCAAAGTCAAGAACCCCTCCTTGTTGACTTTTACGCTGATTGGTGTGGCCCCTGCCAGACATTAGCCCCCGTTTTAGATCGGGTTGTTACCGAATTAGCCGGCAAAGTGACCCTCTTCAAAGTAAATGTGGACAAGCATCCACAGCTCGCACAACAGTTTGCCATACGCTCCATTCCCCACCTCATGCTCTTCAAAAAGGGAAAGATCCTCTGGCGGAAAGGAGGCCTGATCACCAACGCAGAGCTGATGAAGCAACTCAACCAATTTGTATAAAAAAAGGGGCCGAATCCCCTTTTTTTAGATGTAATATTTCAATCGGATGACCTCTTGTTCGCTAAGAAAGCGATAATGGCCTCTCTTCAAGTCCTTTTTATCTAAGCCCGCATACATTACCCGATCCAAGGCTTCTACCTCGTAACCAAGGTGAGCAAAAATTCGACGGACAATCCGGTTTCTACCAACGTGGATCTCTAGTCCAAGGATGTTTCTATCCTTAGAAAGTACTTGCAAATCATCCACTTTGACATCCCCATCCTCCAGGGTAAGCCCTTCCAGAACATCTTCCTCATCCTTAGCAGTCAAAGACTTATCCAAAGTGACTTGGTAAATTTTCTTGATCTCATTCGAAGGGTGGGAAAGCTTGGCTGCTAGTTCCCCATCATTGGTAAACAAGAGCAAGCCAGTTGTATTTCTATCCAAACGACCTACTGGGAAAATTCGCTCCTCACAGGCATTTTCAACCAACTTCATAACCGTCTTCCGCTCCATGGGATCTTCGGTAGTGGTGATGAAGTCTTTAGGCTTGTTTAACAAGACATAAACCGGCTTTTCAGGATTGATTTTCTTTCCTTGAAAGACCACATGATCGGTCTTTTTCACCTTGTAGCCCATCTCTTTGATCACTTCCCCATTGACTACCACAAGGCCTTTCGAGATAAGCTCATCGGCTTCCCTACGACCACAGATGCCCGAGTTGGCCACATACTTGTTGAGACGGATCAGTTCTTCTGATTCCTTTTTATTCTTTTTCTGAGGAAGGGCATCAAAATTATAGTCCGGGCGGTCTGCATTCAACTCCACAAACTTGCTTCTATTTTTACCAAACCCCCGCTTTTCACCGCTAGATTCCGCCCCATAAGTCTTCGGTTCTACTGCATAAACAGGCTGCTGATCCTTTCCTCTTCCTTTGTAAACTCGCTTTTCCCCAGGTGCTAAACTGGATTTTTCTGAAGAAAAATCTTTCTTGAATCCCTTTTCCTTCCCGTACTCAGAACTCTTTGAAAACCCTTCTTTTTTATCTCCAGGTCTGCTTCGTTCTGAATAGGGTTTTTTATCGTTGGAACTACTGCGTTCTGAATGGAATTTTTTATCGCCAGGCTTGCCTCGTTCTGCATACGGCTTTTTATCTCTGGATGTAGGGTCAAACTTTTTTTCTGACCCACCCTCTTTTTTGAATCGACTTGGCTTATCACCAAACGGCTTCTTGGAAAAAGAAGAAGAATCTTTGCTTTCCCATTTCTTAGGGCCCCCTGATTCTTTACCGGCATACTTACTACCAAAGCCTCTTTTTTCACGGCTTTCTTCGCCTCCTCTAGGTAAGGAAGGACGCTCACTCCGCTCCTCTGCTTGCCCTTTAAAAAATCTACCCTTGGAAGAATTCGAAGAGGAGTCTCCCTCTTTTTCTTTTTTATTGTAGGGCTTTTTGTCGTCCCCAAAAGACTTCCCCTTTCCTCGTCCTGCACCTTCTTGTCTTGAGGAAGAAGCTCCCCTGTTGGATCGACCTCCTTTAGAAGTTCCAGATCCCTTTTTCCCCTCACCAAAAGATGATTTTTTAGGATTATTTTTTTTCATGCTATTGCAGCATCACTGCTGTAGTTTTGTAAATGAATTTACCTTCTGAATACCAAAGGTTTAAAGTGGGCACAAATATACACGGAAAGGAGTCAATACTGATCTACTTTTCAAAATATTCCTTAAGCTTTGGCCTCGTTTTTGTAATAATATTCTGTGGCATTTCGTACTGAACCCTGCGAAAGTAGAAGCTCCTTTGCCTGCTCGTAGGATACACCAGTGGCTTCCATAATCATCTTGGTACCACGGTCAACCAACTTTTCATTGGATAATTGCATATCCACCATCTTATTCCCCTTGACGCGTCCCAGTTTAATCATCACAGCTGTAGAGATCATGTTCAGCACCAGTTTTTGA
>CAXNJN010000025.1:0-31875 GCA_964202605.1 Bacteroidia bacterium | reverse complement strand
TACAGAGGTTTCTATGAAAACACTGAAAGTACTACAGTTCAAAACTGGAACGTTGTGAAAACTAAATATTTTGATCCAAGCATCAAGAAGGCAGAATATAACAGCAGCCACGTTGAAAAAGCAGATTTTATGATTTTGGATAACGCTACTATTGGTTACAATTTTAATGTTAAACAAGGTAAATCTGTCGGTAAAATCAGGACTTTCCTTTCTGTACAAACACCATTCATGTTTACAGGATATACTGGTGTAGATCCATCAGTAAGATATCAGGATCCAGAAAATGGGGATCCACTTGCTCCTGGTATAGAGCGTAGAGCTACTTACTTTACTACTACAATTACTACCCTAGGACTAAACTTAAGTTTCTAAGCTAAAACATAAAAAAATCATGAAAAAAACAATAAATTTTAAATACTTCTTGATTGGCCTAGGACTGACTTATTTCGCTTCGTCTTGCGTTGATTTGGAGGAGAAGGTGTATAGCCAGATTACTTCAGACAACTTCTTCAAAACAGATGAGGAATTTATTTCAGCATTAGGAGGAGCGTACTCTTCTTTAGGTGGACTGGGTAATCACTCTGGTCTTTGGTCAATTAATGAAATTGCATCCGATGAGATAGTAGTGTCTCACAAGGGTGGTGACTGGTTTGACGGTGGTGTTCTTTTACAACTACACCAGCATGAATTCCAAAAGGATAATCCATTTTTGAATAACTCATGGAATTTCCTTTTTGGTGGAATTAACACCTGTAATAGATTGATCTATTCCTTCGAGCAGCTTAATAATGCGAATTCTCCTGCTTACATCGCAGAGCTTAGAGCATTAAGAGCCTTGTATTACTATTGGGCTATGGATGCGTTTGGTAACGTTCCTATTGTAACAGACTTTACATCTACTGAAAAGCCTGCTAATAGTTCTAGAAAAGTAGTGTATGATTTCGTTCTGAAAGAATTGAATGAAACCATCCCATTACTTCCTACAAAAAAGGATGGTACTACTTATGGAAGATTGACTAAGTGGAGTGCATTGACAATCAGAATGAAATTGTATCTAAATGCTGAAGTTTACACTGGAACTCCTCAATGGGCTCTAGCTGCTGCTGATGCTGCTACGATTATCAATTCTGGTCCGTACACGTTGAACCCTTCTTATCAGGCTAACTTTGCCATCAATAACGCAGGATCTCCGGAGAATATTTTTGTCTATCCTTATGACAAGGTATTTGCTGGCGGCTTCAACTGGGTACAGATGACTCTTCACATTGTAAGTCAGTCTACCTTTAGCCTTACCGACCAGCCTTGGAATGGGTATCAAACTGTAGAAGAATTTTACAATTCTTACATTGATCCAGAAAAAAACCCAGGTACTCAAGGACCAGTTTGGAAAGGTTTGGCATTGACGCAGTCTACAGGTACAGTAGATGGACGATTGACCAACTTCTTGGTAGGACCACAGAAGAAAGCAGATGGATCAGTTTTGGTTGATCCAGGAGTTGAAGTTACAGATCCAACTGGATTAAAGGGAGATCCGAATGGTCCACCATTGACCTTCATGCCTTTCTTGAATGAGATCTCTCCAGGAGGTTTGAGACAGTCAGGAGCTAGAATTGCGAAATATGAATTCGAAAGAGGTGGTACACCTAACATGAGTAATGACTTCGTAATCTTTAGACTTTCAGATGTTATTCTTTCTCTTGCTGAGGCTAATTTCAGATTAGGTAAAACTGCTGAAGCTTTGGCTTTGGTGAACCAAATCCGTGCTAGAGCAGGTGGACTTCAGCCATTTACTACTTTGACTGCTGATAATTTATACGCTGAAAGAGGTAGAGAATTGTATGTGGAGATGACTAGAAGACAAGATCAAATTCGCTTTAAAAAGTATGGTGAGGCTTGGTGGCCGTTTGCAGGAATGAACAGACCTAAGAAAGTTCACGCTCCTGGAAGCTTCTTGGAAATCTTCCCTATTCCGCAACCACAGCTTCTTGCCAATACAAACTTGAAGCAGAATCCAGGATACAATTAATTAATTCTAGGTTTTAATATAAAAAAGCAGGCTGTTTTTAACAGTCTGCTTTTTTTTTGATGTTTTAAAAATGCTTTATTGAATTTTAAAAATTAGTATCTTTTTATGGGTAGTCAATTCGCAAATAAAAAACGAAAAACACCTTTAAGGTATTCAGGCTTTTCTAACCGAACTTTATCGCAGAATCATTAAATTCGTGATATAAAAAAAAGTTGTATGCGTATTTTCCTACCAATTCTTGCTCTGCTAATTCTTAGCCTCACCTTTCAAGGTTGTAATACCCCTGGATTTAATTTCTCTGAAAATGATGGACCTAAATCAGATAGTCTTTTTTTAGGGTTTTATTTAGGCATGCCTCAAAAGGATTTTTTTGACCATTGCACGGAATTAAATAGCCAGCAAAAATTAACCCAGGGTTCTGGAAGCACTACTAGTGTTGAGCATAAAATTTCAGGCATGTATGGTGGTGATGTGAGTATGCGTTTTTTCCCTACGTTTATCAAAAAGAATATTTATGAAATGCCGGTTACCTATACCTATGATTCATGGGCTCCTTGGAACAGGGAATACTCTTCCGCAGCTTTGTTACCGAAAATATTGGAAAGCTATAAAGCTATCTATGGCGGTGACTTTAAGGTTGTAAATGATAGGTACCAAGGAAAAATTTATTATAGAATGGATGGAAAGCGAAGAATCAACCTCTTTATAAAAGATGAGCAGTTTGTTCAAGCAATTTTTACAGATATGGAGGTTGAAAAAAGACTCAAAGATGAATTTGAAAAAAGTCAATCCGAAAAATCCATGAATTGACTTTGCTGATTTTAAAGTCATACAAAATGTTTAAGATAAGATGAAACTCGGTCTAGCTAAGTTTTGGGTGCTGTCTTTAATCATTTTTTATTCGTGCACTAAAAATTCCAATTTAGAACAAAAGAACACACTTTTTGTAAGTCTGCCTGCTCAAAAGACGGGTGTGGATTTCATTAATTTGCTGACTGAAACAGAGGAATTTAACATCATCGAATACCTTTATTTTTACAATGGAGGAGGTGTTTCAGTTGGTGATATCAATAACGATGGACTCATTGATATCTATTTTTCTTCGAACCAAGGACCCAATAAACTTTTCCTAAATAAGGGAAAAATGGTTTTTGAGGACATCTCAAAGAAGTCGGGTTTGGAATCCTTTGGCTCCTGGAAAACAGGGGTAAGCATGGTTGACATCAATGGAGATGGTTTGCTTGATATTTACGTGTGTAGGCTTGGAAATTTTAAAGGGATAAGTGGTAAGAATGAACTGTATATCAATAATGGAAACCTGACTTTTAGTGAAAAAGCTGCTGCCTATGGGTTAGATTTTCAGGGTTTTAGTACGCATGCTTCCTTTTTTGATTACGATAGAGATGGTGATCTTGACATGTATTTGCTAAACCATGCAGTTCATACAGAGAAAAGCTTTGGAAGTGCCTCGCTTCGCTATCTGGATGATGGCTTAGCCGGTGATCGATTGTACAAAAACAATAGTGAAAAAGGGGAAAAGAGATTTACAGACATTACGAACGAGGCTAAGATTTATTCAAGTCAGCTGGGCTATGGACTAGGAACCGGTATTTCAGACTTGAACAACGATGGCTGGCCAGACCTGTATGTTTCCAATGACTTTAATGAAAATGATTACCTCTACCTCAATAAGGCAGATGGTACTTTCCAAGATCAAACCTCTTCAGCCATCAATTACAGCAGTAGGTTTTCCATGGGCAGTGATTTTGCCGATATGAATAATGATGGTTGGATAGATTTCATTACCCTGGACATGTTGGCAAAAGATGAAACTATCCAAAAATTATCAGCAGGGGAGGAAACTGAAGAAATCTTACAGCAGAAGTTGAATTATGGATTTGAAAGACAATTTTCTAGAAATTGTTTTCAACTAAATAACGGGAATGGCACTTTTTCAGAAATCGCGCAACTTTCAGGTATTTCTGCTACCGATTGGAGTTGGGGTGTGTTGTTGGCTGATTACGACAACGATGGCTGGAAAGATATTTTCATTTCGAATGGGATTGTACGAAGACCAAATGATCTGGATTACATGAACTTTATTACCAATCCCGATTTAGATAATGGCTTACAGAATAACGCTGATCTCAGTGACCTAAAGTTAGCTTCAGAAATGCCTTCTGGAGATGTTGCCAATTATTTCTTTCGAAACAACAAAGATTTGACATTTCAAGATGTGAGTGCTACATGGAATGTCTCAAAAAAGAATATTTCTAATGGATCAGCTTATGCCGATTTAGACAATGATGGTGATCTAGATTTAATCATCAATAACATCAATTCAACAGCAGAAATCTTAGAAAACCAAAATGCTCAACAACTGGGTAAAACAAAAAACAACTTTTTGAAAATCAGATTTAAGGGTCTTGGCGCAAATAAATTTGGGGTAGGCAGCCGAGTTGAAGCATTCGGAAATGGTAAACAAATTATTCAAGAGAACTTTATTAGCCGTGGGTTTCAATCGGCTACAGCTCCTGAAGTTCATCTGGGCCTAGGAGAAATAAATACTTTGGATTCTCTTAAGGTAATTTGGCCAAGCGGAAAAATTGAAAAATTTTTAAATCTCAAGTCCAACCAAATCCTCACAGTCGATGAGGCTGCGGCAACAGCTATTCCTAGTTATTTGCCTCAAGCCAAAGAGTCATTCTTGAAAGTAGTTGAGAATGAGCTGTCAGGATTAAATTTTGACCATTACGAAGATAATTTCAATGACTTCAATTACGAATCCCTTCTGCCGCACAAACTATCACAAGAAGGACCAGCCCTAGCAGTGGGAGATGTGAATGGTGACGGGAGAGAAGATGTTTATGTAGGAGGGGCTTCGGGACAAGCGGGTCATTTATTTGTCCAAGTCAAAGGGGAAAAATTTCAAAAGTCGAATCAACCAATTTTTGAAAAGGATGCAGCCCTTGAAGATACCGATGCTATATTTTTTGACAGCAATAAAGATGGTTTCCTAGACCTTGTAGTAGGTAGAGGCGGAAATGTAGCTGATCTAAATGATACAGGGGGACAGTCAAAAATTTATTTAAATAATGGGAAAGGTGAATTTCAGCAAAGCATCAATCTTCCTTTGGAAAAAAACGCGCAAGTCTCAGTTATTTTAGCACATGATTTTGATCAAGATGGCTTAGCTGATTTGATGATGGGAGGAAGGAATGTTGCTGGAAAGTATGGACAGATTCCCCGGAGCTATTTGTTGAAAAACTTAGGGGAAAATCGATACCAAGACATTACCAATCAAATTGCTCCAGAATTAGCAAACCTAGGGATGGTCAAAGACGCTGCTTGGACAGATATTGATAGAGATGGTTTCCAAGATTTAATTGTCATTGGAGAATGGATGCCAATCACTATTTTCTTGAATAAAAACGGAAAGCTGGTTAATGAAACGGCAAGTTTTGGATTGGAAAACACGAATGGATGGTGGAATTCAATAGCGATAGAAGATTTTAATCAAGATGGTTTCCCAGATTTAGTGGTTGGCAATTTAGGGTTAAACAATAGATTGAAACCTACTACCGAATTTCCCATAAAAATGGTGGTAGCTGATTTTGATAAAAATGGAAGTAGTGAACAAATCATCTCTTATCCTGTCGATGGAAACTATTTTACGGTAGCCACAAAAGATGAACTCGTGAAACAAATTCCTATTCTTAAAAAAGACTTTGTCCGCTACAATGATTTTGCAGGTAAAACTGTGGATGAAATATTCGCTAAATTCCAAATCAAAGAGGCTCCTTATTTGAAATCTTATCAATTTGAATCTGTGGTACTTTACAACCAAAAAGGCAAAAATTTCATCGTTCAGGCGCTACCCATTGAATCACAATTTTCACCAATTGAGGATATTGCGGTTGAGGATATAGATCAAGATGGATATTTAGATCTTATTTTAGGCGGGAATACTACTGCTGTGGCTTCTTATTTTGGTTCTTATCAGGGGAATTGGGGCCTTATCCTTAAAGGAGATGCTACTGGATTCTTCAAGACTTTCAAGGAAAGTTCCTTGAAAATTAAAGGGGATGTAAAGCAAATTAGAGAGGTGACCGTAGGAACCAATAAATGGTTGATTTTTGCAAAGAATAATTCAAGTTTGGAAGTATTCAGTATCTCGAAAAATCGCTAGTATTTAACTTTTTATGAGGGCAAGTTGCTGAAAAACAAACCCTTTACTATCCACCTATGGGATTATCCGCTTTTTCACCACTAACCAGAGAAAAGAAGGTTTTAGGCCCAATTAAGTGAGCTGTGGACCGTGAACAGTCAGCTGTCAACGATTATCCGCATTTTTAAATAGATGAGCTGAGCTACTGGCATGATTGCGGATAATCATATTGAGTACAATCACATTTTACTTTTGTTAAAACTTCTTAGCTATTCTCTTCGTTCAGTTTTGCATCCTTACCTTTCGGGGACAAACTAGTCTATGCGCAGAAATCACTTCTTTTACCTAGTACTGTTTTTTTTAAGTTCCTTCCACCTCGTGCATGGTCAAGGAATCAAAGGTGCAGTGACTACTGAAGCCGGTGAACCGCTCGCTTTTGCGTCTGTGTATATTCGGAATCTTCAAGATGGCGTGCCTACCAATGAAAGCGGGCGCTACGAGTTTAAGCTTGCCCCAGGTCTCTACGATGTAGTAGTTCAGTACCTTGGCTATGCTTCGCAAATCCGCACCGTAGAAATCAAATCAGATTGGGTTACGCTCGATTTTTCATTGGTATCTCAGGTGATTAACCTCAGCCAAGTAGAAGTACAAGCGGGTGCAGAGGACCCTGCGCTGACGATCATGCGAAAGGCAATCTCCAAGTCAACCTACCATCGACTTCAGCTCCAGCGCTATGCGATGACGGTGTATCTCAAAGGATCAGGTCAGTTGACCGATGCTCCATTTTTTCTGAAAAAGAAACTGGCCGAGGAAGGGCTCAAACTCAACGAAGCCTACACCTCCGAGGCTGTTTCCCGCATTACCTTTACGCTGCCCAATAAAGTAGAAGAGAAAGTGATCTCCATCCGTACCAATGGGGACAATCAGGGCACCTCTCCAGCTCGATACATCCAAACTTCCTTCTACCAGGACCAAGTGAATGAGGTCGTGTCGCCCCTTTCCAAATCTGCCTTCATCTACTATCAATTTACCTTTCAAGGGAGCTTCTTCGATCAAAATATGCTCGTCAGCAAAATCAAGGTTACCCCGAGATCTCGAGGAGAGCGGGTTTTTGAAGGGTATATCTACATCATCGACGAACTTTGGGCGATTCATAGCTTGGACTTAAAGACCTCCGTACTGGGGTTTCAAGTGCATATACGACAAAATTACTCCCCCATAGCCGCCAATGTTTGGATGCCCTTGACCCAGCAGTATACCTTTGGCGGCAAGGTTTTTGGTTTTGCAGGACAGTTTAATTACTTGGTATCCACTCGGGATTACGACATCAAACTCAATCCGGATCTTTCGCACAAGCCTGAATTGGTAGATGAAAAAATTCAACAAGCACCAATTAACACCCAGAAATTTTCAAAGTCGGTATCTTCCCTTGAGCAGCTGGCCAGCGAACAGCCAAAAACACAGAAGGAGTACCGCAAATTACTCAATCAATACGAAAAAGAGGTAATTCAACAGCGCCAAGAAGACGAGAAAAAGGGCGTGGTATCTGAACGAAATTATGTGGTGGATACCCTCGCTCGGAAACGTGACTTGGCCTATTGGGATAGTATCCGGCCCGTGCCCCTTAGCCTAAAGGAAGTAGAAGGATACAAACGCGATGATAGTTTAGCCATCATCGAAGCTGCCAAAAAAAGTGAAGTAGACTCCATTGCCAAAAAAGCCCGCACCAAGTTCAAACCCCAAGATCTGCTGATGGGGGGTGACTATAGTTTCGGCAAGGGGATCTCCATAGGCTTTCCGGTAAACCTGACTAAATTTTCCTTCAACACCGTTGAAGGCCGCAAAATTGGATTTGGATTTTATTACCGAAAGGTGGAGGAAATCAAGCTGGCCGATTCGGTCAACCGCATTCGGAAGGTTTTTCGCATCGAACCTGAGCTCCGCTATGGATTTTCAAGTGAACAGTGGTATGGAAAAGTAGCGATTCGGAGATCGATCAATAAACCTAGCTCAGGGGTCAACTGGGGGCTTTCAGGAGGCAGTTTTGCCTACCAATTCAATCCAGAGGATCCAATCCAGGAACAAGCCAATGGGACTTACTCGCTCTTTGCACGGAAGAATTACCTGAAGTTGTACGAGCAAGATTTTGTACAAGCCACCTGGGGTGAGCGTAAATCACCCGCTTTAAGCTATCAACTGACGTTCCTATGGGCAGATAGGAGACTGCTTGAAAATACCACGGACTTTAGTTTTTCAAAAAATGAGGCACAGCTATATACCTCCAATACCCCGTTTAATGTGGAAGCTTCGGAGGGAACTTTTTCCAATCATCAGGTAGCCAAATTCAAAGCGACACTCGATTGGAGACCAGGATTAACTTATTCGATTCGGAATGGGAGGAAAATCCCCAATTATGAGCGCGCACCTTTGCTTTCTTTTACCTACCAAAAGGCAATGCCACAACTCAGTACTTCGGGATTGGCAGCAGACTTCGACCAGCTGGAAGCTTCCCTTAAGCATGACCTTTCATTTGGGGTGAGTGGTAAACTTGAATTCAATGTCACTGCAGGGACATTCCTCAATAACCGCCAAGTCTTTTTCCAAGACTACAAACATTTTGGGGGAAACCGAACGCTATTCTCTTCGATGGGAGCAGCTTCCAACTTCCGCGTGATGGATTACTACCGCTACAGTACCTCAGGATCCTATATTTCAAGTATTGCGCACTACCAATTCCGTAAATTCATCTTCACCCAGCTTCCCATGCTCCGCTTTTCAGGGGTACGGGAAAATATATTTGTCAACTACCTAAAAACACAAAACTCACCCCACTATACCGAGATAGGCTATTCTTTGGATAACCTATTCCGGATTTTCAGGGTAGAATTTGCTGCTGGCTTTGAAAATGGGCAATTCCTTCGTGCACGCCCACTTTTTGGCGTAGCTACTTTTTTAAATATTTCGATCGATTAAATCAGGGGTTCCACCAGTAGGTGAATTTCAAGACTAGGGACCTGTTTTTCATCAAGAAAGGCGCAGGCAGGTAGTTGTCGGTGTAAACCAAAAAAAGGTCTGAAGCGGGTTTGAATCTCCATTGAAATCGGGTATTCAGGTTGATGTTCTTGATCTGCTCGTTGTATTGCACGAAGGTGGTAAAGAAGACGGTATTGGTCAGGGTCACATCTACTCGCGGACCAACCAGCCAGAACTGGGTTTTGCCCCAGGGGGCAGGGAGATCAATGGAATTGTAATTGCTACTTAGTGCCAAACTCACGTAGGGCTGAAAGCGGTAGCCCAAGTCGGCAGTCAGGTTGAATCGCTTCCCATCTGCATAATAGCCGCCTACTCGCCCACTAAAAGCATAGGTAAAGACACTTTGAGGTTTCGAACTGTATTCCAAACCGGTTGCAGACCACTGGTGTTCGGTGCCTGTGGCTAGGGTTTTGCCAGAAAAGTTGGTTGGGTCAAAGGGGCGCTGTAATTGCACAAAATCATGAGACCCCCAGACCAAGAGACTGCTTTGGCTTCGAAACTTAATACTATAGGTAGCGTAGGTCGTATTGTCCGTTTGGGTACCCTTCAGCGAAAAATAGCGGATGGAATTCAGTTCCGGTCCGTGGCTGAGGATCAAGGCACTCTTTGGAAACCAGCGGTAGCCGATGGAAGGACTGATTTTGTAAAAAGCAGTGCGTGGCACATAGCCTACTTCGGCAGTGTAGTTTTCAGATACATATTCATGTTGCCAGTTCCAAGTCATGTTGCCACTGGCATATTTCAAATTCGCTGCATGGGCGATTCCCCTCCCTACAGCTTCAGGGCCAATGGATTGGAGAATCATTGCCTTTCCTGTCCATAGGTTGTTGGCGGATGCGAGGTTGTACTCTAGGCCTACATTTCGATTGAATTCGGTGTAGCGGGTTTGATTTTCGGGTACCAAGGAGGGATCGTAATTCAGGGATTGCTTATTGACCATCAAGGCGCCGATAGTAGATCGTGCCCCTACCTGCCGCTGCAAGGATACCACCGAGAAGTTTTGTGCCGGCAATCCAGACTCCTCAACTGCTCCTGTCTGCATATTAAGCGCTCCGATGCGCCAGTCCTTGTTGAGCTTTCCACTGAGTCGAGCTCCAAATTGGATGGGAGCATTGAGCCCAATTCGCCGTGAAAAGAAGGGGCGAAGGCTACTGTAGCCATAGCTGCCGAATAGGTCGCCATTCTCAAGGAAAAACTGCCTGCGCTCGGGAAAGAAGAGTTCAAACCGGTCCAAATTCGTCACCTGCCGGTCTACTTCCACCTGGGAAAAGTCAGGGTTGACGGTCAAGTCCAAATTCAGGGAGGAGGTCAGGGAGATTTTAGCATCGAGGCCGACATCGCCGCGGGAAGATTTCTTGCTTGTAGGGGACTTAGAGGTGCTGATTCCTCCCAAACTATAAGGGATCAAGGAAATGTTGGATCCTGCATCAGGTGGAGGACTGTCCCAGACCAGGGTGCCCGTGTAGGCAAGCGTAGAGGAGGGAAATTGTCGGGGTACCGGTGCCCAGCCAGATTTTTCAGTGGTCTTGAGGTCAAGGCGCGAGAAGTTGATGCCCCATTCCTGTATGCCTTTCTTATAACGGATGGATTTGAAGGGGATCGCTGCCTCAAAGACCCAACGGTCGGCGTAATTTTTGACTTTCGACACCCACTTGTTATCCCAGCTCAGGTCTATGGAAGTGCCATTGGACATCTGCCCATCCCACTGCGCACCGGCTGCATTGGCGCCAAAGGAGAATCCATTGGTGAGGTCATCAAACGGGTCCATGAAGAGCAGGAAGTTGTCGTTCTTCCCGAAATTGAAATCCCGCCGCAGCGACTCGACCATGTAGGGTCCATCACTCGCATGGTAGTTGATGACGATGAGGTACAGCTGCTCCTCATCGTAGCTCATTCGCACATCTGTTTTCACCTTGGAGAAACTGGTATCCATCGGAGTGATCATAAAGAAGTTGGTGGCCACCTCGGCCTCTTCCCAGGCTTTTTCGTCCATGATCCCATCCACAGCTATTGGGCTACTCGCTTTCTGAATCCCTAAGCGGTAGTTGGAATTGATTTTTTGGGCCAATCCTGGTGTAAGGACTAGCGTAAAAAGTAAATAGGTAAATCCAATAAAACGCATAGGAGTAGCAAGTGGAGCGATACTTATTGTTTGATTCGGTAATTAAAGGTAAGGTTGGCTTGCCGTAGGATCATCTGCGATTCACCCTCCGTGAAGAAATTGCCTCCTTCTGTCACGTAGCGGTTGATGCGGGAGTTGAGGACATCGGAAATGGTGAAGATAAGAGTCCCCCTTTGGGCCAAGATTTTTTTGCTTGCAGAAAAATCCAAAAAGAATATCCCTTTCTGAATTCCCTGAGCTGTTTTTCGTCGTGCTTCGTAATTTCCGCGCAACTGAAGATCCCAGCCTTTATCCAAGGTAAAGCGGGAGGTTTGTCTGAAAAGCATGGAAGTGGTGGTCGCTTGAAAATCTTGGTTAAGATTGCTTCCATCTACTTTTGCATAAAAAAAGTTGGCATTGAAGTCCAGTTTCCACCAGGATTTGGCAGCATAGTCCCCGCTAAATTCCAGCCCATACGACTCTTCCCCAACTAAATTGTAGGGAGCTGTTACCGAGAATCCATTCTCTCCTACACTTCGAATGCGTTGAATTTTATCTTGGGTACTTCTGTAATAAAGGGTTGAAAAAAGGGTGCTTTTCTCGCCGTAAAGAATATGACCTAGCTCGTAGGAATCCGTAAACTCTGGGTTGAGGTTGGGATTACCCGAGAAAAAGTTACGTTGGTCCGAAAAGGTTACGTAGGGAGTCAAGTCATTGTAAACTGGCCGTCTAATGCGACGGCTATAGCTTAGTTGGAATGCATTTTTTACATTTGCCTTGAAGTTCAGGTGGCCGCTTGGAAATAGGTTGGAATAAGTTCTGGGATTCGACTCCTTGGTTTCCACCAATCGGGTTTCAATGTCAGTATACTCCGCCCTCAAACCTGCTTGGTAGCTCCACTTTGCCCATTCGTTTGCCAAGATGCCATAGACTGCCAGAATATTTTCGTCATAGAGGAAGATATTGTCCAAACCATCGACGGTTTCATAAGCGCCTGACGGTTTCAGCTCTTGAACCAAATAGTCATTTTCCATTTCCCGGAAGCTGGTACGAATTCCTGTTTCAATCTTTCCCTTGGTGCCGAAGGGTTGGATATAGTCTACTTGGAGGAGGTATTGGTTTTCGTACTCGTCATTTAAAGAGTTTTGCGTCAAGGCTCCTTTGGGAAGTTTTTGATCCTCAGTTGTGAAGGAATTTTGGGTAAACAATTGGTTAGATCGTTCCCAATAGTTCAAGTAGGTGAACGAGGCATTCAGTTCATGTCCTTTTCGTTCAAACCTTTTTTTGAAATTTAGAATGGCCTCTTTGTTGGGCTCGTCCTCTGTTTCATCTTGCCTCCGCAGTGCATATCCGAGGTAGTTGTCCAAGGTGTTGCGGTAGTCTTGGTACCGGATGTCCGTGATTCGATGCGCATCACTTCTTCGCCATACATAGGAGGCGGTGAGGATGCTTTGCTCACTAAAAAAATAATCTAGGCCAGCACGCAAGCTATTGTTGAGGCTGGTAACTGTAGAGGTGGACCGCTGCTTAAGAAGTATAGTGTTACCGTTTTCTTGGTACACCTCTTGGTACAATTCCCCTCTTCCTGGGCTGATGCGATTTGCTAGTCCGTAATTGACAAACCAGTTGATTCTATTTTTGCGGTAGTTGAGGTTGGCGGTAAATCCAAGGTTAAGCGGCGATCCGGCAATTAGTTCTCCAGAGCCATTGAACCCCTGTTTTTCATCTTTTTTCAAGATAATATTGATGACTCCTGCCATCCCTTCCGCCTCATACCTGGCAGAGGGGTTGGTGATCACTTCAACGCGTTCCACCAAGTTGGCAGGAAGCTGTCGAAGCCCACTGCTCCCTTTAAAACTCACAAGTCCTGAAGGTTTGCCATCGATGAGGATGCGCACGTTGGAAGAGCCTCTCAAGCTCACATTTCCTTCGGGGTCTACGGCTACGGAAGGGAGATTCATCAGGATATCCGAGGCATTTCCTCCTGAATTCGCGAGGTCTTTGCCTACATTGAAAATGCGCTTATCCAAGGCGAGTTCCATCATGGTTTTTTCCCCTTGGACGAGCACTTCCGCCAATTCCGCCGTGGAGGCTTGAAGGGTAATTTTTCCCAGATCGAATTCATTTTGTTCCTTGTTCAAGGTAAATGCGGAGGATTTGATGGCCTCAAAACCCATAAATTCCACCAGTGCATAAAAGGATCCTAGTGGCAATACCACTTCAAAATTTCCTTTTTCGTCCGCGATTCCACCGCCGATCAGGCTGTCTTTTTGGGTGTAAACTCCCACGGTTGCAAACGGGAGAGGGCTAGTTTTTCCACTTTCTTGTACACTTCCACGAAGCTTTCCCTTCTGTTGCGCTAGAAGGTCCTGCGCCGAGATCAGCAGTGCCATGGTCAAGAAGATGGAAAGAAAAAAGGGCTTCATAGGCGGAGAGTTTGGCTGATGGATTAGACCCAGAACAAGAAATAAAGTTAAAGGCCAACCTCCATCAAGCACCGATTTCAGTTCAACTTATAAGAAAATAAAGGCTTATTGACGCTTATTTTGACAAGTGGAGAAAAATAGAGGTTGACTTTCCACTTTTTCAAGTAAACGCTACCTCGAAAGGGGTTACTTAGTTCATGGTTTTTAGTAGCTCTAAGACGATTCCTGCGGAATTGATTGCTGCAGGGCGAACAAATTGGTTGAAGCTAACTCGTGCGCTTTTGTTGGCATTGTCGCTGCAGCTTCGCAGTACGATAAAGGGAATACCGAGCTCTCTGCAGAGGTGTGCTACGGCGGCTCCTTCCATTTCAGTGGCCAATGCCTGGTAGTCGGAAAATAATTTTTCGGCAGCTTCTTGGTCGCTTACAAACACGTCTGCCGTTGCAATCACACCTGAAAATACGCGAGGAGCTCGTTTAGAGATGCTAAGAAAAACTACCTGCTTAGCAGCGGCTTCGGCTTGCTGTACCAATCCAGGATCTGAGTGAATGTATAGGTCTTCGTATCGCCCACCCAATAATTTTCGGAAAGGGGAGATCTTAAACCCTACCGAATCGATCTGCCCAAAATCAGTTTGAATCAACTTTGTACCAATGACCACATCTCCTGGAAGGGACTCTGGGTGCAATCCTCCTGCCACGCCGGTGAATATCAGTTGCTTCGGTGTAAAATGATCCAGGAGAATCGCCGTGCTGTAAGCAGCATTTACCTTGCCTACCCCCGATTTGCCAATCACCACGGCTTGTCCTTTTAAATTGCCCGTGTAGAAGGTAAGTCCACCATGCTGCACTTCTTTTTTTTCTTTCAAAGAATCCAAAAGAATGGCAATTTCCTGATCAAGAGCCCCCAAAATCGCGGTGCGTTGAGCCGCAGCACCTAGGGAGAGAAGTAGAAAAAGGAAGAGTAGGGAAAGTAATTTCATAGGGCTAGAAAGAAAATTGAAAGTAGGCTTATCCAAATTAAAATGGGGTGAATTTCCTTTCTTTTTCCCACAGCAAATTTCAAAAAAGTGTAGGAGATAAACCCAAAAGAAATGCCAATGGACAAACTGTAAGTGAAGGGAATAAGGACTAGGGTCAAAAAGGAGGGAAGGGCATCTTCTGGATTTTTCCAATTGATTTGGGTGAGGGGCAAGATCATAAAGGAACCCACCAGTACCAAGGCGATGGAACTTGCAATGGAAGGGATTAGCGAGAGTAGGGGAGAGAAAAACAAGAATGGAAGGAAAAGAAGTCCCGCAGTGATGGCAGTAAGTCCTGTTCTGCCGCCGGCGGAGATTCCCACTGCCGACTCAATGTAGGCGGTACCGGAGCTACTGCCCACCAAGCCTGCCACAAGGGTTGCTATGGAATCCGTAAGCAGGGATTTTTGCATGTTTTGAGGGTTGCCCTCCGCATCCTTGAGGCCTGAAGCTTCTGCCAAGCCTACAAAGGTGCTGATTCCATCAAATAGCAGGGTGAAGGTGAACACAAAAATCACGGGCAAGTAGCTGTAGCGAAGTGCACCCAGGAGGTCCGCTTTTCCCACCAAACTGAAGTCTGGCCAGGAGAAAATTCCGGTGTAATTGACGAGGGTAGCCGCTCCTCCAGAAATCTCCGTGGCATCTCCCCACCAGCGCCCAATCGGCCAGGCGAGCAAGGTGGTAAAAGCAATCCCAAAAAGAAGGGCGCCAGGAACTTTTCGTAGGGTCAAGGCTCCCGTGAAGAGCAGTCCCGCAAGAAAAGTGAGCGTGGCAGGGTCCTTGAAAGAGGCCATGCTCACCAAAGTGGCAGGATTGGCAACAATGAAATCGGCGTTTTGAAAGCCGATAAAACAGATGAAAAGTCCTATGCCAGCCGATACGGAATGACGGAGGGAACTGGGAATGGCGCGTATGATTTTCTCCCGGGTATTGAATAGGGAGAGGAGGAGAAACAACACGCCAGACCAAAATACTGCTCCCAAGGCTTCTTCAATCGTCAGGCCAAATCCCAACACTGCGGTGTAGGTAAAAAATGCATTGATACCCATACCAGGGGCTACTACGATGGGGTTTTTGGCATAGAGCCCCATCATCAAGCTGCCAAAGGAAGAAACCAATACCGTTGCGGTAACCACAGCAGAGAAGGGCATCCCTGTTGCCGAAAGAATCGCTGGGTTGACGATGATGATGTAAAAACAGGCTAAAAAGGTGCTGACCCCTGCGAGGATTTCGGTTTTGGTGTTCCGCTTCATGGCCTCAAAATAGACAAAGGCAACCGAGATAAAAAAAGAAATATGATGATCCGAATTCTTGTCCTTAGTAAAATTGGGTTATGTCACCAGCTAACAGTCCACTGTCGGCAGCCGAGTCGTTGTTGGGACGAGTTTAGGATGTAATTTTAATACGTTTTTTGTAGGATATACCTACCGACTGTGGTCCGTCGACCGTCAACAGTTGACCAGAAAAAACTACTGAAAGTGAAGCATAATCGTCACTCCTTTTCTTCGAAGGGAGGAGATGGCATCTCGGATTTCTGGGGCAGTTTTATCTGCCACATAGAGGTTATTAATGCCGTGCGAGAAGCGGATCTCGGGGGCAAATTTGAAGTACTTGAAGTAAATTTCAAATCCCATTCCTGCTTCCACCGTAAAGTCTCGTTTAGTGGTCACAATAGGATCAATGTTGATTTCTTCTTGGGCCTTGGTATTAAAAAGGTAGCTTCCTCCCCCTATAAAGTACATCCGGGTATTGTTGAATCGCATGGAGCGGTATTTAAATACCACAGGAAGTTCTACCATGGTGGCCTCATTGACTAGTTCTTCGCTGCGGTATCCTAAGCCGGGTAAGGCAGTATTATTTGAAGTATTTGGAAGGGTTGCCGACACCCCGTCAAAGTAGTTGACATCGACTTTGTACTCGTAAAAGCCAATTTTTGGGGTGAATATCAGGTTGACCTGGTCGTGAAATCGTAAAATCCCGATAAATCCCAAAGAAAATCCCGGTGTAAATTTAGGGTAAATGGAATGAATGGAATTGTTAGCAACGTTTGCTGGATTTAGAAACTCAGGAGAGTAGCGAAGCTGGTAGCTAGCGGTATGCGCACCCAAGAAAAAGCCGTAGGAAACAAGCTTTTCATCCGAGCCTGGATTGTTGGTTAGCCCGAAATACCCTTGCCCATTGATTTTGGTAACTACACACAGCAGCAGAAGGCTGAGGACAATTACTTTTGCCCTACGTAGATGGAGCTGATGCCAAAGGTGAGTGGTTTGCATAGTGTGCTGTGAAAGCCTACTTTTTTTAATATGGTGAGAAAATTTTCTCCATCTGGAAAGGCTTCTACGGACTCGGGAAGGTAAGTATAGGCAGAATTGTCTTTGGATACAATTTTACCGATTTGGGGAAGAATCACATGCGAATAAAACCCATAAGCTTGCTTCATTGGAAATGACTTAGGCTTACTAAATTCCAAGATTACCGTTTTCCCTCCCGGCTTGAGCACACGATACATGTCTGCCAACCCTTTTTCCAGATTTTCAAAGTTCCGAACTCCAAAGGAAACGATCACTGCATCGAATTTATTGTCTTCAAAGAGAAGTCCTTCGGAGTCTCCCATCAGCATTTCGATTTTTTCTTGAAGCCCACGCTTCACCATTTTCTTGCGGCCCTCGGAAAGCATGCCCTCTGAAATGTCTACTCCGATTATTTTGTCTGGGTTTAAGGCGAGTGCTTCGATGGCAAAATCACCTGTACCGGTAGCAATATCCAAAATCAACTTTGGAGCATCTTTTTTGAGGTATTTGATGGCCTTTTTTCTCCAAATGATGTCAATACCAAGGCTTAACACATGGTTAAGCAAATCGTATTTAGGGCTGATACTATTAAACATTTCAGCTACCTGCGCTTTTTTAGGGTCTTGCTTATCTTTGTAGGGGAGGACAGTCATCACGATTCTTCTTTGGTGGCACAATATTACTATACAAACCCGAGGATATGAAAATTGTTGGAGCCCTTCCGGCAAAGTGCTTCCAAAATAAAAGCCTACTTTTGTACCCTATTTAAAAGTCATGATCAAAAAAGCCACCTTTTTAGTTAGCAATACCGACCTCTCCAAGTGTCCAAAACCTGACCGTGCAGAAATTGCCTTCATCGGACGCTCCAATGTAGGCAAGAGTTCCCTGATCAACATGCTCACTGGAGTGAAGGAGCTAGCTAAAACCTCCCAAAAACCAGGTAAAACGCAGTTGGTCAACCACTTTACCGTCGATGATCGTTGGTATTTGGTGGATTTACCAGGCTATGGATTTGCCAAAGTAAGCAAGGACAAAAAGGTGAAGTGGGAGAAAATGATCAGCAGCTACCTGACTACACGTACCAATCTGTGTGGGGTGTTTGTGTTGATTGACAGCCGCTTGGAACCACAAACCATTGATTTGGAGTTTCTTTCTTGGTGTGGCGAGGAAGATGTTCCGTTTGTAGTAGCTTTTACCAAGGCAGATAAGCAGTCCAAAACACAGACCGATAGAAATGTAAAATTATTTTTGAATAAGCTGATTGAGATCTTTGGAGATACACCAGATTATTTTGTGACTTCGGCAGAAAAAGGCCAGGGAAAAGGCGAAGTACTTAAGTACTTGGCAGAGCTGGTGTCTGAATTTGAATCCCAGCGTACAAATTGATGGATAATCCTATATTTGCAGCCTGAATACCTAACGAATATGAATTTTAAAGACATTGCAGCTGTTGCCGGAAAGCCGGGATTGTACAGAATCGTAAGCCCTACCCGCTCGGGTGTTGTGCTAGAAGCCTTGGACGAAAAAAAAACCAAATTGGTCGCTGGCATGTCCATGCGTGTGTCCGTGCTCAACGACATTTCCATCTATACGCTCACTGAAGAAGGTGCTGAACCTTTGGAGTCAGTGATGAAGAAAATCGAAGCAAACTATCAGGGCGACACAGGAGTAGATCCTAGCGCCACCGATGCCGAGTTGCGCGCTTTCCTAAAATCTGTATTGCCAGAATTTGATCAGGATCGCGTATACGTGTCGGACATCAAAAAATTGAATGCCTGGTACCTGATCATTCACAAAAACTACCCTGAAGTACTTCAGGAGAGTTCTACTTCAGAAAAAGAAGCCTAACCCTTAGCCCCGTTTTTACGGGGTTACTACGGGGTATCCACGGGGCTTTTTCATACCTTTGCGGGATGTCCTCCCTTGCCGAAGAAACTTTTGCCTTGGTCACCCAGGAGCTAGCTCTTCCTGAGCTACCCGAGGAATTTGACGAACAAAGAGCGGTGGCGGTAATCACTCAGGCTCTAAGACAGCTGCTCGATAAAAATCTGGAACGCCTCCTTCAAATCTGCTACAGGATAGACTTGTCAGAAAACACGCTCAAAAAAATCCTTTCTGAGTCTCCCCCAGAGCAGCTTGCCTCAGATCTGGCTCAAGCCTTGTGGGAGAGGCAGAAGCAAAAAATCGTCCTCAGAAGACGCTACTCAGGAACGGAAGGCTCCGAGTAGGTCAGGAGTTACTTTTTTCCTTCCGAGGGATTGCGTATGTTTCGTTCAAATCTCTTTTTATGGCAAACCCCATCTGGATCATGACCTCTGCTTTTGACCAGCTTTCTCTGGAGGAGACGGTTGATAAAGCACTTCAAATTGGTGTTCAAGGACTAGATCTTTGTGTTTTTCGCAAGGATGGTACGCGTAATGATTTTGTGGCCACTCACCTGGATTACCTAAATTTTGGTCCTGAGGAAGCCCAAAGCTTGCTGCGCCAGTTTAACCAAGCGCACCTACGTCTTTCCATTGGAGCATTTGACAACCTCATCGGAGGAGATCCCATCCACCGCATTCACAACCAAAATCACCTCCTCCGCTTGATTCGAATCGCCTATCTCCTAGGAGGTGATGACAACGACGTGACGGTAGGCACCTTTGTGGGATATAACCACGAGCTGGGCAATCAAGAGGGCGGATTTGAAAAAAATCTACTGGAATACCAGCGGATTTTTGGCCCCATCATCCGCTATGCAGCCAGTCTCGGGGTGACGGTGGTCTATGAAAATTGTCCCATGGAAGGCTGGAGGAGCTCGGGATATACGGGCACCTACAACAATCTAAGTGGGGTCTTGGCAGCACGCAAACTGATGTACGAGCTCGTTCCTGAAAAAAACCATGGAGAAATCTACGACCCCTCCCACGATGTTTGGCAGCATACCGACCCTGTTTCCGTGATGCAGCATACAGACATGAGCAGAGTAAGGCGAATCCATGTGAAGTCCACGCGAAACGTCTCCGATCCCTTTTGGGGCAACATGTACCCCATGCAACAAATTCGGCCCGAATGGGCAGAGAAAGTCGGGATTACTTCCAGTAAAAACCCTTGGGATCGACACCACTACGAAGCAACCCTCCCAGGATTTGGACTAGGGGATTCCATGGATTGGAGAGCCTTTGTGGGCATTGTGCGAGCGAAAGGGTTTACAGGGCCTTTTGAGATTGAAAACGAAGCGCTTCTTTCCAAGCAAACAGGCAGCATGGGTGCCATAGTCCAAGGCTGCAAAGCAGCAGTTCAAAATTTAGCTCCTCTGCTTTGGGAACTTAGTGCCGAAGGTTGGACCTATCCAAAGTCAGCACATCAGCCGCTTCAAGAGGTGCTACGCAGCGATATTCCGGTGGTGACCATGGATCAACTCCTGTAAAATCCTCAAAAAAAGTAATTCTTAAGCTTGTTGCTCGTAGACGGTGTCTGGGGGCAAGTTGGGTTGCTCTGCCGCGGCCACGGCCAACTGGTCACAACGCTCATTTTCGGGGTGTCCTGCATGCCCTTTTAGCCAGAAGAACTTGGGCTTAAACTTGAGGTGTAGCGGGATGTAGCGCAGCCAGAGATCTGGATTTTTTTTGTCTTTGAATCCTTTTTTCTGCCAAGACCAAAGCCAGCCTTTTTCGATCGCATCCACCACGTACTTACTATCAGAATAGACTTGAACGGGAAATTCGGTGGTCTTGATCTCTTGGAGCGCACGGATTACTGCCAAGAGTTCCATGCGGTTATTGGTAGTCAATCGGAAGCCTTCAGATAGCTCTTTTCGGTGCTGGCCAAACTTCAGCACTGCTCCATAGCCCCCCGGACCTGGGTTCCCTTTGGCTGCTCCATCTGTAAAAATGACAATCATGCGACAAAGAAATCAAAAAAAAGCGAAACCTAGCTTTTTCATCTTCCAGCTAATGGAAAGGCATTGGTCTTGAAGATTTTCACAGCAATCGACAAGAGAATAATTCCAAATATTCTTCGCAACACATCTACTCCTGTTTTTCCAAGTTTACGCTCCAGCCAATTGGTACTTTTTAGTACTATGAATACAAAAATCAAGTTCAGCAGGATGCCTATGGCAATGTTGATCTGTTCAAACTCCGCCTTCAAAGTCAAGATAGTCGTAAGCGTACCTGCTCCGGCGATCAATGGAAATGCAATGGGTACGATAGAGGCACTGGTACTGGCAGTGGCTTCGGGGTCTGGCTTGAAGAGCTCAATTCCCAAAATCATCTCAGCGCCGAGCGCAAAAATGATCAAAGCCCCTGCGATGGCAAAGTCTTCCACACCGATGCCAAACAAATTCAGGATGGACTTTCCCACCAATAGAAAGGTAATCATCAACACCCCTGCCACGATGGTGGCTTTTCCAGATTGAATATGTCCTACTTTTTTACGCAGGTTGATGATGATGGGAATAGACCCCAAAATATCGATGACGGAAAATAGGATGAGGGAAACCGAAAGGATTTGTTTGAAATCTAACATGGCACAAAGGTAAGAAGATTTTGTCGAGGGCGGGAATGCTTTACCAAATCCAGTGAGAGAATTAGAGGAGGTCAGCTCCGTCTTCCACGTCCTCCAAGGCTTGGCTCAGAAAGTCGATGAAGGGTTTCATCGCATAAAAACCATCCAAGGCGAACTTGATAAAAGCTCCAGTATTGATTGCTTGATCGGAAATGGGATGGGATACGGTAAAGCTTTTCAGTTTGAGGTAGTCAATGTAGGGATGGCTGGCCTCGTAGTCTCTGGGGCTCGTTTTCAGTTTTTCGCCTTCGATGCTAGAAAAGAGTTTCTTGAAGGAGGGAGAATGTTCGATTTGCTGGAGTTGTGCCCCGCTAAAGTCGATTTCTTTGCGGATTTTTTTGAGCACTTCCGCTTCGGGCATCCAGATTCCCCCTGCCAAAAATGAGTTACCCGGCTGAATCTGTAGGTAATAACCTGGTCCAGGCGAATTCTTTCCTGTTGGAGAAAAGTAAACCCCGAAATTGGTTTTGTAAGGGTTTTTGTTTGCCGAGAAGCGAACATCTCGATTTTGCCTAAAAAGGCAGTTTTTGGCTTTGAAGGCGGCCAAACTTGGCTCCAATGCCACCATTTCTTGTAGAAGAACTTCTGCATCTTCAAGCAGGCTAGCCCGAGTGCTTTGGTACCATGATTTATTGGCGTCCATCCACTCTTTGTGGTTGTGTTGGGCAAGGGCAGCTAAGAAATCAAGGTAAGGACGCATGGCGATTGGTAGGGATAGGATTCAAATGTGAAAGTACTAACTAACCTTTGTTGTTTTTTTCAAACAGCGAAGGTTTTGCATTCTATTTCAAGCATTTAGACCTTCGAGGTCTTGGAGACCTCAAAGGTCGCTCAACCTTTGCTGTTTTTTTCAAACAGCGAAGGTTTTGCATTCTATTTCAAGCATTTAAACCTTCGAGGTCTGGGAGTAACCTTTGCTGTTTTTTTTCAAACAGCGAAGGCTTAGACTTAAATCACGATCATGTAGACCTTCGCGGTCTGAAAGACCGCAAAGGTCATGGGAATCAAATAAACTCCACCAGCGTCTCTAGCTTCATGCCTCGACTCCCTTTGATCAGGATCAAGTAGTCCTCGAGTTTGCTGTCTTCCAGCCAGTTGCGGAAGGAAAAAGGATCTGGGAAGTACAGGGCAGTAGGGGCTTTTTCGAGTGCGGATACAATCAACTTGCCCGTAAAGCACACCTTGTCAAAAGCAAATTCACTCACCAGCTCGCCCAGCTTTCGGTGTTCCTCTTCTGCGTATTCTCCGAGCTCAAACATGTCTCCCAAAATGACCATTTTGTGTTTCTTGCCCGTCATCTTTCCAAAGGTGCGGATTGCCACTTCCATGCTGGAAGGATTGGCATTGTAGGCGTCCAGCACAATCACATTGCTGCGCTTTTCTAGGAGTTGCGAGCGCATGTTCTCTGGCGTGTATTGCAAGATGCCACGAACGGCGTCCTCCAACGGCACACCAAAATAGGTGCCTATGGTGATTGCATTGGCGATATTCCCAAAGTTGTAGGCGCCTACGAGCGAACTTACCTGCGTGCCTGCTACTCCTGGAACCGAAAAGGCCACAAAGGGATCGGCTTCCTCAAACTGGACCTCGCAAAAATCTCCTTTTGCTGGGAAAAGAACTGGCTGCTCAAATCGAGCAATTAGTGGTGCCAAGATTGGATCTTGGGTATTGATGAATACGGTGCCCTGGTGTTCCTTCAGGAATTGGAACAGTTCTGTTTTGGTCTTCAACACGCCTGCAGGACCTCCCATGCCTTCCAGGTGCGCTTTCCCAATGTTGGTGATGCAGCCGTGTGTAGGTTCTGCGATGATGCATAGTTCCTCAATATCTCCTTGCTTGTTGGCCCCCATCTCCACGATGACTAGCTCATGTTCGGACTTCAAGCGCAGCAGGGTCAGCGGCACGCCGATGTGGTTGTTCAAATTCCCTTGGGTGGCGAGCGTATTGAATTTTTGCTTCAGCACGCTATGCAAAAGTTCCTTGGATGTGGTTTTTCCGTTGGAACCCGTCAAACCGATGACGGGGATGTTGAATTTTCTCCGGTGAAAAGTGGAGAGCTGCTGCAAAGCAGTGAGCACATCTTCACACAAAAAATAGCGGGCATCCCCGGCAGGAACTACGGAGGGATCATCCACCACCACTGCAGAAGCACCCATCTCCAAGGCGGTGGGCGCAAAGGCATTCGCATTAAAGTTTGGCCCTTTTAACGCAAAAAACAGGTTTCCCGAATCAATTTTTCGCGTATCGGTACTTACACCAGTGCTGTGGAGAAAGAGGGAGTAGAGCGTATCCAGGTTCATTTTTTTAAAAATCTGACACAAAATAAAGCAATCAATACATCTTTGTAGCCCGCGACACGTTTTATTTTAAACGATTGTCTCCCCTGCCAAGCCAGCGTTGTTTATAGATGCGGGTATCCTTGCTCCCGGGCTTTATTTCTTACAACTAGAAACTGCCGTTCAGCAGATCCAGGTGCGTAAAATCTGGGTAAACTAAGCTGCGGCATTTTTTAGGGATACGTATTTTTACCTTACTTATCCTTGTGGCATTTTTCATCAATTGTATAGGCGGTTTGCCAACATAAACCAAATAAGCTAGATTAGATATTCAATTCTACTTTTCATGAAAAATATTCTTTTTGCAGTCTTTATCCTACTAATCCTTTGGAGTTGCCAATCTGGCCCTGCGCCTGCCGATCAAGTCTTTATCAATGGGATCGTCTATACTGTGGATGAAGCCAATCCCAAGGTGGAGGCCGTGGCCGTCAAAGACGGATTGATTCTCGCTGTTGGCACCACAGCAGAAATTCAGGCCTATGTGGGGGGCAGTACCGAGGTGATTGACCTTCAAGGTAAGACCATGACCCCAGGAATCATTGAGTCTCATGCCCACCTGATGGGTATCGGGTACAACAAACTTGAAATTGACTTGATGGGTGTGAAGACCTATGAGGAACTCATCCAAAAAGTAGGGGAAGCCGCCGCCATAGCCAAGCCTGGGGACTGGATTACAGGGAGAGGATGGCACCAAGACAAGTGGCTGAAAATGCCAGAAAAGACCGTGAAAGGCTTTCAAACCCACGATGCACTCAGTGCAGTGAGCCCAAACAATCCCGTCTACTTGGCGCATGCCTCAGGCCATGCTTCCTTTGTGAATCAGAAGGCCATGGACCTGGCAGGCATCACGCCTTTGCGCAGCGAATCCCCAACCCAAGAAGTAGAGGGTGGAGAGGTGTTGAGAGATGAGCTAGGCAATCCTACCGGGGTATTGGTTGAGCGTGCCTCCACTTTGGTGACCAAATTAATTCCTGAAACTACCCCAGAAAAAGACGAGGAGGCACTGACTCTAGCATTACAAGAACTTGCTGAAAAGGGAATCACCTCCTTTCACGATGCCGGTTCAGGCCAGGAGGTCATCGACTTGGTTCAGAAGTTTCAAAAAGAAGGCAAACTAACCGCCCGCATGTACATCATGCTTACTGGCAGGCAGCCCGACTTATTGGAAGCTTGGTATAAAAAAGGCCCAATGATTGATCCGCAACATTGGGTGACAGTGCGTTCCATCAAACTCAATTGCGATGGGGCATTGGGCCCTTGGGGAGCTTGGTTGTTGGAAGATTATTCGGACAAGCCAGGCCATCGTGGCCACGAGACCTTGCCCATGGCTGTGGTGACGGATGTCTCAGATAGAGCGCTACCGCTCGGATTCCAGGTATGTGCCCATGCGATTGGCGATCGCGCCAACCAGGAGATTTTGGATCGATTTGAAGCCGCTCTGGCCAAAAACCCAAAAGCTACCGACCATCGTTTCCGCATCGAGCACGCGCAGCACCTGCATCCGGATGATATTCCTCGCTTTGGGAAGTTGGGTGTCATTGCTGCCATGCAGGCGATTCATTTGAGTTCGGACCGCCCATGGGCCATCGGAAGGCTAGGCGAGAAGCGCATCATCGATGGGGCCTATGTGTGGCAGAAGCTCTTTCAAACCGGTGCACGCATTGCCAATGGGACCGATGCTCCAGTGGAGCCCGTAGATCCTCTCCCATCCTTTTATGCTTCCGTGAGCCGCAAGACCCTTCAAGGACTGCCGGAAGGGGGCTATGAGGGAGATCAAAAAATGACCCGAGACCAGGCGCTCAAGTCCTATACTCTGGATGGTGCTTTTGCTGAGTTTGAGGAGAAGTTCAAAGGTTCCATTGAGGTAGGCAAAGCTGCTGACTTCACCGTGTATGATAAAAACATCATGGAAATTCCGGAGGATGAAATCCTGCAAGCCAAAGTACAGTTGACTGTGGTAGGAGGAAAAGTGGTGTATAAGAAACTGTAAATGTGAAATAATTTTAGGAGCTAAAAATCATAACTAAAACAAGTCCTGTATCTATTTTAATTAGTCCCAAATGAAAAAAATCTTTCTCCTCTGCGTCCTTGTGGTCGCTTCCCTGTCCTTGGCAAAGGCTCAAGTCCAGGCCCCAATCTCGATGTCTTGGAAAGACGTAGCCACTTGGAAATCCATGCCCAACTCTGGATTCAAACTTTCCCCCGATGGGCAATGGATGGCCTATGTGCTCACAGGTATTGAAACCGACGGGGAATTGATTCTCCAAAAAGTGGCCGATCCAAGCAGCAAAAAGTCTTTTCAAATCGGGAATACTTCTTTTGCCAGCTTTGAGTTTAGCGACAATAGCCAATGGCTCGCCTTTAAGGAATTTCCCAAATTCTCCGAAAAGCAGTCCAACGAAAAAGCCAAAGGCAAGCCCCTCAAGGAAAAACTCCACCTGATTCAATTGGCCTCTGGAGACAAAAAGACCTTCGAGGGAATTTCAGGTTTTAATTTCACTGGTGAGGCTGCTACCCACCTCCTACTTACCCTCCCTAAAGAAGGAAGTGGAGACGCCAAAGGATCTGATCTATTGATTCATCACCTCGCCACAGGCAAGTCCCAGAACTTAGGCAATATCCGCGAGCATGCGGTGAACAAGGCGGGTACGCACCTGGCCTATGCCGTAGATGCAGCCAACTCCCAAGGCAATGGTCTCTACCTACTCACCTTGGCTAGTAATAGCGTATCGGTTTTGGATTCGGATGAGGCAGGATACCAAAGTATTAACTGGACTGAAAAAGGAGATGCCTTTGCAGCGCTCAAGTTTAAAAAAGACAAAAAATACACTCAGGAAAAAGGAGCTGTACTAGGTATAAAAAATCTTTCTAGTCCACAGATAACCCTATATGAGCCCGCTAAAGATTCTACCAGTTTTGACTCCCGCTACACCATCAGCCCCAACCGTCGACCTCTCTGGTCGGATGATTTGACTCGCCTGTTTTATGGCATCCACCCACTGGTTTTGGCTGAAAAAGTAAGCCCAAAAAAGGAAATCAACCAAGACTCAGTCAAACAGTCAGAGGTAGCGAATCTTGAAAAAATTAAGGCAGATTCCACCATCAAGTCTGTTTCAGATCTTCAAAAGGCCATTGCCAAACTTAATACCGGCGCCTCTCCCGAGAAGAAGTCTTCTGATGCAAAAAAACCAGAAATAACGATTTGGCACTGGAACGACGAGCGACTGCAGTCCCGTCAACAAGTGATGGAAGGCATGGATAAGAACTACAGTTTCTGGGCTATGTATGACGTTGCAGGTAAAAAACATGCCCCACTTCAGGACAGTACCCTCCTCGAACTCAACCTCCTTCCCAACCAGCACTATGCCCTAGGAGCAGATCAGCAAGCCTACGAATTGGACAACAACCTCAACGGGCAAACCTACGATGATTATTACATTGTAGACCTAAAATCGGGAGCTAAAACCCTCCTGTTTGAGAAGTTTTACCAGCCCTCCTTCGCTTCCATGCCACGAGCGTCTACGGATGGAAAGAAACTGCTCTATGGCAAGGATGGCCATTTTCACGTGTACGACATCGCTACCAAAACCCACAGTAACCTCACGGAGAAGCTTCCGGTTTCCTTTGTGGATGTAGAAGATGACCACAACGTGGTCAAGCCCCTCTACAATTCCTTGGGATGGAGTAGTGATAGCCGTTACGTACTCATTCGGGATGGCTGGGATATTTGGCAAATCCCCCTTTCTGCCAAGGAAACGCCCCTCAACTTGACTCAAAATGGCAAGGCTCAAAAAATTCGCTACCAGTACCGCGTCAGCCTTGACTCAGAAGAAAAGGGTATCGACTTGACCAAAACCCTGTACCTTCGCATCTATGGTGAACGGACCAAGAAAAGCGGGTATGCTACCCTTGCTCCAGCAAAAGCTGGATTGACTGCCGGTGCAAAAGTCTTGCGCTGGGAAGATGCCAATATCCAAGGCCTAAGCAAGGCGAAAAAGGCGGCAGTATTAACTTTCACCCGTGAAAATGCCAACCAGCCTACGCAAGTGTTCTTGACCGATGCTACACTGAGCACGTCCAAGCAACTTACTGAAAATACGCCCGATGCGAGCAAATATGCCTGGTCTGCAGGAGTTAAGTTGGTGGACTATGTGACCACCAAAGGAGATTCCCTGCAAGCGGCCCTAATCCTTCCCGCCGGTTATGTGGAAGGGAAGCAGTATCCTACAGTGGTGTATTACTACGAAAAACTTTCTCAGACCCTGCACAATTGGTCTAATCCGGCCTACAGTGGAACAGGCTGGAGTCCTAGCGTCTACACCAGCAACGGCTATGCAGTGCTGATTCCAGATATCGTGTACAAAATGGATGATCCAGGAATGTCGGCTGTTTGGGCGGTACTCCCTGCAGTAGATGCAGCCATTCAAACGGGCGTGATTGATCCCAACAAAATGGGGCTCCATGGCCACAGCTGGGGAGGCTACCAAACGTCCTTCTTGATCACCCAAACCAACCGCTTCAAAGCTGCAGCGGCTGGCGCACCCCTGACCAACATGATTTCCATGTATGACTTAATCTATTGGAATTCAGGTAATGGGAACATGTCCATTTTTGAAGCTTCACAAGGTAGATTTTTGGGAGGTCCTTGGGAAAATTGGGAGGCTTACGAGCGCAACAGCCCTATTTACCACGTCAAAAATGTGCAAACCCCACTGCTGATGTTGCACAATGACAAGGATGGTGCCGTTGATTTTACCCAAGGGATTGAATACTACAATGCCCTTCGCCGCCTAAAGAAGCCTGTGATCATGGTGCAATATCTTGGCGAAAATCACGGCCTCGGCAAACTCGAAAACCGAAAAGACTATGCGGTACGGATGATGGAGTTCTTTGACCATCACCTCAAAGGACTACCTGCACCAGCATGGATGGAAAAAGGAGTGCCTAGATTAAAGTTGGGGGATCACTTAGACGAAAGAGTGTTTTGATGTTTTGAACCTAGATTTCGCGCTAGACATTCCAACAAATAACTCCAAAAAAAATCCTCGGCTTTAGCCGAGGATTTTTTTGTGTTACAAGTAGATTGGTTTCAATTTTATATGCGCAGGTTAGTCCGGTAAGGCAAAAGCCACATAGGCGTCCCCACTTTTGGTACCCTTTCCACCTCCGCAGGCAATGACAAGGTATTGCTTTCCATTTCTTTCATACACCGCTGGGGTAGCATGGCCTGCTGCTGGCAGCTGCGCTTCCCAAAGGAGTTTGCCAGTTTCCTTATCAAAAGCTCGAATTTTCCCATCCTTGGTGGCTGCTATAAAGAGGAGACCGCCGGCAGTGACCACTGGTCCTCCGTAATTTTCGATACCGGTATTTTCAATCCCCATTGCCTTTAGCGAATCCACAGACCCAAGAGGGATTTGCCATTTTTTCAAGCCCGTTTTCATATCGATGGCCGTCAACAGTCCCCAGGGAGGGTTGGAACCATATATTCCCTCTTTGGTGATAAGCTGTTTGTATCCCTTCATGTAGTAGCGGGGGTAAAGTTTGGAGCTTTCGGTCTCCAATTCTTTTTTGTTTTCAGCATCGGCTTTGCCAAACAGGTAATCCACTAAAATTCCACGCTCCTCTGCTGAAATATGGGAGAATGAAGGCATCGCCCCTCGGCCTTTTTGCAGCAGTAGATTTAGAGATTCCGAAGTATAGGTTTCCTTGAGTGCGATCAAACTTGGAACAGCCGGTGGATTTCCCTTTCGATCCAAACCATGGCAATTGCCACAGTAATTGGTATAAATGGATTGACCTACCCCGCCAAAGTTGGCATTTGGAGTCATCTCAATTAGCCAAGGAACTTGATTGGCATTGACGTAGAGGGTTTGGGATTCGGGATCAAAGGATGCACCACCCCATTCACCGCCTCCATCCATGCCTGGAAAAAGCACTAGCGACTTTTCCGGGTGTGGAGGTGCCCAGGTATCCCCAAAAATGGCATTTGAAAGCTGGTCACGAATGTCTTTTTCCCATTCAGGCTTCAGATTTAGGATGTTTTTTTCGGCATAAACCAGGTTCATAAACGGTTCAGGCAAGGAGGGGATGGGCTGGGTTTTCGAACTCACCTCTCCTGGCATTTGTGTTTGGGTGACAGGAGTTTCAACGATCGGCCAGATGGGGTTTCCTGTTTCCCGATCAAAAACATAGGTATATCCTTGTTTGGAGATTTGCGCCACAGCATCGATCCATTTACCGTCTTTTTGGATGCGTATCAGGTTGGGATTGGCAGGGAAGTCCCGATCCAACACATCGTGGTGAACCGCTTGAAAATGCCAGATTCGCTTTCCAGTACGGGCATCAAGGGCAAGAAGAGAGTTCGCATACAGATTGTCGCCGTTTCGGTAGCCGCCCCAAAAATCATAGGTAGCCGATCCAGTCGGTACAAAAACGATCCCCCTCCCATAATCCACGGTCATTCCTGCCCAGTTGTTGGCTCCGCCGATTTTCTTGATGTATTTAGGATCCCAGGTTTCATACCCAGGCTCACCTGCTTGTGGAATGGTATGGAAAATCCATTCCCGCTTCCCGGTTTTTACATTGTAAGCCCGAACATGTCCCGGAGCTGCATCCAGTCCCTCAGACAGGCGCATCCCCAGAATCAATTTGTCTTCAAATACAACTCCTGGAGAATTGGATACGATCAGAAAATCTTCCGAGTCGTGATCTAGATCTTTCCGAAGATCTACTTTTCCTTGATCCCCGAAGGTCAAGATTGGCGCACCAGTCAGCGCATTTACTGCCATTAACCAGCTGCCGGCCGTAAATAAAATTCGCTTATCCTCTCCCTCTTCCCAGTAGCTCACCCCACGGTTGGTACCTGCCCAGGAGTTTTCACCTCCCAAAACGGTGAACGGATCAAAACGCCAGACTTCTTCTCCTGTGGCTGCATTGAGTGCAAAAACATTCAGTTTGGGTGTGGTGCCATACAGCAGGTCACCCACGAGGATGGGCTGGCATTGGATCTGGCTTCGCTCTGTGGCGTCACCGGTATGGTAGGTCCATGCTACTTCGAGTTGGGCAACATTCTCTTTGTTGATTTGGGTCAATGCGGAATACCTCGAACCATCTTCAGGCCCGCCATAATGCGACCAATCCGTGTAGTCTATTTCTCTGGCTTTTTGGCTACAGGATAAGGTAAAAAGGCAGAATACGATAATGAGAGATTTTTTGAAGGTCATTTGGATGAAATTGAAGTCCAAAAATTAATTCGTATCAATTACCACAATTCCGACAGAAAAAAATTCAATTCAGTTGATTATTTTTTAAAGATAAACACCTGAAGCAAAGGGAATTCGAAATGTAAACCTATAATTAAACCACCCAATCCGGCACAGTACCGAGAAGATTTTTTTTAAAAATTTAAATTCTCAGCCCCTTATTTTCTGGAGCTTTTAGGGTTGAATTACCTCGAAAATCGACTAAATAACCGTTATCCTAACTTTTTTCTCCTTTAGTTTTTGATTGTTCACCTTGGGGAGGACCTGTTCCAGAACAGCCGATTTTACCGCTACAAAAGCACAATCAACCTTCAGTTCAATTGCACCAAGTTCGGCTGCATTGATCCCTCCTTGTTTTAGAAACAAGCCTGCGATATCCCCCTTCGAAATTTTATCTTTTCTTCCTCCTGAAATCAGTAAGGTACTCCAAGGCGAGGGCTCGGATGGGATTGATGGAAGCAATTTTTCAAGTGCAAGCTTTCCTACAAAATCAGGCAAAGGCTCTTTTTCATACTGCAGGATGTAGGCAGTTCCTTCGCTATTCATGCGAGCCGTACGGCCATTTCGATGGATAAACTCCTCTGCACGGAGGGGAAGATGGTAGTGGATGATGAAGTCGAGTTCGGGCACATCAATTCCTCGTGCGGCCAAGTCTGTAGC
>CAXNJN010000024.1:0-34282 GCA_964202605.1 Bacteroidia bacterium | reverse complement strand
CTTTGCTGTTTTTTTTTAACAGCGAAGGTTTTGACTTAAATCGTTGTCATGTAAACCTTCGAGGTCTTGAAGACCTCAAAGGTCGCTCAACCTTTACTGTTTTTTTTAAACAGCGAAGGTTTTGCATTCCTTTTCAAGAATTTAAACCTTCGAGGTCTGGGAAGTAACCTTTGCTGTTTTTTTTTTAACAGCGAAGGTTTTGCATTCCATTTGAAGTATTTAAACCTTCGAGGTCTGGGAGACCTCAAAGGTTTGGATTAGACCTTCGCGGTCTGAAAGACCGCAAAGGTCACTGACAAATTCCTATCTTTGTGGGCTTAGAAGCCAAAACCAACATGACTAGAGAAGTTCGCGTACGATTTGCCCCTTCACCAACCGGTGCACTCCATATCGGAGGACTGCGCACCGCCCTGTATAACTACCTGTTTGCCAAAAAAATGGGAGGGAAGTTTCTCCTCCGCATCGAAGATACCGACCAAACGCGCTTTGTTCCCGGCGCAGAAGAATACATTCAAGAATCCCTAGACTGGTTGGGCATCTCTCCCGACGAAAGCCCCTGGAAACCAGGTGCGTCAGCACCCTACCGCCAATCGGAACGGAAGGCAAGTTACATGAACTATGCTCTTGAACTCGTTGAAAAGGGACATGCATACTACGCCTTCGATACCTCAGCCGAACTCGAAGCCATGCGGGAGCGACTCACCGCTGCACGCGTGCTTCAGCCGCAGTACAATAGCATCACCCGCAGCCAAATGAAAAACTCCCTCACCCTCTCCGCAGCAGAGGTGAAGGAACGCTTGGCTTCGGGAGATCCCTACGTCATTCGTGCCAAACTGCCCCTCAAAGAGGAGGTCCGCCTCCACGACCTGATCCGAGGTTGGGTCATGGTGCATTCCAGCACCTTGGACGACAAGGTCCTCATGAAGTCTGATGGCATGCCTACCTACCACCTGGCCAATATTGTCGACGATCACCTGATGGGAATCACCCACGTGATCCGAGGCGAAGAATGGCTTCCTTCTGCACCCCTACACGTGCTCTTGTATCGTTTCTTTGGTTGGGAGGACACCATGCCTCAGTTTGCACACCTGCCCCTGCTCCTCAAGCCGGATGGCAATGGCAAGCTCTCCAAGCGTGATGGCGACAAGTTGGGTTTTCCGGTATTCCCACTCAATTGGGTCGATCCTTTTTCTGGCGAAAAGTCCAGCGGCTTTCGCGAAAATGGCTACCTCCCAGAAGCATTACTCAACTTCCTTGCTTTCCTCGGTTGGAATCCAGGAGACGAGCGCGAAATTTTCTCTTTGGAGGAATTGGTAGAAGCTTTCTCCATCGAACGAATCGGCAAGTCAGGAACCAAATTTGACATCGCCAAAGCGAAGTGGTTCAACGAGCATTACCTCCGCAGCAGCTCCCAAGAGCAGCTCGTCAGCTACCTCCAAAAGGATGCGGACGCTGCAGGAGTCACGATCCCCAATGAAAAAGCAGCAGCCATCGTGGCACTGCTCCGTGAGCGCGTGACTTTCCCTGCTGACTTTTGGAGAGATAGCCAGTTTCTACACCAGGCCCCTAGTGAATTTGACTCAGAGGTAGCCACCAAAAAGTGGAATGCAGACGCTGCTACCCTCTTGCAAGCCTACGCCCAGACCCTCGAGTCTGGAATACCTGCCCCTTTTGATTCCACTGCTGCCAAAACGCTTTTGGAAAGCACGGCCGAAGCGCAAGGCATCAAACTGGGCAAGGTCATGCAGGCGGTTCGCCTCGCCGTAACCGGCCTTGGGGCTGGCCCAGACCTCATGGAAGTTTTTGCGATTTTAGGTCCGCAAGAGGTAGCCAAAAGAATTCGTTTTGCGTTAGATACGCTGACACTTGTAGATTAACATGACCAAAAAGAAAAAGAAAGAGGAGCAACCTCGCGTACACGAGGAGTTGAAAGGCTTCAAGATGGAGATCAACTCCTTCGGGGAGATTTCCTCTAGCCTCCCCATCGAAGCCATCAATGCTTTTCTAAATAAAAACGTGGAGGACAAGAAACTCAAAGACCGAGAGGATTAGGCACAAGATTAAACCCTACAAAAGCTTCTTAAACCGAGGCTTTTGTAGTTTTAGGTAACCCCATTTTTTAAGTGAAAGAAGCAAATACGCATGGTACACCAAAAAGAATTTTCATCACCTGGCGATCCCTTGTTGGTAGTGGGTAAGGTCGGGCAAGCTCAGCTTGCCCTCATGAACCTAGCACTGGTCATCTTTTTGTATTTTCTTGGGCAACCCGTACTGGCACAAGCTGGCCGCCTCAGCGGAACGATTGTCTCAACCGAAACAGGAGCCCCACTTTCGGAGATCCATGTGTTCATCCCCAACACCACCTTTCTAGCTTTCTCGGATGGGGAGGGCAACTTTCTCCTACCCAACCTCCCGGAGGGCACCTGGGAGCTGCAGGTTCGGGGACCAGGCTGGGAGAACTTTAGCCAAGAGATTCGGGTCAAAGCTGGACTACCTATTCGCCTTGCCATCCGGCTCAACAAGGCATCGGAGCCAGCACCCAACCCCGCAACCCTGTCCAAATCCAAACGTGCCAAGCTGACCGAAGGAGTTTATCAAGCCTTCGTTGGCAAGTCCGTGGTGGGGGATCAACTCCAGCTATTAAATCCGGATCAACTGATTTTTGAGGAACAACAGGATAAATCCTACCGTGTACAAGCGGAAGGCCCCTTATTTTTTTCCAACACCAAAACCGGCTACCTGGTATCGGTCTATTTCGAACCTTTCCTTTTAGGGGTATCCACGCCCAGTAACCTTTCCTATTCCTATTTTGAGTTGCCAAAGGAAGATGGAACGGAAGCCGCAAGGCGGGCAGCTCGCCTTGAGTCCTATCAATCCAGTCCTACCTTTTTTCTAGCACAACTGATGGAAGGAAAAGTAACTGGTTTTTCCACATCAGCAGATCCTGAGGTAGCATTTACTTCCCAACCAGGTGTTTACCAGCTTTCCTTCACCAAACCATTGCAGGCAAGTTTGCCAGATGGATCACAAGGGATCCTCGACTACCCTGGAGAGAAGTTGCTGGTCCATCTTAATGGCAGTCCTGTAGCAGCTGCCCAATTGGCATTAGGAGGGGCATTTTCGAGCCAAAATCCCATTTTTGGAGTGCCCTCCAATTTCAATGCAGACCGGTTGACCAAACTGGCCAATCTTGAAAAAAATGAGGAAGTGATGCAAGAACGCATCTATTTGCATACGGATCGGAAGCATTACTGGCCAGCGGAAAATATCTATTTCAAAGCCTACCTCTCCTATGGTAACCCGCTCATGGCAGCCGAACTGAGTAGGGTGCTGCATGTGGAACTTATCGACACCACGGGTTACGAATGGATCCATCAGGTTGTTGAAATCAAAGATGGTGTAGCCCAAGGGCACCTTTCCCTACCGGACCTGTCCGAAACAGGCAATTTTTATCTGCGCGCCTACACCGCTTGGGGGCTCAATTACGAGCAAAAAGAGATGGTGGTACCCATACAGATTTTGGCTCATCAGCTGCAGCCTGCCCTTTCCCCTTTTGCTGCCGCATCAAAAAACATCGCCGTGTTTACGGATAAACAAAACTACGGAGCAGGGGAACGGGTCACGCTCAACATCATGGCCGTAGATCAGGAGGGGAAGCCCCTGAAGTCCAACCTCTCTGTGTCGGTACTCGATGGCAATCAAGCGGTCTATGTTCCCGAGACAAGAGGGATGGAATCACTTTTACTGCCCTCGAAACGAAAACCCGCAGCGGAAGAGTATCCTGTGGAAAAGGGGTTTGAGTTGGCGGGAAACCTGCTGGATGATAGTGGATTGCCTGTGGAAGGGTCGATTAAGGCATTTGTCAATGGATACGACGACGTACGCAACCTCAAATCCGCGAAAGATGGAAGTTTTAGTTTTCCCGCCTCCAACTTTCCAGGCGAGTTTGAAGTGTCTCTACAGGCAACGGATAAAAATGCCAGGCCAATCCGGGTGATTCAATTGAAAGTAAAATCCTATCCTTCAGCCGATGACTTTGCTGCGCTCCCTTTTCCTCGCCTAGTAGCCAGAGGTACCCAGCTGGATGCCACTATCCGCCCCATCCAATCCCTACAGGAAGGAGAAATATTGCTTGCAGAGGCGGTGGTAGAGGAAAAAAATGAAATTTCAATTGGGCCCATGATTTATGGGGAACCAGATAAAGTAGTGATGACTGAGGGCATGAACCTAGTGGGGACGACCCTCCAATTTATCTATGCTTTGTCAGCCCAGGTGGCAGGACTCAGAATAGTAGGCACTCCTCCGAATGTACGGGTGTCCTTCAGAGGGGGTGAACCCTTAGTGCTAATCAATGGGGTGCCCGCAAATGGATCTTCAGGAACGGTACTTGGAGGGGGAGGCGGGGGCCGAACTTTTTACGAGGTGTTGGATGGGGTCAATATCTTTAATATTGAGCGCGTAGAGGTGATCAGACGTTTGGTACCCATGTATGGAGACTTGGGCCGCAATGGAGTGATATCCATTATCCTCAAGTCCGGAGATCAAATTGAAAAAGAAAGAAACAACTTTACCCTGTTAAAACTGAAGGGATTTGCACCTTACCTTTCTTTTGAGGAAGCAGAGGCAACTCGGCAATCCTTGCCATTTTTAAGACCATTTAGGCCCACTCTTTTTTGGAACCCCTCGATTACGAACGATGGATCCAGACTTTCCATACCTATTGAATTTTGGCTCAATGAAAAAGAAGGTCCAATTTTAGTAGAAGTCCGTGGGATTACGGAACTTGGAGAGCCTATTTATGGAACCTTTCTACTCAATGAATCCCTGACTAGGCTACCGTTGGAAAATTAGCCTACCTCCTTCATCTCCATACTACTCCTGTGAAAAATAGTCTCCTACTTGTTTTTTTTCTACTGACCTCTGCTCTTTCCTTTGCTCAGACCGCTACGGTTACTGGCACGGTAAAAGATGCGGAAACCGGAGAGCTGCTCCCTTTTTGTTCGGTATTCATCAACAATACGACCGTTTCTACAGCCACAGACATGCAGGGCAACTATACCCTCTCTGGTTTGGAAGCCGGCCCGGTGGAAATTGGATTTTCTTTTTTGGGCTATACCGCCCAAACACGCAAGATTACGCTAAAACCTGGGGGGACCTTTACCCTCAACCTTTCTATGGTTCCGCTGGCGCAGGAACTTACCGAACAAGAAGTAAAGGCTTCTCGCGACAAAACCTGGGAGCGTGACCTACGCAAATTTCAGAGTCTTTTTTTAGGGATAGACGAGGCCGCTGCACAAACCAGCATTCTCAACCCCTGGGTGATTGAATTCCCTTCCCCTACTGATAAAGGAACCTTTCTGGCCCGTGCGGAGCAGCCGATCGAAATTGAAAACCGCTACCTAGGCTATAAAATCACTTTCAACCTAACCGAGTTTCTAGACGCACCCACCAACTACCGAATCGTAGGTGCAGCAAGGTTTGAACTTCTACCTCCCGACTCAGACGCACAGCAAGCCCTTTGGGAGAAAAATCGAGCCAACATTTACCAACGTTCTCCGATGAACCTCTTTCGATCCATCCTGAAGGGGAATTCCGAACGGGAGGGGTTCTACCTCTATGGAGACAAGGCCGGAGGCTCGGCAAGCATGAATATCCGTACGGATATTTTTGCAAATGAACTGGGTAAGTCTGTGGTTCCCTACAAGGCTGATCCCCTCGTTATTCCAGGCAGTACCCCCGGAGAGTTTCTGCTGCAGCTCAAAGGCCGTATCGAAATTCACTACCAAAAAGGCTTTGCGCAAGCCAACACCTACCGAGATGCCCCATACCCCATCTCCTGGCTGGAAGTAAAAAATGGACAGGTGCGCGTACGGGAAAATGGTACGGTGCTCAACCCCGAGGATCTGGTTTTCTCAGGAGATATGGACCGCAAGCGAATTTCAAATTTGCTTCCCCTAGACTACGATGCGGTGAAAGCAATGCTGCTGCAGGATTTGGCCAAAACAGCCAAAAACTACCAAGAGAAGGTGTACCTCCACACCGACAAGCCCTACTACTACTCGGGAGACTCCCTCTTCTTTAAGGGATATTTTGCCTATGGCAACCCCTACCTGAGGGATGGGCTGAGTGAGGTTCTCCATGTGGAATTGATTTCCAATGACCGCGATATTCTCCTTGCAAAGAAATACCCAATTCGCGATGGCATCGTGATTGGGGATCTCCTACTGCCTGACTCACTAGATGGTGAACAATACTACTTGAGGGCCTACACCAACTGGATGCGAAATTACGGTCCCAACCAGTATTTTATGCAAGCTCTCCCCGTGTTAAATCCTTACAAACGAATCGTGGCATCGGAGATCGATGAACAATGGACCAACCGAGGGGTTCAACTGCAATCGGATAAGTCAAATTTCAGTGCACGAGAAGAGGTAAACCTGCGACTGCAGCTTACAGACGAAAAAGGGCGGCCTGCAGCAGCTACCCTTTCGGTAAGTATATGGGATGCAGAGCAGCTCGTGCCTATTCGGAGAGAAACTGATATTGGAGCAAGCCTGAAGCTCAGTGAAATTCCAGAAACTTTAGGAACGGAACGATTTTCGTATCCGATTGAAACCCGAATTTCTGTGAACGGGAAGGTAACAGATCAAAAAGGGAAGGGCCAGGCCGCCGAAATAACGGCCTTTGTAAATGACTTCCAAGGCTTGATTACCCTAAATTCCAATACCGAAGGAGATTTTGAGATGCAGGAAATGGAATTTTATGGACCGCTTCGGCTGGGCTTTGTGGCTGCTGACAAAAAAGGCCGGCCGCTGAATATCCAACTTCAAGAGCCGCTCAAGGCGCCTGTGGTCTTGCCTCAAGTGCCCTATTTCCCCAAAGTTACTACGCTGGCTACGCCAGCAAAAATCCGGGAACCTGAAGTAGCCAACCAAGAAGCGAAGAAGGAAAAGGTGCAACAAAAAGCCATCTATGGCAATCCAGATTTTATTATCGAAGGAGAAAGGCTTACTAAAACAGGCAGTTCTACGGATTTAGTCAACAGTTTGGTGGGCAATATCCCAGGGGCTCAAGTTACGCTTGTGGGTGGCACGGGGCAGCAGACCATCCGCCTTCGAGGTGGAGCTGTTTCAGCTTTGGGATCGATGGAACCGGTTGTAATGGTGGATGGGGTGGTGCTTGTAAGGGGTGGGATGTCCACTGCAGCGGACAACATTCGAACCATCAATGCCTTCGATATTGATCGAGTGGAGGTAGTTTCTCGGATGGCTCCTATGCTTGGAGACCAGGGACGAAACGGCGTCATTGCCATTTACCTGAAAGATGAGATGGACGAGGGAAAGGAGAATCCCTTGGAAGGAAAGGGAATTGTCAACTATACACTAGAGGGCTTCCAGGTCCCAAGTGACTTTATCCCCCGCAGCTATGGCCCCGACAGTACGCAGTCTGAAAAGGACGATCGGCAAACCTTGTATTGGAATCCCTACTTGGTGACCAATGAAAAAGGAGAGCTGGCTCTTTCCTTTTTCTCCAACGACCTAGGGGGCCCGGTGATTGTGGAGGTGCGTGGATTAACTGTAGCTGGGGATCCGATTCAGGGAACTTTTAGGTTGAATAAAAAATAGTGGAAATGATTATCCGCAATCCTACCAATTGTTCAAAATTAGGCTTAAATACTGCGGATAATCGTCGACAGCTGAAAGACCACGGTCCACAGTAAATTTTCTTAGCCATCAAATCTTAATATCTTTGATTACCGGTGCTAAAGCAGATAAACATCCTAGTAAAAACAAAAAGTTGATAGATTCAATTATGGTTAAAAAGCTGTTGGTGCTGGTCTTTCTTCTCTTGCCAGGAATTGCTTTCGCGCAGTTGAGCATCGGCATTCGAGGAGGGCTAAGTAGCAGCTCCTACAGTTACCAGGCGACTGCAGGTACCCGAGTCAAAAAAGTGGAGGGAATTGCAGCTCCCACCGTCGCCGTTGTATTAGAATATTTTGACTCCAAAAATGCAGGGGTAGAGCTCAATATCCAGCAGATTACCCTCGGCTTCGCCCAAGTCAACGATGCAGGGAAGGTCAATCAAACCGAGTTTACCTACCTCAAATTCCCCGTTCTGGCGAGTATTTTCGCAGGGCGGTCCGGGCGATTTCAAATCAAATTTGGCCCACACTTTGGGCTGCTACGGCAGGCGGAGGACCTTACTCGGGAATATTCCGGGGCTATCCCCAAGGAGCTCCCTACTTTTGGGCAGCCTGCAGACGTACCGAATAAACGCATGTATGGCTTGACGGGAGGAGCGGGGATTTCCAAGCTTTTTGGAAAGTCTACCCTATCTGCAGAGGCGCGTTTTGCCTACGACTTTACTAATCCAGAGTCTCAGGATCGGATTTTCGACATGAGTTCGACCAACCTCGAATTTTCGCTTGCCTACCTATTTCGGGTGAAAGAGCGCACCCAAAAAACTCCTTAAGCGAAGCTTTGGCAAGCTTGACTGGAGTCGATACCTTTACCATTCATTTAGTTGATGCAATTATGAAAATCCAGGTGATCAATGGCCCCAACCTCAACTTGCTTGGCAAGCGAGAGCCGGAGGTGTATGGCAGCGAATCGTTTGAAAGTTATTTCATCCAACTTCAAGCACAGTTTCCTGAGGTCGAACTCTCCTACTTTCAAAGTAATGTAGAAGGTGAGCTGATCAACAAAATTCAGGAGGTCGGCTTTTCCGTAGACGGCATTATTTTGAATGCGGGGGGCTATACGCACACCTCGGTAGCTCTATCGGATGCAGTGGCCGCAGTCACCACTCCTACTGTGGAGGTTCATATTTCCAATCTATACAAACGAGAAGAATTTCGCCACAAGAGCATTCTTTCCAAATCCTGTGTGGGCATGATTGCCGGCCTAGGTCTAAAGGGCTATGCCTTGGCTATTCAGTTTTTTCTAAGCAACCCTTCCCGATGATCACCTTCGCCCCCGGACCTTCCAAAGTATTCGATGCACTGCCCCAGTACCTGCAGGACGCGTATGCCCAAGGAATATTGAGTGCCAATCACCGCAGTTCGGTGTTTATGGATCTGTATCGGGATACGGAACAGCTTTTTCGAGAGAAGTTGCAGCTGCCTGCAGACTTTACCCTACTATTTACCTCATCAGCCACAGAGAGCTGGGAGATTATTTCCCAGTCCCTCGTAGAGGAGTCAAGCTATCATTTGTATTCGGGTTCCTTTGGTAAGAAATGGTTTGAATATGCCCAGCATATTCTTCCAAATACCCAGGGAATGAAGCTTGCTGCAAACCAATCCTTACCTGTTGATCAATTGCAGGTTGGCGCTGAGGTAGATCTAATTGCGGTCACGCAAAACGAAACAGCAAACGCATCGCAGGTGCCCATGTCTGTTCTTAGGGAACTTGCAGCGCGCTATCCAAACAAGATGATTGCAGTGGATACGACCTCTTCCATGGGAGGGATTGTATTTGATTATTCATTGGCAGACGTATGGTATGCCTCGGTCCAGAAATGCTTTGGACTGCCTGCAGGTTTGGGAATTCTCTTGCTTTCGGGCAAGGCCAAGGAAAAAGTAGCCCGTAAGGGGGAAAAAGGCCGTTACAACAGCCTAAGCTTTATGCTGGAAAATGCTGCCAGCTACCAGACACACTACACACCCAATGTGTTGGGGATTTACCTCTTGAATCGGGTATTGAAAGACATGGACACCATCGCTCAAGTAGATGTACGCCTTCGTAAGCGAATGGAAACCTTGGAGCAGGCCATTACCCATTCGGCCGTATTCCAACTTTTAGTAGACAATCCTGCCACGCGAAGTACCACTGTTGTGGCGGTAGCAGGAGAGGAGCAAGCCATTGTTGCTGTTAAAAAAGCAGCCGAAAAGGAAGAAATGCAGCTCGGGGGTGGCTATGGCCCACTCAAATCCACAAGTTTTCGAATCGCCAACTTTCCGGCGATAACGGATGCAGAGTTTATGCGCTTGGTAGACTTCTTGAAAAAGTACTAAGCCTGTTCAATATCATTAGGCACAAAAAAAGGCCCGTACGGACGGGCCTTTTTTTGTGAATTGGGAATGCAATGCTATTCCTTTTCCGCAGGGGTAAAATTTGATTCAGCACCATCCAAAACTTCGCCTTCCTTGCTGGCTACGACGGCTGCAACTACCACATCTCCTGTCACGTTGACAACAGTTCTAAACATATCCAAGATTCGATCAGGGGCCATGATTAGGGCAATACCAGCTGCAGGCACGCCAATCGACTCCAATACCACGATGAGCATGATTAGGCCAGCGCCAGGTACTCCTGCTGATCCAACAGCGGCTAGGGTAGAAGTAAGTACAATCATGATTTGCTGAGAGAAGCTGAGTTCCATGCCTAGTGCTTGGGCTATAAACACAGCGGCCACACTTTGGTAAAGACTGGTACCATTCATGTTGACTGTGGCACCAAGTGGAAGGACAAAGCTGGCGATGTTTTCAGACACCCCTAATTCCTCTTCGGTAAGTTTCATCGTTACAGGAAGCGTCGCATTACTGGAGCTGGTAGAAAAAGCAAGGAGCTGTGCAGGGCGAATGGCTTTGAAAAAGTGGCCCACCGGGATCTTGGTCATGAACTTGAGCAAGAGAGGGAACACAACTAACATAACCGTGAAAAGACCAGCCAACACAATTAAGCTGTATTTGAGCAAGGCCAGTAGTAAAGTAACTGCTGAATCGGGATCATCTCCAGCAATTTCCACAATCAAGGAGGCCATCAAAGCAAATACGCCAAAAGGAGCAATGACCATGATGTAGTTGACGATTTGGGTAATCACCTCGTTGAAACCGTCAAAGAAGGCCATGACAGGTTCTGCTTTGGATCTTGGAATTTGCAGCAGGGCAATACCTGCAAGAATAGCAAAGAATACGACTTGCAGCATGGCTGCATTGTCTGTGGTTGCCAAAAAGAAGTTTTGTGGCACCATGTCGATTAAGGGCTGCAGTGGGCTCTGATCCTGTAGTTGCGTGGCAGATGCTGCGCGTTTTCCTGCGTCGCCTTCGTACAAAGCCATGAGATTTTCCCTGGTAGAATCAGGAAGAGCTGCTCCGGGTTTGAATACGTTGACGAGGGTCAAGCCGATGCAAATGGATACCACGGTAGTAGCTAAGAACAAGAATAGCGTACGGCCACCTATTCGGCTCAACTTGGAGATATCCCCCAAGTTGGATACGCCGATGATCAGGGAGGCTAGTACCAATGGCATGGCAATCATCTTCAATCCATTGATGAAGATGGTTCCTATGGGTTTGATGTAATCCAAGGTGATCCACTTGGGCATTCCCGTCTTGATGGAGACAAGGCCAAAGATCAAACCAAGAACCAGTCCGATGATAATTTGCGTGTGTAAAGGTATTTTTTTCAAAACTGGGGTGGGTTAAATAGCTTCAAGTTTATTGGTTTTGGATAGGAGAAGGTAGTCGGCAAGTACGAGTGCCGCCATCGCTTCTACGATAGGGACAGCTCTAGGTACGACACAGGGATCGTGTCGGCCCTTGCCGCTGACGGTCACTGCTTCACCGGCTGTATTGACCGAAGATTGGTCTTGCATGAGGGTAGCCACTGGCTTGAAGGCCACGCGGAAGTAGATGTCTTCCCCATTGCTGATCCCTCCTTGAATGCCCCCTGAATGATTGGTGAGGGTATGAATTTTGCCACCTCGCTGTTCAAAGGCATCGTTGTGCTGGGAGCCTCTGAGGGTCACCCCTTCAAAGCCGCTGCCGTATTCAAAGCCTTTGACGGCATTGATGCTCAACATCGCCTTTCCAAGCTCGGCATGTAGACGATCAAATACAGGCTCTCCTAATCCTGGAGGGCAATTTTTGATCACACAAGAGACAATCCCACCGATGGTGTCGCGGTCCTTGCGAACTTGGTCGATGTGAGCAATCATGGTTTCTGCCAATTCTGGATCTGGACAGCGAACGATATTGTCCTCTGCCAAGTCCAAGTTGAGCGCAGTATAGGGTTTTTCAAGCCGGATTTCTCCTACTTGGGAGACATAGGCTTGGATCGTGATTCCTTTGGTGGCGAGTAACTGCTTGGCAATGGCTCCTCCTGCTACGCGAGCGGCAGTTTCACGGGCACTAGATCTGCCTCCCCCGCGATGGTCGCGGTGTCCATACTTTTCAAAATAGGTATAATCGGCATGGGAAGGTCGAAAAGCGTCTGCGATGTGTTCGTAGTCTTTGCTCTTTTGGTCGGCGTTCGGGATCAGGATGCCGATAGGTGTACCTGTCGTTTTTCCTTCAAAAACCCCGGAAAGGAGTTCAACTTCATCTTCTTCGCGACGTTGGGTAGTGATTTTGGATTGCCCGGGCTTTCGGCGTTGCATGTCAAGCTGGATTTTCTCTAGGTCCAGTTCCAAGCCTGCGGGGCAGCCTTCTAGGATTGCTCCTAGTGCTTTTCCATGGGATTCACCAAAGGTGGTGAGTCTAAAAAGCTTGCCGAATGAATTGCCCATTATTTTTTTCGAATGATAATCACTGCGAGCAGCACTACTGCTGCCAGGAGAAGTACGTTGATCGCGGTGGTAAAATAGTACTTATATCGCTGGTTTAAAAATTGGTTGCTTTCAGTGGCGATTTTATCGTAGATGCCACCAAGGCGCTGACCAGACAAGGCTTCATTAATTTTGGATTCCCCACTGACACGAATCAGGGCTTTTGGCTTGAGTGTATCGTACACCCCACGCTCGGGGTCAAAGTAGATCCAGCTGAAGTATTGGTCCAAGGGGTATTCACCGGCTTCATTCAGGGTGACAAAGTAGTCAAACTCTTTAATTCCTGATACTTGGCCATAGCCGCGGTTGATTTGCTGCCTTACATTGGGGTCAAAGGCATTTAGGTTTGTGGCAGGCAGGCGCTTTGGAGCAGCTAGTGAATTGATATTTCCGATCCCTGCTATCCCAAAATTATAGTTAAAGCCTTCCCCAGTTTTTGCTTCCAGCGTAGTGATGTTTTCTCGAAGCTGGAAGATTCCTACGGGCACCTCACTTTTTAGGGGGTGCGGAGGCAAGGGCTTCACGGTGATGGTTTTAGGGCTAGAGTAAAAGGTTTTGAAGTCTTCTTGCCGATTCGCGCCAAAGAGAGATGGATTCTTGGCCACCTTGTATTTGATCATTTCCCAAGGCACTCGTGGAATTTCTATTTTTCCTTCAGAGAAAGGGAAAAAGGTACTTTCAAAAACCTTGAATTTAACCCATTTTTTGCCGTTTCGCTCTACTGTTTGGGGTTCAATGGTGGTGATACTGAGGTTCTCTTCCCAGGCATTGGCAGGTTTTAATTTCTTCAAGATGGCATCGAGCTGCTTGCCTGCCTCATAAAATTGAAAGGGCGCTTGGTTTTGTTCAGACATGAAAAAAGAGATGTCCATCGTAAATCCTTCGCCGGCATACACTTCGCTTTTATCAATGTTGACTGCGAAAAAAGCATCGTCTGCGATTTCTACAAATTCAGGGATCTCGTCATTTCTTCCAAAGAACTCTGCGAATGGATCGAAGGCATTTCCTCCGCTGGGGGTGCTAGCGGCAGCATCGGTGACCGTAATTCGTTTGCCAGGCGAAGCAGCTGCCTGGCCATTGATGAGTACCGAAAATTTTGCCAAGGTAAACTGGCCTTTTCGGGAAGGCTTGTAATACTGGATGATGCTGTTGGAGCTACTCATCTGCCCATTGATGATATTCATCGAGGAGGACTGGGAGATGCCTTGCTTTTGAAATCCTGGAATCTCAGGAAATTGATCGTAGGACTTTATTTTTTCGTTGGATAGGGTGACTTTGATCGTAAAGGTCTCGTTGATGCCAAGTTGATCTGGCCCGAGTTCTACCTTTACATCCTGCCCAAATGCCCGAAACGATAGCAATACGCCAAGGCAGAAGAAAGTCAATACATGTCGTGCGGCACTAATCATGGATACGAAAATAGAGTAATTTCAGCTAGGTCCCTCAAAATAACGCAACATCTTGGGATATGCTGCCGTAGAAAAACTTAAAATCAGTTAATCCTTTTAAAATTTTTAGACCATGCTGGATTACGTAAAGACTATTTTACAGAAAGTAAGCTTCAATAGGTTTCTTTTTGAACGAGAATTGAAAAAAGGGATTGGGTACTTGCTACCTGAGGAGTTTTTAGAATTTAAGGTTTGGTGTTATGCAAAGTTTGGCCACCTGCATCAGACTATTTTACTGCGCCATGTGGGGCCCCTTGCCTTGCTTCCAAGTGCATAAAAAGCAAATCCCCTGAGATTGACTTCCCAGGGGATTTTTGTGGTGGTTTAGTTTTTAATCTTTAGTTGCAAAATCGGGGTAAGCCCGCATTTGGTGTTCGTTGATATCGAGTCCTTCTACTTCTTCTTTTTCGTCCACGCGGATACCTACGGTTCGCTTGAGGGTGAAGAAAATCAGCCAGGAGCTACCAAAACAAAAGGCACCTACTGCAGCGATTCCAATGAGTTGGGAAAGCAGCTGGTTCAATCCTGCCAAATCCCCAAATATTCCGACGGCCAATGTGCCCCAGATTCCACCAATGAGGTGTACTGCAATGGCGCCAACAGGATCATCGATTTTGAGTTTGTCAAAAGCAATGACCGCAAGTACCACCAAGACTCCACCGATGGCTCCGATGTACACTGCATCCATCACGCCCATTTTGTCAGCGCCTGCCGTGATGCCCACTAGACCAGCCAAGATCCCGTTGAGCACCATGGTGATGTCATAGGTTTTGAATTTGATGTAAGAGGTGAGGAGTGCTCCGATGGCACCAGCAGAAGCAGCAAGCGAGGTAGTCACAAATACGCGAGAAACGGTGCCTGGGTCTGCGCTCAGGACAGATCCGCCATTGAATCCAAACCAGCCAAACCAGAGTAGGAATACCCCCATTGTTGCCATGGGAATGTTGTGGCCCGGGATTGCCTTCATTCCTGTAGGAGTGTACTTTCCAATGCGCGGACCGAGTAGAAATGCGCCTACCAAGGCTGCCCATCCCCCTACGGTGTGTACGATGGTCGAACCAGCAAAATCATAGAAAGGGGTTTCTAGGGTGTTCAAAAACCCTCCTCCCCACTTCCACATGCCTACAATCGGGTAGCAAAAGCCTACATAGATTAGGGAGAAGATAAGAAAGGGCCCCAGCTTTACTCGTTCGGCAACTGCTCCTGAAACGATGGTGGCAGCTGTAGCGGCAAACATGGCTTGAAAGATAAAGTCGGTGAAATAGGTATAGCCTGCATTGTAATTGCTGCTGTCCCATCCCTCAGGGAGGGAGAGACCAAATCCAGAGAATCCAAAAAAGGAACCTGCAAAGTCAGCCCCAGGATACATGAGGTTGAAGCCCACAAAAGCATAGGAAAGGATTCCCAATGCGGGAATTATTGTGTTTTTGAAGAGGATGTTGACCGTGTTTTTGGCTCGGGTAAGGCCAGCTTCCAGGGTGGCAAATCCGAGGTGCATGATAAAGATCAACAAGGTGGATATCATCATCCAGAGGTTGTTGACGGTGAATAGGTCTTGTACAGGTGCTTCCATAGGTGAGAGAGCGATTGTGTTTAAGTTGAAATAGGAATGATTAAAGGGCGGCTTCGCCTTTGTCTTGGTTGCGAATGCGGTAGGCTTCGAGTACTTCGTAGACGAAGATTTTCCCGTCGCCCACTTCGTCGGTTTTTCCTTCTTGTAGGATGCAGTTGATTACGCCTTCTGCCATGTCGTCGGGAACGACGATTTCAAGTTTGGTGCGCGGGATGTAGGCGGGCTCGTAGGCTACTCCCCGGTACGTTTCTTGCCGGGCATGTTCAAATCCCATTCCTTTTACTTCGTAGAAGGAGAGAAACTTGACGCCCAACTTGGAGATGCATCGGTGGATGTAATCAAATCGAGAAGTACGGATGATGGCTTCGATTTTTTTCATTTTTTCAAGGAAGGAAAGGTTTTGTTGAAAACAGGATGGAAAATAAGTTAATATTTTACAATAAATCAAAAATTAAGATTAAAAAATAATCAAAAAAATAAAAAAATATGTTTTTGAATTAAAAATAGGTTTAAAAATGAAGTAAAAAATGAAATAAAAATGCAAAAAATTGAAAATGGGGTTTAAGTATAACTTGATTAAAATGGACCTGTATTTGCTCGGAATAGAATTCGGGGTATTTTTGCCTACGTTTTTTAAGAGATACAATGACAAGCAAACCAACACTCCTCGTTTTGGCTGCCGGTATGGGCAGCAGGTATGGAGGCAACAAGCAGATTGATGGTTTTGGCCCCAACGGAGAGACCATCCTAGAATATTCCATTTTTGATGCCATCCAAGCTGGATTTGGGAAAGTAGTATTTATCGTGCGGCAAGAGATCCTAGAAATCGCCCAAGAAAAATTTATGCCCAAGCTTCAAGGAAAAATTGAAGTGGACTGGGTCTTGCAATCCTTGGATAGTTTTGTGCCCGCGGATCTGAAGCAAGCGGAACGAGTGAAGCCTTTTGGGACAGCCCATGCAGTTCTTTGTGCAAAAAATGCGGTGCATGAGCCTTTCGCAGTCATCAATGCAGATGATTTTTATGGAAAGGAAGCCTTTGCTGTACTCGGCAAGTTTTTGACTACCTCCGTACAGCCCAACCTGCATGCGATGGTGGGCTATGCTTTGAAAAATGTCCTCTCTGCACACGGAACGGTGAGCCGTGGAGTTTGCGAGACGAATGCCAAAGGGCAACTCATTGGGATGACCGAGCGAACTTCCATCGCCAAAGAAGGAGATAAAATCCTCAGCCGTGGGGAGGGAGAGTCCTTAGAAATCGCCCCCAATACTCCTGTAAGCATGAATTTTTGGGGATTTCACCCTGCGGTTTTTCAGGATATCGAAAGGATGTGGCAGGAGTTTCTACCGGCCAATCTAGGAAACTTGAAGTCGGAATTTTACATTCCTACTGTGGCAAATAATCTGATTCAAGCCAATGAAGCGGCGTTTGAGATTTTGCCAGGCGGAAAAACCTGGTTTGGGGTGACCTACACCGAAGACCGTCCGGTAGTGATTGAGGCCTTGCAGCAGCTACACGAGCAAGGAGAATATCCAACTACCTTATGGTAAAGTAAAAGGGGCTTCGGCCCCTTATTTTTTGGAAATCACCCCATCCTCCAAGAAAAAATAGCTTACTTCTGCCTGTAGGGAATTCAGAATCTCCTTGGATCGCTCCGGCCGCGCATCGGTGATAAATAGCTGCCCAAAGTTGCCCTGGGACACCAGCTGCATCAGCATGCCGATTCGCTCCTCGTCCAACTTGTCAAAAATATCATCGAGCAGCAGCAAGGGTTTTTCCCCCTTTGCTTTTTCAAATAGCGCAAACTGTGCCAGCTTCAGTGCAATAATAAAAGACTTCTGCTGCCCTTGACTGCCCAATTTGCGCAGGGTATGGCCATCGATCTGAAATTCGAAATCATCCTTATGGATTCCTGCGTTGCTGTTTTTGGTCACAAAGTCCTTTTGACGTTGCCGAAGGAAGAAGTCTGGAAAATCCGCACGCAAAGCTTCGGTATCGTAATGCAAGGCCACCTTTTCCCGACCCATGGAGAGTTTCTCGTAATAGTACTGGAGCAATGGAATAATCTCTTCCACTAATGCCGCCCTTCGCTTCGCAATAGACTGACTCAGGGAAATGATTTCCTCATCGTAAGTACTCAGCAAGGTGAGGTCACGCCTTCCGGCTTCCGCAAACTGCTTCAGTAGTGCATTGCGCTGCTTGAGAAAATGGTGGTAGCGGATCAGCTCCTCCAAATAGGGATGATCCAACTGGGCAAGTAGACCATCAAAAAATTTGCGCCGCCCCTCACTGCCTCCTTTGATCAGCTCGGTATCGTCTGGCGCAATTAAGACCAAAGGAATTTTTCCTACATGGTCGCTGACTTTGTCGACTGCTTTTCCGTTTTGGAAAATCTGTTTCTTTTTTCCCTGCTCCAAGGTGCAGCGAACTTCCAGTGGATTGGATTCCACTTTAAATTTTCCGATCACCGTAAAGAATTCCTTTTCGTGCTGAATGCTCAGTGCATCACTGCTTTGCAAGGCACTTTTGGTCAAGGAGAGGTAATGGATGCCGTCCAATACATTCGTTTTTCCGCTCCCATTCCTTCCCAACAAGCAATTGATCTGCGGACTAAAGGCAAGCTTGCTGTGGAGGTGGTTTTTAAACTGAATGAGGTCTAGGGACTCCAAAATCATGTGAGCGGCGAATTATTTGCAAGTCATCCTAATTTTTAGGTCGGGATTACTATATTTGAGGCCTAAAATAGTACATTTTGATCAGTACCCTATGGCAAAGAAAACTGCAGCGGCAAAGACCAAGGTAAATTACTCCAAAGAGACCTATGCTTTCTGGTACGAGAGCATGCTTTTAATGAGGCGTTTTGAGGAAAAAGCAGGCCAATTGTATGGCCAACAGAAGATCAGAGGATTTTGTCACCTTTATATAGGCCAGGAAGCTTGTGCTTCCGGAGCCATCACTGCCTTGACTAAAGACGATAAGTGGATTACTGCTTACCGTTGTCATGCGCACCCACTAGGTCTAGGCACAGATCCTGGAGCGATCATGGCCGAGCTTTATGGCAAAGCCACCGGTACCACCAAAGGCAAAGGCGGTTCCATGCACATTTTTGATAAAGAGCGAAACTTCTTGGGCGGACACGGAATTGTAGGAGCACAGATCCCGATGGGTTTGGGCGTTGCCTTTGCAGAAAAATATGCCGGAACTAAAAATCTATGTATCGCCAAAATGGGTGATGGTGCGCTCCGTCAAGGAGCAGTGCACGAAGCTTTCAATTTGGCCATGCTCTACAAAAGTCCTGTGATTTTCGTGATTGAAAACAATGGCTATGCCATGGGAACTTCCGTAGCGCGTACCTCCAATGTAACTGAACTGTATAAAATCGGTGAGGCCTATGACATGCCTTCCTTCCCAGTGGATGGAATGAATGTAGAAGCCATTCACGAGGCGGTGGCTGAAGCAGCTGCAAGAGCTCGTCGAGGAGATGGTCCAACATTATTGGAATTTAGAACCTACCGATTCAAGGGGCACTCCATGTCTGATCCGCAAAAATACCGCAGCAAGGAAGAAGTAGAAGAATACAAGCAGCGTGACCCAATCGAGCAGGTGCTTTCCACCATTCGAGAAAATGAACTCTTGAGCGAAGCAGAGATTGAAGCAATCAATAAAAAAGTAAAATCCAAAGTAGAAGATGCGGTTAAGTTTGCCGAAGAATCCCCTTGGCCAGATGGAATGGATGCCTTCAAGGACGTATACGTTCAGGAGGACTATCCTTTTGTGATGGAATAAGTGCTGAAGGCTTACACAGAGATGTGCTTGTGTAATTGATAAAAACCGTATATTTGCGACCGAAATTTGAGCAACATGGCTAAGAAAGAAACAAAAAAATCAGACCAAAACGAACTAATCGAAAACCCTGAGGTAATCGCAGAGAAATTAGTTCCTGGTGAGGATTTTTTGAAAAGTAACAGCAAAATATTAGTAGGCATCCTTGCGGTAGCTGTGGTTTTGATTGGAGGAATTTTGTTTTTCCAATACAATACCCAACAACAAAATGAAAAAGCCCAAGCTGAAATGTTTCAGGCTGTTTACTTCTTTGAGCAAGATAGTGTGGAGTTTGCGCTCAATGGCGATGGCATCAATAAAGGCTTTTTGACCATCATTGAAGACTACCCTCGTACGGATGCGGCTAACTTATCGCATTTTTACACGGGATCGATTTACTTATCGCAGAAGAAATTTGAAGATGCGTTGACGCACTTGGAAGAATTTTCTACGGACGACTACTTGGTACAGGCGAAAGCTTATTCTTTGATCGGCGATGCGAACTTGGAATTGGGCAAAACCGACGAGGCGATTGCACAATATACCAAGGCAGCTCGTACGAATGAGAATAAATTTATGTCTCCTAAATACCTTGCTAAACTGGCAGTAGCTCAGGAAGAAGCAGGTAAACTAGAAGATGCGATCCAAACGTACACTGAAATCGAGGAAAAATACTACGAGTCCTTTGAATTCGCTGCGGCTCGAAAACATAAAGCGCGCTTGGAAGGCCTTGCCGCTAAGTAATGCTTTGTAAATGCATGCTAGAAGAGTAAGGCGCGTAGTGTCTTACTCTTTTTTGTTTTAACCCCATTCATATCCTTATTTCCTATGGCTAGTTCCTCAAAAAACCTCAGCGACTACAATTCCAATAACCTCCCCGATGTATCCAAAAAGCGATTTGCTATTGTGGTATCTGAATGGAATGAGGAGGTAACCGGTGCTTTGTATTCGGGAGCCTATGAAACCTTGCTTCAGCACGGCGTGAATCCCAAAAACATTGTTCGTAAGCAAGTTCCAGGATCCTTCGAACTTACCCTAGCCGCCCAGTGGTGTGCACAGGATGAACAGATCGATGCGGTGATTTGCCTGGGTTGTGTGATTCAGGGGGAAACACGCCACTTTGATTTTATCTGCGATGCCGTAGCGCATGGCATCACGCAGGTAAGTTTGAAATACAACAAACCGGTCATCTTTGGGGTTCTCACCCCGAACACCCAGCAGCAGGCCCTTGATCGAGCTGGAGGAAAGCATGGCAACAAGGGAGATGAAGCCGCCATCACGGCTATTAAAATGCTTGGATTCTAACCTATACCCCATTTACAAGTGAAAATAATGAAGTTTGGAGGGACCTCCGTAGGACGTCCCGAGCGCATGCATCAAGTCAAAGACTTGATTACACGAAGCACTGAACCAACCCTTGTCGTCCTTTCTGCCCTATCCGGCACCACCAATGCCCTAGTGGGTATCGGCGAAGCCTTGGCCACTGCCGATAAGGTTCTTGCTAAGGAGCGGATTGATAGCCTGCATGCACATTATTTGAACTTCTATCCAGAACTTTTGAAAAGCCCTGCCGCAAGAACCAAAGCGGAAGATATTTTAAAAGAGCATTTTGAGTTTCTCAACATCCTACTCAAAATCTCCTTCAACGAGGCAATCCAACGGGACATCTTGGCTCAAGGAGAGCTGCTATCCACCAAACTTTTCCATACGCTCCTTGAAGAACTCGGAATTCCAGCAGTTTTATTGCCTGCCCTTGACTTCATGAGCATCGATGAAAATTCTGAGCCCGAGCTGGGTAAAATTTCGGAGCAATTGAAAGCACAAATTAGTCATTATCCCGATCAGCGCCTGTTTATTACCCAGGGGTATATCTGTAAAAACCACCGTGGAGAGGTAGACAACCTAAAGCGTGGAGGAAGTGATTACACAGCTTCTCTAGTGGCTGCGGCAGTGCAGGCCTCCGTCTGCGAGATTTGGACCGACATTGATGGCATGCACAACAACGACCCACGGGTGGTGGATCGAACGCGGCCTATTGCCGAGCTCTCCTTTGATGAAGCGGCTGAGCTGGCCTACTTTGGAGCCAAAATTCTACACCCTGCCTCCATCTGGCCGGCCCAACTGCACAATGTGCCTGTACGGCTTCTGAATACCATGGACCCCGCTGCGGCAGGTACCCTGATCAAGGCAGAAGTAGCCGATACGGGGGTAAAGGCAATTGCTGCCAAGGATGGCATTACTGCCATCAACATTAAATCTAGCCGCATGCTGTTGGCTTATGGATTTTTGAGACGGATTTTTGAAGTCTTCGAATCCTTTAAGACTCCAATTGACATGATCACTACCTCTGAAGTGGCGGTTTCGGTGACTATCGATGACTTGAGTCATTTGGACCAAATTGTCGAAGAACTAAGCCGCTTTGGCACGGTGGAGGTGGACTCCAATCAGGCCATTGTGTGTGTGGTAGGAAATCAAGTTGCCGAAACGAAAGGGGCGATTCAATCCGTCATGGATGCCTTGGTGGACATTCCCATCCGGATGGTGTCTTTTGGTGGTAGCAAGCACAATGTATCCATCTTGATCGATGCGCAATACAAAATGCAGGCCTTGAAAAACCTCAATGAGGGGGTCTTTACCTGGTAAATAAAATAGGACCATGACTTCTCCCAAGCCTGGATTTCTACAGCGTCTTCAAAGCAAATGGCAACTGAAAAGCTTGACCCAAGTGCTGCTGGTCTTGCTTGTCTTTGCCTGTACTGGAACTACCATCTTGTTGATTAAGAATCCGATACTTGCTTTTTTTGGCATTGAAAGAGGAGGAGGGTTTGTAAATACCCTCGCGTACCTTCTGCTGGTGCTGCCCTTGTATCAAATTATGCTCTTGATCTATGGCTTTATTTTTGGGCAGTTTCGCTTTTTTTGGGAAAAGGAAAAGCAATTGGTGCAGCGGATTGGGAGAATTTTTATCCGAAAAAAATAGAAGTCTCAAGTTTAGCTAATCCGACTCCAGTTGACGGCTGTCTTTTTTTGTGCCCTCACCTGTCTCAGGATAGCGAAGTGTTCTGGGCTCTCCAAGGTAGGATCGGCAGCCAATACTTGCTGCGCAGCATCTCGCGCTAAGGTCAATAGTGCAGCATCCTTACTCAAGTCTGCAATCAGAAGGTCAGTAATGCCACTCTGCTGGGTACCCATCAAGTCACCAGGTCCTCGAAGCCTTAAGTCCACGTCTGCGATTTCAAATCCATCGTTGGTCCTGACCATCGTATCCAAGCGAACGCGGGAATCGCGGCTTAGCTCCACCTTGCTCATCAAAATGCAGTAACTCTGTTCGGCACCTCGTCCCACTCGCCCACGAAGCTGATGGAGTTGGGAGAGCCCAAATCGCTCTGCATTTTCAATAATCATCACCGAGGCATTGGGTACATTTACGCCCACTTCGATGACGGTTGTTGCCACCATAATTTTTGTTTCTCCTTTCACGAAGCGCTGCATTTCGTAGTCCTTGGCATCGGATTTCATGCCTCCATGGACAATGCTCAAGGGCACCTGTGGAAAAGCTCTAGCAATGCTTTCATAGCCGTCCATCAGATTTTTAAGATCCAAACTTTGGGACTCTTCGATCAAGGGATAGACGATGTATACTTGTCTGCCTTTCTTGATTTCCTCCTGCATAAACCCAAAGACCTTGAGTCTGTCTTTGTCGTAGCGATGGACAGTTTGGATGGGCTTTCTCCCTGCGGGAAGTTCATCGATAACGGATACATCCAAATCCCCGTACAGGCTCATCGCTAGAGTTCGTGGAATCGGAGTGGCTGTCATGACAAGCACATGAGGCTGATACTGCTCGTTCTTGGCCCAGAGCTTCGCGCGCTGTGCTACCCCAAAGCGATGCTGCTCGTCGACGATTGCCAACCCTAAATTTTTAAATTGAACAACCTCTTCAAGTAGCGCATGCGTGCCCACGAGCAGGGGCAACTCGCCGGATTCCAAGGCTTCATGCAGGACCTTTCGAGCGGCTTTTTTGGTCGAACCGGTAAGCAAGGCAATCTGGAGCCCCATGGCTTCGGCATAGACACGTAGGCCCTCAAAATGCTGGTTGGCAAGGATCTCTGTAGGCGCCATCAAGCAACTCTGCGCTCCTGAGCCAATGGCGAGCAGCATGCTAATAAAGGCAACCATGGTTTTTCCACTTCCCACATCCCCTTGAATCAATCGGTTCATCTGCTTACCCGACTTCATGTCTTCAAAAATTTCCCGAATCACACGCTTTTGGGCATTGGTGAGTTCAAAGGGGAGATGGCGGGTGTAAAAGTCGGTCAGTAGCTGAGTAGATCGGAGGACCTGCCCCAGTGATTTTTCGGTTCGGGTAACTTTCAGGGTAAGTAAGCGAAGTTGTAGGTAAAAAAATTCCTCAAACTTCAAGCGCTTTCTTGCCTGGGAAAGGCCCTCAATACTGCTTGGGAAGTGAATTTGTCGAAGGGCTTCCTTTTTTCCCACCAGTCGGTACTGATCCAGAATTCCTGGAGACAAGGTCTCTTGTACCTGTGGATACACGAGCGGAAGCAGCTGCTCCAATATGCGGGAGATGCCCCTGGAATCTAGGTAGCGAATCTTTAATTTCTCCGTGGTAGAGTAGACGGGCTGAAATTTGTTACGTGCCTCGTTGGCTGCCGCAATAGGTTCCATTTCCGGGTGAGCCATACTCCATTTGCGTCCAAAAAGTGCAGGCTTACCTAAAAAGATAAAGGAGCCGCCCAGCGGTAGTCTTTTGAGTACCCAGGTGATGCCTTTAAACCAGGTCATCTCCATTTCCCCTGTATCGTCTACCACTACGGCCACTAACCGTTTTTTGGGACCCATGCCGACCAAGTCAATGCTCTTGATTCGTGCGATCACCTGGACATGCTCCAGGTCTTCGTGGAGGTCTTTGATTTTTAAGAATGTGCTGCGGTCCTCGTAGCGAAAAGGGTAGTGCTGCAGCAGGTCCCCATAGGTGAATATCCCCAGCTCTTTGTTTAGCAGTTCAGCCTTCTGTGGGCCAACCCCCTTGAGGTATTCGATGCGGGTTTCAAAGATGGTAGACAAAGGCTTCTTTTTATGGGTAGAGCAAGTTACCGCAGACCATTGAATTTTGCCAAGGGTTTGCAGGAAATTGTCAGGTAAAGGCAAGCGCTACTTCTTTGAGTTACCTTTTTTGAAGTTGTACAGCAAAATCAGCAAAGCGAACGCGATGTTCCTGTTGGCTCTGTAGGAGGGCCAATTGATTTTTGGCTCGGTGTAGGTTTTGCAGCGGATAGCTTACGCGGTAGTAGACATTGTCTTCGAGGTGGTCGGTGAGGAATCTGAGTCCCATGATCAGGGTCATGATTTCCCCTCCAAGCAGGAGTGATTTCCCTTCCAGGGGAGTCATTGCCCCATTCAATCCTTCAAGGTAGCCCGAAAGGAGCTCTTCAAATAGTTCTGGAAGGGCATGAATTTGTTCCCAATCGGTTGCCGTTTCTGGTAGGCTGCAGGCAACTGTTCGCACGAGGTCTCCAAAATCATACATCAGGTATCCTCCCATCACCGTATCCAAATCCACAACTGCTTCCACGTGGCTGAGGCTCTTTGAAAAAATCAGGTTGTTGATTTTGGTGTCGCTGTGGGTAACCCGAAGCGGGAGATGGTTGCGCTGCTCTTGGTACCAATTCACCAAAGGCAGCTGCGCCAAATACCCTTGGAGAAGCGCTTGCTCCTCTTCTGGTAGGGAAGGAAGCTGTTTGGCTACTTCTTGAAGTCGTGCAAATCGGAGGTCTAGCCGATGAAAGTTGGGGATGGTCTCTTCAAATGCATCTGCGGACAGCTGCTGACTCCAGAAGGCAAACTTTCCATAGGCCTGCGCCGCCATTCGTGCTTGGGCAGGCTGCTGTACCTGTTGCAAGGTGCTGCCATCGACAAAATCAAATAGGCGGTAATTTTTTCCTTGGATAGCGGTTAGTCCGCTTCCGCTTGTATTGAGCAGCGGAAGGGGAAGCTGGAAGGGCAGGGGATGGCTAGCCGCATGCTTGGAAAGCAAGCCGAGGTTATGATCGATACGATCGGGGAAGCGGAAAACGGAATCATTGAAGCCCTGCAGAATCCATTTTTTATCCAATTGACCGACTACAAGTGTCTCGTGAATTAGTCCTTCACCAAATGGACGAATCGTCAGGGGTGATTCGGTAAACTGGGGGTAGGTCTGGGTGAGGACGGTAGCTAGCGCATCAAACATGGTTCGAAAATAGAAATTTCTTCTTGTAAATAAAGGGTCTTGAATCTACCCCAAGTCTTTGAGAGGTCAAGAACTTGTTTTTGAGACAACTAAGGGTTCTTTGGGGAAAAGGATTGTCGATCTTTCTAAAAAAAATCAAAAAAGGGATTGGCCTTAACTAAATAATTTTTTGTTTATTAGTCCATCAATTAACCCAAAAACCTATGAATGTAACCGCATTGGATTGGGGCATCATTGCCGCTTTCTTCGCTATCTCGTTACTAATTGGCTTGTTTACTGCCAAGTCTGCCGGCAGTTCTGCCAAGGAATTTTTCCTCTCAGGACGTAACATGCCCTGGTGGCTTTTGGGTGTATCCATGGTGGCAACTACCTTTTCCGCCGACACTCCGAACCTAGTTACGGACATTGTTCGGAAAGACGGGGTTGCTGGCAACTGGGTCTGGTGGGCATTTTTGCTCACGGGCATGTTGACCGTATTTGTCTATGCCAAGTTGTGGCGGCGATCTGAGTCGACCACTGATTTAGAGTTTTATGAAATGCGGTATTCTGGCAAGGGCGCTGCTTTTTTGCGTGCGTTCCGCGCCATTTACCTAGGCGTATTCTTCAACGTGGTCATCATGGCAACGGTGTCTTTGGCCGCCATCAAGATCGGTGGGGTTATGTTGGGCCTTTCTCCTGTTCAAACCTTGTTGATTGCCTCGGTGGTCACCGTGGTCTACTCTGCTTTTGGAGGACTTAAGGGTGTGTTACTCACTGACTTTTTTCAATTTTTCATTGCGATGATTGGGTCCTTTGGAGCGGCATATTATGTGTTGGAATTGCCAGAAATCGGTTCTTTGCAGCAGCTATTGAGCCATGAAGTAGTAGCTACCAAGTTGGATTTTGTGCCGGATTTCACCAATCCCAATGTGTATATTCCGCTATTTATCATGCCCATTGCCATTCAATGGTGGGCAACCTGGTATCCAGGAGCTGAGCCAGGTGGAGGGGGATACATTGCCCAGCGCATGCTATCGGCTAAGGATGAGAAAAATGCGATTGGAGCCACCCTGTTTTTCAACATTGCACACTATGCTTTACGCCCTTGGCCTTGGATCATTGTTGCGCTAGCCTCCTTAGTGGTTTACCCAACGGTAAGCGATTTGCAGGTGGCATTTCCCAATATTCCTGCGGACAAGTTAGGCGATGATTTGGCCTATCCTGCCATGCTCACCTTCTTGCCTACGGGAATGATTGGGATAGTACTTGCTTCTTTGATTGCGGCGGTGATGTCTACGCTATCTACTCACCTCAACTGGGGTTCTAGCTATGTAGTGAACGATTTCTACCTCCGGTTTTTAAAGCCAGAAGCAAGTGACAAGGAGTTGGTCGCTGTAGGAAGAATTTCTACGGTAGTCTTGATGGTGTTGTCAAGCTTTTTGGCCTTGGCCCTGTCTTCGGCCTTGTCTGCTTTTGCGATCTTGCTTCAAATTGGTGCAGGTACGGGCTTGATATTTATCCTTCGCTGGTTTTGGTGGAGAATCAATGCCTACACAGAGATCTCTGCCATGGTCATTTCTTTTGCGGTGGCGATTTTCTTTGAGGTGATCAATCCGGCACTTGGTTGGGTGGATATTCCAGCGGAGCAGAGTTACCTCAAACTGGTGTATTCGGTTTCCATCACTACGGTGGGCTGGTTGCTAGTGACCTTCCTGACCCAACCCGAAAAAGACGAGGTTTTGCTTTCCTTTTACCGAAAAGTGCAACCTGCTTCCTTAGGGTGGAAAAAAGTATTGGATCGCTACCCTGCTGAGAAACAAGAAAAGGGCAGACTTGGAATGGAAATAGGATTGATGCTAGTGGGCACGGTCATGGTGTATGCAGCCCTGTTTTCAACCGGATTTTTTATCTATGGAGAGATGGCCCAAGGGGTAATTGCAGGAGCTGTTGCCGTGGCTGGAGGCTTGTTTATTTTGCTTTCCTGGAAAAAATTGAATTCCTAAGGTTACTTAAAAATTAAGTTCAACTCCCTTCACCAGACCCGCTAGGGCAAGTGAAGGGAGTTTTTTTTTCTTCCAAACTTAATTTTTGTTTCCTTCCTTCTTTTCAAAGTTCACCGAATTGATGAGATGAGCCATGTCGATCTTGATGTATTCGATGATGGGTGCCAAGGAATCGTTTTTGAGAGCAGAATTGAAATAGACTGCTCCCCGAAGGAAATTGGAGGTGGAGTCTGTTATAAAAAATTGGAATTGTGTGGGAACTTCTCCAGTGAGTTCAGCTACCACTGCGGAATAACCATTTGGAGTAAGTAAAATCGCCTCATCGATCCCATAAGCCTTAATCTGGTGCTTTGCGGTGAGGTTAAAAGCATCGTTTGATAGCGTTTTAAAATCCGTGCTTTGGTCAATTTTTTTGTAGGTCAAATGGACCTTGGCTCCAAACTCTTTGTAATTCAAATTGATCCATTCTGTTTCTTCCAAGTTGAAAGAATCCGCTTCCACCCTGCTGTGGACTGAAAAATCCAATTGATAAGGATACCCTTGTTCTAGTCTTTGGTACTCGTGACGTGGCAACTCGATGCGGTTGTATCCAGGAGGCTTTGGAAGCCAATTGGACTCGCAGGAATAGAGGCCTACAGCAAGAAGCACAAGTGACATGATTTTCTTCATGGCTTAAAAGTAGGGGTTCTAGAGCAATTCCTGCTGGATAGGGTGCCTTTTTCCATCGCATTTTTTGAGTGCAAGATAGATTTTGACATCCTCTTTGTAGTGTGTAGGAAAGTCGTGATGGAATCAATTCACAAAAAAATGTATGATTTTTGTGAATGAAATCGAAAAAATAGTACTAAAACAGTGAATAGGTAAGCTACTTGGTTGGTAACCCTTCTAATTTTTAGTTGTACCTCCCTACTTCAAATCCCTTAATTTCCATGGAGGCATCTTTTTGTTGGTGTAGCTCTACTAGGATTTTGCCTGTGGCAGGTGCTAATGAAATGCCCATCATGGAGTGCCCACTACCTACCAGTACGTTGCCGTATCCCGGTGCAAATCCAATGTAGGGGAGACCATCAGGGGAGCAGGGACGAAGGCCTTTCCAGATCTGTTGATCCTCGGGGAAAGTCGCTTGAAAGTCGGGGTAGTAGCGGTTAATCGATTCAAAAATCCCTTTTACTCGATTCTTATTGATGGATTCGTTGGTGCCAGCGATTTCCATGGTACCTCCAAAGCGGATCGTTGCTCCATAAGGGCTAACGGCCACTTTTTGTTCGGTTAGGATGGTTGCTTGTTGGATTTCGGGCCTATTTTTTTGAATAAAAGAATAGCCTTTCCCACCCATCATTGGAAGGGAAAACTGCAGCATTTTTGCTAATTCCCCTGACCAGGATCCCCCGCAGAGGAGGATTTTTTCGCAGTCAATTTTGCCTTTGTCTGTAAGGACAGCTTGTACCTTGTTACCTGACTTTTCAAAGCCAAGTACCTGGGTTTCGGTGAGGAAGGTGACGCCCTTCTTTTCCAAGTAGCTCTTCAAAAAACTGTACAAGGCTCCGGGATCCAAGTGTGCATCACCAGGAAATAGTACGGCGCCGCGGGCCTTAAGCTGGAGATTTGGCTCTATCTTTTTGAGATCTTCAGGGCCTAGAATATCTGCTTCCAGTCCATATTTTCGCGCCAAATGTGCAAATTCTACCTCCTCTTTCTCCATGGACTCGGTTTGGTAGGCCATCATCAGCCCTTTTTCTACCAAAGCCATGGACGAGTCCGGATGCTCTTGCCGAAACTCTTGGTACAGGGCCTTGCTGAGTAGACTGATGTTTTTGAGGTAAGGGATCGCTTTCGTTACCTGGCTGGGGGTAGCTGCCTTGAAGAAAAGTAAACACCACTGAGCCAACTTAAAATCAAGCCGAGGGTGGATGTAAAAGGGGCTTTTGGAGGAAAACATCCAGGAGATCCCCTTCGAGATCATGCCAGGAGCAGCCAGCGGAATGATGTGGCTAGGAACAATCATTCCTGCATTGCCTGTAGAGCAATTGTCCTTCAAGTCTGTACGGTCGATGAGGGTTACTTCGACGCCTTCTTTTTGCAGGTAATACGCGGTAAATAGGCCAACTATGCCTCCACCGATGATTAGGGTTGGTTTCATAAAGATGCTTTTAACCTTTGAGGTCTTCCAGACCTCGAAGGTTTTGGATTATCCTTTGAGGTCTTTTAGACCTCGAAGGATTTAGATTTAGATTTTAATAAACCTTCGAGGTTTTTGTAAACCTCAAAGGTTTTGGATTATCCTTTGAGGTCTTGGAGACCTCGAAGGATTTAGATTTAGATTTTAATAAACCTTCGAGGTTTTTGTAAACCTCAAAGGTTTAGATCACTTGAAATCCATGGACATAAGGATCATCCTCGTCCAGGATGATGGTGTTGTAGCCGTACACTTTCGCCCAGCCCTCGATGCTAGGGATGATGGCGGGCTTGCCGGCAATTTCGGTTACTTCCTCGATTCTACCAATAAATTTGGAGCCGATAAAACTTTCATGCACAAACTCATCACCAGGCTTGAGCCAGCCTTTGGCAAACCACTGTGCCATTCTCGCTGAGGTACCCGTGCCACATGGGGAGCGATCGATAGCCTTTTCGCCATAAAATACTGCATTTCTAGCCGTACTGCTTGGATCGAGGGTTTTTCCGGTCCAGAGCACATGTGATAGTCCTCGAATTCGTTCCTGTTCAGGATGCACAAACTCGTAACGCTCATTCATTTTTTGGCGAAGGTTTCGAGCCATGGAGATGAGCTGCTCTGCTTTGAAGTGTTCGATGCCTGGAAAATTCTCCTGCGGATCGACGATGCAATAAAAATTGCCTCCGTATGCCACATCCACCCTAAGCTTGCCCAGTTCCTCTGATTCGATTTCAAGGTCTTCTGCTGCCAAAAAGCTTTTGACATTGGTGAGCTTCACGGAGGTGACCTTCTTGCCTACTTGGGTGTATTCTACCAGGACCAGACCTGCAGGTGCTTCCATCCGCAAAAATCCAGGGGTCTTTGGGTGAATCAAGCCTTCTTCGATCGCAATGGTGATCGTGCCAATGGTGCCGTGTCCGCACATGGGGAGGCAACCCGAAGTTTCGATAAAGAGTACAGCAAAGTCATTCTCCGGATCGTGTGGAGGGAAGAGCATGGAACCAGACATCATGTCGTGCCCCCGAGGTTCAAACATTAATCCGGTTCGAATCCAATCTAGGTTTTCTAAAAAATACTGTCGTTTTTCCAGCATGTTGTTTCCTTTTAGAAAAGGAACTCCACCCGAAACTACCCGAACGGGATTGCCACAGGTGTGTGCGTCGATGCAAGAGAAGGTATGGCGTGAAGGCATTTTTTTTTGGGATGATTAAATGAAATACAATGGAAATAAGATGGAAATAGGGTAGAAATAGACTCCGCTACGCTCCGTGAAATAAAAGAAGGAAATACACTAGAAATAGACTCCGCTACGCCTGCCCGCCGCGGAGGGCTTCGTGAAATAAGTTGAAATAGCAATTGGTGTTTGTATTTCACCGAGCCGGCAGGCTCGGTTTATTTCCACTTTATTTCTACTCTATTTCATAGTCATAATCCCATTCACCGTCCTCCAAATTCCAAGTGGATTGGCATCCATCAAGGCCTCTGGGAGTAGTGTTTGGGGCATGTCTTGGAAGGCGATGGGTCGCGCAAATCGTTTGATCGCATAGCTTCCTACAGAGGTAGTATGGCTTGCTGTCGTAGAGGGGAAAGGTCCTCCATGCTGCATGGCATGCCCTACTTCAACACCCGTAGGTGCTCCCTTGAAGAGCAGGCGCCCACATTTTTCCTGAAGCACGTTGACTAGCGGAAGTTGACTTGCAAGTTCTTCCAACTCTGCCCACAGGGTGATCGTCAGCTGTCCTTGAAGTTGTCGGGCGATTTTCAAAAGTTCCTCTTGGTCACGATAAACAACTAAAAGTGCAAAGGCGCCAAACACTTCTTGGTGGAAGAGTTGATCCTTTAGCCAGTCTGCAGCCTTGATTTCTGCCAAGGCAGGACTTCCGTTAATCAGATGCTTTGGATCTGCTACTTTTACCCAGCGGAGTTCGTTGCGCTCTTCAAGTGCCTGGATGGAATCGTAATAGGCTTTTGCAATGCCCTCGTGAAGCATGGGAGCAGCGGCGATCGCATGGAGTTCGGTAGCAATTGCTTGTTCAAAGTTTTGCGCCTGTTTTTCGGGAACGAAAATCAGACCTGGATTGGTGCAGAATTGTCCTGCTCCCAAGGTCAGGGAACTGACAAATGCTTTTGCTAGCGCGTCATTTTCTTTCTCCAATTTTTGTGAGAAGCAGAAAATTGGGTTGACCGATCCCATTTCCGCAAAAACAGGGATGGGCACTTCACGCTGGTTGGCGAGGTGGAAAAGCGCCATTCCGCCAGCATGTGAACCAGTAAAGGCAACGGCTTTTGCCAAGGGGTGTTTGACTAGCGCTTGGCCTTCTTCAATTCCTCCCTCAACATGTGTGAAAATGGCAGCAGGTAGCCCGCAAGCCTTAAGGGCTTCTTGGATGCAATCAGCGACTTTTCTGGAGGTTTCTGGATGGGCGGGATGTGCTTTGTAGATCACCGGGCAACCCGCTGCCAAGGCAGATATGGTATCTCCTCCAGCCGTAGAAAAAGCAAGCGGAAAATTGCTGGCTCCAAAGACCACCACCGGACCCAATGGAGTAAGGATGCGGCGGATATCAGCTCGAGGAAGTGGACTTCGATCGGGCATTGCAGGATCGATTGTGGCTTCTACCCAAGACCCTTCCTTTACCAAATTAGCAAACAGCCGAATTTGGCCAGTAGTCCTCCCCAACTCTCCGTTGATTCGTCCTTCTGGAAGGTTGGACTCCCGTACGGCCAGGGGAACGATGGTTGCTCGATTGGATTCCAAAATTTCAGCAAGGGTCTCCAAAAAATGCCCTTTATCCTTTCCAGATAGATTTTTATAATCTAGAAAAGCGGCTTGGGCTGCGTGAAAAATGGGATTGAAAGGCATGGTTGATTGGATTAATTAGGTAAGAGATACAGTTGAAATAAGATAGAAATAAACCGAGCAAGCTCGGTGAAATAACTTAGGGAAATACGGTTGAAATAGATTCCGCTCCGCCTGCCCGCCGTGGAGGGCTCCGTGAAATAAGTTGAAATAGAAATTGGTGTTTATATTTCCCCGAGCTTGTCCGCTGCAGCGGACAAGCTCGGGCTATTTCGAGTGTATTTCTATCGTATTTCTAGTTTATTTTAAAGTGCCGGCCGATTCTTAATCCCATCCGTGATTATTTTTTCAATTCTTACGCGCTCTTCACCGATCAAGGTCAAGCGTGGTGCACGCACATGTTCGGATCCAATGCCGCAATGCTGCTCGGCCAACTTGATGTACTGAACCAGTTTGGGGTGGATATCGAGTTCCAAAAGCGGTAAAAACCACCGGTAAATCTCCCGTGCTTCCTCGATTTTTCCCTCCTGAACCAAGTTGTAAATCACGACAGTTTCCTTCGGGAATGCACAAACTAATCCTGCGACCCAGCCTACAGCGCCCATCAGCAATTCTTCAAGCGCTAAGGTATCTACGCCGCAAAGAATCTGGAATCGATCTCCAAATCGGTTGAACATGCGGGTGACATTGGAGATATCACGGGTAGATTCTTTGATGGCTTGGATATTGGGGCAGTCTGCCAGTTCGGCAAACATGTCTACTGTCACGAGGGTTTTGTAATCCACAGGGTTATTGTAGATCATCATAGGCAAGGAGGTGGACTGTGCTACTGTTTTGAAGTAGGTCACTACTTCCCGTGCATCTGCACCGTAGCGCATTGGAGGAAGAATCATCAAGCCAGAAGCACCGAGCTCCTCTGCTTTTTTAGCCCAAAAAAGCGCGTCTTTGGTGGCTCCTTCAGCAATATTAAGAATTACAGGCACTCTACCATTGATGTAGTTGACTGTTTCTCTAGTCAATGTGATTTTTTCTTCTTGGGAGAGCACTGAGCTTTCGCCCAAGGTTCCTCCCAAAATGATGCCGTGTACACCACTGGCTAGTTGGAAGTCTAGGTTCTGAAAAAACAGGTTCATGTCTAGACTGCCGTCAGCATGAAATTTGGTAGTTACTGCGGGAAATACGCCTTTCCAGTTCATATGGGTTTGATTTGGGCCAGAGTTGGCTGGGGTTAAACTTTTGTTTTTCAAATCTAAGCAGGGACAACAAAAAATTCTGTTCCTGTATTAGTTCATTTTAATACTATATTGATCAAAAAATAACCGATTGAACAATTTTTGATGTAATTCTATACCAAAAATACCCTTGTGGAAAAAATCATTTCCTTTCAAATCCCTAAGTCTCGCCGCGAATTTGTGCGTTATCAGGAAGACAGGGGACCACATTTTTACGACAAGTTGCACCAGCATCCACAGTGGCAGTTGACCGTCATTGTGGAGGGAAGCGGACAATTTTTGAGTGGGGATTATGTGGGGAGATTTCAGCCAGGAGATGTATTTTTCTTAGGAGAGAATGCCCCTCATGTCTTTCGAAGTGATGCCGCATACTTTGAGGGAAATCCGAACCTGGAAGTGGTAGGGGATACCATTTTTTTTGATTTTGAGGTTCTTGAAAATGCCTTGCTCCCTGT
>CAXNJN010000023.1:0-34416 GCA_964202605.1 Bacteroidia bacterium | reverse complement strand
AGCATTTGGGATGCCGAACAGGAGAAATGGTATATCTCGATTGTGGATGTGGTGGCATTACTTACAGAAAGTAGTGACGCTAATGCCTATTGGAGAAAGCTTAAACAAAGATTAAAAGAAGAAGGAAATGAAACCGTGACGAATTGTCACGGTTTGAAAATGCTAGCTGCCGACGGCAAAATGCGAATGACAGATGTCGCTGATGTCGAGCAACTTTTTCGTTTAATTCAGTCTGTTCCCTCGCCCAAAGCAGAGCCCTTTAAACTATGGCTTGCACAGGTAGCAGCAGAACGATTGGATGAAATGCAAGATCCGGAATTGAGTATAGACCGGGCTTTGGAGCAATACCTAAGTATGGGCTACTCTGAAAACTGGATCAACCAACGATTGAAAAGCATTGAAATACGCAAAGAACTCACCGATGAATGGAAAAAACGAGGACTGAAAGAAGGGGTGCAGTTTGCTACACTCACCGATATTATTTCCAAAGCCTGGAGCGACAAAACCACCAAAGAGTATAAAATCCTAAAAGGCTTAAAAAAGGAGAATTTGAGGGATAATATGACCAATACCGAGTTGATTTTAAACATGTTGGCAGAAGCATCTACAAAAGATATCTCGGCTGCCACCAATCCAAAAGATTTTGAGGAAAATAAAAAAGTGGCCGAACAAGGTGGTAATGTAGCTAAAGTGGCAAGGCTGGAATTGGAAGACAAAACAGGTAAAAAAGTCATAACCTCTTTAAATGCCAAAGATGCTTTGAAAACACTACCTGAAGAGAAGAAAAAATAAGGAAAAATAGCACCAATAAACCACATAGGCATATGGATTTTTCTATATGTCTATGTGGTTTTTTTCTAAGCTGTTTAAAACAATAGCCGCAAAACACTAACCCCTTACCCGCTCTCCTATCCAAAAAATTCCGGTACTGGAGAAGGTAGAAGTGCCTTCTGGAACTTCGATTTGAGTCAAGTACTGGACTGGAAAAAGAAGTTGGCCGTTGGCATTGGAAATTTCTAAGGGCTGATTTTCGGTTGCTAGGAGGCGGATTTCTGAAGGGACAAACCATTTCGAAAACTTCCCTCCTTTGACCGGATAGTATTTCCAATCCCCATCCACCACTGTCAAATCCAAGACGGTGGTCTTTTCTTCAAGTTGGAGGCAATGGAGGTGATCAAGGCCCACCAAATGCACGCCCTTGTGCTGCGAAGCCACTAAATAATGAAGCCCCTCTTCCAAGGATTGTGAGGTGGAAATCGTTAAAAAACGGAGGGGATACTGTTCTTCCAGTAGCTGCATGTTTTCCTTTTGGAAGGAAAAAGAGGCCAAAACCACATCTATTTTAATTCCCCAACTCAGTACTACATCCACACTTTCTTGGTCCACAAGCAGGGTAGGCGACCATTCCAAAAGTGGAGCGACCATCTCAAAACTGATGCCTTCCGTATTCAAAATGAAGACTGCAGGCTCCTGCTGCTCCTTGACAAAATGGTGGCTTGACATCAGCTCCAGAGGTTTTGGTAAAAATTAAAGACGTTTTCATAGGCCAATTTCTCAAGCTGCCCTTCGGAAAGCTCCTGACTGAGGTGCTCGAGAATGCTTGGGTATTTACTGGCATTTTCGGCCAAATTGAAGTAAATAGGGTGACGACTTGGGTCTGGAAAATCCTGGGTATAAAAAAAGTCTGCTCCAAAGGTAATCGCCTGCTCCTTGAGTTTGGAACCATAAATCAGGTGTTCAAACAATCTTTCCGGCTGCTCATTATCCAAAAAAGCGCGCAGGAAATTGACCCCAATGATGCCTCCACGATGGATGATCTCCTGTGCAAATTCATCGCTCAAATTTCGCTTGTGGTCCCAAATGCTTCGGAAGTTGGAGTGACTAGCCATCACTGGAATCGGCAAATGGTGTCGGTCGATGTGATGTAAAATTCCTTCCGCAAGCAGATCTGAGGTATGGGAAAGGTCTACTGGAATGCGCTTGCCTGCTAGGTAGTCGATCAGCCGCTTTCCGTCCTCTTTTAGACCAATTCCTTCCGTATAGTTCCCTCCACCAAATCGATTTTCGGTATGGTGCGTGAGGCTGATGTAGGCGAGTGAACCCACCTTGTCGAGCAAAGCATCAAACTGGGCATAGATTTCCTTCCAGGTGGCTGTTGCCGTGCCTATACCAGCAGCGTTTTCAATGGAAGCAATGATTCCTAGTTGCTCGGTGGACTCCAGATTCTCCTGAAAGGCTCCATCCCATCTACATACCGTTTCCGAATGGTCCTCGAGAAGCTGTACAAAAATATCCGCCTGCTTACTTGCCAATTCCATGCTCTCCGGATGTACATCCGTGTAGATGGCCATCACCTGCGCCCGTACTCCCCCAGCTTTTAACCAAGGAAAAGCACAAGCGATTTGATTGGGATCAAAGGCATTTGCCTGTGGAACCTTTGCTAAAAAAGAAAGAAGATCACAATGAAGGTCCGCAATGGGGTAGGTCATGGAGTTGGGAGTCTTGACACAAATTAAGCCAAAAAAAGGACAGGTTGGGCGTTCCGATTTGGACTTTGAACTAGTTTTGGATGTATCTTTCGAAAAAAACTGAGCCAGCGGATAGCCTTTTTGGATTCGATTAAAATTGAAATTAACCCAGGATTAATCGAGCTGTCCAAACAAAAATCGAGTAGCTATATTCAAAGAATAAACACCCAATATCCCCTTCCACAATGACCCCATCCCCCAACTACCAATACAACGAATCTTTTGCCAAGGAACTGGATGCATTGGACCCCTTGGCTCATTTTCGATCCCGCTTTCACTTCCCAAAAATCGAAGGAAAAGATGCACTGTACCTGTGTGGCAATTCCCTAGGCTTACAGCCAAAGACCGCTGCATCTTATCTAGATAAGGAGTTGGCCGCTTGGGCAAACATGGGGGTAGATGGGTATTTTCATGGGGAAGATCCTTGGTATTCCATAAGAAATAAATCCAAACCCATTTTGGCTCATATCCTAGGGGCTTTGCCCGAGGAGGTGGTAGCCATGAATTACCTTTCCGTCAATCTGCACCTCTTGATGGTTTCCTTTTACCAACCTACCCCTACTCGATTTAAAATTCTGGTGGAAGCAGGAGCCTTTCCTTCGGACCAGTACATGCTGGAAACCCAAATCAAGTTTCATGGACTCGATCCCAAAGAAGTGTTGGTGGAATTGCTGCCAAGAACAGGGGAGTTTACCTTGCGCACCGAAGACATTGTCGAAGAGATTCGCAAGCAGGGTTCCTCCCTTGCCATGGTCAATATGGCTGGAATCCAATATTACACGGGGCAACTTTTTGACATCCAAGCCATCACCCAAGTGGCTCATGAGGTCGGTGCGGTAGCTGGATTTGATTTGGCCCATGCCGCAGGAAATGCCCCACTACAGCTTCATGACTGGGATGTAGACTTTGCAACTTGGTGCAGCTACAAATATTTGAATTCTGGACCGGGCAATGTGTCTGGGATATTTGTTCACGAGCGATATGCCGACCGTCCTGACCTTCCTCGATTTGCAGGCTGGTGGGGACATAATGAAGCCGAGCGCTTCAAAATGGAAAAAGGATTTCAACCCATGTTTGGAGCCGATGGTTGGCAACTTGCTTGTTCCAACGTCCTTTCCTTGGCGGTGCACCAAGCTTCTTTGGATCTATTTCAAGAAGCTGGTATGCCTGCCATTCGTGAAAAAAGTATCCAATTGACCGGCTACCTGGAATACCTAATTGAGGAGATCAGCGGGGATTCCGGAGTTTTGGAAATCATCACCCCAAAAAATCCAGCCGAGCGAGGATGCCAATTGTCTTTATTGATTCATAAGGGAGGCAAAGCCGTCTTTGACGAATGGTATGGGCAGGGAGTGGTAGGAGATTGGAGAAATCCAAACGTGATCCGCTTGGCTCCAGCGCCACTTTACACCAGCTTTCAAGATGTGTACCGCTTTGCTCGAGTTTTGGAGCAATCGCTCAAAAAATTTGCCTAAAAATCCAGTACCCGAACTGTACCCAGATTAAGCAAAAAGCCCTACTTCATGGATTTGGAGTAGGGCTTTTTGTTTTTACATGTCAAACAGGGTTCCGCTTGCCCCCGTCGGTTTTATTTTTAGGTGCTTGTAGGCTAGCTCAGTAGCCATTCGCCCACGAGAGGTGCGCTTGAGGTAGCCTTCTTGAATAAGAAAGGGCTCGTATACCTCTTCGATGGTTTCCGCTTCTTCACCGCAAGCCGTGGCGATGGTTCCCAATCCTACAGGTCCTCCTTTGAATTTTTCAATGATGGTCATTAGGATGCGGTTATCCATTTCGTCCAAGCCGTTTTCGTCTACATCCAGCGCATTTAGCGCAATTTTGGCAATCTCCAAGGTGATCGTTCCGTTGCCTTTGATTTCGGCAAAATCACGCGTTCTGCGGAGCAGCATGTTGGCAATACGAGGCGTACCCCTACTTCGGCGAGCCAGTTCATATGCTGCCACTTCATCAATAGGAGTTTTCAAGATGCCTCCGGAGCGGAGCACAATATCAGTCAGCAACTTGGCATCGTAGTATTCCAAACGGGAGTTGATCCCAAAACGTGATCGAAGTGGGGAGGTCAGCAGTCCGGAGCGGGTAGTGGCACCAATCAGGGTGAAGGGGCTGAGTGAAATCTGTACCGAACGGGCATTGGGCCCACTGTCCAGCATGATGTCAATGCGGTAATCCTCCATCGCAGAATAGAGGTATTCCTCCACAATGGGATTGAGTCGGTGGATTTCGTCAATGAATAATACATCCCCCTCTTCCAAGTTGGTCAGGAGTCCTGCCAAGTCTGAGGGCTTGTCCAACACTGGACCAGAAGTAATTTTTATACCTGCCTGAAGTTCGTTGGCAATGATATGACTGAGTGTGGTTTTTCCCAAACCGGGAGGTCCATGCAGGAGCACATGGTCCAGGGGTTCGTTTCTTTTTTTGGCAGCGTGAACAAATACGCGAAGATTTTCGATGATTTTGGCTTGCCCAGTAAAGTCTTCAAAGCTTAGGGGGCGTAAAGCACGCTCAAAATCCCGATCCTTGGGTCCCAACTGTTCTTCGTCTCCTGTCAAATAATCTTCTCTCATGTGGTGTGCGCTAGCTACAAATATAACTAATATGATTATCCGCAATCATGCCAGTAGCTCAGTTCTCCTATATATAAATGCGGATAATCGTTAACAGCTGACTGTCCACGGTCCACAGCCCACTTAAGTGAACCTCTAACCTTTTTTTCTCTCGTTAGTGGTGAAAAAGCGGATAATCAGAATCACTAATAGGATTATCCGCAATCCTACCAGTGACTCAATATACGATTGAATTACTGCGGAAATCGTCCACTGACGACCGTCCACGGTTAACAGCCCACCTTCTTGAACTTCAAACCTTATTTTCTCTGGTAATTAGCAATAAAATGGATATCCACAATAGAAAAAACCCGAAGGGCTGGGGATCTGAATCTTTCGCAGAAGGTTAAAGAAAAAGGTACTAATTTTGTTTGAAATTTCCATCCCTGATGAGTCCTTACGCAAGAAAAAATATAGTTTATTCCATCGTCTTACTTGGCATGGTTCTGATTGTCTATTTGTACAGATCCGGTACCAACAGCCAAGCTAGCAACGAGGAAGTGGCGCGGAAAAATGGATTAATCAGTTGGAATGGTGAGTTTATGGATCAGCCCTATCTTTTTTTGTACCATCCAGAGCGGGCCAATGTAAAGGACAAACTTGACTCCCTACTTACCCATCAAGCCCAGTTGTACTCGGTGGATTCCCCGAGTTCAGCGCTTTACCAGCTTAATCGTCAAGATTCACTCCTCAAGCCTTCCAAAGATCTCCTGGCCCTACTACGAATGGTAAGCCAAGACTCCAGAAATTCTGAAAACACCTGGGACCCTAGCTCTGGGATTCTTTACGAAGGCTGGAGTTTTTCAACCTCAAGAGCAACGATTAAGGATAGTGTAAACATCGCAGCCCTTTTGGAGAATGTAGGAATGCCCAATTTTATTTTGAGCGATACCCTCATTCGGAAAGCAAAGACTGGACTTAAGATCAACCTCTTGGATTATGGCCAAACACTTGCTTTGGCTCAAGTGGCACTCCTTCTGCAAAAGCAAGGTATTCAAAACTTCTTTCTACAAGTTGGTAAATACACCCTAGCCAAAGGTGTCAATGAGAGGCAAGAACTTTGGAAGCTAAAAACAACGTACCCTGACAGCCTGGGAGGAGCTTTGGTAGGATGGATTGCTTTACAAAACCGTGGGGCGGCCACCGCTGGAGATTTTACGCAGTCCTACAAGCAGGATTCGATACAAAAAGCATGGGCATTGGATCCCCGAACTGGCTATCCCGTCAACCATGGGCTCCTTCAAACAACTGTGCTGGCTAAAAATACGAAAACAGCTGCAATTCTTGCACAATCTCTACTGGTTCGTGGTTGGCAAGATGCCATACGGATCGACTCAGCACGTAAGGATATCGAGATGATTTTGATCTACAATGAAAAAGGAAAGGGGCTTACGCTTTACGCTAGCCCCGAACTTAAAGCTATGCTCTCTTTTCCAATCAAGTAAATTGACTTATGCAATATTATTGCATTTCATAGTGCAACATTGTTGAATTTTTCTACCTTTGCAAAAAAATTCTTCCTTTTTGCGGTTTACAGGATGGCCACACTCCTATGGTGTTAAATTTTATTCTTCTTTTTTTCACTGCCCTGTTAGCTGGTCTCCTGGTGTTTGTCACACCCGTACTAAAGGAAAAATACTTCAAATTGGTTCTTGTATTTGCAGGCTCCTACCTCTTCTCCATCACCATCTTGCATATCCTACCCGAATTGTTTTCGGGTTCCTACAATCCAGGGCGAATGGGAGGATACATTCTAATCGGCTTTATTCTCCAGCAGCTCTTAGAGTTTTGGTCTGCAGGAATAGAGCATGGACACATTCATAAGCACAAATCAGGTACTTCCAAAGGCGTTTTTACCTTGATGATAGGCTTATTTATTCATGCCTTTTTGGAAGGCACCTTATTGTCCCATGGAGCTTCAGACACCCAGCAAGGACTTGCCTTGGCTCAGGAGCACAGCGACAAAACCGTACTTCTCGGTATCCTGATGCACAAAGGCCCTGCAGCCTTTGCGCTAACAGCAGTTCTTGGTGCTTCCCTCTCCAAAAAATGGACCCTTATCCTGCTGACCATTTTTGCACTTGGATCCCCTCTAGGCATGCTTTCTAGCTCCTTCTTCATCAATCAGGGCCTTCTTTCTACCGAAGGAATCGGCATTTTGTATGGTTTAGTCACAGGTGGATTTCTTCATATTTCCACCACCATCTTTTTTGAAAGCAGCCCGCATCACACCTTTCAGCTCAATAAGCTGGCCATTACCTTTTTGGCGGCGGCCTTAGCCTTCGCATCAGAATATTTGATCTGATTTTTACTTTTTGATCAGCTATCTGCTCAACCCATCTGAACACATTTCCTATTTTACTTTACTTATTTTCAAGGACTTGACTGGATCACAGTAGCACATTTCCTTCAAAAATTAAATCGGCTTAACTCCTCCAAGTGATTCCACCTTTGGAAAAAAGGTCTTTTCCTTCTACTTTTTAGGTTATATTTCTTCCATCAAAATTTGCTTTTTTTGATAAACCCCAAATTAAACCCAGACTAACCGTCACCACCATGTCACCCTCTCCCTCAAAAATGGAGCAGTATTGGAAAAAAAACCTCCAAACGCTCGCAATCCTTCTTTTTATTTGGTTTATCGTCTCCTTTGGCTGTGGAATTCTATGGGTAGAAGAGCTGAATACCATTCGTATTGGCGGCTTCAAACTAGGATTTTGGTTTGCTCAGCAAGGATCCATCTATGCATTTGTACTCTTGATTTTTTGCTATGTGATCCGGATGAACAAGCTGGACAAGGAATTTAATGTGAACGAAGACTGATATGGATTTACTTACCTGGACCTATTTGCTCGTTGGCCTAAGCTTCGCCCTCTACATTGGCATTGCCTTCTGGACCCGTGCAGGCTCAACCGAAGAATTTTACGTGGCAGGCGGAGGCGTTTCTCCTTTAGCCAATGGACTTGCTACCGCTGCTGACTGGATGTCTGCCGCCTCTTTTATATCCATGGCAGGCATCATCTCTTTTTCAGGATACGATGGCTCGGTGTACCTGATGGGCTGGACCGGAGGCTATGTTTTGCTTGCGCTACTTCTCGCCCCTTACCTTCGTAAATTCGGAAAATTCACGGTGCCTGACTTTGTAGGCGATCGCTACTATTCCAACAAGGCCCGTGTGGTAGCCGTCATTTGCACCCTATTTATTTCCTTTACGTATGTCGCTGGGCAGATGCGTGGCGTGGGCATTGTTTTTTCCCGTTACTTGGAGCTCCCCATCGAATGGGGCGTTGTGATTGGCATGGCCATCGTGTTTTTTTATGCCGTGTTGGGCGGGATGAAAGGCATTACCTACACCCAAGTGGCCCAATACTGTGTGTTGATTTTTGCCTACATGGTTCCAGCCATTTTTATTTCCATGCAGCTTACCGGCAACCCCATCCCACAACTTGGTTTGGGTGGGGATATCGCAGAAGGAGTACCTCTTTTGGATAAGTTAGATGGAATTTTGGGAGATCTTGGATTTGGTGAATACACCACCGGAAGAAAAGGTACAATAGATGTATTCATGATCACTTTGGCACTCATGGTAGGTACTGCAGGACTTCCCCATGTAATTGTTCGCTTTTTTACCGTTCCGAAGGTAAAAGACGCCCGACTCTCCGCAGGCTATGCCTTGGTGTTCATTGCCATCCTCTACACTGCAGCCCCAGCCGTCGCTGCATTTGGAATCTACAATACAATCCAGTCCACCTCTGAAAAGCCCATTTCTGAGCTACCAACTTGGGTTCGAAATTGGCAACAAACTAACCTCATTCAAATTGAGGATAAAAATGGAGATGGAAAAGTGCAATACCTCCCTGATCCCAACACGAATGAGCTGCGCATAGACAAGGATATTATGGTGTTGGCAAGCCCTGAAATCGCATCGCTACCCAATTGGGTAGTTGGCCTGGTCGCAGCAGGAGCTATGGCTGCAGCTTTGTCTACAGCAGCAGGCTTATTGCTTGTTATCTCCACCTCCGTATCGCGGGATCTATTCAAAACATTCCGCCCCGATATTTCGGATAAAAAAGAACTTCGTATCGCAAGGCTTGCCGCCGGTGGAGCAGTGCTCTTAGCAGGGTATTTTGGCATCAACCCTCCAGGGTTTGTAGCCGAAGTGGTCGCTTTTGCGTTTGGCCTGGCAGCATCCTCCTTCTTCCCAGTCATTCTATTGGGAATATTTTCTACACGCATCAACAAGGAAGGGGCCATTGCTGGCATGCTTGCGGGACTCACTTTCACCATCAGCTACATTAGCTACTTCAAGTTTGTCGCTCCCGAACTGAATACAGCTGCCCATTGGTGGTGGGGAATTTCTCCGGAAGGGATTGGATCTTTGGGCATGGCACTCAACTTCTTGGTATGCTTTGGCATTTCTTATTTGACCCCTCCTCCACCAAAAAAGGTGCAGCAACTCATACAAGAAATTCGAATTCCCAAAGGTGCAGGAAAAGCATCCGACCATTGATTTTCAACGCAACCCTATCAGAAGCATGAGCGACCGATTGCATACCCTAGATAGTTACTTTCACGAATACCAAAAAAGTGTGGCACAGCCTGAAGAATTTTGGGCGCAAATCGCAGACTCCTTTCATTGGAAAAAACGATGGTCCAAGGTCTTGGAGTGGAATTTTGAAACTCCTCAGGTTCAGTGGTTTGTAGATGGCAAACTCAACCTCACCGAAAATATTTTTGAAAAAAACTTATCCACCCTTGGAGATAGACCAGCCATCATCTGGGAGCCCAACGAACCTGGAGAAGAGGGGCGCACGCTTACCTTCCGCCAACTTTTTGTTGAAGTTTGCCGCTTTGCCAATACCCTTCTAGCTAAGGGCATCGGCAAAGGAGATCGCGTGATCATCTACATGCCGATGGTGCCCGAAGCAGCCATCGCCATGCTTGCCTGTGCACGAATTGGCGCCATTCACTCCGTGGTATTCGCTGGTTTCTCCAGCACCTCCCTAGCCGACCGCATCCTGGATTGCAAAGCCAAAGCAGTACTTACCTCAGATGGCAACTACAGGGGCAACAAAAAAATCAGCATCAAAGAAATCGTAGATGAAGCCCTCGAAAAAGCGCCTGTAGAAACGGTCATCGTCTACCAACGTACCGGCCAAGAAACCAAGATGCTAGCAGGAAGGGATTATTGGTGGCACGAAGCCGTGGAGGGACAGTCTGATGTCAACCAAGCCACTGAGATGGATAGCGAGGACATGCTCTTTATCCTCTACACTTCTGGCTCTACAGGCAAACCCAAAGGCGTAGTCCATACCACCGGAGGCTACATGGTCTATACCAAATACTCCTTCGAAAATGTCTTTCAATATTGCCCCGGAGATGTGTTCTGGTGTACCGCAGATATCGGTTGGATCACCGGACACTCCTACATCGTGTATGGCCCCCTACTTGCTGGGGCCACTACGCTAATGTTTGAAGGGGTGCCCACCTATCCACATCCAGGGAGATTCTGGGAGATTATTGAAAAGTACAAAGTCAACGTTTTTTATACCGCCCCAACAGCCATTCGAGCCCTTCAGGCCTTTGGCACCGAGCCTATTGAAGGACATGATCTTAGCTCCCTTAAAGTTCTCGGCTCCGTCGGCGAACCCATCAACGAGGAAGCCTGGCATTGGTACCACAACCACATCGGCAAGGGCAAATGCCCAATTGTGGACACCTGGTGGCAAACGGAAACAGGCGGCATTATGATTTCCCCGATTGCGGGCATCACGCCCACCAAACCGGCTTACGCTACCCTGCCACTGCCCGGCATCCAACTCAGCATTGTGGATGCAGAAGGCAAGGAGCTCAAAGGCAACTCCGTGGAGGGCAACCTTTGCATCGATTTCCCCTGGCCTTCCATGATCAGAACCACCTATGGAGACCACGAGCGCTGCAAGCAAACCTATTTTTCTACCTACAAGAACAAGTACTTCACCGGCGATGGTGTCAAGCGTGACCACGATGGCTATTACCGGATTCTCGGCCGAGTGGACGACGTCATGAATGTGTCAGGCCATAGACTGGGTACCGCTGAGGTGGAAAATGCGATCAACGAGCATCCAAAAGTCATCGAGTCTGCCGTAGTCGGCTACCCGCACGAAATCAAAGGGCAAGGCATCTATGCCTTTGTAATCTGTGATATGAGCAATCGAAGTGAGGACAACCTCATTCAAGAAATCAAGGAAACGGTTTCCAAAATCATTGGGCCGATTGCCAAGCCAGACAAAATCCAAATCGTACCGGGCTTGCCAAAAACCCGCTCCGGAAAAATCATGCGCCGCATTCTGCGAAAAATTGCTGAAGGTGTCCTGGACGGAATGGGTGACATCTCTACCCTATTGGACCCCGAAGTAGTCGAAAAAATCAAGGCTGGAAGAAAATAAAAAAGGATTATCCGCAATTCGATCAGTGGCACAACCTACCTGGTAATCACTGCGGATAATCGCTCACAGTCCACGGTCCACAGCTCATTTAATTGAACTTCAAGCTGTGTTCTGTATAGTTACTTGTAATAAAGTGGGGACTCATCAACCAAAAAAGGCAGATCGGATGATCTGCCTTTTTTGGTTTTTTTAATCTACAACATTCCTTACTTCCATTGAATGGCAGTGGTGGCGGTAGCTTTGAGGGGGATTGCCAGTCCAGTGGCCGTCGGGTAAAAGCCGATTGGCACAATCTGCAATCCCTGAATAGCCAAATTGGCCACGGGAGTCTGCAGGGAGAGGCGCCCTTGCAATCCTTTCAAGCTTTCACCGATAGTTTCCCCCAGCGGCATTTTCATCCGTTGGCTGAGTTGCTTGTTGATTTTTCCCTTTTTGATCATCGTTCCCAACATCGCTTTGGCACTGCCACTTTTCATCACAAAATCCAAATTGTCCACGCGCAGCACTTGCGTCGCGGGATCATAGACCGGTTGGCCTGCCAAGAATAATTCTCCAGTCAACTCTCCTCCTTTATTGCTGACGGCAGTAAAGGCAACGGTAATTCCAAGTCGATCACCATAGGCTTGCGTACGAAATTGCTTGGCTTGAAAGACATAGGTTTTATTCATTCGAATCGCCTGTCCTCCAAAAGATTGTTGAATGAGGGCATCTAGTTCGGCGTAGGTAAAAGCGAGGGGCAACTCCAGATCGATTCGATTGGAGGTATCCATGTTGGGGGAGATAGTAGGAAGTGGAAAGGCTCGGCTAGGAACGGCTGTAGCAGGGTGAATTTGCACCTGTCCTTGGAAACCCAGATCCAGGTGTAAGCCCTTGTTTGGCTGCAAGTACTCCCGAAGCTTCACGGAGTCCGGTCGGATGGAGAGACCGGTTTTTTTGCCTTCAACGTCCACCACAATCGGTTTGCCCACTTGGTTCCAAATCGACTCCATCATCGGTTTGAGCGCAAGCAAATTCGGCTTGGAGGTAAGCTCCTGCTTCGCAAATCGGCGAATTTCTTGGCGGACCAGCGGACTTAAATCCAGCTCAATCCCCAACACAGACAGTGCCATTTTGCCCCCCAAATCCAAAAGTTCAAACTCAGAAATCCCCAAATACCAGTTGGACTGAATTTCTGGATTGATCACAAAAACCGGAGCCAAGTTTTGGTTGATCGGTATCTTGGACTGAAGAAGATTCCGAATTCCCCCAGGCTTTAGGCCTACTTCTCCTTGAATTTTAAGTGGAAACACTACTTCCAAACGCTGTTGATCCAAGGCGCGAAGTTGGATTTTACCGTTTCTAGAAAAGTCAAAATCCCCCACCAGCCCATTCCCCAAATCCATCCCCCGCTGACGAAAAATCAAGGCAGGAGTTTCGCGGTTGGCTACAGCAATAAGAGTCGAAAAAGGAATCTCTAAAGGTATATTCAAGGAAGACTTGGTGCCGGGAACTGCTGGCAGCGGTAAGCTTGCAGCAGGATCCAAGGACTTGCAAGAAACAGCAAGGAGTCCTGCTACAGCCCAAAAAATTAAAGCCCTTTTAATGGAAATTCGGAAAATTGGCTCGGTCATTGTACTTGAGAGTTCAGTAGATCTAGGTTACCTTTGAAAGGTGAACTACAAAAGTAGCGAAAAGAGTACATGAACTGGAACAAACTCACCTCAGAAGAGCAAATTGATCAAGTGATCACCGAAAGTGCCGAGAAGCCCGTACTGCTTTTCAAACACAGTACCAGCTGCTCCATTAGCAGCATGTCCTTGGATCGACTATCGCGCAACTGGAAGGCAGAAGACTCTGACAAAATCACACCCTATTATTTGGACCTTCTCGCTTACCGAACCCTATCCAATCTAGTTGCGGAGCGCTTTGGCATTCCGCACGAATCACCACAAGTTCTGCTGATCCAAAAAGGCAAAGTGACCTACCACGAAAGCCATTACGGAATTTCTTATGCGGAAATAATGAAGCAAAGCTCCTGAATTTCTGACTTTTAGACTGAAAATAAACCACTTATCCCTTAGAATCCCCATTCTAATTTTACTCCACGCAACCATTAAACCTTTTGCTCTCTATTGGAGTCAAAGAAGCAGTACTACAACCAATTTATGAAAACTTACCACTTCCTTTTTCTTTTAATTTTTTCATTTCTAGTTGCTCTTCCATCCTTCGGGCAGCGTCCAACCGACCAAGCCCGTCCCGAACGAAAGTTTACCGGTCAAGTAATCGATGGGGCAGCAAAAATCCCCATGAACGGCGCCAATGTTTTGATCAAAACGGTAACCGACTCCTTACTTCGCGGCACAGTAACGGGGGCAGATGGAAGATTTGAACTTGCCAGACCCTTTATTCCACAGGTGAAAATTGAAATCACCTTTTTAGGCTACAAAACCATCACCAAAATTCACAGCATGCGTGAACCGGTGGAGCTCGGTGAACTGATACTACTTGAAGACACCAAAGTTCTCGGCGAAGTCCTCGTGCAAGGGGTGAGTGTCGTTGGTGAGCAAAAAGGGGATACCACTTCCTTCAACGCAAATGCCTTCAAAACGCAAACCAATGCACAGGCAGAGGATTTGATCAAAAAAATGCCAGGCATCACCATGCAGGGTGGGCAAATCCAAGCCCAAGGGGAGACGGTTCAAAAAATCTTGGTCGATGGGCGTGAATTCTTCGGTAGCGATCCAAGTATCGCACTCAGAAACCTTCCTGCAGACGCCATCGACCGCGTAGAAGTATTGGATCAGCGCTCCGATCAAAGCCGTTTAACGGGCTTTGACGACGGTAGCTACACTAAAACAATCAACATCATCCTTCGCTCAGATCGAAAAAATGGCTCCTTCGGTAGAACCTACGCCGGTTACGGGAACGATGATCGCTATGCAGCGGGGGGAAATGTCAACTTCTTTAAAGAGGACAAGCGGATTTCCATCCTAGGTCTCTTTAACAACATCAACCAACAAAACTTCTCAAGTCAAGATCTTGCTGGATTAACTGCCAATGCCTCCGCGGGGGCTGGTAGAGGTGGGCCTGGAGGCGGAGGCTTTGGGGGAGGCCAATGGGGCGGTGGAGGAAATAACAATTTCCTTGTGGGCAACAGCGGTGGAATAGTCACCACGAATGCGGTTGGACTAAACTATTCCGATAAATGGGGTAAAAAATTCAATGTATCCGGAAGCTATTTCTTCAACAACACCACCAACTCCCTAAGACAAAACACAAACAGAGAAACGGTCGTCAATGAAACCCTTCGTCAATTCTACCAAGAAAACCTGATCAACACGGTAAAAAACAACAACCACAGAGCCAATGCGCGTATTGAGGGAGACCTCGATGCAAAAAATTCCATTGTCCTCACCCCTAGCTTCTCCTTTCAGGACAACAGTACTTTTAGCGATCGAGATGCACTCACACGCACCAGTAGAGGAGACTCACTCTCTGCACTTCGATCCATCACGGATGCCACCACATCTGCATTAAACCTGTCCAACAACCTGACTTACCGCTATAAATTCGATAAAAAAGGAAGAACACTCTCTACAGAAGTGTTTACTGCCTGGAGCAATCGCGACCAATTTTCAGAATTGGAAGCAGCGAGCAAGGACTTTAGAAGAAAAGTGCAAGACACCACCTCACAAGAAACTAACTCCCTAAACAAGGGATTCAACTACCGCGTCAACCTGACCTTTACTGAGCAGCTGAGTGCCAAAGCAATCGGAACCTTTGGCTACCAAATCGGGAACAACAAAACAGCTGCAGATCAAAAAACCTATATTTTGGACTCTGAACGCAGAGCCCTGCTCGACACGGCCCTTAGCAATGAGTTTGACAATAAATTCATCACCCAGCGCCTTCGCTCTGGCTACGCATACAACAACCAGGCCTGGAGCGTTAACCTGAATTTAGACTACCAAAATGCACAGCTAGACAACCAGGCATTTTTTCCTACCGAAGGCATCTTCAATAAAAGCTTTAACAACATCTTGCCTAGTGCAAATTTAAATTACCGCAATAGAGAAACTGGGTTCAGCTGGAGAGTACGGTACCGAACCAGCACCAATGAACCTAGCGTCTCCGATTTACAAAATGTGGTCAACAACCAGAATCCACTGAACTTACGGGTAGGTAATCCAAACCTGGGCCAAAGTTACAACCACAATATTTTCGCCAACATCAGCAAAATCAATCTCGAAAAATCAAGAACACTCTTCCTATTTGTTACCCACTCGGCAACTGCAAATTTCATAGGATCCAGCACCTTCTTGACTACTAGTGACACCCTAATCAACAACGAAATCCTGCTACGATCTGGAGGACAGTTGACACGGCCGATCAACTTGGATGGCAACATTCGATCTAGCTTCTTCTTGACCTATGGTGCACCCCTCAAAAAGCTAAAAACCCAATTTAACATGAATACCCGGGTGAGCTTCAACCGTACGCCGGGGATCATCAACGGGGTAACCAACCTGAACGACAACACAACGCTAAGCCAAGGGCTGACCTTTAACTCCAACATTAGCCAGAACGTTGATTTCTCAATCAGCAGTACTGGATCTTACAACATTGTCAACTCCTCCTTGCAGCAAAACTTAGAAAACAACTACTACCAGCAAGAGTCTAACTTGCGCCTTTACTTCTCATCCAAAAACGGCAAGTTTTTTATGGGCAATAACGTTGCTCACTCGTTGTACACGGGCTTATCTGAAGGCTTCAACCAGAATTTCTGGCTATGGAACCTTGAAGGAGGCTTCCGCTTTGCAAAAAACAACAAAGCAGAAATTAAGGCGGTGTTATTTGATGTGTTGAATCAAAACAACAGCATCAGCCGTACCATTTCGGATGTGGCAGTGACGGACGTATTCACTAATGTGCTCACCCGCTATGGCATGATCACCTTTACCTACATTCTGGGCAATTTCAAGCAGCCGGCACCAGAAGCACAGCAGCCTTGGATGATGGGAAGACCGCAGGGTGGGCGAACTTGGTAAATGATTTAGGGTAATCACAAAAGAGTTTACCTCAGCGATTACCCAAAAAATTTAGAAATTGGTAGCTTTGCCAAAGGATTAACCGGCAACTCATGTACCAGGAGAAAATCGAAGCAGTCAAAGCTGCCATTGCTGCGGCAGATGCACAAACCCCAGATCAACTGGAGGCCTACCGAATGGAATTTATTTCCAAGAAAAGTGTGGTCGGAGAGTTGATGGGAGCCATGGGAAGCATTCCAAATGAGGAAAAACGTGCCTTTGGGCAGCTCGTCAATGGGGTAAAGCAACTTGCAGAAGAAAAATTTCAATCCCTGATTGAGAAGGTTGCTGCATCCAACCAAAAACAGAAGACGGCCGATATCGACCTGACTTTACCTCCCTCCAATTCTCCTTTGGGAGCGATTCATCCCCTGACCGCTACAAGACAACGCATCATCGAAATCTTTGAGCGTATTGGTTTTAACCTTTCTGAGGGACCTGAGATTGAGGACGACTGGCACAACTTTTCAGCGCTGAACTTCCCGGAAAATCACCCTGCTCGCGAGATGCAGGACACTTTTTTCATCGAGAAAAATCCAGACATCGCACTACGAACCCATACCTCCTCCGTTCAAGTTCGCGTGATGGAAAATCAAAAACCGCCTATCCGAACCCTTTCCCCTGGAAGAGTATACCGGAATGAGGCGATCTCTGCCCGAGCACACTGTATCTTCCATCAAGTAGAAGGCCTCTATGTGGATGAAAATGTAGGCTTTGCCGATCTAAAAAATACGCTCTACCACTTTGCGAAAGAGATGTTTGGCAAGGAAACGAAGATTCGATTCCGTCCCTCTTTCTTCCCATTTACTGAACCCAGTGCCGAAATAGACATCTCCTGCTTGATTTGCGGAGGCAAAGGCTGTACTGTCTGCAAGTACAGTGGATGGGTGGAAATCGGTGGTGCAGGCATGGTGGACCCAAATGTCCTAGAAAATTGCGGGATCGACTCCCAAAAATATACCGGCTTTGCCTTTGGGATGGGTATCGAGCGAATCGCCATGCTCAAAAACCAAATCAAAGACCTGCGCTTGTTTACAGAAAATGATGTCCGTTTCTTAAAGCAATTTAGGCCACTGCTCTAGAAAAGGTCACCTCCGCTTTACTCCAATACCAATCTTCCTTTTTGCAGCGCGCACTATTTTAAGAAACCCCATAGGAAATCTATTGGTTTCGTTCCTCGCCTATAACTAAGTTTTTACCTAGGTTCCAAAACCCGAAACCCGTAGGGCTCTAGCACCAAATGTTCCTGGTCAGGCCCTAGCGTATAGCTGGTCTGGGTCCAGTGATCAAAAAGTTGGGTGGCCTGCTCCCCTTGTTCCCGGAAGGCATACCAGGTAAGTCCTGCTGGGCGATCGCTGAAATTGAACAAGCAATAGCAGCTGTCTTTCCCTTTTCGGCGGATCAATCCCGCTACATGCCTATTGTGAGGAGTCATCCAGGCCACATTGCTTAGGTCAGCAAACAGTTCCTGAGACTTTCTGATAGCTAGCAACTTCTTGGTTCCTTCAAATAACTGGTATTCCAAGGTTCCTTCCGTTTTTCGACGATTTACCTTTTCCCAGTCTAGCAAAGGACGGTGCATCCAGCGGTTGTCATAGCTTTTCCCTGGATCTTGTTGGTACCGGTAATCGTTGGTGCAACCGACTTCATCTCCATAAAACAGCATGGGTAGTCCACCCAAAAATATCGAATGGGCCTGCATGAGTAGAATTTTTTGAATGCTCTGCTCAATTGCTGGACCATTGCCTTCATACAAGGCCTTTTCCAAACCACAGAGTGAGGCAAGTGTGCCACTAATCCGCGCATCGCCCGTTTTTGGATTGGAGGAAAATAGCGCACCACGGGCTGGGCTCATCCACTGTTCCCCAGAAAAGGAATAGTATTCCTTCAAAAATCTGCGGTGCAGGTAGGGATCCTTTCCTGCTTGGGCAATGCTGGCATCTTCATAGCCTAATCCAATGTCATCGTGGCAACGGCTGTAGGTTATCCAAGAAGTGCCGTAGGGCTTGCGGAGAATATCTGCTTGGGCTTGAAGCATCACACTCGTATCTCCAGAAGCCAACATGTCCCACTGCAAAGCCATCTGGGTAGCGTTGTAGGCAAAATCACACTCTTGAGCTTCAAAGTTCCCTGTGCCAAAGTAATTCATGATTTCTTTAGGTGCTACGATCGCCTCGCCAAGCAAGGCCATACCAGGCGTAGCTACCTGTACGCACTGCTTGATCAAGCGGAGTAAGGTATGTGCCTGGGGAAGATTTTGACAGGAGGTACCCGTTTGCTTCCAAATAAAGGCCGGCGCATCGATGCGAAGGAGGTCTACCCCAAGATTCGCATAAAACAGCATGGTCTCCACCATCGCCTGAAGCACCTTGGGATTGCTGAAATTCAAGTCCCACTGGTAGTTGTGGAATACGGTCATCACCCAACGCTTCATTTCCTCATTCCAAGTGAAGTTACCCGGGGCACTTTCTGGAAATATCTCCGGCATCGCCTGCTCAAACTCGTTGGGAATCCAGCGGTTTTCGTAGGTATAAAAGTAATTCTGGTATTCTTGATCCCCAGCTTTCGCTTTCATAGCCCAGTCATGCTGGTGAGAGGTATGGTTGAGCACAATGTCCAGCATCAGGTACATCCCCTTCTCGTGCATGGTTTTGCGCAAAGCAAGTAGGTCTTCCAGGCTACCAAATCGGGAATCCACCTTTCTAAAATTGGAAACTGCATAGCCCCCATCGCTTTCGCCTGGTGGACTTTCAAAAAGGGGCATCAAATGGAGGAAGTTGACTCCCAAATCCTGCAGGTGAGGAAGCTTGGAAGGCATGGTTTTGAGGGTTCCTGCAAATCGATCCACATACAAACTCATCCCGGCAAGCGATTGACTTAGAAACCAATTTCCTTCGGCAGCCTTCTTTTGATCGCGAACTTTAAGCTGCTCCTCGCGGGCTTGGTAGCCCAGAATCAGGCTCCGTAAGAGTTCGATCAACTGATCTTCGGCTCCTTCATGCGCTCCATAGAGCTCTTGAAATAAGGCTTGAATTTTGGGGAGGCTGGCATAAAACCGGGCTACAAACTCTTGGTCTGCACCTTGGGTAGCTAGGGAATGGGCCTCGAAAAGGGCTGTAATTTTTTCAGTGAGCGAAACTTCTACCGACATGAGGGTACGAAAGGTGGGGGTGATGAAATTTGTTAATGTCCAGAAGCTGGCTGGGCAGTGGGGGTGTTTTTACTCCCCTTAATTCGAAGGGTGGCTACTGCAGCAATCAAGAGCAATACCCCTCCGAAGAGGATGGCTTGCCCTGCATCGTTGTTCAAGAAGTTTTTTGAAATATAGCCGAAAGTCAAGGTCTGTAGAATCATGGGGATGACAATCATCATGTTGATAATGCCCATATAAACTCCGTAACGCTCTTTGGGTATTTCGTTGACAACCATCAAGTAGGGAATCCCCATCATGCTTGCCCAAGCGATGCCAAAGCCAGTCATCGGTGCAAACAAGGCATATTTATTTTCTAGCATCGGAAAAATCAACAAGCCTACACCCGCCAGCAGCAGGCAAAAGAAATGTACTTTTTTAGCTCCAAATTTTTGGGCAAGGCCTACCAAGAAAAAGGCGGAAAGGAAAGTCACAATGTTGTACCAACCATTCACCAAACCGGCCCAACCCACTGCTTCCTGGTAGGCAGCAGGATCACTGGAAGGCGTCACTTTCCAAACGGAAAGCGCGATGCTTTTGGCAGAATTTTGCCAGTAGCAAAACAAGGCATACCACTGAAATAAGTAAACCAATGACAGTTTCCACATCACTGGAGGCATGACTAAAATAGCCTCTACGATCTCTAGGTTTTGCGCAAAAAGCACGCGCAAGGCAGGCTTGCTATCCACCCAAGTAAGTACTTTGCGGATCAGGCCACGATCCAACAGCGTGAACGGTAAAAGGATTAAAAACACAGCATAGGCCACCAAGGTGCTCAGGATGGAAAGAAAGAATTGAATAGCAGGATGGGGCATTCCCTGATTTCGAATCTTTAGGGCAGCAAGCTCGGCTTCAGAGGGTGGGTATTCGGGTGTTTTGGACATGCTCCAAAGCACCGAAGTGATCGAGCAGACGGTACCCAAAAAGAAGGAAGCATAGACCCATACGGGTAGCGCACCCCAGCTGCCTTTGAAATAAATCTGAAAAAAGTAGAGGGACAGGTTGGCCAAGGTGATGCCTAAGCCGGTGAAGAAGCTTTGGGTAAGGAAGCCTTTGCCGTACTGCTCCTCCGGGAGACTATCTGCAATTAACGCCCGGTAAGGTTCCATGGCGGTATTGTTGGCTGCATCCAATATCCAGAGCAAGCCTGCTGCCATCCAAAGGCTGCTGCTGAAAGGATAGAAAAATAAGCAGATGCTACAGAGTAAGGCGCCAATAAAGAAATAAGGTTTGCGCCGACCATAGCGGTCGCTCCAAGTGCTATCACTGAGTGCACCAATGATGGGCTGTATCAAAAGTCCTGTCATTGGTCCAGCCAGGTTGAGAAGTGGAATCTCATCAGGAGCAGCTCCCAGCATGTCGTAGATGGGATTGACAGCGCTTTGCTGAAGTCCAAAACTATACTGGATTCCAAAAAATCCAACATTCATGTTGATGATTTGGGTAAAAGACAAGGAAGGCTTACGCATGGATAATTTTGGGTTTGGGACTATTCAGAACAATAATCCTTCAAAAAATACGAAGATTCGTATTCTAAAAAACAGGAATAGGGAGAGAAGTGTGCGGTATTTTCAGAAAAACCCTCGAAAATCGATTGATTTGCCACCCTTTCACCTAAAAAAATCTAAAAATTAGGGTCAGAATTTACGCCAAAGTTCCCCATTCGGTAAAAATCTAGCACCAAGCCTTCTCTAAAAATCGAAGCCAATTGCCATGCATCACCTTTTGAACATCCTCATTCGAGTAGCCTCGCGCTTGAAGTAGGTCGGGGATTTTTTGTAGGTCAGCGATCGAATCCAAATCGGAAGGGCACTGTTCCTTTCCAAAAGCTCCATCCAAGTCAGAACCTATCCCGATGTGATTTGCATTGCCTGCAAGCTGACAAATATGATCGAAGTGGTCCACTAGCGTTGACAAAGTTACGTTTCGCTCCTTGGGGGTACTTTTGCCTCGGATCCAACCTGGGCTGAGCATCCATGCATCAAATACGCCGCCGATGACGGCTCCACGAGCAATTAAGGCCTTGATCATCTCATCGGAGAACTGTCGGTTGTGGTCTACAAGCGCACGGCAATTGTTGTGGCTGGCCCATAAAGGCCCTTGAAACAACTCCAAAGCATCCCAAAAGGCCAGATCGCAGAGGTGGGTCACATCCAGTATAATCCCCAATTCATCCATCTTGCGAAGCAAGTCTTTGCCTTGAGCGGAGAGTGGTGCAGAGGCATCGGTACCGAAGGCATAGCGTCCTGGACCATAGTGCCCTGGACCGAGGGCACGGAGGCCGTATTCGTAGGCTTTTTCTAAATAATTGAGGTTCACGATGGAGTCCGCCCCTTCCAAAGAAAGGATAAATCCGATGGCTTTTTGGCTCTTGTCTTCCCCTTGATTCCAGTAGGCCAAATGCGCTTCCAGCTCCTGCCAGTCTCGAATTTGCTTCAGTTCCCCCTGCTCCCCCATGGCTTGGTACCAGGCCAACTGCCCTTGCGTATGTGCCCAAGCTTGTTGGGGCGAGTGCCAACCCGGTAGCGGATTGTCTGGGGCTACAAAGCGGGCAATTTGCGTTGCCACCACCAAACCCACATTCCCTTTGCGAAGCTCCGGTAGGGAGACCGTCCCATTTCCTCGGTCGGGTTTATCGGTAAGCCCCTGCTCTCGGGCATTGATTTCAGCGAGTGGGCGGGTGATGTCCCTGTTCCACTCGAGGGCATTCATGCTCAGGTCCAGGTGGGCGTCGATGGTAAACATATCAAAAGGCTTGGAGGATAAATACGGTAGGCACTTTATGTAGATCGAGAGGATGGTTTTTCCAATCTGCGATGGTTTTGGTTTGGATCAGCTCATCGGCAGCAGTGAGATTTTTAGCGATGCAGAGCTTGGTTTGGGGAGAAAGGATGGCGAGTGCATCGGCCAGCAACTGGTTATTTCGGAAAGGGGTTTCCATAAAGAGCTGAGCCCTTTTTTCTCGGAGAGATTCCTGCTCCAGTTTTTTTAAAGTGGCAGCTCTTTCCTTTTTGTCGATGGGGAGGTAACCATGGAAGGCGAAGGACTGGCCCGAAAATCCAGATCCCATAAGCGCCAGAAACATGGAGCTAGGGCCTGAAAGGGGAACCACTTGAATGCTTTTTTGGTGGGCATAGGCCACGGCAAGCGCTCCTGGATCGGCAATTCCTGGGCAGCCTGCTTCAGAGATCACCCCGATGTCGGATCCGTTCAGGAGCGGCATCATCAACCGAGAGACCTGCTCTGGAGGGGTGTCCTTGTCTAATACCTCAAGCTGGAGTTCATCGATGGTGATTCCCAGTTTGAGGCTGGAGATGTAGCGACGCGCTGACCGGGGATTTTCAACTAGAAAAATCTTGGTGTTCGCAATCACCTCTTGAACTTGAGGAGAAATCACCAAGTGAGCAGTGTTTTCTGCCAGCACAGTAGGGATCATAAATAACTTTCCTTTGGGCATGGGCGCTTTGAAATGACTTCGAAAGATAAAATTTAATGCCCGAAATCCGTATCTTCATCGGGTATATACTTTCCACCCTCCAGGCCATGTTAAAAAAATCATTTTTTATTGCCTTCCTACTTCTACTCAGCTTCACCTCTTTTGCACAGCAGCTCAAAGCCCTTGTCGGGGGTACCTTGATTGATGGCTTTGGAGGAACACCCATCCGAAATTCAGTTATTATCGTGGAAGGAGAACGGATCAAAGCCGTGGGTCAGGTGGGAAGCTTGGCTATTCCTGCAGGAGCGGAAATCATTTCTACCGAAGGGATGAGCGTACTTCCTGGACTTTGGGACATGCACGTGCACTTGATGCTAAATGGACATAGTGACTACACCCATTGGGACAGCACTTATATCGATGTGTTTGAGTCGGTGATTATGCCTTCTTCAGCCCATCAATTGCTGATGGCCGGCGTGACCAGCGCCCGAGATTTGGGTGCCCCACTGGAAGCCAGCATCAATGTTAAAAAACGCATCCAAAATGGAGAAATCCCAGGTCCCACGATCTATGTATCTGGCCCATTTATCCAAAAAGCTCCCTATCCAAATACTGAAGCCTTCCGTTGGGGTGTAAATGGAGCAGCTGACGCACGTGCCAAAGTAAAGAAACTCATCGATGCAGGTGTGGATGTCATCAAACTCATCGATCAGGATCAAATGACCTTGGAAGAGGCAAAAGCTGTGGTGGACGAAGCACACAAATATGGAAAAATGGTGGTGGGCCACTCCCACCGTCCTGACGAGATTCGAATCGGACTCCAAATTGGGGTGGATAATTTTGAACATACAGGGCTGAGTTCTGCACCGGAATATCCAGAAGACATCATGAAGGCAATGAAAGAGCGCGCAGCAAAAATGAACCTAGGTCCCCTTTTCTGGACGCCAACTGTTGAAGGGCTTTTCAATTACGAATTCGTTCGGGATAACCCAGAAAAATTAGATGACCCCTCCTGGCATTTGGGTTTGCCTGACTCTATCGTAAGAGACATTCGCGCCTCGCTCCGGTTCCCGGGTAGAATGTCCTACTTTCAACTTACTCCTGTCCGCAAACCTACTTTGGACCGCAAATTTGCCCAACTCAAAGAAAGTGGAGTAGTGATGCTTATCGGTACAGATAGTGGTATCCCGATGAAATTTCATAGCCAAAGTACCTGGAATGAGCTGGATGTATGGGTGAACCATTTTGGAATGGACCCCTTGCTCACCATCAAAGCAGCTACCTACTGGCCAGCGGTAGCGATGAAAGTAGAGAAAGATTACGGAACCATCACCGAAGGAAAATATGCCGATATCATCGCGGTAAAAGGCGATGTACTGCGCTACATCAACTTACTGCAGGATGTAGATTTGGTGATGAAGCATGGGAGGAAGGTGAAGTAAAATGGTCAACGGCTAACGGTCCACGGTCGACAGCCGACCTATTTGAACTTCCAACCTAAGTTTCCTTGGGAACAGATTTAAAAGGGGATAGGCCTAATTAACCAAATCAGCGTGTTTTTTCCATTTAGATCTGCGTGAAAAATAGTTTCACGCAGATTTTTTTTGAAAAATAGCGCAGATTAAAGGGTAGTCGTCCAAAGACGATTGTCCTTAGATCACCAAATTGAAGTTCTAACCTAAATTTCCTTGGGTACAGATTAAAAAGCGGATATGCACAACGGGCTAAATCTGCGTGTTTTTTCTTCTGAAATCTGCGTAAAAAAAAATCAGTAAAAAAACTTTCGCATCTCTACCACCACGGCCTGCGGCTGTTCCGCATGAAGCCAATGCCCTGCATTAGGGATGGAGATCCATTCGGCATTTGGAAAATGGATTTTGATGTCTGGCAGATCTTGCTGCTGTATATAGGAAGAATTCGCTCCTCCCAAAAACAAAGTAGGGCCTTCAAAAACGGTTCCTTCTTCCAAGGCTTTGCCCACCTCCTCAATCTGCTCGGAGATTACCGGGAGATTGACTTTCCATGCGAATCCGTTCGCATCCCTACCCAAACTTTTCAATAAAAATTGGCGGATTCCCAATTCTGGAATGAAGGCAGCCAGCTGCTCATCTGCTTCTTTTCTCGATTGGAGACTGGAAAGATCTAAGGCATTTAAGCCCTCCAAGATCAGCTGATGGTGAATGGGATAGTGCCTCGGGGCAATGTCTCCCACAATGAGTTTGCGTACGCGATCAGGATAGGTCACCGCAAAATTCATCACCGTCTTCCCTCCCATGGAATGTCCCATCAAGTACACGGAATCCAAGCCCTCGGCATCCATTAATTCTCTTAAATCCTCCACCATGACCCCATAATTCCATTCGGAAGCATGCGGAGAGTCCCCATGGTTGCGCTGGTCCACGAGATACAAGGTATAGTGATCCACTAGTTCCTTGGCAATGGAAAACCAGTTGTCTAAGGAACCGAATAGTCCATGTAGGATAACGAGCGGAAGGCCGGAGCCGGATTTTTTGAAGTTTAATTGCATTTTGAAAGTACGAGATACGAATTACGCAGCTCTTGAGAGAGTTAAGGATATCGACACTAGGAAACCTTATAACTCTAGCTGCCTGCGGTACATCTGAATGGTATTCTCCAAGCCGTAATACAAGGCGTCACAGATCAGCGCATGGCCGATGGAGACCTCTTCCAACTGAGGGATATGCTGCTTGAGGTAGGCCAAATTATGCAAGTCCAAGTCATGGCCCGCATTGATGCCCAAACCGAGTTCAGTGGCTAGCTTGGCCACTTCCACATAGGGCTGAACGGCCTTTTCCCGGTCTAGGTGATAACCAGAGGCATAGGGTTCGGTGTAAAGTTCTACCCGATCTGTGCCTGTACCCTTGGCAGGCTCAAAATACTTGGCTTCAGGATTGATAAAAATGGAAACTCGGGTGCCCATCTCTTGAAGCTCCGCGACGATATCCCGAAGCATCGCTTGATGAAGGATGGTATCCCAACCGGTATTGGAAGTTATGGCTGTGGGAGGATCAGGAACTAAGGTGGCTTGAGCGGGCTTCACGGTTCGGATAAGCTCCATAAATCGCGCATCGGGATAGCCCTCAATATTGAATTCGGTACTGACCACTTGTGCCAAGTCCATCACATCTTGGTAGCGAATGTGCCGCTCATCGGGACGAGGGTGCACGGTGATCCCCTGTGCTCCAAACCGTTCGCAATCCAGCGCCACTTTGACCACATTGGGATTATTCGCTCCTCGGGCATTCCGGATGGTGGCAATCTTATTGATATTTACACTTAGCTTTGTCATTTCGGCATGGAAAAATGGGTATTTTTACCCCTTTAGAGTAGGATAACACAAAACTAAAACTTATGAGCTTAAAGCAGAGAATAGAAGGCGAAATTAAATCCGCCATGTTGGCAAGAGACAAGGTAAGGCTGACCGCTTTGCGGGCGATCAAGTCTATCATCTTACTTGAAGAGACCAAAGAAGGGTTTTCTGGAGCATTGAGTGCTGAGGATGAATTGAAAGTATTGACCAAATCTGCTAAACAGCGAAAAGACTCAGCTGAAATCTACGAAAAGCAAAATCGTGCCGACCTCCTAGAAGTGGAATTGGCCGAGTTGGCGATTATTCAGGAGTTTTTGCCGAAGGCTTTGTCTACGGAGGAACTGGTTCAAGCAATTAAAGCAATCATTGCGAGCTCTGGTGCCACGGGCCCCAAGGATATGGGCAAAGTAATGGGATTGGCGAGCAAGGAGTTGGCCGGAAAGGCAGACGGCAAGGAGATTTCAGAGCAGGTTAAACTTCTATTGGCAAATTAAATTGGAACCAGTAGACGTAGTCATCCTTCTTCTTTTAGGCTTAGGGGCCTATGAGGGTTACAAAAAAGGCTTGCTGATGAGTATTATCGGCCTGCTTGGCTTTGTATTGGCTATCGTTTTGGGAGTTTATTTTATGGAAGGGGTAAGCAAATGGCTCGCTACCGAAACAGATGAAGCAGCTTTTGGCTTACCCATACTCGCGTTTTTACTGATTTTTTTCTCCACCCTCTTCCTAGCGAACCTTGCCGGAAAGGCACTCAAAAAAATGGTGGCCCTAGTGCTCTTGGGAGGTCTCGATAGTTTGGGTGGAGCGGTACTCGGTATCGTACGAACTGGCTTTTTTATCAGCTTACTCGTGTGGGTATTGGGTAGAATCGAGCTAGATATCTTTAAAGATTGGGAGAAAAAAAGTGAGTACTTGTCCTACCTCAAACCGCTTACTCCGGGAGTTTTAGAAATCTTGAGTCCAATTTTGCCCACTGTTAAGGAAGCAGGCCAAGAACTTCTGGAAAAGGTAGAAAAAGGGAGTGGAAATCTAAATTAAATCGCTTATCAACCCCCTTATCTCAGGTCGATCACTTCTATGCCTGGATATTTTTTAACATCAAACATAAAGTAGCTTAATGGAAGGCTTGGAGATGCTTTTAGATTTTTAAACGAATAGGTAAAAACGCCTCCCTGCCCATCTAGCATTTCCCAGCCCAACAGCTGCTGCGTGGATTTTTCCACTAGGAGACGAACCTGCTTGAAAGGGGCATTGGATTTTAATGCAGTCAGTTCCACCGTGGAAATTGGCTTCCCTTGGTAAGTTTTATCTGCCAAAAGCTTGTAGTTAAATCCAGATTGGTACAGGGTATAGATGTTGGAAGGGGTCAATTCGCCTTCCATCCCAGCGGCATCGTTGATGGTTACTTCCTTGTACCCAGCCGTTTGGATAAAGGTCCACACCGTCTTTCCGTCGTTGTAAATTTCTTGATCTGGAAGTTTGAGGCGGTACTTATCGCCCAGGACTGCTACCTCTCCAGTTTGCCGGTCACCTACTCCTCCATCATCTTGGAAGGTATATTCAAAGCTTGCGGTAAATCCCTTCATGCTTTGAAATTTTTGGCTCATGGCATCCAACACTACTTTTGCCTTGGGGTCTTTTTGAGCTTGGCTAGGTGCCGTGAGGAAGCAGGAAGCTAAAAATGCAAAAAAAAGAAATTTAAGATTCATGTAAGGTCTGCCGTAATCCGTAAAGCATCGCTTACAAACTACTCAATAACCGTTCCAAACTTACTTCGTCCTGAATTAAAACCTCACGTGCTTTGGATCCTTCAAAGGGTCCCACCACTCCTGCAGCTTCCAACTGATCGACGATCCTGCCGGCACGGTTGTATCCCAACTTCAGCTTTCGCTGGATCAGGGAGGTGCTGCCTTGCTGGTGGAGTACGATCAAGCGTGCTGCTTCATCAAACAATGGGTCTCGGTCAGACAAATCAAAATCCATTCCCGAGCCTTCCCCATCTTCCCCAACATATTCTGGAAGTAGGTAAGCAGAGGAATAGCCTTTTTGTCCCCCAATCCAATCGCAGACAGCTTCCACTTCTGGGGTATCTAGGAAGGCACATTGGATACGGGTCATTTCAGATCCGACAGACAGGAGCATATCCCCCATCCCAATCAATTGATCAGCCCCGCCTGCATCCAAAATGGTGCGCGAGTCAATCTTTGAGGTGACGCGGAAAGAAAGTCTTGCTGGGAAATTGGCCTTGATCACGCCCGTGATTACATTCACCGAAGGACGCTGCGTAGCCACCACCAGGTGAATGCCAATGGCTCGGGCCAGCTGTGCCAAGCGCGCAATAGGCGCTTCAATCTCCTTGCCCGCAGTCATCATCAAGTCCGCCAACTCGTCAATCACAAGCACGATATAGGGCATAAAATAATGTCCTTTTTCGGGATTCAGTTTCCGAGCCACAAACTTGGCATTGTATTCCTTCAAGTTTCGTACCTCCGCTTCTTTGAGCAAGGTATAGCGGTTGTCCATCTCCATACACAAGGAATTGAGTGTGTGGATAACCTTTTTGGTATCGGTGATGATCGCCTCTTCAGAACCAGGTAGTTTGGCGAGAAAATGTCGTTCAATCTTATTGAATAAGGTCAATTCCACCTTCTTGGGATCCACCAAGACAAACTTCAGTTGGGAGGGGTGCTTCTTGTAAATCAGGGAAGCCAAAATCATGTTGAGGCCCACCGATTTTCCTTGCCCAGTAGCCCCTGCCATCAGCAAGTGGGGCATTTTGGCTAGATCGGCTACAAAGACCTCGTTGGAGATGGTTTTTCCTAAGGCAATGGGAAGGTCCTTGTCGGACTTCATGAATTTTTCAGTACCCAGCACTGCTCGAGCCGGTACCAATTCCCTGTTTTTATTGGGCACCTCAATACCTATGGTGCCTTTACCCGGGATAGGTGCGATGATACGGATACCCAAAGCCGCCAAACTCAAGGCAATGTCATCTTCTAGGTTTTTGATCTTGGAAATCTTTACCCCTGGATTCGGAATAATCTCATACAAGGTCACTGTAGGTCCGATGGTTGCCTGGATTCCTTGAATTCCAATCTGAAAATTCTCTAAGGTGGTTACGATCTTGTCTTTATTTTCCTCGAGTTCCTGACGGGACACGGTGACTTTCTTTACATCATACTCGTTGAGCAAATCAAGTGTGGGGTACTTGTAGCGTGGCAAGTCTAGGGTAGGATCGTAAGGATCTAGATTTTCTACCTCATCTACCGTCTTCTCCTCTTGAGGGCCCTTCTGCACCGTGAAATTTCCTTCCTTCAGAAGAATGGAATCCTTTTCGCTTTCTAGCAAGTTGACCTGTGGCACATCGAAGAGATCCTCCTCCAGGTCATCGGTGAATTGAAGCGGTGGAACTGGTACTGGAGTTTCTTCTACCAAACTAAAATCAACTTTATCCCCCGCCATCGGTAGCTCTAGCTCGTCTGCCTTTAGCTCCCAGGCACTCCCATCGTCTTCAATATCTTCTTCCTCCGCTCCCAAAAATGGTAAAGGAATGCCCGAATTGGAATGCTCGTCCCCTGCTAACTCATCTGCAGACTTGGTCTTGGGAGGGAACCAATTGAGTTGCTGTACGCCATAGAACAACACGATGAAAATGAATAGGGTGCCGAAAATCAGCAGCCAGGTTCCCATTCCCAAAAAGTCAAAGGAAAGCTTCGCCAGTTCATAGCCCAAGCCTCCTGAAACAAAGCTCCAATAAGAATATCCCTCGATCAAAATCCCTGCATAGCCTGTTACCAAACCAATCCATGCCGCAAAAAACAAAGCAAAGACCGCATAGCGCGTGAGTGAATAAAGCGACACCTGAAAGGTCCAACGGAAGCCCAGTAGAAATAAAAAGGGAGGAAAAAGGAAAGCTGCTACGCCGAACCAACGGAAAATCATCCAGTGGGCTGCTTGAGAGCCTAAGTACCCCAACCAGTTTTTTGATTCTTTGGCTGCTTCTCGGATCGATTGATCGGTATTGTTAATTACCAAACTCTGATCCTGCGGCCCATTCATCAGGTATGAGGCAAAAGCGACTCCCAAAAAAATGCTGATGGAAATCAATACAATTCCAAAAACAAGGCCCACCTGTTTGGTTTCTATTTTTCCAAAAGAGAAAGAAGGGGAAGGCTTTTTCGGTTCCGGACTCGCCTTGGGCGCGTTTTCAGTTTTCTTTCGAAACGTATTGGTCTTGGGTGATTCGGATGCCATTTGAAAATAAAATACGAAGGTTAATGTTAGCCAAAAGTGAGAAGAATGCCAACTTACTTTGCTAAATATAGCTGAAGACCCTTCTTAATTTTTTTGATCAAGCTTGGTCCCTCATAAATCATGCCCGAGTACACTTGAACTAGGCTTGCGCCTGCCTCCAGCTTCTCAATCGCATCTTGTGCGGAGAAAATTCCACCTACACCGACGATTGGAAAAGCTCCTCCCGACTGCTGGTGAAGGTAACGAATGACTTCCGTACTCCTTTTTTCCAAGGCCTTTCCACTTACTCCACCTGCACCGATGCTTTCTAAGCTTGTGGAGTCTGTACTCAAATTGGAACGATCCAGCGTGGTATTGGTGGCGATGACACCCTCAATTTGCGTTTCTCGTACGATCTCGATGATGTCGTCTAGCTGTCCATTGCTCAGGTCTGGAGCGATCTTTAGTAGGATCGGCTTGGGCTGCGGGTGTTGCGCATTGGCAGCCTTCACGCCTAGCAGTAGTTTTTTCAATGGTTCCTTTTCCTGGAGATCCCGGAGGTTGGGGGTATTGGGGGAACTTACATTGACCGCAAAATAATCTACGTAGGGATGCAGCGCTTCCAGGCAATACAAGTAATCGTTTAGCGCATCCTCGTTGGGAGTTACTTTATTTTTCCCAATATTCCCTCCTACGATGACCGAGGATTTTCTTTTTTTGAGCCGGTCGATGGCGCCCAGCACTCCTCCATTGTTGAAACCCATGCGGTTGATCAGGGCCTCATCTTGGGGCAAACGAAAGAGTCGGGGCTGGGGATTGCCTTCTTGGGGCTTTGGGGTGAGCGTCCCGATTTCAATAAATCCAAATCCCAACATGGCCATCTCATCAATCAAGTGTGCATCCTTGTCAAAGCCAGCAGCTAGCCCAACAGGGTTGGAAAATTTCAAGCCAAAGACTTCCCGTTGCAAACGGGGATCCTCCAATTTGAATGGGGAATGCAAAATTGGCTTCAGCAGGGGAAAGTTAAAGGCCCATTTGATCATCCCAAAGGTAAAATGATGGGCTGTTTCGGGCTGCAACAGAAAAAGGAGGGGTTTGAGGATCTTCTTGTATACCGTAGAAAACATAGAGGCTGTGCAAAACAAAATCGCTTTTTGTAAGCGGATAGAACAAAAATAAATAGATTATCCGCAATCATGCCAGTAGTTCAGCTCGCCTATTAAAAACTGCGGATAATCGTTGACAGACCATGGTCAACGGTCCACAGCTCACCTAATTGAACTTCAACCCTTTTTTTCTCTGGTTAGTGGCGAAAAGCGGATAATTAGACAAAAATAAATAGATTATTCGCAATTTAGCCAAGTGGCCCTAAACAAGGTTTGGTAGTGGCGGATAATCGTCGACAGCTGATAAGCCACGGCTTACAGGCCGTTCACAGACGACAGCACATTCTTTTAAACTTCAAGCTTCCTTTTAGTTAGTTAGCTACCGCCTTTACAGCAGATAATCACAAAAACAATAAGAAAACCGGCTTTTAGACCGGTTTCCCTTGCTTATGATTTGATACTGTAATTTGGCGCCTCGCTCGTCACACTCACATCATGTGGGTGAGATTCCTTGGCCCCTGCGGTAGTGATTTTGACAAACTTGCCATTTGCCTGAAGGTCTTCAATGGTCTTGGTACCACAGTAGCCCATTCCTGCCTGCAAGCCTCCTACCAACTGGTACAAGACTTCCGAAACTAGCCCTTTAAATGGCACTCGACCTACAATCCCTTCCGGAACTAATTTTTTGATATTCTCTTCAGCATCTTGGAAATAGCGGTCCTTGGAACCTGATTCCATGGCCTCCAAAGAACCCATACCTCGGTAGCTTTTGAATTTTCTGCCTTCAAAAATGATCATCTCTCCAGGAGCTTCTTCGGTACCTGCCAGCAAAGAGCCAATCATGATTGAGCTGCCTCCTGCGGCAATGGCTTTGACCAAATCCCCAGAATAGCGAACCCCTCCATCGGCAATCACAGGCACGCCGGTTCCTTTTAGCGCTTCGGCACATTCATAAACTGCCGAAAGCTGCGGAACTCCTACGCCTGCAATGATGCGGGTTGTGCAGATGGATCCAGGGCCAACACCCACTTTAACCGCATCGGCACCAGCATCTGCAAGGGCCAAGGCCGCTTCAGGAGTGGCAATATTGCCGACAATTACCTCCAAGTCTGGGAAGGTAGCCTTGATTTTGCGACAGGTATCAATTACCCCTTTGGAGTGTCCGTGGGCCGTATCGATGGATACCACATCTACCCCTGCATTCATTAGCGCCTCAACACGTTCTACTATATCGGCAGTTACCCCTACAGCAGCACCGACACGAAGTCTTCCAAACTCATCCTTGCAAGCATTGGGTTTGTCTTTTCGCTTCAAGATATCCTTGTAGGTAATTAGGCCAGTCAATTTGCCTTCATCATCTACAATCGGGAGCTTTTCAATTTTATATTCCTGTAGAATCTCTTCAGCCTGCTCTAAGGAGATTCCCGACTTGGCCGTAATCAGGTTTTCACTCGTCATGATCTCACGAATCAATCGGCTAGGATCCTTGATAAACCGCAGGTCACGGTTGGTGATGATTCCCCTAAGCACTTTTTGCGCATCTACTACGGGAATCCCGCCAATATTAAACTCGCGCATGATCGCTTCGGCGTCCTTTACCTTGGAGTTGATGTCCAGCGTGATTGGATCGAGAATCATTCCAGCTTGGGAACGCTTCACTTTGCGTACCTGAGCAGCCTGCTTTTCGATCGACATGTTTTTATGTATAAATCCCAAACCGCCTTCCAAAGCTATGGCAATCGCCAGCTCTGCTTCTGTAACCGTGTCCATGGCAGCAGAAACTAGGGGGATATTTAATCGGATTTTTTTGGTGAGCCAGGTAGCAGTGGAAGTCTCGCGCGGGAGCACTTCAGAATATCCTGGAACCAGAAGCACGTCGTCGTAGGTGAGTGCTTCGTATAGAAACTTCGATGAGTTTTTATTCATGGCAAATATTGTAGGTAGGGAACCCTATTTGCCCGTCAAAGTTACATGGAATTTGTCTTGGATTTATAGAAGTATGTAAAATATATTATTGTACCAAGTACCATGTACAAAGTACCAAGTACGAAGTACGAAATACGAAATACGATAGTCTTGATACTAGTTACTTGATACTTGATACTATTTTTCAATATCGAACGCCGAACGCTGATTTTTGAATGTCGAAGTAGGGATTCGTATTGGGATCGGAATAACGCTCCTAATGAATTTTGGAAAAAAATACGAATTCCTACTTCGTACCTGGTACTTGGTACATTGTACCTCTTTACTGCAGAATTTTAATCCTAAGCGGGTCCATACTAGTTACTTGATACTTGATACTATTTTTCAATATCGAACGCCGAACGCTGATTTTTGAACGTCGAAGTAGGGATTCGTATTGGGATCGGAATAACGCTCCTAATGAATTTTGAAAAAAAATACGAATTCCTACTTTGTACCTGGTACTTGGTACATTGTACCTCTTTACTGAAGAATTTTAATCCTAAGCGGATCCA
>CAXNJN010000022.1:0-35431 GCA_964202605.1 Bacteroidia bacterium | reverse complement strand
GTAGAAGATGACCCCAACTTGGGCGAGATCCTACAGGAGTACCTTCAAATGAAAGGGTATGACACCACGCTTTGTCGCGACGGGGAAGAAGGGTGGAATAAGTTTAAAAAGGACAAGTTTGACCTATGTCTTCTCGATGTGATGATGCCTAAAAAGGATGGATTTACATTGGCCAAAGAAATAAAGAAGGTACAAGAAGATCAGCCTGTTTTGTTTCTTACCGCCAAAAACCAAAAAGAGGATGTGATTGATGGGTTAAAAATTGGAGCTGACGATTACCTGACCAAGCCCTTCAGCATGGAGGAATTGTTGTTGCGGATTTCTGCCATTCTCAAGCGGACACAAAAATCATCAGCCGTAAGCCCCTTAAAAACCTATGCCTTTGGCGACTTTGTACTGCACTACGACGAGCAGGTGATTGAAGGCCCTCAAGGAAAACATAAACTAACCTCCAAAGAGAACGAGTTGATCCGTTTGTTGGCTTCCGAAACCAACAAATTAGTTAGCCGAAGTCATGCACTCAAGCAAATATGGGGAGACGATAGCTATTTCAATGCGCGTTCGATGGACGTTTACCTCAGCAAAATCCGAAAAATTCTCAAGGATGACCCCAAGGTACAGATCATCACGGTGCATGGTGAAGGATTCAAATTGATTGTGGGAGAGGCCTAAGCGCTCGTTTTCCTTCCAACCATTGTCCCAGCATCTTCTAGGTGCTGGGATTTTTGTTAGTTAGGCGATGAGCTCGGCGCCGATACCGGGACCATCCGGAAAGCTAACTTTTTCTGGAAAGATGCGCACGCCTCTAGCAGGGTCTTTGGAGAGGAGCATAGCCCCGTCCATGTCCACATAGTCAAGCAAGGGTGCAATGTGGGCGATGGCGCTTATACCTACCGAAGATTCGGTCATGCAGCCCACCATGGTCTTCAAACCCAATGCCTTGGCTTCTTGAATCATGCGCAGTGCGGGGGTGATTCCTCCTGCCTTGACTAGCTTGATGTTAACCCCATGAAATCGGCCCTTGCAGGTAGCCACATCTTCTTCGTGAATGCAGCTCTCGTCAGCAATTAAGGGAAGTCTGGAGTAGCGAAACACCTCTTTCATCCCCTCTAGGTTGTCCTTGGCAAGGGGCTGCTCGATAAATTCCACACTCAAGGAGGCAAGTTCTTCGGAATAGGAAATCGCTTGATCTACGGACCATGCACAATTGGCGTCCACGCGAAAGATAGATTTCGTGTTTTTCCGAAGTTCTCGTACGATTTCCAAATCCTGCTCCGTACCTAGCTTTATTTTGTAGATCGGCCAGTTGACTTCCTGTAGTTTGGCGCACATTTTATCGACCGTATCGATTCCGATGGTAAAGTTGGTGGTTGGGATATCCTGAGGATTGAGATCCAAGTACTCGTAGAGTTTTTTCCCTTTCTTCTTGGTGTACAAGTCCCAGGCGGCTTGGTCAAGCGCACATTGCGCAAAGGGATTGTCCCGGAAAATCTCCTTTCCAAGTTCCCACAATTCCGTTGGGCTAGACCAATTTTCCTCCAATAGGATCGGGCGGAAAAGCTCCAGGGTCTCCTGCATATTTTCCAAGGTAATGCCATAAAAAGGGTTGGTGGTAGACTCCCCAAGTCCAAAGAGACCGTCTTCTTCTAGGGTGACTATGAGCGTTTCCTGTTCCGCTCTGCTTTGGTGCGCAATGGTAAACCGATGTTTAAGGGGAAGGATAAGGCTTTGGAAATGCACCTTCATGGCAAGATTTTTTTGGGTTTGACAAAAATAGAAGGAATTATTGCAGTCCTTTCCCTAGTTTTAGTTTAAAATAGCCTAAAAATATGGAGATGCAGGTTGATGCACTAAAAAGACACTTTTTGAGCTTTGCTCTTTTTCTTGGTTTGGGAATTACGGGGGCTTGGTCCCAGACGACCACTCCACGACTTGAAATTTTAGAGTTAAAAAATGCCTTTGAAACCTATCAGGAATCGTCAATTAAAGATAGGCGATTCACCCATGCTGATTTGCAACCCTTGATCCAAAAGCATTCGGTCCAATTTGAGGTGACCCCATTAGGCAAGTCAGTTTTAGGCAAATCCATTTCCTCTTTAGATTGGGGCTCCGGTCAAACCAAGGTGATGCTATGGTCGCAGATGCATGGCAACGAGAGTACAGCGACGATGGCCTTGTTTGATTTATTCAATTTTTTGAAAGGAAAAGGTGATCAATATGATTCGTTTAGACAGCTGCTTAACTCCCAACTGCATCTCAAATTTATCCCCATGCTCAATCCCGATGGGGCTGATGTTTTCAAGCGGAGGAATGCACTGGACATTGACCTGAACAGGGATGCCATCTCCCTCATTTCTCCAGAGGCGGTGGTTTTGAAAAAAGCGCGCGATGACTTTGAACCCGAATTTGGATTCAATCTTCACGACCAGCAGATCTACTACAACGTGGTGAATACCCCCAAGCAGGCGACGATTTCGCTGCTCGCCCCGGCTTACAATGAGGCCACTGAGATCAATGAAGTTCGTGGAAGAGCGATGCAGACCATTGCTAGCATGAACCACCTTCTCCAACAATTGATTCCTGGACAAGTCGGCAAATACGACGATGCATTTGAGCCGCGTGCCTTTGGGGACAATATTCAAAAATGGGGAACCAGTACAATTTTGATTGAGTCAGGAGGATTGGCGGGAGACTTAGAAAAGCAAGAGGTGCGCAAGATCAATTTTATGCTGCTCTTGGACGCCTTGTACACCATTGCCACCCGTAGCTATACGCAATACACCACGGAACATTATTTTGCTATTCCAGACAATGGGATTCAATTGATGGATTTGCTTATTCAGGAGATGCAAGTTCCGGTAAATGGCAAGTGGTACCCGATAGATCTTGGTATCCGGAGAAGGGAGATTGAGGGTAAGGCTGGCTATTCTTTTGCGGGATCTGTAGAAGACTTAGGTGACATGCAGGTTTTCTTTGGACTAGAAACCCTAGATGCCACTGGGCTACAGTACAAAGAAGGGAAAGTATACCCCACACCTTTTGAAACTGTAAAAGAGGTGAGCGTCGAAAAGGCGATGGAACTCTTAGGCCAAGGATACCTGGCTATCCAAGTTAAAAAAGATACTGCCAAAGCACTACATGGACTTCCATTAGTAGTTCTGAAGTCTGCAACTACCTATTCAGGGGGCTGGACTACAGGGGCTATTCCCAACTTTTTCTTAACCAAAGACGGTAAATACGAATATGCCCTGGTGAACGGGTACTTGATTGACTTAGATAGAATTCCTAAGGAAAAATTCCGAAACCGAATCTATTGATACTTCAACGAACGTATTTACTACAATTATGAAAAGCAAAGACAAGGGGGTTGGTCTTCATCCCAGAAATATCCACCAAGGCCGTTACGATCTTGCTGCGTTGGTGAGGACCTTGCCTGAATTAAGTCAAATTATTTTCGACAATGATTACGGGCAGCAGAGCCTGGACTTTGCCAACCCAATCGCAGTAAAGCTGCTCAACAAAGCTCTTCTGCTTCATTACTATGAGTTGAGCTACTGGGATATTCCCGAGGGATACCTCTGTCCTCCGATTCCCGGCAGGGCGGATTACTTGCATCATGTGGCAGACTTGCTTGCTCGAGATCATGGAAAAAAAATACCATTGGGGGAAGGAACTCATATTCTAGATCTGGGAGTAGGTGCCAATTTGATTTATCCCATTTTGGGAACATCTTTATTTGAATGGAATTTTGTGGGCACAGAAATTGATCTTATAGCACTTTCCAATGCAGCAGCGCTTATTGCTGCCAATCCAAGGATGGAGGGCAAGGTATCTTTGCGATTTCAGGCAGATGCCCAGCGGATTTTTGATTCGGTGATTGAATCCGAAGACTTTTTTGAGGCATGCATTTGCAATCCTCCCTTCCATGAATCTGCCGAAGTAGCGCGGGATGGAAGCAAGCGAAAAATCAAAAACCTGAAGGGGATGACAACTGCAAATCCAGTGTTAAATTTTGGAGGTCAGGCAACCGAGTTATGGACTGCTGGAGGAGAAATTGGGTTTATTGGCCGAATGATTCAGGAGAGTGTTTCGATTCAAGAGCAGGTAGGCTGGTTTACGGTGTTGGTTTCCAAGGCTACTCATCTTTCTTATTTCCAGGGACTTCTTGATAAAGCAGGAGTCAAGTCTCAACGCATAATCGAAATGGGACAAGGAAATAAGCGGAGTCGGATTTTGGCTTGGAGCTTTCTCCGTTGATCCATATTAGAAAAATTATTCAGGCAGATTTTCCATGGAGATCTTCATGAAAAAAGGGTTACGCAGATTCCCGCAGAAAAGGGAGCGCAGATTTCTTAATTAGAGGGATGGGTTCAGGATCAATTGATCAGCGGCATTTTTCCGCAAGAATCAGCGTGAAAAAAAAAGGGTTACGCAGATTCGCGTAGAAAAGAGCGCGCAGATTTCTTAATTAGAGGGATGCGTTCAGTATTTATTGATCAGCGGTTTTTTTCCTTGTAGATCTGTGTGAAAAAAAGAGGTTCCCGCAGATTTTCAAGGAAAAGGGAACGCAGATTTTTTGGTGCAGTGGTTAAATTTATCAAAAAATCAGCGTTAGTTTTCTGTTGGAATCAGCGTGAAACAAAAGCACTAGTTGATTTGCGGGGAAACAGCGATTTTTCCTAAAATGATTTTCAGAATTAGTAAAAAATGCAAAAGATTCCACGAGAAAAAATAGAATATTAAAAACAAAGAGTCTAATTTTTCTAATGAATGAAAATGAGATAACTTTTTTAATCCGTGGGTCAATTTTTAGCGTTTACAACGGTCTTGGACCAGGACTTTTTGAATCATGTTATGAGGTGGCATTGGAATATGAATTGGCAAATCGAGGACTTTTTGTTGAACGACAAGTAGTACTTCCTGTGATATATCACAACTTAAGGTTGGATGTAGGGTATCGCTTAGATTTACTTATCGAGAAAAAGGTGATTGTTGAAATAAAGTCTGTGGAGACAATATCTAAGGTTCACTTCAAACAACTTGTAACGTACTTGAAGTTGTCCGATTTGCGGGTGGGGATATTAGTGAATTTTAACACCGCAGAAATTTCTGGATCCATCCACCGTAAAGTCAATAATTTTCCAACCTAATATCATTCCTAAAAAAGATCAGCGTTATTTTTTCGTATAGATCAGCTTGAAAAAAAGAGGTTCAGGCAGATTTGCGCAAAAAAGGGAGGGCAGATTTCTTAATTAGAGGGATGGATTCAGGATCAATTGATCAGCGGTTTTTTTCCTTTTAGATCTGCGTGAAAAAAAGAGGTTCCCGCAGATTTTCAAGGAAAAGGGAGCGCAGATTTCTTAATTAGAGGGATGGGTTCAGGATCAATTGATGAGCGGTTTTTTCCATGTAAATCAGCGTGAAAAAAAAAGGGTTACGCAGATTCGCGCAGAAAAGGGAGCGCAGATTTTTGGAATAAAAAGGAGTGGGGTATCGGCACCAATTGATCAGCGGCATTTTTCCGCAAGAATCAGCGTGAAAAAAGAGGTTCACACAGATTTACCAAATTGATCCGCGTGAAAAAAAGACTACTTTTTGGCTAGCCTGTGGAAAACTTCTAAGTACTGATCGGTGACGCGGTCCCAGGAATATTTTTCAGTGAGGCCTAGACGCGCAGTTTTTCGAAGGGCATCCATTGCCAGATCTTCAGTTTCTGCCTTTTCGACCAGGGCTTTCACTCCTTCAATTGTTTTTTCGAAATACCAGCCATGGGTTCCATTTTGAAGCATCTCCTGATTGAAAGGCGTGTTTAATGCTAAAATTGCACAGCCATAGCCCAATGCTTTGAGCATGGCCGGGTTGGTTCCTCCAAATTCATGCCCATGAAAATACGCGTAACTATGCGAATACATAGAAGCGAGCACCAGTGGATCCGTGACATAGCCGGTAAAGAGGACGCGTGGCGTCTCCATTTTTTTTACCTCCTGGGCCCATGCGTCTGAAAAAGGAGCATCTCCTACCACCACGAGTGTTTTTTTGGAATCAGATTGTAGAAACCCAGAGATAATCAGGTCGGCATTGTTGTCCGGAATCAAGCGCCCTACAATGAGGTAGTATTCCCGAGACGAGAGATTCCAGTGCTGCAAGGGCTCATCGGAGACGTCTTCTCTGGGGTTTGCCCCGTAGGCAATCACGACAGAATCCTTGTTGAAAAGTTCCAAGTAGACGCGTCGCATCTCGTCCGAATCGTTGATGATCTGATCAAAGGATTGGGTGGCCATCTTGGAGGCCCACTTATAATACCGAGCCCCCCAACCTTTCCACTTGGGCCGTAGCCATTCGAGGCCATCCACATTGATGGCTGTGGGTTTTCCAAAAATCCGAGCGAGCCAACCGAAAGGCCCATTGCCTGAATTGACCACGAAAATCACATCCACATCTGAGAAGCAGGCATGCAGCATGGAAAAAAAAGTATGGCTCAACTGTGTGAGGCTTTTAGTTTCTATTGCTGGCGTGTAAATACACTCAATGCCATTGACAAACCTGGGACGAGAAGGAAATAAGTTGCGGTGGTTGTATACCCGCACAGCTACTCCTCTGGCATGCAAGCGCTCCCCCAACTCCTTGACAAGTGTGTCGTAGCCACCATACACGTAGGGGTAGCCTTTAGCGCCCATGATGGCTACTTTTATATCCATAGGTGACGGCTTGCTTACCATTTATTCACTCATTTTTCAATAAAGTCTATTACAAGCTCGTCAAAATTTTTAATGTAACGATCCTCAGAAAAGCAATCTATCAGCCCTACCCCATCCAACTTTTCATTTTCACGATCACGTCCAAGGTTGAAAGCAAATCCCATTCTTATCCAAAGGGTTAGCTGAGGTCAATTCCGGTAAGCTTGGACATGGTTTTACCGAGAAATTTACCCATTCAAAATTTCTTTAAAGGCCTTTTCCAAAGATAGGTAAAACTTCTCCGCGGAAAATTGATCCAACCTTATTCTCCCTTTTTCACCCAATTCCTTTCTTAGCTCCTTATCCTCCACCAAAAGCTTCATGGACTGAAGTAGTGCCTCAGCATCACTATTTTCAAAAATCAAAGCGGCTTCACCCGCCACTTCCATCAAAGCCCCCTGTCGTGAAATGATAACCGGTAGCCCAAAAGAGAACGCTTCCAATACCGGCAATCCAAACCCTTCATTTACCGATGGAAAAACATATCCCAGGGCATGATGGAAATAAGAAGCTAATTGATCTTGGCTCACATATCCCGTGAAATCAACTTTCTCAGTCAATCCCATGGTGGTGACTAATTCCACCAAATGATCGTAATCATCTAAAGTTTCTCTGGGGCCTCTTTGTCCTACCAACACCAAGCGGAGGTCTTCAAAGCCAACCATTCTTGTAAGTTTATCAAATGCAGTGATTAGTATGCCTAAGTTTTTTCTTTTCTCCAATACCCCGACATGAAGAAAATAGCGTGTTTGTGTATTCGATTTCAAATCCGATAAGGCTAGGCTTTCCGAAAGCCCTGAAGCCTGATAAACCACCTTTATTGGAATCGATTTAAATGGAGGCAATTCTTGTAATCGCATTTTAGAAAACTGCGTTATTGTGATGATTTCCCCATTTTTTTGCAATCCTTTTTCTAAAAAATAGAGGTAATACTTCAACCAAAGACTTTGGTAATGTTCAGGATTATCCCAAAAACAGGTGTCATGAATGACGGAAACTTTTTTTCCTTTTGCGAAAACCGGGCTTAAAATGTCAGGACTGAAGACAATCGCTGCTTGGTGGTAATAAGAGAGTATTGGTAATGTCACCTGTTTTCTGAAGAAATAGAGTAGCTGGAAAAGGAGGTTTTTCCACTTGGCTGTTTTTCCTCGAAAAAACTGATTTTGCTTTACTTTCTGATAATTGGGGCTGATGATATACTCAAATTCGGGGTTGTTTTTTTTGAGAATCTCATCGCAAAGGGTAACTATATAGGTTTTGATCCCTGTCTGTGCCACATACAGGTAAAATACATCCACCACTACTTTTGGCCTATGCTTCTCCATTTTTGATTTTGGAGTATTCGTTCATCGCATATCCTACCATCCACCAAGTGATCCAATTTACATAGGCAAACAGCTCTGCGTTGGCCGTGAAAAGGGGAAATAAAAGGCCTGTTTTAACCGCTGCAGCTGTAAAAGCAATCCGTGCCGTCATGACGTTTTCAGTTCGTCTGAAAACCCGAATAGACCGGCTTATGGAAAAGCCTAAAAGAAGGATGTATAAAATCATTCCTAAAAATCCCAGCTGCACCCCATAGATTAGGAATTGGTTTTCCCCTCCGATCCGTACTTCATCGGTGACAGTACCGGAGTTGCCACTCATGGCCAATCCGACGCCTAAGGGATTTTCGATCATGGATTCAATAGCAACTACCCATTCCAATACGTGGCCTACGCTTGATGCATTTTGGAAAGTTAGCGTATCTATCACAAAATAATAGAAGTCTTCAGAGGCAAAAAATACAACGAAGATGACAAATGCAGTGACTAGACTGAACCCAAATAGGATCAACCGATAGAGCTTAAAAATCACCGCAATAAAGAACAGCATGATAAAAAACCCACCAAACGCTGCCCGTGAACTTGAAAAAAACAGGCTACCCATGGAGCATAGCATGACTACTAGATATGGAAAACCTTCTTCTCTTTTAGAAGTCAAAAACCAGATTAGCCCTGCCGCAAAACCTAAAAGCACTGAACTGGCCAACTCTAAAGGATCTGCAAAAAATGAGGCCAGTCTCTTGGTCAGGGCTTGGGTTTCGAATGTCCAGGATAACCCAAAATTGCCGGTCGGGTAAGTATCATTGATTACTTGATTGTAAAGTGCGTAGCCAGTGAGCTGTTGGATATGTGCCTGCAAGACAAACTGCTCCATTAGATTGACGGTGAAGGCAAGGATGGCTACGATGAAAATCATAGAAAAAAACCGAGAGATCTCCCGCTCTTCAAATACAGTATTTCTCCCCAAAAAGTAGATTAGGCCGGGAAGCAAAATCCCTTTGAAGTAGGACGCCTTGGTAAGAAATGGAACTTCGCCAATAGGCAAAATAAGGTAGCTAAACCCAATAATTAAAAATCCTCCCATCCACCAATCTGTGATTTGGGGGCGAAATGGATAGTCGGCTGGTTTTTTTTGAAAGAGAATAGCCACCACCAAGGCGATGCCTACCACTCCTTCTTTCAGCGCTTGAAAGACAGTAACCAACACCTCAGATCGGGTGTTGAGGTAAGTCAAACTCAAGAATGTAATGTAGATTGGTAAAAAACCGGCTAAGAAAAAGATGAAATAAGTCCATTTCCCCTTTACAATCATCTCTTGTAAAGTCCAAAGGAAGCCCAATATCAGCCCTATAGTCAGAATAAAAAATGCTACTGAAGCCATTTCTTTTCTGGGTTAAGTGGAGTAAAAAGACCTTCTCGTATTCCTTGGAAAACTGCCGATAGTTTTTGGAATCGCCCTCGAATCAAAAAATAGGCCCCCCAACTCAAAAACCGAAGCAAGTGATAGGGATATCCAAGTAGTATGGAATGCTGCCGCAGCAGAAAAAGCTGGTTTCTCACATTAAAATAAAAAACACGAGGGCTGAGGATGCCTTCGGCATGTTGCTTTTTGGAGGCAGCGCCAGCCTCGTGGTAGATGATCGCATTTTCAGCCAAGCCAATCTTAAATCCAGCTTTGCGAATTCGTAAACTCCATTCCACGTCTTCAAAATAGGCAAAATAGGTTTCGTTAAGGAGCCCCGCATTTAGTATGGCGGCTTTAGAAACTAGAATGCAGCAACCGGTAGCCCAATCGAGAGTTTTGGCGCCTACTCGATACTTCTCAAAAGGGACCCGGTCCCCCAAGGTGATTGCCCTTCCAAAAAGAGAATTCCATTTCCCCCCAGCACTCCAAAGCGTTTGTGGATCATGGGCAAACAGGATGAGAGGCTGCGCCACTTCCTGCCCGGGTTGATCTAGACAAATTTGGAGTTCTTTCAAAAAGGAAGGGGTAACTGTCGTATCGTTGTTGAGCAGTAAAACTTGTTCAAACCCTTGTTCCAAGGCATAGCGAATTCCTACATTATTTCCCCCAGCAAAGCCCAAGTTATCTTGGTTGGCGATAAGGTGTACGTTTGGGAACTGTGCTTTGAGTTGCTCCCCCTCTGAATTTTGGGAGCCATTATCCACCAAAATTACTTGAAAGGAGGGCTGCGCTACCTTCTCAAGAGAGGCCAAGCAGGCTTTGGTATAGGCATAGCCATTCCAATTGACCAAGATGATTGCTACAGGAATCTCAGGAGTAGAAGCCATACAAGAGTTCTTTTTTGTGGCGATACAAGAGATACAAGCAAATAAAGAAGACCATGAGCTCAGTGCTCAAGATAGCAATGCAGAGACCGGCTCCCCCATAAAAGTGGGTAAGCGCGGTTGAGACGCAAATCATGTAGCCACAAAACATCCAGCTGGCACGAAAGAGCAGATCTCTGAGGTTCGTGACCAGGAGGATCATCACATTTCCCACATTGAGACAAGCCAAAAATGGAATTGCTGCAAGCAGTTGGAGGTAGCCGACTGCCCCGTCAAGCTCCCCACGAGAAAGTACTTTAATGATCCAGGGTGCAGCCAAATAAGTTACGATGCTGATCAACGCACCTATTGCGAGGGTACCGAAGTAAACTTTTTTGAGAAAGGAGAAAAATGCGGGCTGGTCCGCTTGATAAAGCTTGGAGGAATTGGGAAAAATTGCTTGAATGATCAAAGCAGGGAATAGCCTTAGGATCATGACCACTCGTTCTGCTAAACTGTACATTCCAAGTGTGGCCCCACTTGAAAAGAAACTCAAAATGATGAGGCCCCCATTGATGGAAATATGGCTGGCAAGGTTGCTAAAAAATAGAAGCAGGTTGTCCTGAAGGCTTTTCAAGATGGAAGAAAATTGGGGGCTAAAAAAGCGGATATCCAATACTATGTGAATGTAGCCTAGTAGGCATAAGTTGACACCCAGACCAGAAATTCCAAGTAGAAAATTGACCCAGAGACTGTGCGAGGGCTGCTGTACAAAAAGTACTAAGCCCATCAAAAAAAGAAGTTTAGAAAAAATTGTTGCCACAGAGACCAGCTTCATTTTTTCCATCCCCTGAAAAAACCAGAGCGGAAAGGCGGCTTCCGAAAAGAGCAGAAATACGGAGAACACTAAAACGGATTGGTACCCTTGGAATAGGTTAAAACCATAGGCTCCAATTAAAATGATGACTGTGGAAAAAAGAGCAAGGAGTAGTTTGGCTGAAAAAACATTGGAGACCAACTGCGAGAGTTCTGCCTTATTGGATTGATTGAGGGCAACTTCTCTAGGGGCGCTCAGGTTGAACCCGAAGCCAACTAGAATATTGAATACAATAATTACAGAAAGAGATAAGTTGACCCATCCAAACTGTTCCGCCCCGATACTTTGAATCAGAAGGGGCATGGAAATGATTGAAATCAAGACCGTTGAGGACTGGATCAGCGCCAGAAAAAGAAAATTCTGGAGGGATTTATTCCGGATAAAATTCCCAAAGGGGATCAACAGATTGATTTTTTCAAACATGGAAGCTTTGGTTTAGACTTCCTGCAAATGTTTTTGATAGATTCTTCTCAGATAGAGAAAGCTAAGGGCTAAAATACCGAAGAAAATGGCCCCATAAACCATCCCCTTCACCAAGCGGACTTCAGTTCGTTCTAAGGGCAGCTTCGGAAAATCGACTAATTGAATTAATGGAGTGTTGATGCGGTGGTTGATTTTAGCCATCTCCAGATTTTTCACAATTTCTTGAAATACCGCAGCACTAGTTTGAACATCTACCTGCTTGCGGCGTCCACCAACGGTGGCAGCACTTAGCAAAGGGTTGGCATTGGGAATCCGATCTTGTTCGGCAGCCAAGGTGCCGAGACTTGCATCAAGAATCGCCCGAACAGAATCTGCTTGAATTTGTAAAATACGGAGATTCTCCCCTGTTTTTTTTGTTTTAGTTTCCAAGTAAAACGTATTCACCTTGCTCACCAGCGTTTCGTTAAAAAGCTTTGCAAAAGCCTCATCTTTTGAAGAGACATTCACCTGAATAATGCTCAATTTCCGATCTGGCTTGACTACTACCAGTTGTTTTTCTCGGATAAGCTGGGCGATTTCCTTGATAACTGAGTCCTGCTTGACCCCATGGCTTTCTTTGGAAGCCGTAAATGTCAGGGCTGACAAATCGATGGTGGAGGCCCACTTATTTTCCAACTCTTCGAATTCAATAAATCGATCGATCAATAAACTTTCTTTATTAAAGGGACTCAATAGGGTTTCTTCCAACATGCGGTCCGAGCGATACAGCTCCATAATGTTATCCCCTTGAAAAAGACCATTCGTGCCTCCTATGCCCCCCAAATTAACCCCGAGAAGGCTTGCAATTCCTGACATTTGTCCAATGCCACCCATTCCTTCCTCCTCCAAAACGAAAGAAGTTTCAGCATGAAAAACAGGATCTTTTAGTAGTGAATAAACAGCTCCCAGCCCAGTTCCTACTGCTAAGGAAAGGAGTAGAAGTTTCCACGCGGATCGAAAAAATTTTACCCAATCGATCAAGTTTTGAACCACCTCTTTCAAGGTGAATTGGGAGGGAGAAAAATGTGAGTTTTCGCTCATGGGGTATTCTGTAGGTTGATTTGGGAAAGAACTAAAGCCAAGGTGGCCAGTCCAGTGGTGACACCTACTAAGTCACCTAAACGAAGGGGTACTTTAGGGCCTTTACTTGGAATGATCACTTCAGCTCCTGGTTCTACAGCTGGGTAGCTTCGAACTCCAAAGAGCCCCTTTGTTCGTTTAACCGCCCCATTAGCATAGACAACATAGGTTTGTTTTCTATTTGCGCCTCGGTCAAAACCTCCTGCTCCATTGATGTAAAAACGAAGCCCTCGGCCTTGCTCGTGTCTTAAGGTAGTCGGATAGACTACATCCCCACGCATACGAACGGTTTGCAAGAGCTTTGGAACATTGAGAATATCGCCTTCCTCGAGTACCAAATCTTCCTCAGAGCCAGGATTCGCAAGGATTTTTTCTAGGTTGATGGCAACGGCCTCTGTCTCCTTGAATTTAACAGCTACACCAGGGGTTTCTGCAGCAATTTGATCCAATGACTCTCGTTTGGCATTATTGGCGGTGGAATCCTTTATTTCTACTTTTTCCTTTGGAAGGTCTCTGAAAAGGCGAATAAGAAGTTCTTCTTGAGCTTCAGGGTTGGGTGGATTCTCCTTGAGAAGAACGCGTAGTGCTTCTAAATTTTTCTGTCTTCGCACTTGCTCGGACTCCGTATTAAAGAACTCTGTTTTACGAATCAAAGTAGCCCCTTTGGTGTAGGCAAATTGGTTGACTCCTCCAGCTCTTTTGACCAAATCAGAGATTCGGTCTACACTGGTTTGGATGGCAAAAAGCCCTGGCGAATTGACCTGCCCTTCTACAGACACGAGACGCTGCATCGTAAAATTGGCTCGCTTTCGCACGATCACCTGATCGAAGGGCTCCAAGGAGATGGCATTTGGGTTGAAGGACAAATCTGAATTGATGGACGTGGTAATAATATCTGATAGTGTTCCTGAATCTGAATCTTCCAGCCTTCTGGCAATTTCAATATCCTTTATGTTGGCAGATTCCTGTAGACCACCTGCGGTTAGAATAAGTTCCTCAGGCGTCATTCCGGAAGCATAGGGATAGGTCCCCGGACGCTTTACCTCTCCCAGGATCTGGATGTAGCGCTCGTTTTGCACATCATAAATGCTAGAAATACGGATTACATCTTCACGCTGCAAGACCACATCTGCTTGGCGACCTTCCAATACCGCTAGAAGATTCACTTCCAATACTTCTGAACTGAGATCTCCTTTGGTTCGCAAGATGCTGGCCCGCTGCGTGTAAGCATCGCCTTTGAGACCATCAGCATTTTTGATCAATTGGGTCAGGGTGAGCCCTTCGGTTAAGGAGAAGATTCCTGGCCTGAAGACAGCGCCCTTAATTTGAATGCGGTTGGTGTAGCGATCGATTATTCTGTATACTGAAATTTCATCGCCCCCTTTGAGATTAAAAAGCCCGAGTTGATTGCTGTACACATCGGATATAGAGCGTTGATTTCCGGTGATTCGTGATATGGAGATTCTATCCTTGAAGGCCAAGTCGGTAAATCCCCCTGCAAATCGAAGAACGTCCTCTAGGTTGTCCTCTGGTGTGACCTCAAAAACTAAGGGGCGCTTAACTTCCCCCATGACCTTTACTCGTGCAAGATAGGGGTTGACTAGGATTACATCTTGGTCTTGGAGCTGCACATCCAAATTGGCGGTTCCGTTGATGAGCAGTTCATACACGTCAATCTCTGCTATTTTTTTATTGTTTCGGATGAGCTGAATCGCACGAAGAGTTCCCTTGTCTGAAGGTCCTCCAGCTGCATAGAGTGCATTGAATACCGTAGAAAAGGCACTCAAGGTGAAGGTTCCCGGTAAACGTACTTCATTCAATATGTGCACCTTGATCGTTTTAACATTGCCAAGGGAGACTTGCAAAAATGTCTTTGGATTTGATCCAGAAAGTCCGGTGTAAAAGGTAGCTACTCGATTTTTAATGATTCCTTCTGAAGCTTCAATGGTTTTTCCAGAGACTGCAATCATACCGATATTATCCAGTAAAATGGAGCCTTCAGGGTTGACAGTGGCTTCGTAGTATTTTTCGGATTCTCCATAAATATCCACATAGATAAGGTCTCCAGGGCCAAGAATGTAATTTTTCGGAGTGGCCTGGTTTAGGCTTGGCTCAAAGCTTAGTTTTCGATTCTTTTGGAAAAACAAGTTGCTACCAAAAAGCGTGGAATCCGCTTTTTCCTCATCCATCAACTCCTGTGTCTCCATCAGGCCTTGGGTGATGTCATTGAGGTCAATCTGCTCGCGCGAAGACCTTTTGGAGGCATTCGTGGATCTAGACTTACTTGATCCTGTGCTCAATCCTTCGATTCTACTGCGAAGCTTTTCTACTTCCCCGGAAGGCATACCCCGCATTTGTGCCATCATCAAGAAATCCGTGCTGCTTAGCCCCGCATCTTGCGCGCGCTTGACGAGTTCCTCGATTTGATCATCACTGAGTTGATCTACTCGTATGGTGTTTAGGTCTACATTTTGCTGTGCAAAAACGAAAGTTGGAGCGAAGGCCCAGAAGCAAAGTAGTACTAAAAAGTAGGTAAATTTGTGAAAAGACTTCATCGTGAAAATGGAATTCCTTAGGGTGTAGAAGAATCTAATGGATAAAAATCCGTTTAATTCTTAATTATACCAAATGTATGGGCAGATTTGAGAGAAATAGCTTGTCTTTTAAATGCTGATTTCAAACTAATTATCCCAAAAACGGAAGACAATTGGTTCTGAAATTAGAGGGGCTTAAAGCCGAGAGCTGCTATGTTCTCTAGAATTGTTAAGGTTTCTTTAACTTGCCAAAAAAACAAATTCATGTATATCCGTGTCATCGTCGTGCTATTGGTCACTGTGCTTTTTTCCTGTCAATCATCGGACAGTACCTGTGCCCTGGATGAAGATCGGCTAGAAGGCCGGGTGGAATTGACTATTCAGCGCCTGGAACAATCTTTTTTTGGAGCGGAAACCAAGGAGGAGATGCTTGCCTTATTAAAGCAATATCCAGAAGTAACTTCCAAAGCGCTTGGAGTAGATGCTTATCCGAATATGGATTCTTTGGCGGGGGAACTTGTACGCTTGCACCAAGATTCGTCTATGCAAGAATTGAATAAAGCAGTTGCCAAGGAGTTTGCAGACCTAAGTGATGTTAAAGTTGAATTGGAACAAGCATTTGCCTACTTAAAAAGTTATTATCCCGACTTCAAAGAACCCAAAGTGTATACCTACGTGTCTGGTTTCGGATTTGACTTGATCCTAGATGAAGAAGTGATCGTAATTGGGCTAGATTATTTTTTGCCCAGTGACCACGTGTTCCAACCCGATATACCAAGATACATTGCCTCGCGCTACGAGCGAAAATACCTCGTTCCAATGATTGTTTTAGCTATTTCTTCCCGTTACAATGAGATTGACCCAAAGGAAAATACGCTGTTGGCCGAAATGGTTTACTATGGTAAGGCCTATCATTTTGTCAAATCCATCTTGCCTTGCACCTCCGACCAGTATCTGATCGGCTACACGCCAGAACAAATTCAGGCCTGTTGGGACAATGAGGATATTATTTGGGCACATTTTATTGAAAACGAATTGTTATTCGAAACCAATCCATTCGAAATCCGCAAGTACATCGGAGAAGCTCCAGCTACGGATGCAATTAGCGCGGATGCCCCAGGTAGAATTGGGCGTTGGCTTGGTTGGAATATTGTAGAAGAGTTCGCGGTACAGCAGGACCTTAGCTTACCGGATGTGATGCGCGAAGCGGATGCAAAAAAGTTGTTTAAAGATTCTGGATATCGGCCAAGAAAATCAGGAAACTAAGTGTTTTCACCACTGCTTTGTGGGAGTGAATAGCTGAATTAGCCCTCTTCAGCCAAAGATTTTTGCTGTGTTTTTTGAAAGTATTTGCAGAGGTGTGTGATTGCGCAGACACTACATTTAGGACTTCTCGCCATGCAAGTATAGCGACCGTGGAGGATCAACCAATGGTGTGCTTGATGGATATGTTGTTTGGGCAGGTGCTTGACCAATTGCTTTTCTACTTCTAGGGGTGTTTTGGCAGTTAAAGGGACCAGCCCTAAGCGCCGTGATACACGATACACATGTGTATCAACGGCCATATTGGGTTGTTGCCATACTACAGAGGTAATCACATTGGCAGTTTTTCTTCCTACACCAGGCAATTTGACCAGTTCCTCCACGGTGGAGGGGATTTCTCCTGCAAAATCATCGAGTAGCATTTTACCTAGTCCGATGAGGTGTTTTGTCTTGTTGTTAGGGTAGGAAACGGTTCTGATGTAGGGAAAAAGTTCATCAAAGTTTGTTGTCGCTAGATGTGCTGCCGTTGGAAAGTGCTTGAAAAGTTCCTTGGTTACGATATTTACACGCTTATCGGTGCATTGTGCCGATAAAACAACTGCAACGAGCAACTGAAAAGTGTTTTTATACTCCAGCTCGGTTTCTGCAACAGGCATATTTTCAGAAAAATGCTGGATGAAGGCTTCGTATCGCTGTTTTTTGAGCATGGAATCTGGAGTGTTTGACTTGACTTCTAAGTTAGGAAGAGCGGCCTTTTTCCAGGCCTTAAGGCGGAAATTAATTTCAGAATAGCGGGTTTTTCGTGCTTTGGGGATAACTTTTTAGTTCCGAATTCGCCATTCTTTGGGATAATAGTTGTTTGCTCGTTTACCCAAATTCTTGATCCATCCCAATGGGAGGTTTTGGTAGGTAAGCAGAACCCAGCCAAGTGGGAGCTCGCTAAAGGACTGTTCTTTTTTTCGTAAAAAATCCAAGGCTTCCTCTACAGAGAGTTCATGCTGGGCAAACCCATTTTTGGGAAGGGTAGAGAGGGCCCATTCGTGACTTGGAATCCATTCTTTTCCCTGTTTTTTGCCTAACTCTACCCCGAAATAGCGAATGCTCAGCACCTGAGCCAACTTTTCTAGTTCTTGGAAATAGCCTCCATTCATTCTGAAGTAGGCATCCTGCAATAGGTAAAACTTGCCCGTTCCATCGCCACCAACTTCTTTTTCAAGCACTTCAGCCTCTTTGTCTCCTACCCGCTTGAGGCTGTGGTGTTTGAATTCTTTGGTTGCAGGAGCTATTTGAGCGTAGGCTTCCTCGGGTCTTCGCAAGACGGTAATGAAAAACCCTTCTCCCGCCACCTTGTGTGGAAAAAAACGGTAGCTAAAAAAGGCGCCTTCTTCGGTACTAACTTCCGTTTCTACGATGCCCCAACTTGGATCTAGTGGAATGCGTACAGGTTCAAAGGCAAACTCCTCAGTTAAAAAACGAAGGATCTCTTCATTTTCTTTTTCGTTGAAGGTGCATGTAGAGTACATGAGGTAGCCCCCGCCTTTCACCAATTCTCCGGCCTTGTCCACAATGCGTTTTTGTCGGGCCGAACACAAGTTGACGTGATCGGCCGACCATTCAGAACGAGCTGTAGGATCTTTGCGAAACATTCCTTCTCCAGAGCAGGGAGCATCCACCAGTACCAGGTCAAAAAATCCCTCCAAAGGACTGAAATGCTCCGGATCGTTGTGGGTTACTACCGTGTTGCCAAGGCCCCATTTGATCACATTTTCCTTTAAAATTTGAGCCCGAGAGGCAATGACTTCATTGGCCACAAGTAAGCCCTCCTCCCCCAAATAGCTGGACAGCAAGGTGCTTTTTCCACCTGGAGCAGCAGCCAAGTCCAAGTAAATCCCTTTTTGTATTTTTTGGGATTCTAGGATATGGGAAATAAACATCGAGGAAGCTTCCTGCACATAATAAGCGCCGGCATGGAAGGTGGGATCCATCGTAAAGCTGGGTCGCTCCTCCAAAAAATACGCGTCTGTAGCCCAGGGAATAGCCCGCTTTGGGTAGGGGAGCTCTGCAAACTTCCGCTGATTGAGCCGAATGGATGTTTGTGAAGGAAGGGCTAATCCTTCCTTAAATAGGGCAAACTCTTCGGCTCCAAGTAGTGCCAGCATTTGAGATTCAAATGCCTCTGGAAGTTGATTTTCGGCCATCTTACAAATATAGAGGATATCTGAGTCCTTCTTAGATCCTTCCTAAACTTGGCGGAGTTCTTCTAAACTCGCAATGGCTATTCCTTAAGAATCATCCTCCTCGTCTTCAAAATCCTCTTCATCTTCTCCTCCTATCTCAAACATGGAGCTGAATAGGTCTTTAAATTGAAGACCTGTGTCCACCATTTTTTTGCTAAGCTGGGAGTATTCAGCCAATCCATGAAGTGCAAATTCCATAAAGAACTCCCTTTCTTTTTCCGGCAGCTTCGGCACCAGTTGGGTCACTACTTTTTCTAACCCAGGAACTCCATGCAAGATACTTTTGTAGGCCTTGTCGCTGAGGTCACTCAAAATGTCTAATTCATTTCCCTCTCCAAACCAGGCCAAGGGAACGACATAAGGATTGGCAGACTTCTCCTTTTTCTTTTGTTCTGGCGATGGAAAGTAGTCGACAAACTGAGTTCGGATGGCTTTGCCAATCAGGTTGTAGGCTACCAATCCTGCGCCTTCCTGCTCACCCTCATATACGAGCTCTACCTTACCAGTGATGGCCGGAATGACCCCAATCAAATCAGAAATTCGTACAACGGTATTCGACTCATTATTTCTATACATCCTTCTTTCCGCTGCAGAAATTAGATTTTCATAGGCGGAAATGGTCAGTCTTGCTGACACCCCACTTTTTTCATCCACAAACTCGGAGTTTCGGGCCTCCACGGCAATTTGTTCAATCAGATCTTTCATGAGCTCTGGAACATGGATCTTGCTCACAGGCTTTCCTTGAAGTCGTGCTTCCTGTGCTGTGATTTTTTTCCCTATTGCAATGGACTTGGGATAATGCGTGATAATTTGGCTTTCAATTCGGTCCTTGAGTGGGGTCACAATACTGCCCCGGTTGGTGTAGTCCTCAGGGTTGGCAGTGAATATAAATTGGATGTCCAAAGGCAACCGCAGCTTAAACCCACGAATCTGTATGTCCCCCTCTTGCAAAATATTGAATAGGGCAACCTGTATTCTCGCTTGAAGGTCTGGAAGTTCGTTGATGACAAAAATGCAGCGGTGGGAACGAGGAACTAGGCCATAGTGAATCACCCGTTCGTCGTTGTAATTTAGTTTGAGGGTCGCCGCCTTGATGGGATCTACATCCCCAATTAGGTCGGCTACGGATACATCTGGAGTGGCTAATTTTTCTGCGTAACGCTCTGCTCGCGGCAACCAGGAGATCAGGCAGTCATCGCCTTTTTCTTCAATCAAGCTTTTGGCAAAAGAGGATAGCGGGAGGAGTGGGTCTTCATTGAGCTCCGAACCGAATAGAACAGGCACATATTCGTCTAAAAGCAGCGTCATCATCCTGGCAATCCTGGTTTTCGCCTGCCCTCGAAGTCCCAGCAAATTGATGTTGTGTCTGGAAAGAATCGCCCGCTCAATATCGGGAATGACGGTGTCTTCATAGCCCCAAACGCCTTCAAATACGTTTTCCTTGGCTTTGATTTTCTGGATTAGGTTGCCTCTAAGTTCCTCTTTGATGGACTTCGGACTGTAGCCGGCAGCCTTCAGTTGGCCAAGGGTTTTGATTTGAAGGAGTTGCTCTCCTTTAAGTTGTTCGTAATCCATTCTAAAAGCGTTTGGTTCGGTTTCGTCTGTAGTCTTCAAAAATTAAATCTCCCAGCCCTTTCAAGCTGCTGTAATAAGCGTTGCCATTGTTGACCTTCGTAAATTCCTTCACAAACTCCTTAAGGTAGGGATCGGAAGCAATCATAAAGGTGGTCACAGGAATTTTCAATTTCCTGCATTGAGCGGCAATTTTGAGCGTTTCTGCCAAGATTTTGCTGTCAATGCCAAAGGCATTTTTGTAGTATTTAATCCCCACTTTTAGGCAAGTAGGCTTGCCATCTGTGATCATAAAAATTTGCTTGTTTGGGTTTTTTCTCCTTCGAAGTAAATCCATAGCTAGCTCAAGGCCAGCAACTGTATTCGTATGGTAGGGCCCAACCTGGAGGTAGGGCAAGTCCTTGATTTCGATCTGCCAAGCATCGTTTCCAAATACGATGATGTCCAAGGTGTCTTTGGGATAGCGGGTTTTAATCAACTCTGCCAAGGCCATAGCCACCTTCTTGGCAGGCGTGATGCGGTCCTCTCCGTACAAGATCATGGAGTGGGAAATGTCAATCATCAGCACCGTGGAGGTTTGGCTGTGCTGCTCCTTTTCCACCACTTCTAAATCGTCTTCGGTCAACAAAAAATCACCGCCAATTCCATGGTTGGCTTGTGCATTGCGGAGCGAGTCGGTTAGTGCAATTTGATCTAGGTTGTCCCCAAATTCATAGGCCCTGCGCTCACTGCCCTGCTCCTCACCAGGCCCAGATAAATTGGTTCGGTGCTGTCCAGTTTTGCTGCGCTTCAGTTTTCCAAAAATTTCCTCTAGCGCACTTTTTCGGATGGTTTGCTCTGCTTTTCCTGTGATTTCAAATTTGCCTTGTTGATTCTCCTCGCTGAGGTATCCCTTGGATTTGAGATCTTCGATAAAATTGCCTATTCCGTATTCCGGACTAGTGAGTTGGTAGCGTTTGTCCAAATTGGTCAACCAGCTCAACGCTTCTGCAACATCCCCGCCCGTCATTGTTACTAGCTGAAGAAAGATATCCAGCAGGCTATCAAACCGGTTTTTTTCCGGATTCAGTGGGGGAACATATTTGGTAAAGGTAAAGCCTTTCATGAGTGCAATGAGGGAAAACAAAATCCCTACTGCTAGGGATGACTGACCTGAATGTAGGGATAACGCGCAAGAGTGGCAAGGAGTTTTGATCGGCTCAAAAATATCAAGAAAAAGAATCACGACTGTCTCTATGCCGAATGGTGGACTTGCCTTTCTTTGCCTCGCGTCCAAACTGCGAAAGACTTGAAGGAAAGGATTCAGGATCACCGATTTTTTGTAGGGGAAAAAAATAGCCGAAAACTCCCTATTTTCGACTCGTAATGACTGCTTCCGATCGACATGCTCACCTGTTAAAAGCCACCGCCAAGCGCTTGGGCTTTGACTTTTGTGGCATTGCGAAAGCGGATTTTTTGGAAGAAGAAGCCCCGAAGTTGGAAGAATGGTTGCGCCGAGACTACCATGGGCACATGGGGTACCTCGCCAATCACTTTGATAAGCGGCTGGACCCACGAAAGCTTGTGGAAGGAGCGAAAACTGTGGTTTCCTTGGTGTACAACTACTTTCCCGAGACGGGGCTTCCACAAGGCACTGAAGACATTAAACTGGCAAAGTATGCCTACGGCAAAGATTACCACGAGGTCATTCAGGAAAAGCTGCGTGAATTTTTGATGGATCTTCGTGAAGAGGTGGGCGAGATCGGTGGACGGAGTTTTGTGGATTCGGCCCCAATTTTGGAAAGGCAGTGGGCGCAGCGTTCCGGCCTAGGTTGGATTGGTAAAAATAGCCTCCTGCTCAATCGGCAGCTAGGTAGCTTTTTCTTTTTGGCCGAGCTGGTTATTGATTTGGAGGCAACACCTGACCTTCCCATCACCAAAGACTATTGTGGTACTTGCACGGCTTGCATGGATGCTTGCCCTACTGATGCGATCGTGGCGCCGGGTGTAGTGGATGGCTCTCGATGCATTTCTTACCTCACCATTGAACTAAAGGACGCGATCCCGAGCTCTTTTGAAGGGAAGATGGACAACTGGGTATTTGGTTGTGATGTCTGTCAAGATGTGTGCCCATGGAATCGTTTTTCAAAACCACATCAGGAACCTGCTTTCACACCTTCTTCGGACTTGGCTACGTTTACAGGCCAAGATTGGAAGGAACTCACAGAAGAAACATTTAAAAAAGTTTTTTCCGGTTCGGCCATCAACCGAACCAAGTTTAAAGGGATTAAGCGGAACCTTGAATTTTTGTCTCAGGATAAGCCATCTGACTGAGAAATTAGCAAAAACGGCCACTGATTTTCCGTATGTTCTTCTAACAAGTTGAAAGGGAGTTTACTTGTCCGCTTCGTCGGAGGATTTATAGGCTTTTTCCAAGGTGGGGATTGTTTTTTTGAGCTCAGGATGGAAATTCCCAGGTTTTGCACCTCAATTTCACCAGCATCCATTCCCCATTTTGGTTTCTATTGTCGTATATTTGCGGCATGAATAAGAATGTTTTATTGATGATTTTGGATGGCTGGGGATTAGGTACCAATCCTGCGGTTTCTGCCATTGACAAGGCCAATACCCCTTTTGTGGATAGCTTATTCAAGAGGTATCCACATTCCAAGTTGGAGGCTTCAGGTCTTGCAGTTGGCTTACCTGAGGGTCAAATGGGCAACTCGGAAGTGGGGCATATGAATATTGGTGCGGGTAGAGTTGTCTACCAAGACTTGGTAAAAATCAATTTGGCAGTACAGCAGGGCGAGCTACTTTCTCATCCCGTGTTGAGCGCTGCCTTTGCTAGAGCGAAAGCAGGAAATAAAAAAGTGCATTTTTTGGGTCTCGTGTCTGACGGAGGCGTGCATGCACATCTCGAGCACCTCAAAGGATTGTGTGACGCTGCCAAACACCATGGGATGGTGGATGTATTTATCCATGCCTTTACGGATGGCCGTGATACGGATCCCAAAGGAGGATTGGGATACTTAGCAGATCTTCAAAATCATTTGCAGCATTCAGCAGGAAAAATTGCCTCCGTTATCGGCCGATACTATGCCATGGATAGAGACAACCGTTGGGAGCGAGTAAAGCTTGCTTACGATGCCTTGGTGCATGGTGAGGGAGAAAAGTCCAAAGACATTCTCGCTTCCATTAAAAAATCATATAGCAATAACGTTACAGACGAATTCATTCGTCCTATCATTCAGGTAGGTACGGACAACAAGCCCCTAGCCACTATTCAGGATGGAGATATGGTGCTTTGTTTCAATTTCAGAACCGACCGAGGAAGAGAAATTACGCAAGCGCTTAGCCAACGTGATTTTGTGGATTTCAACATGAAGAAGTTGGACTTGGATTACCTAACCCTCACGACCTACGACGATACTTTTAAAGGAGTTCAGGTCTTGTTTGAAAAGGACAAACTCAACAATACCCTAGGGGAGGTTTTGGAGCGAGCAGGTAAAAAACAGATTCGAATTGCGGAAACTGAAAAATATCCACATGTCACCTTTTTCTTCTCTGGAGGTAGAGAAAAAGAATTTGTAGGGGAAAGCAGGATCCTTTGCCCTTCACCCAAGGTGGCCACTTACGACTTGCAGCCTGAAATGAGCGCAGCAGAAATTGCCTCAAAAATCACCAAAGAGTTGGAAAAGAAAAGTGCAGAATTTATCTGTCTAAATTTTGCAAATGCGGATATGGTGGGCCATACCGGAGATTTTGATGCGGCTGTTAAGGCTTGCGAAGCGGTTGACGGCGTTGCCGAAAAAGTAGTTAAAGCCGCTATCGCCAATGACTATACTGTGCTAGTGATAGCCGATCATGGCAACTCGGATGTGATGATTAATGAGGATGGTTCACCGAATACAGCGCATACCACCAATTTGGTGCCGTTCATTGTGGTGGACAAACAGAAGTTTTCAGTTAAAGACGGCAAATTAGGGGATTTAGCGCCCACAATCCTTCAGTTAATGGGGGTAGGAATTCCCGAAGAAATGACAGGAAATATTCTTCTTGACCTATGAAAATCAAACAATACTTCAGCTTTCTTCTTTTAGGCGCAGTACTTGCTTGCGCTCCAACTAAGGAGGAGCCCGCACTTGAGAAACTTCCTTACTTTGATTTGAAAGGATTTATCAATCTGGAAATCAGCAAACTAGAGGGTGATTCAGTCTTTAAAACCTCTGAAATTAATGGGGAAGAGCAACTAGTAGACTTGCAATATGACTCAGCGAAGTGGAAGGAAGAGTTTGCTGCTTTTTACGAAGCAGATATCAATGTTCCTTCGCTTGCTGCATCTTATGCTACACGAACTACCCCAGACCAGTTGATTCATGAATTACTCCCTGAGGCAAAAGGAAAAGTGAAGGATATTACCATTCGCTATGTTCAGAATTACCCGGTTTGGGTGACTTTTAGGTTGAAGGACGAGAACATGTTTTACCAAAGCACTACCCTTGGGGAGATTTTTCTCAACCAGTCGACTAGGAAAATTGACCACTACAAAATAGAAACTACTCAAAAGGTGCTATTTCTATCCCCTACCCATATCAAAATCGCAGGGATTGTTCACTAAGAATAAAAAAGGCCGTCCGAGGTGGGCAGCCTTTTTTACTTTAGAGATATGGACCTTAAATGCCAGTTTCCTGAGTAGTATTTTTTAGATTCCTTCTTTAGCGATTAAACAAGGGAGGTCGCTTCGTTTGCCAGTCGGAGTTCTCCTGAATCAAACGTCCAACCATGATCAATTTTTCTTCTTCAAACAAGTTGGCAAGTAAGGTAATCGAGGTAGGGCTGCCGTTGGCTCCAAATCCATTTGGAAGGCACAGGGCAGGATGACCCGTTAGGTTGGTAATTTGAAGCTGCTGACCTGCAAAGGAGGGGGTAATAATCACATCGTATTCCTTCATCAGCGCATGCATTTCTTCAATCAATACACTTCGCTGACGGCTCATTTGGATGTATTCCACGGCAGGAATAAATCGGGCCGCTCGAAAGACATTAGGCCATGCGCTTTTGTGTTGCGCTACGAGCTGGTCGTCCAGGCCGAGACGCGTAAGGTCATCGAATGCGGCTGCTCCTTCCACCAACAGCATGGATACCAACGGGGCGGCATTGATGCTGGTTTTCAGTTCCAGCGGGTGGAGGGTGATCCCTTGGGTTTTTAAGAGTTCTAGGACGGCACGGTCATTTTCGATACCCGCCCGATTTCCCTCAAAAAAGGAACTGAAATAGCCGATTTTTAATTTTTTAACTTCTTTCTTGATTGAATAGTTAAATGCGGCGGGGATAGTGGCCGGATCCTTGGTGTCGCTGCCATTTAGTACTGAAAGGACAATGGCATTGTCAAGTGCTGACCTAGAGATGGGCCCAACTTTGTCCATAGACCAGCTCAGTGCCATGGCGCCATGTCTACTGATTCGCCCAAAGGTGGGACGAAGCCCTGTCACCCCATTTCGGGTGGAGGGAGATACAATGGAACCGAGGGTCTCTGTGCCGATGGCAAAAGGTACCAATCCAGCGCTCACTGCAGAAGCAGATCCTGCCGAAGATCCACTTGATCCTTGCTTCAGATTCCAGGGGTTTTTGGTCACTCCTCCAAACCATACATCGCCCATGGCCAAGGCACCAAGCGTGAATTTCCCTACGAGCACCCCACCTGCTTTTTCCAGTTTGGTCACGATGGTGGCGGTTTCATTGATTACCTGGTCCTTGTAAGGATCTGCACCCCAGGTTGTTTTTGTACCTGGTACGGCAAATAAATCCTTGATGCCATAAGGGATTCCATGGAGTGGACCACGGTATTTGCCAGCAGTGAGTTCTTTGTCAAGGGCTCTAGCCTGTGTGAGCGCTTCATTTTCTAGTAGGGTCACGAGGCATGCGAGGGTATCGGAATGAGTTTTGATTCGTTGCAGGTAGAGTTGCGTCAATCGCTCTGAAGTCACTTGACGTGACTTGATCAGGACGGCAAGCTGGTGTACAGGCATAAATGCCAGATCCACATCAGAAGTGGGTAGTGCTACTTTGGCGGGTAGCCCCCAATCGAAAGCAGCTTGTTCCTGGCTTGGATAAAACCCTTGGGGGATGGGGTTGAACACCAAGGCGGGGCCAACGGAATTGTCGAGGGTTGTTTTGCGCATCAGCTCAAAATTGGTTCGATGGGTGGTCAATGTGCCAATCATGCTGTCCTTTTCTTGTGGAGTAAAGGAAAGGCCGATCAAATCAGCTGCCCCATCAATGGAAAGGGGAGTGATTTCTGCGCTGTTTCTGCCGATGCCAAAGCCCAAAGCCGAGAAAATCGCTGCGCCAAGAAAAAGAAAAGCGAAGGAAGGGAGGTTGTTTTTTCGATTCATTAGATAGTTTTGTATACGCCTCAAACTTGTTTCACCTCAAGGTGTTCATTTCGCATTACAAAATCAACCCCTCCATGGATCAAGTTTCAAATTTTCCCAAGTTCCCGATGCATTACCGAGGCCTACTGCTGTTGGCTGGTATGTATACGATCGCTTGGTCTGCCTTCTATGTTTATTTTGGGGAGACGGTAGTCAACTGGATGGCAATGGGGCTTGTTCCTTCAAATACCCTTCCCAGCTACTTTTTTGGGATCGTTGGAATGGTGGTGGGTCTGGTGATTTTTTTTGCTGCCTTTTATCCGGTTTCCTGGGTATGGTTGATTTTGATTGGTATCTCAGGCAAAATCATTTTGGCTGCCTGGTTCACCTTGGGTTTTGTTCCCGAACTAGGTTGGAATAAACGGAGCATTTTTCATTTGGTAGGTAACGAACTCCTTTGGTTGATTCCTTTGACCCTGATTTTTCTGCGAAGCCTTCAAGTAAAAAATTACCTGAAGGAGCTAGAAAAAGAAGATTGACTTAGCTTGTCTGAATTTGTAAGTCACCGCGCAGATTTGACCGGATTCGCCTACGGAAAAGTTGTATCTTAGTAAGTCGGATCGTTTCCTTTATTTCCCCCAACCAATTGTTCGAATGTCACAAACTCAAGCCCACAAACTTTTTCTTTTGGATGCCATGGCCCTCATTTATAGGGCACATTTTGCCTTCAGTAAAAACCCTAGAATCAACTCCAAAGGGCTCAATACTGGGGTAATGCTCGGGTTTACCAACACGCTTTTGGAGGTCTTGGAAAAAGAAAAGCCCAGCCACATCGCAGTGGCATTTGATACGAAGGCACCTACTTTTCGCCACGTGCAGTATACTCCCTACAAGGCCAATCGACTGGAGCAGCCGGAGGACATTACTGTGTCCATTCCTTGGGTCAAGGAGATCGTTCGGGCCTTTAATATTCCTATTTTGGAAATGGATGGATTTGAGGCAGACGACATCATCGGTACAATTGCAAAAAAGGCTGAAAAGGAACAGTTTACGGTGTACATGATGACCCCAGACAAGGATTATGGGCAACTGGTGGACGATCATATTTTTCTCTACAAGCCTGCCTTTATGGGCAACGCAGTAGATGTGATGGGCCCCAAACAAATCTGTGATAAGTGGGACATTGAACACGTTGATCAGGTACGAGATATCTTGGGCTTGATGGGTGATGCGGTGGACAATATTCCAGGGATTCCAGGGATTGGGGAAAAAACCGCCGTTAAGCTCCTCAAGGAGTTTGGAACCGTGGAGGGAGTGGTAGCCAATGCCGACCAACTCAAAGGCAAGCAACGGGAGAATGTGGAAAACTTTGGGCCACAGGGAATACTATCCAAGGAACTTGCCACTATCAAAATTGATGTTCCAGTAGAATTTGATGAGGAAGACCTCCGGTATGCCGGGGTGGACGAAGAGAAATTAAGGGCGATTTTTTCGGAATTGGAGTTCCGCACCCTAGCCAATCGAATTTTTAAGGAAGCGCCGGCAAAGAAAGCGTCTTCATCACCCTCTGCTCCTGCGCAGATGGACCTTTTTGGAGCTCCTGCTCCTAGAACCACAAGCTTTGTCGCTGAAGAGGAGATGGAAGAGGAACTGGTCATTTCTGCTCCCATAGTATTGGACACCATTCATAGCAATGCTCACCATTACCACAAGATAAAAGGAAAAGCGGCTATTCAAGAGCTGGTGGAGTATTTGCTCTTGCAAAAAGAGATTTGTTTTGACACAGAAACAACCAGTTTGGACGCCATGAATGCCGAGCTGGTGGGACTATCCTTCTCCTATGTGGAAGGGGAAGCCTATTACATCCCTCTGGAGGTAGATCGAAAGGAGTCCCAAGCCGTGTTAGAAATCCTTCGCCCTGTTCTGGAAAATCCTGCGATCCTAAAAATCGGACAAAATATCAAGTACGACTTGCTCGTCCTCAAAAATTACGGGATAGAAGTCAAAGGAACCCTATACGATACCCTACTTGCGCATTACCTCATTGAGCCCGAAGGGAAGCATGGCATGGACTGGCTGGCACAGCAATACCTGCAATACAAGCCCGTATCGATCACCGAATTGATCGGAAAGAAAGGCAAGGGGCAGGGAAATATGCGGGATGTAGATGAGGATGAGGTGTCAGCCTATGCATCCGAAGATGCAGACATTACCTTGAGATTAAAGGGAAAATTGGATCCGATCTTACTTTCCAATGGCTTGAAAAAACTGGTTGAAGAGGTAGAAAATCCACTGATCAGGGTGTTGACCGACATGGAGTTTGAAGGAGTTCGGGTCGATACGGGGAGTTTGGCAGAGCTGTCTGTGTCTTTGGAACAAGAAAGCAAGGAAATTGAAAAGCGCGTGTATGAATTGGCAGGAGTAAGATTTAATTTGGCCTCCCCAAAGCAGCTAGGGGAAGTACTTTTTGAAAAGTTGAAACTTGATCCCAAAGCGAAAAAAACCAAGACTGGGCAGTATGCCACTGGAGAAGAAATCTTGAGTAAGATGGCCGATGAACATGAAATCGCTCAGGCAATTCTCGAGCATCGACAGATGGTCAAGCTGAAATCCACTTACGTGGATGCGCTGCCTACGATGATTAACTCCAAAACAGGAAGGATTCATACTACCTACAACCAGTTTGTAGCGGCGACAGGGCGCTTGTCTTCGATCAACCCCAACTTGCAAAATATTCCAATTCGTACCGCTCGAGGAAGAGAAATCCGAAAAGCATTTGTTCCTCGAGACGAAAATTACGTGTTGCTTTCTGCTGATTATTCACAGATTGAACTGCGTTTGATGGCGGCATTTTCTCAGGATGAGTCCATGCTTGAGGCCTTCCGTACCGGGCGAGATATCCATGCCACAACTGCTGCAAAAATCTTCAAGGTTCCCTTGGATGAGGTGACGACTGACATGCGAAGAAAGGCTAAAACAGCTAATTTTGGCATCATCTACGGCATCTCTGCCTTTGGCCTGGCCCAGCGGCTATCCATTCCTAGAGGGGAAGCAAAGGAAATCATCGATTCCTATTTCACCGAGTTTCCTGCGGTCAAACAGTACATGGATGGGGCCATTGAAAAGGCGCGAACTCAAGAATATGTGGAAACGATACTTGGTCGCCGTCGCTACCTGCGTGACATCAATAGCCGCAACATGACCATGCGCGGTTTTGCAGAGCGAAATGCAATCAATGCCCCTCTTCAAGGATCAGCCGCAGACTTGATTAAGGTGGCCATGATTCATGTGCATGACTGGATGAAAAAAGAAAATCTAAAGTCCAAAATGATCCTTCAAGTACACGATGAATTGGTGTTTGATGCGCATAAGGACGAGGTGGAGCTACTCAAAAAAAACATCCCTGGTTTGATGTCCAATGCCATTCCGCTCCCCGTACCGATCGAAGTTGAAGTCGGAGTGGGGACGGATTGGTTGCAAGCGCATTAAATATGGTACGAAGTACCATGTACAAGGTACCAAGTATGAATTTCTGGAACCCTATTAATTCTGGTTTTTGATTACCATAGGTCTATTTCTAAGGAAATAGAATGTTCATTTAGAAAATACTTTGTACTTGGTACTTTGTACATTGTACAAACTTTAATTCCTTTCCCTTGGCTAAAGCAAAAACTACCTTTTTCTGTCAAAACTGCGGGGCGCAGAGCCCGAAGTGGATTGGTAAATGCCCTTCCTGTGGGGAGTGGAACACCTATGTAGAGGAGATTATTCAAAAAGAAGAGCCTGGAAAAGGGAGCTGGAAACCACAGGGGTCCGGAAATAAAAAAGCAAGCATCCCCAAGAAAATTGATGAGGTCAACTACGAGGAACAGCCTCGCTGGATTACGTCCGATCCGGAACTGGATCGCGTGCTAGGTGGAGGAATTGTCTCGGGTTCCTTAGTGTTGATTGGAGGAGAACCAGGAATTGGGAAGTCTACGCTAATGCTTCAGATTGCCCTGATGCTTAAAGGGAAGAAAGTACTTTACGTTTCTGGGGAAGAAAGTGAAGCCCAAATCAAAATGCGTGCAGATCGAATGGCTGCCAAAAACCCGGATTGCTACGTGCTTTCTGAAACGAATACCCAGCAGATTTTTCAGCAAATCGAGGCGCTCAACCCTGATTTTTTGGTCATCGACTCCATCCAAACCCTCCATAGTCAATACGTAGAATCTGGAGCTGGCTCGGTTTCCCAGGTGCGCGAATGCACCGCAGAGTTAATGAAGTTTGCCAAGGAAACAGGCACGCCCGTGTTTCTAATTGGCCACATTACCAAAGATGGTTCCATTGCTGGACCAAAAGTCTTGGAACACATGGTGGATACTGTACTGCAGTTTGAGGGAGACCGGCACTTGACCTACCGCATTCTTCGTACGTCCAAAAATCGCTTTGGTTCTACCCACGAACTCGGCATCTATGAAATGCGTGCAGAGGGTTTGCGGGCAGTTTCCAATCCATCGGAAATTCTACTCACGCAGCGGGAAGAGGTGCTCAATGGAGTAGCTATCGGTGCGATGCTAGAGGGCAACCGCCCCTTATTAATTGAGATTCAGTCTCTAGTGAGTCCAGCTACCTATGGCACTCCACAGCGAAGCAGTACGGGGCACGATGCGAAGCGACTCAACATGCTTTTGGCGGTACTGGAAAAACGGGGAGGCATGCGGCTCGGACAACAAGATGTGTTTTTGAATGTGGCAGGTGGTCTGCGCGTGGATGACCCTGGATTAGACCTTGCCGTATGCGCCTCGCTGATTTCGAGTTACGAGGATACGCCCGTGTCGGAGCAGATTTGCTTTGCTGGCGAGGTAGGCTTGGGCGGAGAGATCCGAGCGGTGTCTCGCATTGAAAATCGCATCGCCGAAGCGGAGAAGCTGGGATTCAAAAAAATAATGGTTTCCAAGTACGCCGTCAAAGGAATGGATTTGAGCAAGTATAAAATCCAGATCATCCAAGTGAGCAAGCTGGAAGAGATGTATCAGTTGATTTTTTGAGTTTGTTTTTTGTTGAAAAATGGGATCTGACCCTTACTAACTTAAAGACAAGCCTTGATTGATGCAGTTTTCTTGATACTTGTCTAGTTCCTTATCTTTACTAAATAATTATTTTCCTCTTCCTTATGACCCCTTCTGACCCAATCCCTGACCAATCCCTAGACCCTCAAGATTGGGATGCCATGCGCGCACTCGGCCATCAGATGGTCGATGACCTCATTGACTATTGGGCGGGCATCCGTGAGCAAAAAATATGGAAACCAATCCCAGACGAGGTAAAACAGGTTTTTGATCTGCCTATTCCGGAGCAGGGACAGTCCCCAGAAGAAGTCTACCGGGAGTTTAAGGAGTACATTTTTCCCTACAACAAGGGCAATGTCCACCCCCGATTTTTTGCATGGATCCAAGGAACGGGGACTCCGATGGGAACCTTTGGCGACTTGCTTGCCTCAGGGATGAATCCCAATACCGCCATCGGCGAACATTCGGCTATGTATGTGGATCGGCAGGTGGTGAATTGGTGCAAGCAGCTAATGAATTTCCCTGCTGAGGCGTCAGGGATATTGGTCAGCGGAGGATCAATGGCCAATATCACGGCCCTTACGGTCGCTAGAAATTCCTTTGGGGAAGAAAAAATACGCCAGAGAGGGCTCAAGGCAGCTTCTGGTCAGCTGCTCATTTACTGCTCGGTAGAAACGCACTCCTGTATCCAAAAGGCTGCGGAAATCATTGGACTTGGGACGGATGCAGTACGAAAAATAGGGATAAACGAACGTTTTGAACTAGATGTTGAGCAGTTGAAGGCCCAGTTGGAAGTCGACCTTCAGGCAGGATTCCTTCCCTTCTGCGTGGTGGGCACCGCAGGCACCGTCAATACAGGCGCCATCGACCCCATGGACGAGTTGCTGGAGATTTCAAAAGCATACCAACTTTGGTTTCACGTGGATGGCGCCTATGGCGCCTTGGCCAAGCTTGACCTTACTTACGCCTCCGCATTGAAAGCAATCGAAGAAGCAGATAGTTTGGCATTTGATCTTCACAAATGGCTCTATGTCCCCTATGAAGTGGGCTGCACCTTGATTCGGGATCCCAAAAAACACCGAGATTCCTTTGCCATTACGCCCAATTACCTCTTGCAGGAGAAGCGTGGCCTTTCGGGTGGCTTGGATTCCATCAACAATTACGGATTTGAGCTTTCTCGTGGCTTTAAAGCCTTGAAAGTGTGGATGTCCATCAAAGAACAGGGTAGAGCAAAGTATGCGGTGATGATTGCTCAGAACAATCGCCATGCGGCCTATTTGGCAGCCCTAGTGGAGCAAAACCCATACTTGGAACTTACGGCTCCCCTCTCCATGAGTATTACCTGCTTTCGAATGATCCAGCCTGGATGGGAGGAAAAAGCCCTTCAGGAGCTGAACAAAGAAATCCTACTTCGCTTGCAGGAAGAGGGGATTGCTTCGCCTAGCTCAACAATCTTGAATGGAAAATATACCCTGAGGGTGGCGAACACCAACCAACGTACTCGTAAGGAAGACATGGAGCTGTTGGTCCGAGAGGTGCTGCGCTTAGGAAAGTCTATTATTGCCGGAGGCTAGTGTCCAACTTGGCTCAATTTTCGCAGGATGTAAGTACATAGTGTAAACCAAACCAATTATGCGAAAAGGAACACGAGTTATTCTGATTTTTGCAGCACTATTTTTTGGTACAATTACCTTACAGGCACAAGAAATTGGCCTAAGATTTGGGCACATCAACGGGAACGATGTGGCCCTAGATGGGATTTTCTCTACCGGAGAGTTTAGCAGGGTACACGGTAATCTAAGTTTTGGGCAGAATGGCCTGGGGTTGGATGCGCTTTGGAATCCGATTTACGACGACATTCCAGATACCGATTTCAAGTGGTACGCGGGCTTTGGACCTTCTGTGTACTTGTCAGACAACTTTAGGCTAGGAGCGGCCGGAGAAGTGGGCGTAGAATATGCCTTTTCAGAAGTTCCCATTACCCTAGGTGTGGATTTTAGGCCCTACCTGTTTTTGGTGGAGGTCACCGAATTTAGAGCTGGCTTTGGATTCAATGCCCGCTGGAGATTGAACTAATCCTTCCTCTCATTTTTGGAACCCGTCTACTTCTAGGCGGGTTTTTTTATTTCTTAAAATTCAACGATCAGCCCAATGGTTGGAAGTATAGAGCCGGCTGGATTGGACACTGTTTTGAGCTGGTAGCGGCTAGGATCCGTAGGATTCACTGCAATAGCTCCCTGTGCATCTCTTACAGGAAGGACCAGCGGGGCTTGCTCTGCCACATAATTGTAGGCATTCTGGATGTCTACGTACCAGTTGAGGCTCCAACGGTCATAGAAGTACTTTTTATCTAGGCGAATATCCAGCTGGTGAAAAGGTTTGAGCCGTTGGCCATTGATCTGCGAAAAATTTAAGATGGCGGCATTTCGGAGGTCCCAATTGCTGCGAAGGCTGGAAGAAGCAAAGTCTGTAGGGGTGTAGGGTGTGCCCCCCAGAAATCTCCAACGGCCTCCAACCTCCCAGTTTTTAGCAAATCGCTTGCCTGCCGTCATGCTGACAATAAATCGATTGTCCCAAGAGGAAGGGATTTGCCCTTGGCTATTGGGATTGGAAAACTCAGACCGCACCAAGGTCAAGGAGGCGATTCCATAAAAATTGTTGTACAGGCGCTGTTGGGCTAGGAACTCCAGTCCATAGGCTCTTCCTGTAGAGCTCGATAGCACCGGCTCGTTGCCGATGGCGCCGAAGTCTGCCCCTAAGTTGGCCAATGAGATCCCATTTTGAATCGAGGTGGGATAGTGGCTGTAGCGCTTGTAAAATGCTTCTGCAGTAAATCGTCTTGCTTTTTCAGGCATCAGGTATTCAATGCCCCCAATCAGCTGTGCGTTTCGTATAAATCGAACGTCACTGTCTTGATTTACATAGTCTCCTGCAGCGTTTTGAAACCCGAGGATGGTATAAGCTGGCCGCTGGTAATAGATCCCCGCATTTGCTGTGGCAAAAAGATTGGGCTTGAGTTGGTAAGAAACCGAAAATCGCGGGCTCAGTTGGTTAAGGGGATTGGATGCAGTTTTGGCAAAGTCAGACCCATCCATACGTATTCCTCCACTCAGCAGGAGTCGCTCGTTTAGCCAGTTTTTGGTGCCCGATACAAATGTTCCATAGCTGGTGTAGTTGGAGGTAGCCAAGATATCAATGGTGCCTCCAGTTTGAGAGAGAACTGCTCGATCAAAGTTGTCAATCAAGTACCTTGAATATTCCAGGTTGACCCCGTATTTGAGGCTGTACCCCTTTGCGAAAATGCTGTTTTCTGCACGAAACTTATTTTCTGATTCCTGCGAGCGGTACTTGAAAAGCAGATTTTTCTCATCGCCCTCTTGATTTCCAGCGTATTTGTAGGACTCGTTATTGAGCATATTCCGGCTGAGCACAAAGGTCCAAAATCCGTTATCACGAAAGCGTTTTAGCTTGGCCCCAGTCGTGTAGTTCCATTGGGATTGTACCGGAAGGACATTCAAAAGGTAGAGTCGGTTGTCTTTTTCGAGCTCTGTCTCCTCTTCTGGAGCATCATCGTTGAGTACAAATTGACCGGTGGCGCCAATCCCAATGAAGGTTAGTTCTGTTTTCTCATTGATTTTGGTGGTAGTTTTTAACTGAACATCATTGAACGTGGGT
>CAXNJN010000021.1:0-36556 GCA_964202605.1 Bacteroidia bacterium | reverse complement strand
TTCAAGAAGATCCCCACTTCAAAGACCATTTTCTTTTCCACGAATACTTCCATGGTGATAGTGGCAAAGGCTTAGGGGCATCCCATCAAACGGGTTGGACAGCCTTAGTGGCAGAAATGATCCATTCCTATTACCAACCCACAGCAAGTCACAGCGATGACACTTCTCCCCTTTTTAGAAGCTAATCGGATCGAAGCAGGTTGCGATGAAGTAGGCAGAGGCTGCCTAGCCGGCCCTGTGGTAGCAGCGGCGGTAATTTTACCTTCAGACTACCACAATCCCTGGATTCAGGACTCGAAAAAACTAACAAAAAAAACTCGGGAAGACTTAATTCAAGAAATCAAAGGAATCGCGATTGGCTGGGCGATAGCAGAGGCTAGTGCAGCAGAAATAGACCAGATCAATATCTTACAAGCTTCTTTCTTGGCCATGGAACGTGCCATTCAGCAACTCCCACAAGCACCCGAACACCTGCTGATTGATGGCAATCGATGGAAATCCACACTTCCCTACTCCTACACCTGCGTGATCAAAGGGGATGGAAAATTTGCTTCTATTGCAGCTGCCTCCATCCTAGCAAAAGTGTACCGAGATGAGTTGATGGGAAAACTAGCCCAAGAATTTCCCCACTACGGTTGGGAACAAAATGCAGGCTACCCTACTAAAAAGCATCGGGAAGGAATCCAATCCCATGGAAGCTGCCTTTGGCACCGAAAAAGCTTTCAGCTACTTCCGCGACAGCTATCCTTGGGACTGGAATAAAGCATAGCCCTTAGGCCATGTCTTTCATTTCACTGACTACCTTGGTGATGGTCTGCTTGGCATCGCCAAAGAGCATCAAGCAATTAGGGTATCCAAATAGCTCATTTTCAACCCCTGCATAGCCTTTACCCATGCTTCGCTTGGATACAATCACTGTACGTGCTTTATCCGCATTGAGAATTGGCATTCCGAAAATCGGGCTTTCTGGATTCGTTCTAGCGGCTGGATTGACCACATCGTTGGCTCCTACCACAAATACTAGATCGGTATTCGAGAAGTCCTCGTTGATATCGTCCATCTCAATCAACTTGTCGTAAGAGATATTGGCCTCAGCAAGGAGCACGTTCATGTGCCCCGGCATACGTCCAGCTACTGGGTGAATTGCAAATCGGAAGTTGATATTTCGCTTTTCACACTGCTCCATCAACTCTCGGATCACGTGCTGCGCTTGGGCTACCGCCATGCCATAGCCAGGAACAACAATCACCGAAGAGGCAGAATCAAATAACATGGCTGTTTCCTCCACACCAATTTCTTTCACCACTACCGCAGGACCATCCGCTCCACCTGTAGCTACTGTTTGCCCAAAACCACCGAGCAACACATTGACCAAAGAACGGTTCATGGCCTTGCACATGATCTGTGTCAAGATAATTCCAGAGGCTCCTACAAGTGACCCTGCCACGATTAACACATTGTTATTTAAAATAAAACCAGTGGCACAAGCCGCCATTCCCGAATAGGAATTGAGCAAGGAAATCACCACAGGCATATCCGCCCCTCCAATTGGGATCACCGTCATCACTCCCAGCAATAAGGAAATGACAACCAAAATCACGATGTAGTTCCCTTGACTTGGGTCTAGGAAGACTAGTACGGAAGCAGCAACAAAAGCAAGTAGCAAAATTAAGTTGAGCGCATGCTGGCCTTTGAAAGTGATGGGCTGACCGGAAACTTTTCCATCCAGCTTGAGGTAGGCAACCATGGAACCAGTAAAGGTCACCGCTCCAATTAATACGGAAACAAGAATGCTGGTTAGATTGATTGCATCCAAGGAAGCTAGATCTGTATCTCGTTTAAAATAGTAATCCGACAGGGCAACTGCAAAGGAAGCAAGCCCTCCAAAACCATTGAATAGCGCTACCATCTCTGGGATTTTTGTCATCGCTACTTTCTGGGCGTAAAACAATCCGATCGCCGCACCCACTAAAATCGCTATTCCTATTTCCAAAAAGGTAAGGACCTCCAAGGTGAATAAAGTAGCAGCAATGGCAATCACCATGCCCACTGCAGAAATTACATTTCCTTTGCGCGCATCCTTGGTTTTTCCTAAATATTTGATTCCTATTATAAACAGCACAGAGGCTATCAAATAGGCAATTTCAATTCCTATAGTCATTTTTTCTTAAACATTTTAAGCATTCGATCGGTCACCACATAGCCACCTACCACATTGATGGTAGCGAGGACTAACGCTACCAAACCCAACCATTTGCTGAGGGTACTGTAGCCCAACTCATTGCTGGCAATCAATGCCCCCACAATGGTAATTCCAGAAATGGCATTTGATCCGGACATGAGGGGGGTATGCAAGGTGGGTGGCACTTTAGAAATAAGTTCAAACCCGAGGTAACTCGCCAAGACAAGAACATAAATCAGAACAATTAGCGCTGATATAGACATAGTTGATGGTATTTATTGAGAAAGAATTTGTTTGGTAAACGCATGCACTAGTTCCCCTTGATGCGTGATCAATACACCCTTGGTGATCTCATCCTCCATGTCAAGAGTAATTCCAGATTCACCTGCCAAATGGAAGGCTAATGTACTGATGTTGGTTGCATAGAGCTGACTCGCATTAACGGGTAGCAAGGAGGGAAGATTGGATTCCCCAACGAGGGTGACTCCGTGCTTAACTACAGTGGCGTTTTTCTCAGAGATGGCACAATTGCCTCCAGACTCCACCGCCATATCCACGATCACCGATCCAGCCTTCATGCTCTTCACCATATCCTCAGTCACGAGAATAGGAGATTTTTTACCCATCACTAAGGCGGTAGTAATCACCAAATCCGCATCCTTGATTTTCTCACGAATAAGCTGTTGCTGCTTCTCTAAGTATTCTGCAGATACCTCGCGGGCATAACCTCCTTCGGTTTTTACACCTTCAGCACCCTCCACACTCAAATACCTACCGCCTAAGGATTCGACTTGTTCCTTAGTTTCAGGGCGTACATCGGTACATTCCACCACCGCTCCTAGCCTTTTGGCTGTGGCAATGGCCTGCAATCCTGCCACTCCAGCTCCAAAAATCAAAACCCGAGCGGGTGTGATTGTTCCTGAGGCAGTCATCAGCAAGGGAAATATTTTTCCTAGATAATTTGCCCCGAGGAGTACAGCCTTATAACCTGCAAGGTTTGCTTGCGAAGAAAGCGCATCCATTTTTTGTGCCCTAGAAATCCGAGGTACGGCATCCATTGAAAAAGTAGTGATGCGCTTTTTATTGAATGCCTCTAAGACCTCAGGGTGTTGATAGGCATACATGTAGGAAATGTACCCCGCATTCTCCTTCATCTGTGAGATCTCTGCTACCGTGGCTAAGTTGACCTTTAGCACCAAATCAGCTCCCAATGCCTCTTTACAGGTGCCAATTGTGGCTCCTGCATTCAAATAATCCTGATCCGAAAAAAAGGATCGCTCTCCAGCCCCTGACTCTACGACTACCTCAAATCCCTTTTTTCGAACAAGCTTCACCACCTCTGGGCTCAAGGCTACTCGGTTTTCATATTCCTTGGTTTCTTTATTTACGCCGATGATCATGGATTTGAATTAATCTTTAGGTGGTTGTAGTACTGGACAAATTTAGTTTATAGCTATTTACTCTCACTTTGGTAAATGATTTACTAAACCTAATGTGGAATGCACTTCGAATGAACGAAAACTTTAGAATAGAAGAAAGTTCAGGAGCATATTTTTAAAATTAGTTGAATTCTTTTTCTCATGTTGCTCTAACCACAACCCTATCTAAAAGTTTAAATTTCAGTTAATCACGGAATTTTTGATTTTTTCTTTGCCTTTCACAAAAATCAAAAGCAACTTGGGGAATAATGTAGTAGCATAAGTCGAAACCTTGTTTTAAGAAACTCACAAACCTTAGAACGGCTTCATTAATCTAGCCAATACCCATTTAGTGTGTCAATAACGTAACTCATGAAAAAACCTGAAACCCAAACCTCCGGTCAATCCAGGAGAGATTTTATCAAAAATGCAGCCATCGCCTCTTCTTTTTTCATCGTTCCCCGTCACGTACTCGGCGGTGTGGGCTTCATCTCGCCTTCTGACCAGCTCAACTTGGCAGCTATTGGCGCAGGAGGAAAGGGAAAAAGCGACATTTTCAATGCCTCTGTCAATGGCAGAGAGCGCGTAGTGGCCTTGTGTGACGTTGATTTCTCAGGCTCCGCCAAAGATTCGGTAGCCCAATTTCCAAAAGCAAAGCTGTTTGCAGATTACCGCAAAATGCTCGAGGAGATGAAGGATATCGATGCGGTCACCATTTCCACTCCAGACCATGTCCATGGTCCTGCAGCGAAGTTCTGCATGGAGCGTGGCAAACACGTCTATGTGCAGAAACCAATGACACACAACATCCGGGAGGCCCGAATGCTGACCCAGATGGCAAGAGATAAAAAGGTGGTCACCCAAATGGGAAACCAAGGAGCTTCCAACCCACTCATGGACATGATCAAAGGCTGGATGGATTCCGACAAAATAGGAAAAGTAGCCAAGGTACAGATCTGGACCAACCGTCCCGTTTGGCCTCAAGGAGGCGCTTTTCCGAAAGCAGACCCCAGCAATAAACCCTCAGATATGGGCTGGGACCTTTGGCTAGGCCCTGCCCCTGAGATTCCATTTACCCCCAACTTGCACCCTTTCAACTGGAGAGGTTGGTGGGATTATGGAACAGGAGCACTAGGAGATGTGGGATGCCACTTGATGGATATCCCTTTCCGAATGCTTGGCCTCCAGTACCCGCTTGATGCCGAATGTTCAGTAGGCTCGGTCTATTCCCAAATGTGGACTCCCGACTTCAATCCAGCAGGCTGCCCAGCTTCTTCTTTCATCACCTTACATTACGGCCCAACTGGCAAAAACGGGGTTCCTCTGGAAATGACCTGGATGGATGGTGGAATTCGACCTTCCCACCCAGACATTATTCCTGCAGACCACGACCTTGGAGGTGCCAACTCCGCCAATGGAGTCATGATGATCGGTGAAAAAGGAATCATCACCCACAACATCAACGACAGTTCCCCACTTATGCCGAAGCTTTACCTCTACGATGGTACCAAGGAATTTGGTCCTGACCGTATTGAGGGAACAGAACCTGAATATGGACACCAACGCAAGTGGGTAGATGCTTGCAAGGCAGGATTTGGCTCCAACGAACACAAGGGCCTCACCTCTTCCTTTGACTATGCAGGACCTATGACCGAAACGGTATTGATGGGCAACCTGGCAATTCGCAGTTTCATGCTCAGAAAACCAAACAGCAAGGGCCAGCAAGAATTCTTTGGCCGTAGAAAGTTGCTCTGGGACGGTGAAAACATGCGGATCACCAACTTGGAAGAAGCCAACCAGTTTGTCGGCAGAACCTACAGAGCAGGCTTTGAGGTTTAAATCTCAAAAACGGATCGAATTTAACCGTGAGACAAGTGCTCACGGTTTTTTTATGCGTATTTTCATCCCTTCTTACCGTAAAAATTAAGTGCATGAAGGCCTTATTAATTGAATCGTTTTCCCAAGCCCCTCGGCTCACCCAGGTGGCAGACCCCGAAACACCAAATCAAGGCATCCTCCTAGAAGTAAAAGCAACAGGCCTCTGCCGAAGTGATTGGCATGGATGGATGGGACATGATCCCGACATCATTCTTCCGCATGTGCCAGGGCATGAATTTGCCGGTGTTATCACTGAAGTAGGAACAGGAGTTAAAAACTGGAAAGTAGGGGATCGGGTAACTGTACCCTTTGTCTGTGCCTGCGGGACCTGTCCCACTTGTCAAAGTGGGAATCAACAGATTTGCGACGATCAGTTTCAACCTGGATTTACGCACTGGGGATCCTTTGCTCAATATGTGGCCGTACACCGGGCAGACACCAACCTAGTGAAACTACCGGACTCTGTTAGTTTTGAAGCTGCTGCAAGTTTGGGATGCCGATTTGCCACCTCCTTTCGTGCGGTAGTCGCGCAAGGAAAAGTGAGTGGGGGACAACTAGTGGCCGTGCATGGATGTGGAGGGGTAGGCCTATCTGCCATCATGATCGCTGCAGCGCAAGGCGCAACAGTCATTGCAGTGGACATCGATGCAGCGAAATTGGCGCTTGCCAAGGCTGCGGGTGCAACCTATTTGGTAAATGCCTCTAAACAGTCCGCTGTCGCTGCGCATATTATAGAACTCAGCAAGGGAGGGGTTCATGTATCGATCGACGCCTTGGGAAGTAAAGTGACCTGCTACAACTCGATTTCCTGTTTACGAAAACGTGGAAAACACATCCAGATAGGGCTTTTGGCAGGAAGCGAAGCCAATCCACCTGTTCCCATGCACTTGGTGATCGCCAAGGAACTGGAAATCATCGGTAGTCATGGCATGCAGGCCCATGCATATCCAGAAATGGTGCAAATGATTTTGGATCATAAAATTACCCCTGAGCAATTGATTGGAAGGAGAATTTCTCTTGAAGCAGCAGCAGAAGCCTTGATGCGAATGGACTCCTTTGAAGAAAATGGGATGGCGATGATCACTCAATTTTAAATCGAAAAATTACCTATGGAAAAAAATAAAAAACGCTGGTTTATACAGTCTGTGTCTGGTTTACTCCTCACCGCGACAGGAATGTCGATTTGCATTCATGCCGGAGTGGAAAAATTAGGTGGAGAACAATGGTTTTGGACAGGCACTTTGGGCCTGGTGATTTTTCAGGCGGGACTAAGCTTGGTGATTGATGGGGTTCGATACCGATAAATTTACTTAAGATTACTCCAAGCTAAAAATCTATCACAAACCCCTTAATAAGACCTTTAAATTATGACGAGGCCATTTAAAGACTCAGAAGTAAGATGGGGAGTAGTAGGTGTGGGCAAGGTTTGCGAACTCAAGTCCGCACCTGCGATGAATACCATCCCACACAGCAAGCTAGTTGCTGTCATGCGAAGAGATGCAGCAAAAGCGGAGGACTATGCCCTTCGCCATGAGATTCCCAAATGGTACAGCAAGGCTACTGACTTGATTCAGGATCCGGAGGTCAATGCCATCTACATTGCCACGCCACCACATGTCCACTTGGAGCTTACGCAGTTGGCAGCTGCAGCCGGCAAACCCGTCTACGTGGAAAAGCCAATGGCGAGGACCTATGCAGAATGCATCCAAATGGTCGATGCTTGCAGCCTTGCAGGGGTACCCCTATTTGTCGCCTACTACCGAAGAAAATTACCTCATTTTGTCAAAATCAAGGAACTCCTGGACGCTGGTGAAATTGGAGCCGTGCGAACGGTGCACATCAACTTGAAACAAGTCCTTACCCCCAATCTAGTGGACCAAACAGAAACCAATTGGCGTGTAATTCCTGAAATCGCAGGGGGTGGTTATTTTTATGACCTAGCCTCCCACCAACTGGACTTGCTGGACTTCTTTTTTGGCAAAATCACCCATGCAGCTGGCTTTTCTACCAATCAGGCCAAAGCTTACCCGGCAGAAGACCTAGTAACGGGAAGTTTTGTCTTTAAAAGTGGGGTAATGGGAACAGGAAATTGGTGCTTTACGACCTCAAGTGCCTCGGAAATCGACGAGATCGTAATTGACGGATCAAAGGGACAAATTCGTTTCTCAACATTTGGAGAAGGGGCATTTGCCCTTCTTAGACCGAATCAAAATCCGCTTCATTTTCACCTTGAACTTCCTATGCACATTCAGCGCCCTCTAATCCAAAGTATCGTGGAGGAATTGCTCGGGAAAGGAAGTTGTCCAAGCACCGGGATTACCGCTGCACGGACCAACTGGGTAATGGAAACGCTTATTAAGAACCAGGTCTAAAAAAAGCTCCTAATTTCCTATTAAACTATTTAAGAGAGATAGATTGCTTTTAGTGTCCCTTCGCCTTTTGACACCCTACCAATTCCTAGAGTTGGGGAAAATAAATTTACCACCCTATTCCTTTTTAGCTATTCCCCACTTGCCTCAAAGACCATCCTGAAAAAACCTGATTGACCAGCAAAACATTCTTTCTGGTTTTTCTTTAGCTTTAAGGCTAAATCATTTGTTCCTATGAAACATCTCCTCTTTTTTTTACTTGTGTTCAGCAGTTTATCTGCCCACTCCCAAACCTTTGACGCTTCGCTTCCCTTAAAGTACCGCAACATCGGGCCTTTCCGAGGAGGAAGATCCGTCACTGCCACAGGTGTCGTCCAAGACCCGCTCACCTATTACTTTGGAACTACGGGCGGAGGACTTTGGAAAACCAGCGACGCAGGTCAACATTGGGAAAATAGTTCGGACGGGTATTTTGCTACGAGCTCAATAGGTGCGGTGGCGGTAGCCGAAAGCAATTCCAACATCGTCTATGTGGGAATGGGTGAACATGCGCCTAGAGGAGTCATGACCTCCTACGGCGACGGGGTATACAAATCCACCGATGCTGGCAAAACCTGGAAAAAATTGGGTTTGGAAAAGACCCAACACATCTCTCGAATTCAAATTCATCCTAGCAACCCAGATGTACTTTATGTCGCTGCCCAAGGAGCCCTTCATGCTCCAAACGAGGACCGAGGGGTATACAAAAGCATCGATGGAGGCCTGAACTGGGAAAAAATTCTGTTTGTAGATAACATGACCGGCGCAGTGGAACTGTCCATGGACATGAACTACCCGGAAATTCTCTATGCCGCCATGTGGGAGCACCAACGCTTTCCTTGGCAGGTGAAGTCTGGAGGCCCAGGATCAGGATTGTACAAATCCACCGACTCTGGCAAAACCTGGAAAAAAATTCACAAAGGCCTTCCTGAAGAAAAAGGAAAAATGGCCATATCTGTTTCTAGAGCAAATTCAAACAAGGTCTACGCCTTGATAGAAAGCAATACTGAGAAAGATTTGGGAGGACTATTTGTGTCCGAGGATGCAGGTGAAAGCTGGAGCCTCATCAACAAGAGCAACCGGTTGACGCAGCGCGCTTGGTACTACATCGAAGTCTTTGCCGATCCTGTCAACGAGCACAAAGTATATGTACAGAGCGCTCCATTCTTAGTTTCGATTGATGGAGGCAAAACCTTTGAAGGAATTGATGGCCCACACGGCGACTACCATGACCTCTGGATCAATCCCAAAAACCCCAATAACCTACTCCTTGCCGACGATGGCGGAGGGTCCATCTCTTTCAATGGCGGAAAAACTTGGTCTACTCAGAGCAACATGCCAACGGCCCAGTTTTACAGAATCAATGTAGACAACCAGTTTCCCTACCGCATTTATGGCGGGCAGCAAGATAATTCCTCAGTAGTGATATCTAGCATAGGCCTTGGCCGTGGAGGGATCACCCAAGAGCATTGGAACAATTCTGCCGGTGGTGAATCCGCCTTTCTGGCTTTTGACCCGAATGATCCCCGCTACGTTCTTGGTGGTAGCTACCAAGGCACGATTGAGGTCTTGGATATGCAAACCCAAGGATCGACCAACATCATGGCTGCTCCCATTCAATACCTAGGCATGGATGCCAAGGACATGAAGTACCGGTACAACTGGAACGCACCGATCATCTGGTCTCAGCATGAACCGAACACCTATTACCATGGTGCTCAGATCTTATTGAAAACCCAAGACTGGGGCAAAACCTGGAAAGAGGTTTCCCCAGACCTAACCCGCAACGAAAAGTCCAAGCAAGGTAAAGGAGGCGTTCCCTTCACCAATGAAGCTGTGGGAGCAGAAAACTACGGTACACTTGCCTATGTAATCGAAAGTCCACATGCAGCCGGTACGATTTGGACTGGAAGTGACGACGGCTTTGTCCAACTGACCCGAGATGGTGGAAAAACTTGGACCAATGTCACGCCCAAGGAATTGAAAGAATGTTTGATCAATGCCATTGAAGTTTCTCCCCATGATCCTGCCACGGCCTACATCGCGACCACACGCTATAAATTCAACGACTATACGCCTGCGATCTACAAGACTACAGATTATGGAAAAACCTGGACCAATATTTCCAAAGGGATACCTTATGGCGCTTTCACTCGTGTAGTACGGGAAGACACAAAGGTGAAAAATCTACTTTTTGCAGGCACCGAACAAGGTATGTACCTCTCCAAAGATGGAGGACTCAATTGGGTGGGTTTTCAACTCAATCTACCCGTAACTCCCATTACAGACCTCAAAGTGGCACATGATGACCTAATCGTGGCCACGGCTGGCAGATCCTACTGGATTTTGGACGAATTGAATGCAGTACGAGAAGTAAAAGCTAGCGTAGAAAAAATTAGCCTCTACACCCCAGAAAAAGCGCTTTTAGGCAGTTGGTATTCTTCGATGAATGGAGGCAACCTAGATGGATTTAAAGGTACCGACCCTTTCCAAGGTCAAAACCCAGCCTCTGGAATGGTGCTTTACTACCAGCTACCTGAAACTTTCGCAGACAGCACCGAATTGACCTTGGAAATTCAAGATGCACAAGGAAATCTGGTACAGAAACTGAGCTCGAAGAAAAATCCTGACTTCCAGTCGTACGATGGAGGACCATCACCTGACCCTACACTTTCTACCCGAAAAGGAGTCAATCGATTCGTTTGGGACCTGCGCTACCCTACCGTTCCTGGGATACCTACCGCTTACATCGAATCTAGCTTCCGAGGCCATAAAGCCATCCCAGGTAACTACACCTTGAAATTAAGTGCCGCTGGAATCACAGCAGAAGCCAAAGGTGAAATTCAGGATGTTCCAGGAAGTAAGTTAATCGCATCTGATTTCCAAGCCTATCACCAGTGGATGAGTACCCTAGAAGGGGAAGTGACTCAGATGCACCAACTCGTAAATACCGCAAAAGGCTTCCAAGACCAATTGAAAGACTTGGTGGGGCGCTTGGATAGCAAAACAGAATTCCAAGAAGTTAAAATGGCCGCTCAAGCGCTAATCAAAGAATTGACGGCCTGGGACGAGTCCATGGTGCAGCGCAAATCCACTGCCTACGACGATGTGGAGAACTTTCCCAACAAGTTTACGGCCAACTTCCTATTTATGATGAACCATGGGGAAAGTAGTATCCCAAGCATCAACGAAGGGACCAAAGCCAGGCATGCAGAATTGATGGTTCAATGGAAACCTTTGGAGGCAGAAGGCAAGCGATTGGTAGAAAAAGCCATCCCCACATTCAATGCACTCGCCAAGGAAAAAGGTGTAGGCGTGCTGTTTTTGAAATAAACTATTTTGATTATCCGCAATGATGCCACTAGCTTAGCTCGCCTATTTAAAACTGCAAATTGACAGACCACAGTCAACGGTCCACAGCACACTAATTGAACCTCAAACCTTTTTTTCTCTGGTTGGTGGTGAAAAAGCGGATAATCAGATAAACTAGTATCCCAAATTCAATATGCAGCTGGAATCAGGTAATTTCTGATTCCAGCTACTTATTCAAGTTAAACCGAAGACCCGCAAACTGAAACGCATGCGACACCTCACTTCTCTACTCGCTTTATTGATTTTTGCAGCCTGCAATTCAAAAGCTCCTTCCCTAAACCAAGGAGATGCTTTGTCAATATCCGATTCCATTTTTACCACGCCCCTAGGCAAAGTATTTGAGATTCCAGCGCCAAGTGAAGCCGCATTAGCAAACTATACGGCAGCAAAGAAGGCCTTCGAAACAAATCCACAAGATGCCGATGCACTGATTTGGTACGGGAGAAGGACGGCTTACCTAGGCAGGTACCGTGAAGCCATTGCTATTTATTCCGATGGAATCAAAAATTTTCCCAAAGACGCACGCATCTTCCGACACCGGGGTCACCGCTACCTCAGCATTCGGGAGTACGATAAAGCCATCGCAGATTTCGAAAAAGCAGCAACCCTTATTCAAGGCACAGCAGACCAGATCGAACCTGACGGCTTACCGAATGCACAAAATATTCCCTTAAGTTCACTCCATAGCAATGTGTGGTACCATCTCGGTTTAGCCTACTACCTCACACACCAGTACGAAAAAGCCTACCAAGCCTACCTCAAGTGTAGAGATAGTGGGTCCAACTACGATAATATCGTGTCCAGTACACACTGGTTGTACATGATTCAGCAGCGATTGGGAAACCCGAAAAAGGCAGATTCACTACTTGCCCCGATTCAAAAAGAGAGGGCAGTAATCGAAAATCAGAGTTATGCAGATTTATGTCGACTTTATAAGGGCTGGCTTTCTCCAGACTCCTTGCTTCAAGCGAGTCCAGGAAATCCTTCCAATGATGCAGTTAATTATGGCCTTGCAAATTGGTATTTGTATCAAGGTGATTCAGCAAAAGCAAAGCAATTGATGGAGGCGCTAGTAGAAGGAAAGGCATTTACTTCCTTTGGTTACCTCGCGGCGGAAAAGGACTTAATGCATTTCTTATCGAGTAAAAAGTAAATAAACCCATGGGCTGGCTCTAGCAATAAAAAAGAGCCAAGGCCTTTATTTCAAGCTTATCTCCATTTTTAGGTTGCAGCGACCATAGGTACCGCATTCTAGTTCGCAGGATACAAAACCAAGTCGATGGTAGAGTTTAATGGCAGCCTCCAGCTTGGTGTGGGTATAGAGTCGAACTTTTGTTGCTCCCTTTTGGCGGGCCACTTCTAAGATCTGCTTTCCAAGCAGTTCCCCTGCTCCTTTACCTTGAAATTCGGGCGAAACACCCATTTTGATCATTTCCCAAACTCCCTCCTCACTGGGAATTAGGGCTACCGTTCCTGCAATACGCTCCCCGATTTTGGCAAAAATGATTGCTCCCCCCTTTGCCAAAATGGTTTGTTCTGGGTTTTCCAATTGAGCCAGATCAAAGGGCTCCAAGGAAAAATACTGCGCCACCCAAGCCTTGTTGATGGATTCAAAATAGGGTTGCAGGGCAGGTGAAAAGGGAATAATTTCGAATGAATCTTGAACCATACACAGAAAATTTTACCAAAAGTAAGCCAAATCAAGTAGCTTAGAAATCAAAATAATTCAGATGAATATGAAAAATACTTGCTTACTCCTTTGCCTCCTACTCTTCAGTGGTCTCGTGACAGAAGCCACCGCGCAAACTCCCGCAGAAAAAATTCAGCAACTAGGTTTACAGGTACCTGAAATAAGCCAACCCATTGCCAACTATGTCAAGTGGAAGCAGGTGGGCAATTTGCTTTACCTTGCTGGTTCGGGCCCTAAAATCTACGGAAAAGTGGGGGCAGACTTAAGCACCGAAGAAGGCTATGCAGCCGCCAAGGCAACCGGATTAGAAATCATTGCCGTGCTTCAAGCTGCAACTGGTGATTTGGGACGAATCAAGCAATTTGTAAAGGTATTGGGTATGGTCAATTGCACACCCGAGTACACCGCACAGCCAGCCGTCATCAATGGATTTTCTGACCTGATGGTGGCAGTCTTTGGTGAAAAAGGCAAGCATGCCCGATCCGCAGTAGGGGTAGGTTCCCTGCCCAACAACATGGCGGTAGAAATCGAGGTAATCGTCGAATTGGAAGACAAGTAAGCACTACCGGAAGCATATGGTGCACGTTTTCTAAAACAAACTCCCCTGAAAAGGATGGCCCTCTAACTCCAAGAGGGCTTTTTTCTTATCCAAGCCTCCGGCATATCCGGTGAGGCTTCCATTACTTCCAATGATGCGATGGCAGGGCAAAATAATCAACAAGGGATTGGCTCCTATGGCAGTGCCAACCGCTCGAATTGCTGCGGGATTGCCTAGCTGCACAGCCAACTTCGCATAGCTAGTAGTTTGCCCAAAGGGGATTTTTCCTACGGCCAACCATACCTTCCGTTGAAAGTCCGTGCCTCCCAAACCAATCGGCAGGTTGAAGATTTTTCGCTTTCCAGAAAAGTACTCCTCCAACTGCTTTTGGGTTTGAAGCAGGAGCGGATCCAAAAGCTCTCCCTCCACGGCCTGTTGGGTAAATTTCAATTCCGAAAGGCAGCCTTCTCGGATGCTGAGCTGGATATTTCCTAAAGGGGTAGCGATGATGGGCATGGGGTAGAAGGAAGATTTTTTAGCTGATGCACAATCGGTATTTCCACACTTCACGTACTTGTTCAAAATCCACTTCAAAGGGAGGATAGATCGGATTGGCAGAGCAGAGTAAGATTTTTTGTTCTTGGGGATGCAGCTTGTACCCAATCTTAAAGGTAACCCCATCCTGTTCGGTCACGATGACGTAGCGATCTCCATCCTTTAAGCTGGTCCAGTCTTCCAGGTATTCGCAGACAATCCAGGCGCCATCTGGGATGGGAAGCATGGAATCTCCATCTACTTGAAAGACTCGGTGTTTTTTATTCGTAGGAAGAAAAGGCAAGGAAAACCTCGGCAAGTCAGAAATAAACTCTGGGTCGGCAAATCCTGCGAGGTAACTTGCCTTGGCCCGCTGCGAGACAACCTCGATCAGTTCACGCCCCTCCGCATCTACCGTGGTGGAGAGAATACGGAGATTTTTCCCTCGAAGAAAGTGATCGGTTTCCAAAAGTTCACGCAGCTTGTATTCCGAATAGGAGGAAAGGTCCTCGCGAACCAACACATCCAAGGATAGCTTGAAGTAATCGGCAAAAAGGAGGAGGACCTCCAAGGGAGGGGTAATGTTCCGTTCGTATCCAGCCAACTTAGACCGAGAGATTCCCAGGGTCTGTGCAAGTGTCTCCTGGGTAAGAGACTTCTTTTTGCGAAGAAATTTTAAATTGGAATGGACGCTCATTACTTCAGTTTTTAATACACTTGAAATACAGTGGAAATAAAATGGAAATAAATCCCGCAAGCGGGATGAAATAAGGATTACAGCTTTCCAGACAATTGCTCTTTAGCGGCATAAGTTGATTTAATCATGTTATTTAGCCTTACTTGAATATCGAATTTTATTTTGTTGATCTGCTCGAATTCTTGGTCAAAAACTACTCCTCTTTCAAAACCCAAATCTATCCAATGGTCTACTCCTTCAGACAAGGATGCTCTAGAGATATAGTAGAATCGGGCTTTTTCGGAAAAATGAAATCTAGCATAACCTTCTGCCACATTTGCACCTACGGAATCGACAGATTCTAACATTTGATCTCCCCAGACTTTTCGCTACTGAAATGCAAGTCGCTGATAAATCACCCAAGCCATTGAAGATAGCCTTCTTGCCATGCGATATACTTCCAGTTCCTGTAGCGAAATAAATTTTTTATTGGCTTCCATATCAAAAAATAATTAGTTCTTCTAGGCTTATTTCTCCCCGCTTGCGGGGTCTATTTCTATCGTATTTCCACCGTATTTCTCTTTCTCCCCGACAACTTTCGTCTCTAAACGATTCAAAGATAAAAATTTTGTTTAATATATAAACATTAAAATGTTTAAATAATTAACAAATTGATGGAAGAAAAGCGAAGTATCGTGCACCTAGATTTGGACACCTTTTTTGTGTCTGTGGAGCGGCTTTTTGACGACCGCCTCAATGGAAAGCCGGTCCTCATTGGAGGAGCTAGCGACCGAGGAGTAGTCGCCTCCTGCAGCTACGAAGCACGGAAATTTGGCATACACTCCGCCATGCCCATGCGCACCGCTAGGCAACTCTGTCCTGAAGCGATTGTCGTGCGCGGAGACTTTGAAAAATACAGCCAAAAATCTCAGGAAATCACTGAAATCATTCGAGAAGGTGTTCCACTTTTTGAAAAAGCCTCTATCGATGAATTTTACATCGACCTCACCGGCATGGACCGCTTCTTCGGCTGCTTCAAGTTGGCCCACGAACTCCGCCAACGCATCATCCAAGAGAGTGGGCTCAACATCTCCATGGGCCTTTCCCAAAATAAAACCGTCTCCAAGATTGCCACAGGAGAGGCCAAACCCAACAACGAAAAACAAATTCCCCTAGGTGAAGAAAAATCCTTCCTCTCCCCGCTGTCCGTACGGAAAATTCCCATGATTGGCGAAAAAACCTCCCAGACACTTTACAACATGGGGGTCAAAAAAGTGCACACCCTGCAGCAAATGCCTGCCCAACTCCTAGAAGCCACCTTTGGGAAAAACGGAAAAATGATCTGGGAAAAAGCGAATGGCATCGACCTCAGCCCAGTAGTGCCCTATTCCGAAGCGAAGTCCATCTCCTCCGAAAATACCTTTGATGTGGACACCATTGATACCCAACTGCTAGAAGCCACACTGATCGCCATGACGGAGCAACTCTCCTCCAAACTCCGGCAAAAGGGGCAACTCACGGCCTGCATCACGGTGAAAATCCGCTACTCCGACTTTGAAACCCACAGCATACAGCACCGGATCCCCTACAGCTCGGCAGACCATAACCTACTCCCATTGGTCAAGCAGCTCTTCCAAAAACTCTACACACGCCGCCTACTCATCCGCTTGGTGGGGGTACGCTTCAGCAATTTGGTCTATGGAAACTATCAGATCCAACTCTTCGAAGACAGTCAGGAACAGATTCAACTCTACCAAGCATTAGACAAATTAAATGTCAAATATGGGAACAAAACCGTCTGCCGAGCCGTCACTATGGGCCTAGAAAGGCGTAGTTTCAACCCCTTTAGTGGCGTGGAAAATTGAAAATTACGTGCTAAATCCCCCATCCTAATTTCAGAACTAGCTTACCGAATTCAAAAACATCCTTATTTTAGACTAAAATTCAATCCATAGCCACTTACCTATGTCCTCCTACCTGTTCACCAGTCCACGACTTGGATTTCGCCGTTGGCAAACAGCAGACCTGGATGCATTTACAGCCATCAATTCAGATCTCGAGGTGATGCGCTTTTTCGAAAAACCGCTCCCAAAAGAAGATACCTTAGCCATGATGGAGCGGATGGAGCGCCTGTACGAGGAAAAAGGCTTTTGCTATTTTGCAGTCGATGTCCTAGAAAGCCAAGCCTTACTGGGCACCATCGGGCTCGGATGGAAAACCTTTGAGGCCGACTTTACCCCTACAGTAGATCTCGGCTACCGCATCGGCAAGGCCTGGTGGAACCAAGGCTTTAGCACCGAAGGAGCCGCCGCCTGCCTAGACTATGCCAGACAAGTCCAAATTCCGAAAGTGGTGGCCATGGCCTCCATCGGAAATCTTGCCTCCATCCAAGTCATGAAAAAAATAGGAATGCAGTATTGGAAAGAATTTGACCATCCCGATCTAAAAGATTCCCCCAGCATCCAACGCTGCAGCTTGTACCAGCTCACCCTCTAATGCCGTAGCTAGCCTACCTTTTTACCTACAATCAGAAAATTGAATGCCTTATTTTAGCAAACAACATTTCCAAAACCTGACGGAATCGGACATTCTTTCTGGGGAATACGATTCCTGTACCTTTTCAACCTGCAACTTCTCCGGAGCGTCGTTTCAACAGGCAAGTTTTGAAAATTGCAAGTTTGAGGATTGCGACCTGAGCAACATCAAGGTTCCCAAAGTGAATTTCCAAAATGTACGATTTGTGCGCTGCAAAATGCTGGGAATTGCTTTTACAACAGCCAATCCTTTTTTGCTAGAGCTTCATCTAGACCACTGCACCCTCGACTACTGCAATTTTTACAAACTCCCCCTAAAAAAATCGACTTTCCACCACTGTCGATTACGGGAAGTGGATTTTTCGCAGGCAAATCTTAGCGAGGCGAGTTTTCAGGGTTCAGACCTCCTCGGGGCAGTCTTCGATCAGACCAACCTCGAAAAAGCCGACTTTCGAGACGCCCTCCACTACCGCATCGTTCCAGAAAATAATTTCCTGAAGGGAGCAAGATTTGATTTGTCAGGATTGCCCGGACTACTCACCTCCTACGGGATTAGAGTCGATTAAACCTGTACTATTCCTATTTCTTGAAGTAGCTATCTCGAATGGCTTTGAATTCGGAGCCTTCCTTCCATCCCGGCCATTTAGTGGAGTTGGCTAGATTCCGACCTACCTGGTACAGCAACTGTACATCGTCCACTGCACCATCCAGATTCCATCGCTTTGGGTCGTAGGCATCTGCTGGTTTGTGGTAGTACTGGGCCACATATTCCTCCTGAAGCTGCTTTCCATACTCCTTCCCTTTCTCCACATGGTCGATTCCTGTTCCAATGTACAAGGCTGGAATCCCTATTTTGGCAAAATTGAAATGATCCGAACGGAAATAATAGCCCACTACCGGATTAGGTTCGGGTGCAGCATAACGTCCCAATTTTTTGAGTTCTTCGTCCAATAAATCCTCCATTTCAGATTGGCCTACTCCAATCACAGAAACATCTTTCATCTTTCCGTAAGGGTTGACGCCATCCATGTTGATATTGGCTACCGTCTTTTCCTTGGGATAGATCGGCTGCTTCGCATAATACGCCGAGCCCCACAAACCTTGTTCCTCTGCCGTTACGGATAAAAATACGACCGTTCGATCGGGTTGCTCGTCTGTCTTGAACGCTTTGGCCAAAGCCAAAAGGGCAGCTGTCCCAGAGGCATTATCCAATGCCCCATTGTAGATGGTATCACCCGTTTCATCCGGCTTGCCTATGCCTATATGATCCCAGTGAGCCGTGTAAATAATCACTTCCTCTGGTGCTGTTTTCCCAGTAATCTTGGCTATCACATTTTTGGAAACATTGTAGGTAGGCTCCACAGCGAGACTTGTGCTGAGCGTCATGCCAGTTGAAAATCCTTGAAAATCGGGCTTTCTGGCATTTTGCAATAGTTCAGATTGGTTCTTGCCCATTTTTTCAAACAGCTGCTTCGCAAAGGGCAGGGTAATCCATCCTTCAAATCCTAGTTTATACTTGTCTTGCCCTCTATCGTCCAGGTAGAGTTTAGACGCTTTCCAACTATTCTGTATGTTATTGAACCCATAGCCGGCAGGAATGGTATTGTGCACGATCAAGCAGCCCAAGGCTCCTTGGCGTACCGCCTCCTCGTATTTGTAGGTCCAGCGACCGTAATAAGTCATCGTATTCCCTTTAAAAAAGGTCGAATCCTCGCTTCCAAAGCCCGGATCGTTGATCATCACCACCACAATTTTACCCTTCACATCCAGGTTTTTGTAATCATCCCAGCCATATTCAGGAGCAACAATGCCAAAGCCAGCAAAAACTACCTCGGCATTCTCTACACGAACAATAGAATCGGTACGCTGGGTCCAGATTACAAAATCTTTCAACCCTTCCCCCACAACGGATCCTTGCGCTGTCTTAAACTCCATGGATTGTTCGGGATAAGTAACAATGGAGACCATGGGCACCTCTTGAAAATAAGAATCTCCATTGCCCGGCTCAAGCCCCATTTCCTTGAATTTACTTTCCAAAAAGGAGGTTGTAAGCTTCTCTCCTTCGGTAAAAGGCATGCGCCCCATAAATTCATCTGAAGAAAGGGTGATCAAATTGGGTTCTAAATCTGCCACCTGAAATTGATACGATTCAGACTTGGAGGAACAAGAAGCTACGGATCCTGTTAGCAATAGTAAGGCAAGGAAGTTTCTCATGACTAGAAGGAAAAATAAGTGAAACAAAAGCCTAAGTTAAAACATTTAGCTCTTGATTTTCTGATCTCTAGATCCAATTTGTGTACTAACTATTGCAATGCCTGAATATTGCCTTAACTTTGTGATCGGCGGCACGACCAGCTCCTGCTGAATCCCCCAGGTCCGGAAGGAAGCAAGGGTAGGCGGTCGTAGCGGTGCGATGCCGCCTCTTTTTTTTTTCTGGTAGCCAAATTCAAGCCCTCCTTTCGCTACCTTATCCTAATTAATCTTCTAACTTTGTCAAAGGACCTTGGCCTAATCAGTTGTCAGGGACTGTCGCTTTCTTACAACCAAAACCTATCTACATGAAATTCTTTATTGATACCGCCAATCTAGCCGAAATCCGCGAAGCACACGACTTGGGCGTATTGGATGGTGTGACCACCAACCCATCCTTGATGGCCAAAGAAGGCATCACCGGTGAAGCCAATATTAAGGAGCACTACAAGGCAATTTGTAAGATCGTAGAAGATAAGGTCAGTGCCGAAGTAATAGCCACCGACTATGAGGGAATGATACGCGAGGGAAAAGAGTTGGCCAAGCTAGACGATAAAATCGTGGTCAAAATCCCCATGATTAGAGAAGGCATCAAAGCCATACACTATTTTCATAGTGAAGGAATACGGACCAACTGTACCCTCATATTTTCTTCAGGGCAAGCCCTTTTGGCAGCCAAAGCTGGCGCCTCCTACGTTTCTCCATTTATCGGCCGTCTGGATGATATTGCATTTGATGGGCTAGACCTTATTGCTCAGATTGTTCACATCTACCAAAACTACGGCTACGAAACTGAGGTGCTCGCAGCATCTGTTCGCCACACCATGCACCTGATCAAATGCGCTGAGCTTGGAGCAGATGTAGTGACCTGTCCGCTCAAAGTGATCACAGGATTGTTGAATCATCCACTTACCGACTCAGGACTAGCACAGTTTCTTGCGGACCACGCCAAGGCAGCAAGCAAATAAGCGTCCTCCTCCAATTCACTAGCGAAATCGAGCTATGTACATCATTAAAGTCAAAGGAAAAGCAAAAATTCCCGATTACATTCAAGTTCGGGACGCGAATTTTGTGCTTGTTGCCTACTTCCGAGCAGATCGCCCCATGAAAAGTGTGGAAAAATTTGGTCTGGAGGGCAAGGAAGAACAACTAGAGGAATTAATCAAATCCCTCCCATTTGGGAAACTTCAAAAACTAGAACTCTAAATCCATGGATTTCAGTACGCTCCCTGTGTTGTCCATGACACAGGCCACCATCTTCCAAGGAGAAATCCCCGTCCTCAGTGACGTCAGTTTTTCTGTAGAGCAACATGAGTTTGTATTTCTAATCGGTAGAACAGGAAGTGGCAAAAGTTCCTTGCTGAAAACCTTGTATGCTGACCTTCCGCTTAAGTCAGGTCTTGCCGAGGTAGTAGGTTACTCCCTTTCTGAAATCAAAAACAAAGAAGTTCCCTTTCTCAGAAGAAAAATTGGAATCATCTTTCAAGATTTTCAGCTTTTTACAGACCGCTCTGTTCATGAAAATCTCGCCTTTGTGCTGAAAGCTACCGGCTGGACGGACCCAATCTTGATCAAGGAACGAATCGGAGAAGTACTCCTCCAAGTAGGCTTGTTGGAAGCACTAACTAAAATGCCGCACCAGTTATCGGGTGGAGAGCAACAGCGCGTGGTAATTGCCAGAGCTCTATTGAATAATCCTTCTATTTTACTAGCAGATGAACCTACAGGAAACCTAGATCCTGATGTGGCGGATGGAATTTTCAAATTGTTTCAGGATATCAACAAAAAAGGAACCGCCATCTTGATGGCAACCCACAATCACGAACTGCTTCGGAAATACCCCTACCGGGTACTGAAATGTGAGAAAGGAAAGTTGCTAGACAGCACCATGGACGACATCTCATTCGGCTCGACCTTTTAAAATTGACTTTGGATTTGTCAACCGTCAACGGTCCACAGACCACGGCCAGTTCTGTTTAGCGCATGAAAAACGTGTTAAAATTTGGGTTCTAAACTTTATACCAAACGAATCGGCTGTCGACAGTAGACTGTTAGCTGTTGACAATTTGTCAACGGTCCACAGACCACGGCCAGTTCTGTTTAGCGCACGAAAAACGTGTTAAAATTTGGGTTCTAAACTTTATACCAAACGAATCGGCTGTCGACAGTAGACTGTTAGCTGTTTACAATCCGACAACTGTCCAAAGACCACAATCAATTGTGTTCAGCACATGAAAAAGGTATTAAAATTTGGGTTCTAAACTTTATACCAAACGAATCGGCTGTCGACAGTAGACTGTTAGCTGTTGACAGACAAAATTCACAGACTGCTTTTTATTCTTTTCGGAGATTAATTTGTCTTCACCAAATTTTCCTTTGCCTGGGTAAATGTAGGCTCAATTGCAAGGGCTTCATTGAATGCCGCTTTGGCTTCCACCTTTGAGTTTTGATCCAAGAACACCAAGCCCTTCAAGTTGAGTGCTGCCGCTTTCATGTCCACCTGCTGAGTTTCCGTCTCGGAAACAGCAAAACCAATTTTTTCATCCGCTTTGGCCAGCTTTACGAGCATGGTCAAGGAATTCATTGCCTCGGGATACCGCTTCATGGAATACTGAAGGTAAGCCGACTTGTACAAACTAAAATTATCCCCCGTCAAGAGGTGTAGGCTTTCATAATATGGGAGAGCACGATCAAAAGCGCCCAACTGCTCCAAGGCGTAAGAAGCAATTTCCAAAGCCCCTACATTTTTATCGTTGATTTTCAAAATATCCATCGCCACCAACGCTGAAGAAGCATATTCTCCGGCTTCGAAATACAAACTGCCCAAAGCTTCCATGTAGCGAAGATCTTCTGGATTTCTCGCCATCAGATCGTAAAGTTTAATTTTTGCGATAGACAAGTCGCTATAGCGAAGTCCTGCCTGGTAGACCATCTGATCTACCATGTTGAGCGCACTCTTTACTTTAGGATCAAACTTAGGGATGGAGTCGGTAGCTGTTTGAGCGAGGGCGCTACCGATGCTAAGCGCGAATAGGGAAACGAAAACTGCAATTTTCATCATAATTGAACTAGTATTTAAGGTTTTTGAATGGGGTTAAGTCCTTTTTCTTGGGCAATTTGAAGCATCAGAATTCGGGCTTCCACCGGGTTATTTTGGATTCGACCCTCCAATATAGCTTCTTTGATTTCTTCTTTTATATCACCGATGATTTTTGAAGGTGAAATTCCAAAGGTTTCCATAATTTCCTCTCCACTCACTGGTGGTTGAAAATTACGAACTTGGTCTTTTTCTTCCACTTGTTTGAGCTTCTGCTCTACCCGACCAAAGTTATCCAAGTACTTCTGAACCTTCTTGTCGTTTTTGGAGGTAATGTCCGCTCGACACAAGGCCATCAGATCATCGATGTCATCCCCCGCATCAAAAAGCAATCTCCGCAAGGCTGAGTCAGTTACCTCGTCTTTAACTAAGGAAATAGGTCTTAAATGAAGTCGTACCAGCTTCTGTACATACTTCATCCGCTCGTCCATGGGAAGTTTCAATCGCTTAAAAATCCCTGGCGTCATCCGTGCCCCCTTGTCCTCGTGCCCATGAAAGGTCCAGCCTATCTTGGGATGAAACCGCTTGGTGGCAGGCTTGGCGATATCGTGAAGGATAGCCGCCCAGCGGAGCCATAGGTTATCTGAGGCTTGACAGAGGTTGTCTAGAACTTGGAGCGTATGGTAGAAATTGTCTTTATGTGATTTGTCGTCTACAGAATCTACCCCTTGGAGCTCGACCATTTCAGGAAAAAACTCATGCAAGAGCTTGGATACAAACAAGAGTTTGAAGCCATAGGAAGGCTTTGGGGTTTGGATGATTTTATTAAGCTCATCAATGATCCGCTCCGCCGAAATGATTTGAAGTCGCGAAGCATGCGTGGTTAAAGCAAAAAAAGTTTCTGACTCGATATCAAAATTAAGTTGCGCCGCAAACCGTACTCCGCGCATCATGCGTAGCGGATCATCAGAGAACGTAATTCCGGGTTGCAAGGGGGTTTTTAGCTGCTTGGACTTTAAATCCTTTATGCCATCAAATGGATCAATCAATTCTCCATAATTCTGTGGATTTAAAGAGATTGCCATCGCATTAATCGTGAAATCTCTCCGCTCAAGGTCCTCTTGGAGGGTGCCATCTTCAACGAGAGGTTTGCGCGATTCCTGCCGATACGATTCTTTTCGAGCACCCACAAACTCAAGTTCCCAGTCGTCCAACTTTAGCATGGCCGTCCCGAAATTCTTGAATACTGAAAGCGGCACATGAAAGTCAAAGGTCTTAGCTACTGCTTGCGCCAGATCAATCCCTGAACCCACACAGGTGAAATCAATGTCTTTGCTTGGTCGCCCCAGAATCAAGTCTCGTACATACCCTCCTACAACATAAGTTTCAACGCCTTCTTCAGCAGCTACTTTCGCAACACGGGCAAAAATGGAATGTTCATCTAGCCTATTCGTTAAGTTCATCCCTTCCTAATTTTTACTTCTCCCTCGGGACCTAAAAATAACTCCTTAGCTCTTGTATGAAAAAGAGGGAATGGAAGACTTGTCTTCACATCTGCTTCTACCACTGATTCTTCGTTAAATATCACGGGTTGGGCGATCTGAAATAAGAGTTTATTCCAATTTGGCTCGCGAATTAAAGAAAAACGAACAAGTCCATTCACCACTGCTCCCTTTGGTAGTAGGGGATTTGCTGGACTTTCGTAGATCGTAGGCTTGGAGGCAAATTCAACAATGTCCAACGAAACCTCAGAAAATGAAACGCAAAGCGTTCGAATCTGAAATAAATCAAACAATAGGTAAATTCCTTTTTCCAGAATCTCCTTTTCAGCAAGGGATCCTTTACGCAAGGAAAAAATCTTTCCGCTTCCTTCTTTGATGTAAACTATTCCTTTTTCTTTAAGAAGAGTAAGAATGTTGGCCTGATCTAGCATACCACAAAAATAAACAGATTATCTATCTAGACTACCATCCTAAAAAATCATTCGCATTTACCTTGTAAACAAAAAGTAACTAGCACCTGGTTATTACTTCAACCTACTTTTAACTAGCAACAAAAAAGGACAGCAGCTGCTGTCCTTTTTTGTTTTGTTTGTAACGAGAATTAACCTCTCAACCAGTTGATGAAAGTTTGGTAACCCACTCCTATTTCGCGAGCGAAAGCTGCTTTTGTCTTTTTTCCAGCTGCTTCTACCTTCTTCCATTCTTCCATGATTTTTACTTTTTCACCATCAGAAAAAGATCTACGTTTCCCTTCAGACTTACCAGTAGAAGTTCCATTCAAGGAAGCGATCAACTCGTTTAGGTCTGCTAGGAATTTGTTTTCAGTAAGAAACAATCCAGCAGATTCTAATTTCTTAATTACTCCATCTCTTGGGTTTACTGGTGTTACAGCGATTCCTCGTGAAGCAGCTTCATGAAGGTCAATTTTTTTACCTTCAGCGGTCACATACACAAACCCATCGGATTTTTTTAAATCTACGATAGACTCTTTAATTAGTTCTCTCATGCTTTTGTTTATTTTTAGTTTAAAAACGACTCGCAATTTAGTACGAGAAATTTAGTATTCCAAAATGATCAATATAATTTTTAACAAAAAATAAGAAATCTATCTATTCCTCCTAGTCAATCAGTTAATGAAAAATCAAAATCCCTTTTTTATTCCCCTTAAATGCAGATTTTGATCGCAAACGCTACACAAAAGTAAAACACTATAACAGACTACCACATCTCTACACTCCGTCAAATATTTAGAGAAACGAAGATAGTTCAACCGCTAAATACATTGGCTGGAAGAGATTGATAGACTAAATCAAGAATTAACACTATAGTTCTAAAAAGAATGCAATCAAATGATATTAAGCTATCTAACGACTACATATAATCATACATTTTGAATGAAATTCTTAAAAAATTGATTTAAAATGTACAAAAAATAAACCTGAAAAATTAGTATTAGTTTATAAAAATCTTTGCTTAACTAAATGACTATTAGAATTGTTTTTAAATTTTTGAATTATGGAAAATTAAAAAGACTATTTGGCCTTTTTATTATCCAATTATAGAATAAGAAAAATACAAACTACACTAGTAAATCCAGAGTTTCACTTTCCTCGAGTTTTCCTGAAACAGAAGACAAGTTTTTATTCTGAAAAATTCCAAGCAGGTTATTAAGACCTATTCATGAAATTTTTCTACCTTTATACCCCATAAGAATTCAACTTATTTCAACCCCTCCACCGCTTCTTATGGCCTCAAAAACAAAATACATTTTTATCACTGGAGGAGTTACTTCTTCCTTAGGAAAAGGTATAATCGCCGCATCATTGGGCAAATTGCTTCAATCCAGAGGATTAAGTGTTACCATTCAAAAATTTGACCCCTACCTAAATATTGATCCAGGCACCTTGAATCCTTACGAGCACGGAGAATGCTATGTAACTGAGGATGGAGCGGAAACAGACCTTGACCTCGGGCATTACGAACGATTTTTAAACGTACAAACCTCCCAAAGCAATAACATCACCACCGGCAGGATCTACAACAATGTCATCACCAAAGAACGTAAAGGAGAATTTCTCGGCAAAACAGTTCAAGTCATCCCACACATCACAGATGAGATCAAAAGTAACTTTTACAAGCTTGGCCAAGATGGAAAATACGATGTAGTCATCACAGAGATTGGCGGTTGCGTTGGAGATATAGAGTCCTTACCCTTTATTGAAGCGGTTCGACAAGCTCGATGGGACTTGGGACCAGGTAATTTTTTGGTGGTACACCTCACACTCATTCCCTACCTCAAAGCTGCGAAGGAACTGAAAACCAAACCTACACAGCATTCCGTGAAGCAACTTCTTGAAGCAGGTATCCAACCTGATATCTTGGTTTGCCGTACCGAGCATCCTTTACCTGCTGATGTCAAACGAAAGCTTGCCTTGTTTTGCAATGTGCAGTTGGACAGCGTCATCGAAGCTATGGATGCCGAGTCCATCTACGACGTGCCACTTTTGATGAAAAAAGAGAAGCTGGATGAACGGGTACTTTCAAAACTCAATTTAAAGCCTAAGTCAAAGTTAGACTTAAAAGACTGGAAAGGCTTTTTAGGCAGATTGAAAAACCCAACAGCAGAAGTATCTATAGGTCTAGTGGGTAAATATGTTTCGCTACCCGATGCCTACAAATCCATCATTGAGTCATTTATCCATGCGAGTGCCGCAGCTGAATGCAAGGTCAACCTGGTCCTGCTATCTTCTGAGGAAATAAATAATGGAAACTACAGTTCCAAACTAAAATTATTGGACGGCATAGTGGTTGCCCCAGGGTTTGGAGAGCGAGGTTTTGAAGGCAAAATCGCCACTGTAAAGTATGCTCGCGAAAACCAGATTCCCTTCTTCGGTATCTGCCTAGGAATGCAAGTTGCCGTGATTGAGTTTGCGAGAAATGTACTCAAACTTGAGCATGCCAACTCCACAGAAATGGATCCAAAAACCCATCATCCTGTGATTGCACTGATGGAAGAACAAAAGAAAATTGACCAAATGGGAGGAACTATGCGTCTGGGTTCGTATGCTTGTGATCTCATAAAAGGCAGCAAGTCAGCTTTGGCCTACGGGAAAACAAAAATTCAAGAGCGCCATAGACACCGCTATGAATTCAACAATGCATACCTCGAACAAATCGAATCCAAAGGCATGATGGCCACAGGGAAAAATCCTAAAACTGGATTGGTAGAAATTATTGAACTTAAAAACCATCCTTGGTTTGTAGGCGTGCAATTTCACCCTGAGTACAAAAGCACTGCATTGAAACCGCAACCCTTGTTTGTGGAATTTATTCAAGCAGCACTCGATAAAAAAAATAACAAATAACTAGAGCTTAAGCCCAGCCTCCTCCAACTAACATGGATAAAAATCAAGCAACAGGTTTGATCCTTTTTGCAGCGGTCATTCTCACCTACTCGTTATTCTTTGCGACTAGCCCGGAAATTCCGCCTGTAGAAACCACCACTTCTGCCGATTCGACAAACATCACAACAACAGCAGTAGCAGCTGCCACCTTCCCCACAGCAGGAGTTCCAGACAGCTTACTCGACCAAGAGCGTCAACGTAAATTTGGTGATCTCGCTCCTTTCACACTTGGTGTGGAAGAATCCCTCGTCCTAGAGAATGAGGTAGTCAAAATCACCCTTTCCAACAAAGGAGGAAGCATCAAAGAGGTGCTTCTGAAAAATTATACCAGCTGGAAAAATGAACCTCTTTACCTACTGGATAGTGCTCAAACTAGCCTAAACTACTCCATTGACACCCGTTTAGGACCTGTAAACCTGAATGACTTGTATTTTGTGCCAGCGTTAAGTTCGCAGGATGTTGAAGGGGTAAAACAACAAACGGTAACCTTTACGGCAAGCAGCCCAGCAGGACAATTAATTCAAAAATACACGCTAAAAGAAGGCGAATACACTTTAGAAAAGAGTTTTGAAATTCAAGGACTCCAAGGAATAGTAACCGCAAAAGCAGTTCAAATAGACTGGAAAGATGAAATCAAATCCCAAGAAAAAGACCTTGCGGAATCCAGAAGAAAAACACAAGTAAATTATTATTTGGCTGAAGGTAGCTATGAAAATCTAGGCCTTAGTGACGATCCTGAAGAGGCAAAGGTGGCTGAACCCGTAAAATGGATCGCCTTCTCTCAACGTTTCTTTACTGCGGGAATCATTGCAGACTCTGTATTCCAAGAAGTAAACCTGAATCAAAGTACACCAGCAGACTCCTCATTAGTTCGTTCGATGAGCGCAAGCCTTTCCCTTCCTATTTTAGAAGGTCAGGCAAAACTCAGCTATTATTTTGGTCCGGATCAATACAAAACTTTAAAAGCCATAACCCCTGGTTTTGAAGAAAATGTAGACATGGGCTACTTTTTTGTGAGCTGGGTAAACAAATACATCGTCGTACACCTGTTTGAATTCCTAGAGAAGTACTTTGACAGCTATGGAATAATTATCATCCTCATCGTTCTTCTAATTAAAGTAGCCTTATCCCCATTGACCTATAAATCCTACATCGGGATGGCAAAAATGCGCGTGATCAAGCCCGAGATTGATGAGTTGAAGGAAAAGTATGGAGACGACGCTACCAAAATGCAGCAGGAGCAAATGAAGCTCTTCTCTCAATTAGGAGTGAGTCCTTTGTCTGGATGCCTCCCCTTATTGTTGCAGATGCCATTCCTGTTTGCCATGTTCTTCTTCTTCCCCAATGCAATCGAACTCAGACAGGAATCCTTCTGGTGGGCAGAGGATCTTTCCACCTACGATGAATTTATAAAGCTTCCATTCACCATTCCTTTCTATGGAGCACACGTCAGTTTGTTTACCCTTCTGATGACGATTTCTCAAGTGCTTTACGCACATTTCAATAACCAGCTGACTACCGCAACAGGCCCTATGAAAAACTTGGGCTACATCATGCCGGTTATGTTTATGTTTGTCCTAAACTCCTACCCTGCAGGACTTAGCTTCTACTATTTTGTATCCAATATTTTCACATTTGGGCAGCAGGCCTTGATCAAACTATTTGTTGATGATGCTAAAATCCGTCAAAAAGTAGAAGAAAATAAAGTGAAGAATGTAGACAAGAAAAAGTCAAAATTCCAACAACGGCTAGAAGATGCCATGAAAGTGGCAGATGCAAACAAGAAAAAATAAAAAAAGGGGCATATCACATGCCCCTTTTTTTATCCCTTGCAAGTACTGCTTCAATAAGCAACTAGATACCTGAAGGTCTAGTTGAATGGTTTATATTGGTACGCTTACGCTCCTATTGTCCAAAACTTAGGGTTGATGTTTAAAAGAATATGCTGTGGATATGGAAAGGTCAGCTGTCGACTAGTTGCTGTGATTCCATGCTATTTCGCTTGGTAATTGTGGATAATCACCTTACTTTTTTAGTAGAAACCTCGCAAAAAAAGGGGAGCCCTGCCAAAAATGGACCTGAATTTGCTTAATATTGATTTCTAAATTCCGGTAACGAACACACCATGGGAAAAATTATTGCCATTGCGAGCCAAAAAGGTGGAGTTGGAAAAACTACCACCGCAATGAATTTGGCGGCAAGTCTCGCTGTTTTAGAATTCAAAACCCTAGTTATTGATGCTGACCCCCAAGCAAATACAACTTCAGGTCTTGGCCATAATCCCAAATCAATAGAAACTAGTATATACGAGTGTATGGTAGATGGTGTGGATATTCAATCCATTATCCTACCCACCAACTTGGAATATTTATCTCTAGTTCCTTCTCATATTGACTTGGTAGGCGCTGAAGTGGAAATGATCAATATAGACAACCGAGAAGAAAAGATGAAAGAAGTGATCTCATCGGTAAAGGATCAATACGATTTCATCATCATTGACTGCTCTCCTTCTCTTGGTTTGATCACCATCAATGCATTAACTGCTGCAAACTCAGTAATTATCCCAGTTCAATGCGAATATTTTGCATTGGAAGGTTTAGGGAAGTTATTAAATACCATCAAAATTATACAAACGCGACTTAATCCAGATCTTGGTATAGAAGGAATTTTACTTACCATGTACGATGTCCGTCTTCGCCTTTCCAACCAAGTAGTAGAGGAGGTTCGAACTCACTTTAATAAAATGGTATTCGAAACTATTATCCCTCGAAATGTCCGACTTTCCGAATCCCCAAGCTTCGGACTACCTGTAATTTCCTTCGATGCTGATGGAAAAGGCACCATCGCCTACCTCAATTTGGCAGGGGAGATTATACAACGAAATGGACTTCAAAAATCAAAGAATTGATCATGTCAGATTCAAAATCCCCACGAAAAAACGCATTAGGAAGAGGTTTAGGCGCTCTTTTGGAAGATAGTCCCGCCAAAGGTAGAACACAAGAAATCCTACCTGAAATTCAAAAAGTAGGAATCTTCGAAATCCCGTTAACAGAAATTCAAGTCAATCCCTATCAGCCAAGATTACACTTCGATAAGGAGGCTATGCAAGAGTTGTCTGAGTCAATTCGCGTGCAGGGAATCATTCAACCTATCACCGTTCGGAAGCTGGCGCCAAACGAATACCAACTTATTTCAGGGGAACGGAGATTTCAGGCAACAAAGCTCGCGGGACTAACTAAAATTCCGGCTTATGTGCGTCAGGCCAATGACCAGCAAATGCTGGAAATGGCCCTAATTGAAAATATTCAGCGTGAGAATCTCAATGCGCTCGAAATCGCACAATCCTACCAAAGGTTGCTAATTGAATGCAACTTAAAGCAAGAGGAACTTGGCGACAGGGTTGGAAAAAATAGAACCACTGTCAATAATTACCTCCGTTTACTCAAGCTCCCCCCAAGTATCCAAGCGTCCATTCGAGACAACCAATTGTCCATGGGTCATGCACGCGCTTTGATCAATATTGTAGATATAGACAAGCAACTTGCACTCTTCAAGAAAATTATAGACGAAGAACTAAGCGTTCGAAAGGTAGAAGCTTTGGTTAAAGGATTGAATGAAGGAAATCCAGAAAAACCGAGTACCAAACCGGAGATTAGCCCTGTTCGGAAGTATGAACTGACAAAAATCCAGCAGAAGCTTGCTACCCATTTTGGAAGCAAAGTGGCGTTAAAGGCTAACCAAAAAAATAAAGGAGAAATTAAAATCCCCTTCACGTCTGCTTCGGATCTCAATCGGATTCTTGAAATCTTACAAATCATTTAAATTGTGTTTGCTTTTTCCTATCCTATTCTAGCCTCCAAAACGCTGCTTTGGTTTTTTTTACTAGCGATTTGCTTACTGGGAATAGGAACAGGTACTGCGAATGGGCAATCCGCCACTAGCGAACAAGACACACTAAAAAAATTAGAAAAAGAAGGGGCTGCGCCTAGTTTACTCCCAAAGGATCCAAAGAAAGCGACACTTCTGTCAGCGATGCTGCCTGGAGCCGGCCAAATCTACAATGGAAAATCCTGGAAAGTACCAATCCTATACGCAGGCATACTTACAGACGTTTACTTTATCCAGTACAATCATAAGCGCTATGAACGCTTCAGAGACGCACTTTTTGCACTAGACAAGGGAGAGCCCAACCCATTTCCTTCTTTAAACCGGGCAGCATTGGTTCGAAATGTGGATTATTGGAGGCAAAATAGGGACCTAACCTTTCTCCTGATGCTCGGTATTTATGCACTCAACTTGGTAGATGCCAATGTAGATGCACACCTATCTGGTTTTGACATCTCTGAAGATTTAACCTTGAAGATAGCCCCACAAATTGGCACACTTTCTGCCTCTTCCACTACGGGTTTTTCTCTCACACTCCAATTCAAGTAATGAACATTGCACTTCTAGGATACGGGAAAATGGGTAAGCTAATCGGTGAGTTAGCTGAAGAAAGAGGACACCATATCGCCGCTAAAATCGATCTGGAAAACCAAGAATCACGTAATTCTTTAGATCCTAAAACCATCGATGTAGCCATCGAATTCAGTCAACCAGAAGCCGCAATCGAAAATATTCGATGGGCGATTACACATGGAATTCCTGTACTTTCAGGAACTACCGGCTGGATTGCCCAACTTTCAGAGATTCAAGCCTTGACCCACCAACACCAAGGAACCTTCTTTTATGCCTCCAACTTTAGTATTGGAGTAAACGTATTCTTTAAGGTAAATGAACTCCTTGCCAAGCTCATGAATGAGACCAGTGGCTACCAAGTGGCCCTCGAAGAGATTCATCATACCGCGAAAAAGGATGCTCCATCAGGAACTGCCATCACCTTGGCTGAAGGAATTATCAAGCATTATGCACATTTAAAGGCTTGGCACTTGGTTGGAGAATCTCCTAAAAGTCCAAATTCATTACCCATTACTTCCAAACGTATCGATCCTGCACCTGGCACCCATCACATACGTTACACATCAGTGATTGATGACCTCGAAATCACCCATACAGCACACAGCAGGCATGGATTTGCCTTGGGAGCAATCCAAGTTGCAGAGTGGATTTTGGGAAAAAAAGGAGTACTTTCGATGGATGATTACTTATCATTTTAAGTTAAAAGCTAACCAATGAGTAAAACTAAACCAAAAAAATCGGCATTTCGAGAGTGGATTGATGCGCTAGTATTCGCTGTAATTGCAGCCTCTTTGATCCGCTGGCTGCTTCTCGAACCCTTTACCATTCCAACAGCTTCGATGGAAAAAACCCTTCTCGTTGGGGACTTCCTATTTGTAAGCAAAATGCATTATGGAACACGGATTCCAAAAACCCCTCTGCAAATACCACTTACGCATCAAAAAATTTGGGGCACTGAAATCCCCTCTTATTCAGACCTTGTTCAGCTACCCTATTTGCGTCTGCCTGGATTTTCTTCGGTAGAGCGCAATGATGTGGTAGTGTTCAACTATCCCGTAGAATTCAACTACCCAAATGACCTCAAAACTAATTACATCAAACGAGCAGTAGCTGTTCCTGGGGATGAGATTGAAGTAAGAGAGGGAGAGCTATTTATCAATCAAAAGGCTGCACCCAAACCAGAGGAGATGCAGTACTCCTATGAGATGACCACCAACAGAACTCTCACTGCAGATTTTTTGAAGGATTTTGGGATCAACCAGGAAAGTTTCTACGCTGCCCCAGATGGTAGTCGCTACCTAATTTGGACTACAGATTCGAATATCGAAAAACTTAAATCCTCTCCAGTGGTGACCGCTGTTGCCAAATCCCTTCAGCCCAAAGGACAAGCAGAGTCTGGGATTTTCCCCAATGGCGCAAACTTACCTTGGAATAGAGACAACTATGGTCCACTACTGATCCCAGGAGAGAATCAAACTTTAGAAATGAACGCTGATAATGTGGCTAGATACGCGTTTACCATAGAAAAATACGAAGGCCACGAAAAGGTAGAAGTAAAAGAAGGCGCTTTATTTATTGATGGAAAAAAGGTGGACCGCTATACCTTCAAGCAGAATTATTACTTCATGATGGGCGATAATAGACATGATTCACTTGACTCCCGCTACTGGGGCTTCGTACCCGAGGACCATGTGGTGGGCAAAGCCTGGTTCTTGTGGCTATCCTTGGACAAATTTGAATCGATGTTCGGAAAAATTCGATGGAATAGATTCTTTAAAGGAATCTCCTAAGCAAAAGGTCCCGTAAGTACGGGACCTATTTTTTTTACCAAACTATCGGAGTTTGGCCAGTGGCACTCAAGTATTCGTTGGCTTTGGAAAAATGCTTGCATCCCCAAAAACCGCGATGGGCTGCCAGAGGGCTAGGATGAGGAGCCTTCAGGATGCAATGCTTTGCCGCATCAATTAATTCCTCCTTCTTTTGCGCAAATGTCCCCCACAATAAAAAAACAACCTGTGCCCGCTCACGGCTAATTGTTCGAATAACCTCATCCGTGAACACCTCCCAACCTTGATTTTGGTGTGATCCGGCCAAATTTGAACGAACTGTCAGCGTAGCATTCAATAAAAACACCCCTTGAGAAGCCCATTTACTGAGATCTCCATGTGCCGGCATAGGAATCCCTAAATCGGTTTTTAGCTCCTTAAATATATTGAGCAAACTTGGAGGAAAGGGTACTCCAGCCGCAACTGAAAAAGCAAGTCCATTGGCTTGGCCTTCTCCGTGGTAGGGGTCTTGCCCTAGAATCACCACCTTCACTTCCGGCAAGGGACAATGCCAAAACGCAGAAAAAATCTGCTTCCCCGCTGGAAATACCCGGTGCTGCTGGTACTCCTGCTTGACGAATTGAGTAAGCTTCAAAAAGGAATCGCTTTGGAAAATTGGATTTAAGGCCGTTTTCCAGGTGGGTTCTAGGGCAACATCCATCGGATAAGAGTTGGTTTGAAAAGTAGAAATCCTAACTTAGTGCTCGAAATAGTGATACCATGGTCTCTGCGATTACCAAAGGAATTCAAGTAAGTGTTGAAACCAACTACCAGCCGGATTTTTCAAATCCGCAGCAGCACCATTATGTATTCACTTACAAGGTACGCATAGAAAATAAAAGCAACCATACCGTTCAATTGTTGAGGAGGCGATGGGAAATTTATGATGCTACCGAAAGTCGAAAAATTGTGGAAGGAGATGGGGTAGTTGGCCAGCAACCTATTTTGGAGCCAGGTGAGATTCATACCTATGTTTCTGGCTGCAACTTAAAGTCAGGAATTGGCAAAATGCGCGGATCATTTACCCTTGAGAAATTAATGGATGGTAAACTCTTGGAGATCGTCATCCCAGAGTTTCAGCTAATTTCCACCCTCTTTCAAAATTAATGCCTCGGAATTCATTTGCCATTGCAATTGCCTTTTTTCAACATTGGCTTCGGAAAGAGGATCTTTACAGCCAGCAATCCCCCTATATTTTTTCACGCTACCAGGACTTAATTGCCTATTTAAAAAGTCCAAAACTTTCCCATTCTAGGGCTACAGATTTTAGTACTTCAATTTTCTCAAATGTGGCTCGAAAAAGAACAACTAGTGCTGAAAATCTAGCGACTAGAGACTTCTGGAAACCCCGCAAAAAAGCGGCCTTACTATGTTCCTATTTTTGCCAAACTACCGCTGCAAAACAGGTAATCGAACTAGGGACTGGAACTGGAGAAGTGACTCGGCTTCTGGATCAAGCAACGAAAGGGCGTCTGTATACCTTCAGTGAAGTTGATTATTTTGATTCTAAGGACACCCTTTCTTCAAATACCAGGGTAATTCCTGAGTTCACAGTAGCAAAATTCAAAGCAGTACTCCAAGACTTGGATGCACTCGATTTTTTGGTCATCCATCCAGAGTTTTCACAAACTAGGTTTCGCGAGATATTTTCTATTTGCCTACCTCGAATGCAATCCACAGGGATTCTTGCACTCGGAGGCATTCACCAAAGTGAAGAGATGAATGCGCGCTGGCAGGAAGTTCGAAAAGAGGATAGCGTGAGGCTTACCCTAGATTTTTTTGATTACGGATTCCTATTTTTCGACTATTCGGGGCCAAAAACCGATCTCATATTGGAATATAAATGAGTCGATGGACATTCTGAGGAAGTCAAGATTAGGTTGAAAGCTATACCTTCTTAAGCTACCTTGATAAACTTTATCTGCTCCATCCAAGAATTGGCAAAGATATTGATAAAGACTAGGAAAGAATTTTGTTCGAAGGTGAGCCCCTTACCTACCTCGGAGACCAGCGAATAAAGGCCCTTTCCTATCCCCTTGCATTATGGAACAGTTTAGCAAAGATGAAAAGTCCTCAAAAACAGAATTAAGCAAAAATTTAATTTTGGTGTTTTTGGTGCTTTTAGTCTTAATCAGCGGAACAAAACTGTATCTAGATCACCTGGACAGCACGAAACAAACAGCTGAAATATCAGCATTGACGGTAGAAAACGAAGTCCTAAGTATACGATTAGATTCAGTGGAGAAACAACTGAAGATTCGAATTCAAGAATTAGAAAAATTAGGCGCCAATGTCACGGAACTTCGCTTTTTGCAAGACCAATTGATTCAAGAAAAAAAATCCAATACACAGCGAAGTGCAAGAGAAATTGACGCATTGAATCAACGAATCAAGGATCTCTCCAACCTATTGGTTCAAAAGGATAAGGAGATCAGTCAACTTCAGGAACGTTTTCAATCGTTATCCTCAGAAAATGAAGTACTCAAGAGCAATCAGTCTGAGCTAGAGAAAGAAGTGACTCAAATCAATTTAGAAAAACAGGATTTAGCCACAAAAGTAGCGGAAGCCTCCAAACTAAAAGTTGCTGGAATTCGAGTGTCTGGAATGAATGCCAAAGGCAAAGCCTTGGATGGCAAGGGTAAAACTTTTAAAAAGAAACAAATCAAGGGGATTCAAATACTGATTCAACTTGCTGATAATTCGGTTGCAGAGAAAGGAAGTCGAACTGCCTATCTCCAGGTAGTAGGTCCCAACAAACTCCCTATTTTTGACCTTGCCAAGGGCTCTGGAAAAGCGAATTGGGCAGGAAAAGAGGAATTTTACACCGCAAAACAAGAGTTTTGGTTTGA
>CAXNJN010000020.1:0-36741 GCA_964202605.1 Bacteroidia bacterium | reverse complement strand
CCATGTCCCCGAAATCAGAAAGGAATGTCACCAAGGCCATAGGAGCAAGTAAAGTAAAATTTTGTAGTTTTGTTTGTTGGGGAGCGAACAAAAATAGACATTTTATTCTTTTGCCTTCAAGGTGTACCTAATCTTAAAATAACTTTGGTAGAAAAAGTAATTACCCTAGAGCATGTTCCCTTAGCTGAGTTTTTTGGAACAGCCGATGAAAACATTCGTCAGATTGCGCAGGCCTTCCCTCAGTGTAAGGTAATTTCCCGCGGAAATGAAATCCGAATACAGGGAAGTCCCCCAGAAATTCTGAGAATAAATGATCTGATCAACATGCTGTTGGAGCACTTTGAGCGCTTTGGAAGCTTGAGTCCAGAGCATGTAAAGGATTACTTGGCGATCGAAGGAGGCCCCTTTGAAGAGGCCAATAAAGACCAAGTAATTGTGTTTGGAAATAAGGGTTTAGTGATCAAAGCCAAATCTGCGAACCAACGCAAATTAGTGGAAGCGGCATTTAAAAACGATTTGGTGTTTGCATTGGGTCCCGCCGGAACAGGCAAAACCTACATTGCAGTAGCCTTAGCGGTACGTGCTTTGAAAAACCGTGAAGTGAAGCGAATCATCATCACTAGACCAGCAGTGGAAGCAGGGGAGAATTTGGGATTCCTACCAGGGGATTTGCAGGAAAAACTAGACCCCTACCTGCGACCGATTTACGATGCTCTTCAGGACATGGTGCCCCCAGAGAAATTGAAATATTACCAGGAAACACGGGCCATTGAGATTGCTCCATTGGCTTACATGCGCGGAAGGACGCTCCATGATGCCTTCATACTTTTGGATGAGGCTCAAAATACCACGGCCGAACAAATAAAAATGTTTTTAACTCGAATGGGGCCAAATTCCAAGGTCATCATTACGGGGGATCAAACGCAAGTAGATTTACCTACGCGCCAAAAATCTGGACTTTCTGAAGCTCTTCGTGTGCTCAATGATGTCAAAGGAATTGGTGTCGTAAGACTGAGTGGTAGTGATGTTGTTAGACACAAGCTAGTCAAATCGATCATCGCGGCTTATGAAAAAAGTGAAGAAGAAAAAGAAAAACTACGCCATGATGCTGACAGCAGAAAAAATAACGACTGAGGAAGGTTTGCAAGCTGCATTTCAAATTCGAGAATTCGTTTTTGTCGTGGAACAGGAAGTAGATGCAGCAGAAGAATACGACGAGTTTGAAACCACTTCCGTACATTTTTTGGCACTGCTGGAAGGTGTACCTGTGGGAACTGCCCGCTGGAGATTTACTTCGAATGGAGTAAAAATGGAACGATTTGCAGTTCTGAAAGAGGCTAGAGGGAAGGGGGTAGGCCAAGCTTTGGTGGCAGCAGTTCTTGCTGATATCGAGCTGCATCCAGATGGGAAGGGAAAAAAGAAGTACCTACATGCCCAAATCCATGCGATGCCACTTTATGCCAAATTTGGATTCCAGCAGGTAGGCGAACAGTTTGAAGAGTGTGCTATCCTGCATTATAAAATGGAACTGAGCTAAAAAACGCTCTTTTCCAAGTACGCGTCAATCAATTTTTCAAGGCGATAGAATTTTTTGAGGGAAATCCTCAGCTTAGATTACAACCATCCAAAATCCTTGGTTGTCCATTATTTTTTAGTCACTTATTTTTTAGACATGACCTTTGCAGACTTTCCTTTTTTGAGGTACCTCTTCTTTTTTTGGGGAGGACTATACCTAGCCCCGGTGTTTACAAACTTACCACCCCAACTTTTATTGTGGCTATTGGCCTTCGTATGGATGTTTTATGCGGTTTTCCTTTTTCGGGTAACTTCTCCTAGTTCCTTCCTAAACTCTAGTTTGGCCTACCTTCTCTTGATTGGGCTGGGTTGTTATGTGTCCCTATCATCGAGACAAGATGCACTTGAGGGGGAGATCTCTTGGAAAGAGGGGAAGGGATATCTTGCAGAAGTGCAGCGGTATGACCTACCCAAAGCCAACTCTTCGGAGAATTTACTTGCAGTGTTTGCAATAAAAGGGGAGCAAGGCTGGAGGAGCCAAAAAGCATTGGTCTTGGTGTATCACCAGATGGAAGACGCCCTTTTTCCCGGCCAGGTGATTTGGGTGCCTGCCAATCCAGAATCGCTAGCCCCTCCTAGTTTTCCCAATGAATTCAACTACAAACAATTTTTGGCTGCAAAAGGAATTCATTTCCGGCAGTTTCTTGGAAAAAAGTTGCAAGTACTCCCGCTAAGGCAAAGCAACGAACTGAATTTTACCATGGAGCATTTGCGGCATTATTTTGCGGGGGTGATTGACCAATATGTTCGTAGGCCGGAGTCTAAACAAATTGCTTTGGCGCTACTTTTAGGACAAAAGGAATCCCTCGGCAAGGAGGTAAAGCAAGCCTATTCGGCAACGGGCACCCAGCATATTTTGGCAGTATCAGGCCTACATGTGGGGATCATCTACTCCATATTGCTACTTCCACTAACTTTTTTTAAACAGGAGGGACATGCCCTTCGAAAAACTTACCTCTTTCTGGTCATGGTGCTGATCTGGATTTATGCGCTGATGACGGGATTCTCCCCCTCCGTGGTGCGTGCGGTCGTCATGTTTTCGTTGGTTACCCTCGGGCAAATGCGAAAAAGAAAACCTTCCATTTGGAATATTTTGGCTTTTTCAGCGCTTCTGCTCCTGGTGCTTGATCCTGATATTCAAACGGATCTTGGGTTCCAACTTTCCTACTTGGCAGTGGCAGGGATCGTGGGTTTGCAGCCTCTCCTCCTTCGGATGTGGGCCCCCTCCAATCGCGTATTGGATTATTTTTGGCAAATGGCCACCGTCACCCTTGCCGCTCAGCTGATCACTAGCCCACTGACACTCCACTACTTTCATACTTTTCCTACCTATTTTTTAGTTGCCAACTTGCTCATTGTGCCGCTTTCCTACATCATCTTATGCGCAGGTGTCCCGTTCCTTTTGCTCGCTTGGATTCCTGTAGTGGGAAGCCTGTTGGGTTCAATCGTTGACTTTTTGCTTTTTATCCAAAACGAAATCACCTACACCCTCCAGGAATTGCCTGCTGCATTGTGGCAGGGGATCCACCTGCCCCTCGCTGGGATGCTGGCGATTTGGGGGATGTTATGGATCTGGGGAAATTGGGAGTTGGGTAATCGAAAAATCCTTGTACGATTGGGCTTTGGCTTTTTCTTGCTTTGGGCAATCTCAAATCTGTGGACTGAGATTCGACGCCCAACCCATGAGCTGTTCTTCTTTACCAAGGACCAGCAGCGAATCCTAGACCTAAGACTTGGGGAGCATCACCTCTCCTGGAATCAGGATTTCCCTGTTGCCCAACTCTCGTATTCTATTCTTCCAAACCGGCTGGCAGGCCAACGAAATCCTGTTCCCATTTCGCTGAAAGGAATCGTAGGCAAAGATTCTATTTGGTTTCCAGGGATAAATATTGCCTTTTTCCCAGCTCAAAACCGTCTCGCCTGGGAATCGCTTCAGCCCAAAGAACGGATAGATTTTAGCCAAATTAATCCTAAAGATACCCTCCCAAGAGATTCCATTTTTACGGTTTCCTCTGGATTTAAGGTGAATTTCTAAAGGGAACTACACCGGGATTCTTTTTCACTTTTATGGCTTCTTGCTCACGGGGAAATAGGGTTTTTTTGTAATTTCAAAGTTCATGACTGAGGCAAACGACCGATTGGTAATTCTCCTGAAGGAGGTATTTGGATGGAAGGAATTTCGTCCTGTCCAAAAGCAGGTCATCGATTCGGTGTACCAGGGAGAAGACACGCTTGCCATTCTACCTACAGGTGGAGGAAAAAGCCTTTGTTACCAGGTGCCTGGATTGGCCAAAGAAGGGATCTGCATCGTCATCTCCCCGCTGATTGCCCTCATGAAAGATCAGGTGGATTACCTCAAAGCCCGTGGGGTAAAAGCCGTGGCGCTCCATGCTGGAATGAGTGCCCGGGAGATCGATACCCTTTTGGATAATTGCATCCGCGGGGGAGTCAAATTTTTATACCTGTCCCCAGAGCGCTTAAAATCTGAGCTATTTGTGGAGCGTTTCAAGCAGATGAATCTCAACCTGATTGCAGTGGATGAGGCGCATTGCATCTCCCAGTGGGGTTATGATTTTCGGCCTTCCTACCTCGAGATCGCTACCATTCGAGCCCATCATCCCAAGGTGAATGTCCTTGCCTTGACCGCTTCGGCTACACCTGAAGTTGAAAAAGACATCTTAGAAAAGCTTCAACTTAATAAGCCTGCTGTTTTCCACCAGAGTTTTGCCCGGAAGAATCTGAGTTATAGCGTCCGCTTGGTAGAGAACAAACTCGAAAAAGGACTCGAAATCTTAAAGCGAATTTCTGGATCGGCGATCTGGTATGTGCGTACCCGCCAAGCGACCCAACAGCTGGCCAAGCAACTCCAGCAAATGGGGTTTTCCGCAGCAGCCTATCATGCAGGTATGACAGGGTTGGATCGTTCTGCCAAACAAGAAGCCTGGAAAACGAATCAGGTACGAATCATGGTCAGCACAAATGCCTTCGGGATGGGCATAGACAAACCCGATGTACGGGTAGTCCTACACTGTGATTTGCCTGAAAATCTCGAAAGCTATTACCAAGAAGCAGGCAGAGCAGGTAGAGATGGGCAAAAGGCCTATGCCGTGCTACTTACCAATGCCCAGGACTTTGAGCAGCTTCTGGACCGAGCAGCCTTGGTGTATCCGCCCGTGGAATTTCTCCGACGCGTATACCAATGCCTGGCCAACTACTTTCAATTGGCCATTGGAGCCCAGTCTTTGCGTAGCTATGATTTTGAGATTTCTGATTTTGCATCTACCTACCAGCTGCCGGTATTGGATAGTTTTTATGCCCTCAAGGTGCTGGAGGAGGAAGGGCTGATTGCACTCAACGAAAGTTTTTTTGCGCCTTCACGCGCACACTTCCTGGTCAATCCCCAGCGACTCTATGAGGTACAAATCCAGCATGCGAAGCTCGATCCGGTGATCAAAATCTTGCTTCGGACGCATGGAGGAAATCTCTTTTCAGAATACTTTACCATTCAAGAGGCAAGGCTAGCCAAAGCAGCAGGGATGGATGAAGCGGCATTGATCAAAGCATTGCTCGAGCTGGCCAAAATGGAAGTTTTGGATTACGAACCCCGAAAGGATCGACCTCAACTCACCTTTTTGACTGAGCGGTATGATGCAGCCACCCTTCCGCTCAATTTCAAGCGGATCACTTTAAGGCGAGAACTTACCCTGCACAAGGCTACGCAAATGGTTGCCTATTCACATCAAACGTTAATCTGCCGAACCCAATTTATTCAAGCCTATTTTGGAGAATTAAGTGATGAGAGGTGTGGGGTTTGCGATCGTTGTGTAGAAGAAAAAAAAGCCAGCCTTCCATTAGACGTTGAAACCAAGTTTAAGGAGCAAGTCCTGCAAACTTTGGCAGCTGCTACAGTGTTTAGTGAGGAGGAGCTTTTTGAAGCACTCAACAAGCCTGCTTCTTTGGGACATCTCAAGTGCCTTCGCCAATTGGTGGAGGAAGGAAAAGTGGAGGTGAGCACCTCGGGAAAATATAAACGAAAAGGAGATGGGTGATTTCTTTGATGACATATTGAAAAAAATCTTTCCTAATCGTGAAGGAAATCCACCCCTCTCAGTAAAAGAGAATTTTTCACTGAAAGAAAAAGACCTTCAAGATTTAGAAGAATGGAATAAATCAGAGGAATCTAAAGCGCTGTTCGCGTTGGTTTATAAAAACTACCACTACAAAAGAGCTCAAATCAATGATACTCCAGAAGTGCATGTGTTTACCTCTGCATATGCGAATGGCTTTGCACTTAGTTACAGCCCGCCCCTCGATTCGAATTCTTTTTCGCTTCTTTTCTTGGGATTAAGTAGACGCATTATAGCTTTGGGGTACGAACAGGTGAGTTTGGATCGGAAGTTGGAGGAAGTCAATGATCAGGTGAAGGAAACTGAAAAATTTTACTTCAAGCCCCCACTGCAACTACCCCAAGAAGGAGAATTGATCAGCCAACTGTACGGAAATATTTCCTTGGAAAAAATACGAATCAACCAACAGCCTAGCTATTTCAAACTGCTGGCCTCGGTATATTCTGACAGATTGTATTACGATGCCAAACCCTTTGATGACCTGATGGATCGGTTATTTGAAAGACCTTAATTATGGATAGAATTGCCCTGCAAACCCAATTAGTAGCGTATCGTAGTCCTTACGAAGAGGAAAATCAGTTTGTGTCTGATTTTCTGGCCTTGACTGATGACCCTTTGGCCTATTCGAGAGATCGGATAGCAGGTCATTTTACGGCCTCTGCTTGGATTGTAAATAAGGAAAGAACACATACCCTGCTCACACTCCACCGTAAACTCGGACGCTGGCTTCAATTGGGAGGACATGCGGATGGAAACGAAAATCTCCTGGAAGTGGCGATGCAGGAAGCTCGAGAAGAAAGTGGACTGACTTCCCTTCAATTTGTGGATACTTCTATTTTTGATCTGGACAAGCACATCATTCCAGAGCGCCCGCATGTGGCAGAACATTTTCATTACGATGTTCGCTACCTGATTGAAGCTGACCTCCAGGAGCCCTTGGTGCGAAGTGATGAAAGCATTTCCTTGGCTTGGGTTACCTTTGATGCGGTCATTGATTTAATTGGCTACAATCCTTCCATCTTGCGGATGCTCGAAAAAACAAGTACCTCCGAAATCTTACGTTAATGCGCAGTTTTGATATTCCGCAGCTCCGCGCTGATTTTTCATTCTCCACGCCCATTCAGCTCCGTTTTTCCGACATAGATGGTTACCTCCATGTCAACAATGGGGTTTATTTCAGTTATTTCGAACATGCAAGAGCCGTATTTCTCTACCTCCAAGCAGGCTGGGATGTACTGGATGTGGGTACCGTAGTCGGTAGAATCGAGATTGACTACATTCGCCCCATTCATTTGCAAGATCAAGTGGAGGCTTTGGTAAAGTGCTCACGCCTCGGCAACTCTTCTTTTGACTTGGAACAAGTGCTTTTGGGGAAAGATCCCGCTGGCAAGGAATATGTTTTTGCAACCTGCAAAAGCGTGTTGGTATCTGTAGACAAAAACACCATGAAGCCGGTTTCAATCCCAGAGGCTTACCGACTAAAACTTGCTTCTTCCTAATTTCTAATCTGTAATTTTATTTAAAAATACCCCTGTGAAACATCTTTGGATCTTTTGCCTTCTTTTAATCAGTATTTCTGCATGTGCTCCTAGTGAAGAGGAGTTGCTGAAAGTAGGTTTGGAAAAAATGACTACTCAAAATTGGGCGGACGCAGTTGCCCAGTTTGATCAGGTTTTGGAAAAAAATCCAACCCAAACTACCGCCTTAAATGCCAAAGGTGTGGCACTTTTTCAGCAAGGAAAAATTAAAGAAGCCATCCCCTTGTTTGACCAGGCAATTCTAGCAGATTCGAGCAATTACAAGCCTTGGTTTAACCGGGGCAATGCAAACATGGAGCTCAACAACTACAAAGCGGCCTTGGCAGACTTCAACCTAGCATCTGCGCTTGATCCCAGCCAACTAGACATCCTCTTTAATCGAGGAACTACTTTGCTGACTATGGAAGCGTATGAGGATGCCCTACTTGATTTTCAAGTAGTAGTTCAGAAGGGGCCCAACCATGCAGAGGCACATTTCCGTTTGGCTAAAGCCAATTTAGGGATGAACGACCCTATCCGTGGGATAGAATCACTAGCCAAAACCGTCAATTTGGACCCCAAAAATGGGGAAGCCTATTACCTCCTTGGCGTCACCCGAATGAGCGCTTTGGGCCAAAAAAAGGAAGGCTGCGCAGATTTGAAAATGGCCCTTTCTTTGGGTTACCAAGAAGCAGAAACTTGGATCAAGGACTTTTGTGATGCTAAGTAATGGCTGAAGTTGGTGTCGACATTGAACGAGCAGCAGCTTTCCTTCGTCAGGGGCAGCTGGTCGCTATTCCCACCGAAACGGTTTATGGGCTAGCAGGTAATGCGCTCGATGTGAAGGCCGTGAGTTCCATTTTTGAAACGAAAAACCGACCCAGCTTTGATCCCTTGATTCTACATGTGGCTTCCTTGGAGCAAGTAAGTCCATTTGTTTCTGAATTTCCAGAAAAACTCAAGTGTTTGGCCGAAGCCTTTTGGCCCGGTCCCTTAACGGTCTTATTGCCTCGAAAAGCCAGTGTTCCCGACCTCGTAACCTCAGGTTTAGATCGTGTGGCAGTGAGGGTGCCCAATCATCCACTGACCTTGGCGCTCCTCGCGCAGCTTGACTTTCCGCTTGCAGCACCCAGTGCCAATCCTTTCGGCTACATCAGCCCTACGCAGGTAGCACATGTGGCCGCACAGTTGGGTTTGCAGATCCCTTACATTCTTGATGGCGGAGCTTGTGCTGTAGGTTTGGAAAGTACCATTGTCGGCATGGAAGGAGAGCAAGTCGTGATCTATCGCCTAGGAGGGCTTGAACTTTCCGAAATTGAATCCCTCGTAGGACAGGTGACTGTTCAGGTACATAGCACGAGTAATCCTAGTGCCCCGGGCCAACTGGCAAGTCACTATGCTCCGCGGAAGCCAATTTTTTTGGGAAATTTGACCGAGCTCGTCCCGCAGTTGATCCAGCAAGGAAAGGAGTTTGGTGTACTTAGTTTTTCTACCCATTTTCCATCCCTTCCTGCAGATCGCCAAGTGGTCCTCAGTGCGACTCAGGATCTTAAAGAAGCAGCGCAGCGTCTTTTTATGGCCATGCGCCTCTTGGATGAGAGTCAGGCGGAGCTGATTGTAGCCGAATTTGTACCTGAAATCGGATTGGGTCGCGCCATCAATGATCGTTTAAAGCGAGCCGCTACACAGCCGATTCATTAGGGTAGTTTTTCCAAGCTATCTTTTCGTATTGGTTGGATTTGGTTTAAATTCGTATCGATTTTTAACCTAAAACCTATTCCTCACCTATTAGATTTCATGCCATGTCATTGAATGTAAAAAATGTAGATAGCCTCAATTTTGCAGGCAAAAAAGCCCTTATTCGAGTTGATTTCAATGTTCCTCTAGACGAACATCTGCAAGTAGCTGACGACACCCGAATTCAGGCGGCTGTTCTTACGATCAAAAAAATTCTTAACGATGGAGGGTCTGCCATCTTAATGTCTCACCTAGGACGTCCCAAAGGAGGTCCAGAGGATAAGTATTCCCTCAAGCACATTGTTTCAGCGGTTGAGGCTGCTCTTGGACAAAAAATCAGCTTTGCAAGTGATTGCATTGGGGAAGAAGCCATTCAAGAGGCTGCACAACTTGGTGCAAGTCAAGTGTTGTTGTTAGAAAACCTCCGTTTCTACAAGGAAGAAGAAAAAGGGGATTCAGATTTTGCATCCAAGCTAGCTCAACTCGGAGATGTGTATGTCAACGATGCCTTTGGAACTGCGCATCGTGCCCATGCCTCTACAGCTGTGATTGCTGCTAATTTTTCTCAAAAAGTAGCCGGTTACCTCATGGAATCCGAGTTGACCAATGCAGACAAGGTGCTTGGCAATCCTGAGCGGCCCTACACTGCCATCATGGGTGGAGCCAAAATCGCCGACAAAATCTTGATTATAGAGCGTTTGCTCGAAAAAGTAGATAACCTGATTATTGGTGGAGGCATGTCTTATACCTTTGCGAAGGCACAAGGAGGATCGATTGGCGCCTCTCTTTTGGAGGCAGACAAACTCGACTTCGTATTGGAGTTGATGGAGAAGGCCAAGGCAAAAGGAGTCAATTTGATTCTACCTGTGGATACCGTCATTGCAGATGATTTCTCCAATACCGCCAATCAGGGATTAGTCAATAAGGGAGAGATTCCAGACAATTGGATGGGTTTGGACATTGGACCAAAGACCAGAGAACTGTTTGGAAAAGTCATTTTGGAATCCAAAACTATCCTTTGGAATGGTCCAATGGGCGTGTTTGAGATGGAGTCTTTTGATAAAGGTACCAAAGCCATCGCAGAATATGTAGCGGAAGCAACACGAAATGGAGCCTACTCGCTTATCGGTGGAGGAGATTCAGCTGCTGCAGTAAATAAATTTGGCTATACTGATCAGGTATCCTTTGTATCCACTGGAGGAGGAGCCTTGCTGGAGCACATGGAGGGAAAAGTACTTCCTGGAGTGGCTGCCTTGGCAGAGTAAACTAAAGAAATAAGGCCATTTTTTTTAATGGCCTTATTTCTTCATCTTTCCTTCATCTTTCCTGCACAAGTTGCGAACGTAAAAATCCATTTACCTCATGACTAAAATCCTATTCTTGCTCGCTTTTCTCTCTTTTTCTGGGATTGCATTGGCGCAAACAGAGCCAGTAAACAGACCTATTTCTTCCAATGCCAATGGAGCTGGGAAGAAGGTAGGGATTTCAAGTGCTTCGAGGAGGAGCGCGATGCCCGGTACAATAACTCCTAAAATAGAGGGAGATGGGGCAGCTAAACCTGCTAACGGAAATGGTCCTTCACTTTCCAACCGACCTGATGGAAGGGTTCCAAAAAACAGGCCTGGAGGTCCTATTACCCGTCCTTCATCGGCTCCAGCAGGCCAACCCATCAAGTTACCCGGTAACGGCAATAGGCCTTCTGGTCCTAAGCAACGTCCTGGAGGAGGTTGAGTAGTCATGTTGAATTCTGGCGACAACCCCCTTTCTGAGCTCTTTAGAATATGAAAAAAGGTTTGGCCCTTCTTTTTCTTTTGCTTGCACTCTATCCAAACCTTTGTTTAGCTCAGGAATTGGAATCTAAGGGAGATTCAGTGGTTAGTGAGTCAGCTAATTACTTGATTGCGAGTACTGGATTTCAAAATAAAGCCAGTTTTATGTCCAGAGATTTTGGACAAAAAATTCCAATTTTCTCAACCGAACTATTATTTTGGCACAGATCAGGTGTCTATTTATCTACTACTTTAAGTAAGTTTTTAACAACAGACCTTTCCTGGCAGAAAGGGGTAGGTGCTGGATTTTTTAAACCCTTAAGTCCCAAATTGGATGTAGACTTTTCGTATCACCATTTCTTTGGTGCTAGCAATCTTAATTCAACAGGTCAGGATAATTTAGGCATGGCCCAGGGTACGATTGGGCTAGATTGGGGAATACTTTATTCTACCACTCAAGCGATGTATTTGGTAAATTCGCCTGGGGATTTTTTTATAAGTAGCCGACATTCAAGATATTTTGAATTGGATAAGCCCATTCTAGGTGGAGGGGTTTTATCGGTTGAACCGCGATTTTCGGTATTCCTTGGCACCAGTAATTATTATCGAATTGGGGGCTATGAATTTACGACAAGCCAATACCTAGAGACGCAGCGCTTTACCGCTCAAGGCTTGGAAATGGCCCTTCCTATCACACTGAGCTATTCTAAAGTAGAATTCCAGTTGGAACCTAGGTGGGTAATTCCTACCCAAGTTCCGGAATACGATACCTCTTTGGCTCGCTTTCAATTGGCTATCAAAGCTAGTTATACCCTTTCCCTTAAAAGATCAAAATGAGAATTTTATTAGTTGAAGACGAGCGGTCACTTGCCAAGGAAATCCATGATTTTCTCCAATCCGAGCACCATGTGCTAGATGAGGTAAGTACCATAAAAGCAGCATCTGAAAATTTGGCTGTCAATTCGTATGATTTTGTTTTGTTGGATCTTGGATTGCCTGATGGAGATGGACTAGATCTTCTACAGGAAGTAAATAGGGTTCAAGAAAATGCTTCCGTCATTATCCTCACCGCGCGTACTGAAGTAGGGGATAAACTTTTAGGATTTGAAAGTGGTGCTGATGATTACCTTTCCAAACCCTTTTCTTTGTTGGAATTAAAAGCAAGAATGCAGGCGATATTGAGAAGAAAAAGTGGTTGGAAAAAAGATGTGATTCAGTTAGCAGGTTTCGAAATCCATTTAAATGAACCCTTGATTTCTTTTGAAGGCCAAGAAATTAAGCTTACCAAAAAGGAATACATCTTACTTCAGTTTATGCTGATTAACAAAAATCGTGTTCTCAATCGCTTTCAATTGGCGGAGCACCTTTGGGGAGATCATTTGGATGACGACTATCAATCCAATTACATTGACGTTCACGTAAAAAATATTCGAAAAAAACTAGGGACTTACGGTCCTGTGGATTGGTTGGAGACTGTTCGAGGACTTGGCTACAAAATTATTGCATGAAATTATTTCATAAGCTGCTTGTTTTTAATCTGTTAGGGAAAGGTATTTTTCTCCTTGTTTTTTTAATGCTTAGTCCCTACCTGCTTAGCAAACTAATTATTGAAAATACAGATGAGGAACTAATTGGAAAAAAGGAAGAGGTCCTTAAACTCATCCAAGCAGGAGGGATTGAAAATTTTATTTCTAACGAAAATCCAGAACAAGGATTTGGCTCCTACAATATTCTAAAAGAAGAATACATTTTGTTACAGGCAGTCCCTTCGGATTTTAAAATAGTTGAAGAGATTTCTAGTGAGAAAAGGGTTATTGAAGAAGAAGAAATTAGTTATCGAGTAGTAGCCGATGTGATCGAAATAGCCGGTAGTAGCTACCTCCTTGAAATTGGTAGAAGCCTCAATACAATTGAAAAAATTGAAGGCATGTTTTTTCAAATCGCTATGGGGATCCTTTTTTTATTTTTAGCCTTTTCATTTCTATTGGATTCAGCCATCAGTAAACGGATTATGGCTCCTTTCAACAAAATTATCCAATCCAAAATATCTCGGATTAATGAGCCACAGGAGTTTCACGACAAATCTATTCATAGCACTACGAAAGAATTCGAACTACTAGATAACGCAATTTCAGAGATGATGAAGCGAATTCAGCGGTCATTTAATCAGGAGCGAATATTTATTTCTCACGCGTCTCACGAACTGAAGACGCCTATTTCTGTACTGCAATCCAAGTTGGAGGCCATTTTCAGGGATGAAAACCTCAATTCCTACCAGAGCGAAAAGTTGATGGATATGCAGGATACCTTACAAAAGATGAAGAAGTCTGTCAATGCCCTGCTTTTGATTTCTAAAGTAAATAATGCTCAATTTTTAAAAACAGAAACCGTCGATTTGAAATTGGTTGTGGAAGGGATAGTCGAAGACTGGACTGAGATTGCAGAGGAAAAAGGCATACAGATTAGAATAGAAAAAATTGATCCTTTTCCTTATTCAGACACCAATCTTTCGCTCTGTCAGATGATGATTCAGAATGCGCTGAGTAACGCCGTCAAGTATGTGGAAACTGGCGGAGAAATCAGCCTTTCAGGAACAAAAAATGGGGACAGGTATGAGGTGGTGATCGAAAATGATGGAGCAGGAATCGACGATAAGTTAATAGAGCAGGTAAAAAATGGGTTGGTGTTCTTGAAGGATGTTTCTAAAGAAAAATCAGGATTTGGCCTTCAAATCATGTACAAAGTCGCTGTTTTTCTAGGGGTTAGTTTGGAAATTGGGTCCCAAACAGGGAAAACTCGGGTTTGCTTTAGCTTTCCAATTAAATTCTGACAGCCTTAATTTTTTTTTAAAAAAAATGAAAAAAAAGCATTTTTTCATTTTGTCTTCATGTTGGGGGCTGTATTTGGCATCATAATTTAAACTTCTTGTAACCATTAAAAACCAAATCACATGAAACTATTTAAAAACCTTTTGTTACTGTCGTACTTGCTTTTCATGGCTGCCTGTACTGAGCAAGATGAATTAGCTTCCATCACCGAAAAAGCTTTGGAAGGAGCAACGGCAATTGATTTGGCCCAGACCTCAGGTCAGTTGGTCAGCGGTACTAGCTTTACTATAGGAGGAAATTCCTTCCAAGCGGGAACGATTACGGGTAGAGTTGCAGGGACTGAGGAAACTGCTAAATCCCCAGGAGATTTGAAAGGAATGGATAAAGGTAAAGGTGGGCACAAAGGCATCATGGATGGTTTGAATTTGCTTGCACCAAATGATGAGATCCTTGCAATCGTTGAAGCAGAAAGTGCCGGTGATATTCGAGGATTTCGAATGTTCAAATTTGGAGGGGCAACGATCACCCATTACGATGCGGCTGGAAAAATTGTTGAGCTTCCTGTAGCCACTTCGGCTGATGGTCCTCAAGGCGGACATAGTGGCAATCAATTTCCAGAAATGGACTCTTTATTGAGTCTGATTGTGAAGTCAAAGGTGGATTTTGGTTCAGGAGTCACCGTTACTAAAAATGATCAGCAAATCACACGTAAAGGAGTGATTGTAATCAGCAGAAACAAAGTTGGGATTGTGTTGACAGAGAAGGTTGAATTTCAGAATTATGTTGTAAATGGGATTCAAATCAGCGGCCTAAAAACCATTGTTTCAGAGTTTGACAAGGCGACGGGTAAAGGAAGTGTGAAATCGAATGTAGCAAATGGCAAGTTTGTCTTTGCAGATGGAGAAGTTGGGGTTTGGACTTCTGAAAAAAATAGAACTTCTGAGGTGGTCCGTGGCACTGATTCTAAAAAGCCAATCAGTGGTAAGATCCTAACCAGTGTGAAAACTGCGATTAAGACGGCTTCTGGTACCGTAATTTATTCTCACGAGACCACTACCCCTCTTGAGGTTGATCTTTCTTGTTCAGGAAAAAGAAGAGGCCCTACTTTGGGTAAGTTAGAGACTGCTTACCGTGCCAATAAAATATCCGTGAATTTTGGTGACGGGTCTTGCACCAATCAAACCATTACCATCACTATCAATGGAGTTACTACCACAAAGACCATTGGAGGTTAATTGGTAAATGTTGAATAAAAAGAACCGATCTGAATGAATCAGATCGGTTCTTTTGTTTAAAAGGAGTCAGGATGTTGACTAAATGACTTGACAATGGGTGTCTTTGGTAAATGATTCCCTAAAACCTGATCTCCACCATCACGGGAAAGTGGTCCGAGGGGTATTTTTTTCCATAGTTGTCTGTTAAGATGCCATGCCGTAGCACCTCGAGTTTCCCTTGGACAAAAATATGGTCAATGATACCATCCGGCATTCGGTCCCATTCGAAGGCGGTAAAGGTGCCTTTGGGACCATAGGAGGGCAGCTTGGAGATTAAGCGCGCATCCTTCCAGGTTTCTTGGTTCAAAATAACTTGGTAGGCAGGATTTTCTGGTTCCACATTGAAATCCCCCATCCAGATCACAGGAAGCCCTTCTCGATTGATTTCTTCGATTTTTGAAAGAACCAACTTGCTGCTTTCCTCCCGGGCTTGCTGTCCGATATGGTCGTAGTGGACATTAAAGACATAAAACCGAGATCCGTCTTGGGAAGTAAATTTTGCCCAGCTGCAAATGCGATTCAAGGCAGCATCCCATCCCTTGCTTGGAACTTCTGGGCTTGGTGACAACCAAAATGTACCGGAATCTTCCAATTTGTAGCGTGTAGGATCGTAATGGATTGGCGAAAACTCACCCTTAGTAGCTCCATCATCTCTGCCCACACCGATGGAGGCATATCCAAGTCCTTCATTGAGTTGCCGGAGCTGATGTGCCAATACCTCCTGCGTGCCTACAATTCCGATTTGATGAAATTGAATCAATTGGATCACCTGTGTTGCCCGATCTTTCCAGAGATTCCCCAGATCGTTCGGGTTGTCCCAGCGAATATTGAAAGTAGCAAGTCGGTGAGTTTGGGCTGCAATTGGAGAAGCAAGAAGCACCAAAAACAAAGATAGGAGGACTGTCGTGCGTAGAAGAGACATAAATTGGAAACTAATTCGTGAATTGATGACTATCTCTTAAAATTGCCTATTAATTTCATGAAATGAAAACGATCAATCCCAAAGACTTAGCTACTTCTGAACTTCATGCCCTTTTGCAAGGGGCTGTTACTCCACGGCCCATCGCCTTTGTGAGTAGTATCAGTGGAGCAGGGGAGGTCAATTTGAGCCCTTTTTCTTTTTTCAATCTCTTTAGTGCCAATCCCCCGATCCTTGTTTTTTCCCCTTCACGAAGGGTGCGAGACAATACTACCAAGCATACCTTAGACAATGTGCTGGAGGTACCTGAGGTGGTGATCCATGTAGTGGGCCATGATTTAGTAGAGCAGATGTCCCTCGCGAGTACGGAATACCCGAAGGGGGTCAACGAATTTGTGAAAGCAGGATTGACTGCAGTGCCTTCAAATCAAGTAGCTCCGCCACGGGTGAAGGAAGCTCCTGTTGCTTTTGAATGCAAGGTGCTACAGGTGTTCCCCCTAGGCGATCAGGGAGGGGCTGGTAATTTGGTGATTTGTGAGCTGATTCAAATTCACCTCGATGAAGCCATCTTGGATGCTTCCGGAGCTATTGCACCGCTCAAGTTGGACCCTGTAGCCAGGCTGGGGGGCAACTGGTATACCAAGGTTACAGCTGATTCCTTATTTCAAATACCCAAGCCCTTGACGACCCTTGGGATAGGCGTAGATCAGATTCCAGAAGAAATTCGAACTAGTACGGTGCTGAGTGGAAATAATTTGGGGCGATTGGCCAATGTGGAGTGCTTACCTAGTTCGGAGGAACTCGCCCTTTTTTCTGCCCGAGAGGACCTGGAAGATATCAGGCGACGCTTCCGGTTGGATGCAGAGTCCTGGACCGATCACCTGCACCGCTGGGCTAAGGAAGAACTGGAAGCAGGTAACGTCGACTTGGCTTGGAAGATTCTTTTGCAAAAAAAAGGATAGGCCCTCCATCCTAATCCAAAGCCATTGAATGGAAGAAAAGGCCTATCTCCTTTTTATCTGATTGATTTTGCGGTTACATCTCCATCGGTCTATTTATAGATTGTAACTTTTTCTGACCATCAAAAAGTATAATTTATCTGAAAGCAATTTTCTCAAAATGAGCAAGAGAGGGCCTGGCTTACCTACTGGAAAGCGCATTTGATTTGTTGAATCTGTAGCAGCCTTATAGATTGTTTTCGCAACGACTTCAGGGCCTTCTGCGTCCTTCATCACTTTTTCGGCAGCAGTATTGAATTTATCTATAAATCCATCGTACGATTTTGTGGTAATGGGTTTGACAAACTGTCTACTTCTGCCATAGAAATCGGTTACAATAGGACCTGGTTCAACAAGCTTCAATTGGATGTTAAACTGTGCTACTTCGTAATGTAGGGACTCAGTAAATCCTTCCACTGCAAATTTGGTTGCATGGTAAATGCTGTAAAGTGGGAAGGTTATTTTTCCGCCCATACTTGAGATCTGGATGATCTTTCCCCCTCCTGTTGGCCGCATCAACTTGATAGCTTCCCGGGTTATACGCATTAGGCCAAAAACATTTGTATCAAACTGTTTCTCAATAATTTCATCACTCATTTCCTCAAAAGCGCCATCCACACCGTATCCGGCATTGTTCACTACAACCTCAATTTTTCCAAAATCCTTTTGTACTTGTGTGAATGCATGTTGAATGCTTTCCAGGCTGGTAACATCCAAGGCATATAGTTTCACATTTGGATAGATTGAAAAGTCTTGTTCCTTTTCTGGAGTTCTTTGTGTAGCAGCTACATTCCAACCCATTTTTGCAAACGCTAGTACGGTTGCTTTTCCTATCCCACTTGAGGTACCTGTTATTAAAATTGTTTTTGTCATCGCTTTCTTTTTTGAACAAACTTAGCAGGTAACTTTTAAACCAACAACCTTAGAGTATAGTCTATGGTTGATATTTATTTTTTATCTTATAACTTTACGATATGTTGATTAATGAACTAGCGAAAAAGACAGGACTCTCTACCCATACCATTCGGTTTTATGAAAAGTCAGGCTTAATCGAAGGCAAACAAGACGCGACGATAAAATCAAATAATTACTTTCACTACGATGAGGTAACAGTAGAGAAATTGGAGTTTATCAATGAGGCAAAATCGGTGGGTTTTACGATTAAGGAAATCGGACAAATCCTCGATGCCTGGTACAACAATAAATTCACAAAGTCTCAAAAGCTTGAAATTCTAGACGAAAAATTGATTTCCTTGGAACAAAAACTAAAGGAAATTAAAGAGATGAAGAAGCAGATTCTTCAGTTTAAAGAGGATGTACTAAATGATAGATGCTAACATGCTAACTCAAGGAGGTTAAGCTTGCTTTGCGAGCAACCTGAAAAAATCCATTCAAAAGAGTATTTCGTTAATGCAGCTTAATTCTCCTAAAAACAAAAAACTCAGCATTTCTGCTGAGTTTTTTTTGAATCTTATTTGATGACGATCTCTTGTGGCATGCGTACCTGCACACCCTGGTAGTTTTTCAGTCTCTGAATTTTTTGATAGAGCGGGTACTGATCTCCGAGTTGAGTCTGAAGGATGCGAACTTGTACCTGATCGCTAAATGAAACCATCAACTCCTCAAACCAAGGCTTCTTCTCAGGATAGTAGACTACCCGGTAATCTTCCCCTGCTTTGATCTTCGCAGCCGCAATGCCGATAGCCGTATCCAAGCCACCCAATACATCGACCAATCCACGTGCTTTGGCTTGGGTTCCGGTCCAAACTCTTCCAGAAGCTACCTTGCGAACAGAATCTGGATGCATACCACGACCCTCAGCCACTCGAGAGATGAAGGTCTCGTAGCCATCTTCTACAGAAGATTGGATGATAGTTCGCTCAACCTCAGTGAGTGGGCGAGCCATATTTCCAAAATCCGAAAGCTCCCCTGTGGAGACTACATCGGTAGTCACTCCCAATTTGTCATTGACCAATTCCTGAACATTGAATAAAATTCCAAAAATCCCGATGGAACCCGTGATGGTGTTTGGCTGCGCTACAATCGTATCCGCAGGAGCAGCAATGTAGTATCCTCCAGAAGCAGCTACTTCACCCATGGAAACAATCACTGGCTTCACTTTTTTGGCTTCCGACATTTCTCTCCAGATTACTTCAGAGGCAAGAATAGATCCTCCTGGTGAGTTTACCCGCAAGACAATGGCTTTGATATTTTCGTCTTTTCGTGCTTTACGTATTTCTTTAGCGAATTTTTCAGAGCTGATGGCTCCATCCGCATTTCCATCTACAATCTCCCCCTCAGCAAAGATCACAGCGATTCGATTGGAAGAGGTAATGTTTTTACTTTTCGCCATTCCACCAAGGTCAGTGGCATTTATCGTCGCAATTTGATCGTCTTCCTTCAGGCCTAATTTTTCCTTTAGGATGCTGTGGACCTCATCTTCGTATTTCAGGGCCGTAGCCAACTTGTAGGTTACCGCATCTTTTGGTTTCCGAACAAGCATTTGGTGGTTGATGCGAACCAAACTGTCCTGCGCAATGCCTCTCGATTTTGCGATTAGCTCAAGCGCATGGTTGTTGATGTCATCCAAAAAATATTGGGTTTGAAGCCGATTTTCTGGGCTCATTTTATCCAAGATAAATGGCTCCACGGCACTTTTAAATTCACCTACTCGGAAAACCTCTGGCTTGATGCCTACTTTTTCAAAAAAGCCTTTCAAGAAAATTCCCTCGGAGGAAAAGCCGTTAAAGTCAATTCCACCCAAGGGATTGAGGTAAATTTCATCTGCTACAGAGGCCAAGAAATACCCGCCCTCTGAGTAAGCCTCATCGTAGGCAACGATAAATTTTCCTGATGTTTTGAAATCTATTAAAGCTTCTCTAAGCTCTAACAGACCCGCTTGCCCAGCACCAAATAAGCCGGCGTTGAGGTAAATTCCTTTTACGTTTTCGTTGGTTTTAGCCTCCCCAATAGCCTTTTTTAGGTTGACTAGGCCGGCAGTATTTTCTCCACCAAAAGGATCTAGAAAAGAGCCAAACACCAAGTCTTCCTCAGAGGTACGCTCCACTAAGGTGCGTCCATTGAGGTCAAGGTGAAGAATGGAATTTTCTTCCAAAGTCACTTCTTTCTCAGAAGAGGAAGCAATCATTCCAATTACACCGAAAAAAATCAGCATTGCTACAATGCCAAACACAAATAGGCCCACGATGACGGCCAATACATTACCTAGAAACTTCATATTAGTTCGTTTATGACTGTAAATTTAGGCTAATTTGGACCAGTTTTAAAATTTTATTAACGAGGAATGCAAACTGAGGTGGTATTGGGAATTGGAGGAAACAAAGGAGATCGAGCAGATTTCCTTCAAAAGGCAATGGATGCCTTATCCCAGCAAGTAACCCTAGTTGGCTGTTCCCAAATTTATGAAACAGAGGTATGGGGAGGGGTAGCGACCTCCGGAAATTTTTTAAACCAAGTTGTGCTGATACACACCCAAATGGATCCTATGGTGCTTTTGGAGGTAATCCAAGGAATCGAGGAGCAGCTAGGAAGAACTCGGGAGCAGCATTGGGGAGATCGTACCATTGACATCGACATTCTCTATTTTGGAGCAGAAGTTTGGAATACCCCCACCCTCAGCATCCCACATCCTTACCTTGCGCAGCGTGGCTTTGTACTGCAGCCGTTGGCTGAAATTCTTCCAAAAAAAATCCATCCAATTCTGAAAAAAACTACCCTTGAGTTACTTGCGGAATGCACCGATCTGGGTCAGGTTTCAGTTTGGAAGGAAGCCAACTAAAAAACTCCCACTTTGAAGGTGGGAGTTGTAGGATTATAGCCCAGAAACGATTGCTTCGGGATGGATTTTTTTGACCAAGCCCTGGAGTACTTTGCCAGGTCCGCATTCTATAAATTCGGTGGCGCCATCGGCTACCATATGCTGAACGGATTGTGTCCATTTCACAGGTGCAGTCAGTTGGGCAATTAGATTTGCCTTGATTTCGGCCACATCTGTTACCGCTGTCGTACTCACATTCTGGTAGATGGGGCAGGTTGGCACATTAAACTGAGTTTCTTCGATTGCTTTTTGAAGTTTCTCTCGTGCAGGCTCCATGAGTGGTGAGTGAAATGCACCGCCCACTGGAAGTGGTAGTGCTCGCTTTGCTCCCGCAGCCTTGAGCAGCTCGCAGGCGATTTCAATGCCTTTGGTGGATCCAGAGATCACGAGCTGCCCCGGGCAGTTGTAGTTTGCAGCCACGACGATTTCTTCGGTGATGCCGGCGCAGATTTGTTCCACCACCTGATCCTCCAAGCCTAAGATTGCCGCCATGGAAGAGGGGTTGATTTCGCAGGCTTCCTGCATAGCTAGGGCTCGTTGAAACACCAAGGCTAAGCCATCTTCAAAACTTAAAACCCCATTTGCGACTAGGGCGGAAAACTCACCCAAGGAATGACCTGCGACCATGTCTGGGGCAAAGTTGGGGGTGGTTTTTGCGAGAATGACCGAGTGCAAAAAAATTGCAGGCTGCGTTACCTTGGTTTGCTTGAGTTCCTCCTCAGTTCCTTCAAAAAGGATATCTGTAATTCGAAAACCAAGCTGCTCATTTGCTTTTTCAAAGAGTGCCTTTGCAGTTGGATTTTCTTCGTAGAGGGATTTTCCCATTCCTGGGTATTGGGCTCCTTGGCCTGGAAATACGATTGCTTTCATTTTTTAAGATGCCAAAATGTAGGCCTTAAATATAGCGTTTTTTACTAGTCAAAGGATGAATTACAGGGTTTCCAGGGTTGGAAAGTGTTTGGACAATATTTTTTTTCGATTTTCTGAAAGCCAACGAATGAAGGCTTTTACGGCAGGGGAGTGCTTTTTTTGCTTCAACCAAATCAGATTCCAATCCGCTTTTATTGGAAGTCCTGGCAACTCTAAAAGTGAGATTCTGCCTTCTTTAAGTTCCTGCGCCATGGAAAAATTAGAAAGTAAGGAAGCGCCCAAGCCAGCCATTACAGCTTGTTTTACTGCCTCGTTGGTGGCAAGTTCAAGGTTGCTCCCTACATGTATGCTTTTATCTAGAAAAAATTTCTCCATCATGCTGCGGGTACCGGAACCTTTCTCTCGAAGTAAGAAGGGTATTTTTTTCCAGTTACCTGCTTGAACATGGGCAGCATAGGCTTCTTTATTCTCAGGAGAGCATGCCAAAAACCACTTATTCTCTGCTAGCTGTATGCTTTCCAAATCTAGTTCTTCTGGCCAAAGGGATACCAAAGCCAAATCTGTTGAGTTTTCTTGCAAGTGTGTCAACACCTTAAATCGGTTGGAAACTTCGAGGCTGATTTCTACATGAGGGTGAATTTTCATAAAATCTGCCATCAGGTAGGGCATGATGTATTTTCCAGTGGAAACCGCAGAAATTCTAATTTTGCCTCCAAGTAGACCTTTCAGCTCCAACATTTTTTCCTCAATCTGGCCGAGTTCGCTAGAAATTCGGTCTGCAGTATCTACCAACTCTTGGCCAAATTCAGTGATATGAATTTGCTTCCCAATGATTTCGGTGAGTGGTACTTCAAACTGCTCTTGTAAGTTTTTTAACTGAATGGAGACCGCTGGCTGGGTCATATTCATTGCCTCCGCCGCTTTGGTGATGCTTTGAAATTTGGCAACGGCTTGAAAAGCCTTCAATTGGTGCAGCGTAATATTCATAAGGTAATTTAATGCAAAAAAGATAACAAATAAAAATAAATTATGATTTACTTTTTTTGAATCTTCTTCTCAGCAACCTCACTAGTCCAAGTAGGCTCTTTTTTGTCTTAGGGATTTTGGCAGTAAAATTGAAGAGTGATTTAGAGATTCCACCAACCAGCGTCAAGTTCATGGCCTGGCAGTTACTTTTCTCTTCAAACTAACTTTAGGAATGCCCATCTATTGGATGATTATCCAAGCTGCTTGACGAGGGGATGATCTTCTTTCAAAAAGTGTGCACTTTCACTAGCTGTCGGCATTCTGCAGGTCGCTTTTCGACCAAACCACTGGTACCTATGGCTGCTTATCCACTGGTAGATTCGGTCTCGAATTCCTTTAGGAATGATAATCAAGGAATAGAAGAGGGGCCAGCCACCGCCCAAAAGGCGAGCCACGCGAAGTGCTGCAGTACTTCCAAGGTAAACCTTCCCATGCTCTACCAATACCAGCGTATCCAAATAGCTTGGGGGTAATTGGTACTTTTTCAGTATTCCTTGGCCCGCAGGTCCCTGAATCGAGGCTAGAAGTAACTTTTTTCTAGTGTCTCGCTTCAATACAAAATCCACTGCTGCATTACACAGGCTACAGTGTCCATCAAATAGCAAGATGGATTCCTGAATCATCAGCGAAGGAGTTGAATTGTTCCTTTCAAGGTCTGCTGTTTCTTAGTTGGATCGACCACGTCGAATGAGACTGTTCCAGAGTAGTAGTAGGTTCCAGCTGGAAGTTCATTTCCACTCGGATCTTTTCCATCCCAACGGATAAAAGGGTCATTTTCAGTGGCAGATTGGCTGGCATAGCGAAATACCTCTGTACCCCAGCGGTTGACGATAAAGAGTTCCACCTGGGTGACAAATCGTGGGCATTTTGAGAAAGGATTATCAAAAGCCATAAAGGTATCGTTGAGCCCATCGCCATTTGGGGAGAAAGCATTCGGTAGCAGGTAATTTGGACAGTTGTCAATACAGACCACGTTACTTTTTGGGCTTTCATTTCCAGAGCGATCCACTGCAGTGATGTAATAGCAGCCTTTGTAGTTGGTAAGATTACTCAAGGTAGCTCGAAGCTGTATTGCGGAATACTGACCGATACGGGTGAAGGTTCCATCCGGAGTACCTTCTGGATTGAAGTACAGGCGGTAGCCACTCAGTTGATCGTCACAGGTGCCACTGAAATTGGGCTTCCAACTTAATTCATGCCTGTAGGTAATTGTGCCACAGGATTGTTCCGCAACATATGCAGTACACTCGGGTCCTTCAAAAGTAAGCACTGGGGCGCAAGGAAGGCGGTTGTCATCTGGTTTGGCACAGATAATTTGGGATCGATTTTCGAGGGGATACACAAGTCCAGCTACATTGTAAGCCCCTTTTGTCACTACATAGTAGCAGTATTCGAGGTCTTTTTTAAGCTTTACCCCATTGAATTTTCCTTCGTCCAAGTAAATTAATCCCTTTTGGGTAACATCAACATCTGCGATTTTAACAAAGTTGGCCACATCTAGCGCTGCGGCATCGGCTCGATTTCGGTAAACTTCGTGCGGATATTTGGCAATGGAGTTATTCCAAGGAACATTAAATGACCATTTGAGTTCAATCGCTTCATTGATAATGGTAGGTTCAAGTCGGACCGAAGAGGCTAAAGTGGAAGTATCAATCTTGATGTTGTTATCTAGCAAAACCACCTTGTAATTGTAGACTAGGTTTTTGGTATTCAATTTTTTGTCTGTGAACAGGGTATCCGCGGTTTTCCCCAAAGACAGACGATTTTGAGCACCTGTAAATCCTTCGCTTCGGATTAATTCATAGGAATAGGGGCCTGGAAATTGGATTTTATCCAAGTCGTAGGGCGGGGTCCATTTGACAAAAATCTCCCCATCTTTTTCATCTGTGGCAGTGATGCTTACGTTAGTGAGGATTGGTACATCCACATCAATGGTGATGCAGATTTCTTTTGAAACAATACTTTCGCCTAATCTTGGGGTTGGGAATGCGGCTACCAACCGGTAGCAATAGGTATTGCCTGGTGCGAGTCCTTCTCCACCATTTTTATCCGTAAAGGCAAAGGTGGTCATGTCGGTGGTTCCGATAAGCTCGTAACCAGCACGAATACCTGTTTCGCAAGAATCCGGTTTATAAGGATCCGAATTAAGTCTTCTCCACACCTGCATTTCTTGCGCAGAAGTAGCACAGGCATAAGGATCCCAGGTCAATTTTAGGGTTCTACCGGGTAACTGCTCTAGTTCATCCCAAACAGGCGGAGGACCAATGACTTTAATTTTCCAGGTCTGAATATCTACCAATTTAGGTCCAGAGAGCGGTTTGTCGGTGATGCGTACACGTACTTCATACTCCCGTTCTCGCACATGATTGCAGACCGTTTGCCAATCAAAATTCACAATCCCTGGCTGAACCTGGAAGACGTTTGTTGGTTTGTAGGTGGCTGGAGAGGTATTGATTTCCATTGGTTCTCCAAAAACCTCAATTTTGATGGGGTCTCCATCCGGGTCTTCTCCTTGGATGATTTCTTTAATTCGTGTACCTGCTACCACGCAGAGGTCTGGGGGGAGAATAAGTTTGGGCCGTTTGTTTTTCGAGTTTTCAATGATGATTTGCATATCCCGAACCACATAGCCGATTTCTACATACTTCCCGTCGATTTTTCGCCATTCGGTGATTCGCATGGCCACGCTGTATTGCCCTGCAGTGCCAGGAGCATCCCAAACTAGGTCTCCAAAAACGGCATCTACTCGCATAAAAGCAGGGCCAGTACCATCCTCTTTATTCTTACTAAATTCTGCACTTGCAGGATCACGGTAATTGTTGACTACTCGCTCAAATCCTTGCTTAGGAATTTCAATTTTGTATGAAAGACTGTCTCCATCTGGATCGTATGCTCCTGGGTTGTGAATGTAGCGCACATTTACGGCGCCATTATCCACCGGTGGGATGGTCAGGACAGGGGAGTTGTTGACCCCAATAAAGGGATCAATGGTAATTTCGGTTTCCACATAAAATGGGGTGTCTACCGAATTGTTCATGTTCAGCGTCAGGTCATTTCGGTTAAATTCTAAAAACCGAATCTTGTATTTGCCTGGACCTTGAAACGTGTGTGTGATGACGAATGTGTTTTTTTCGATCAAATCACCTAAGTCTTCAACTAGCGAAAAATCACTTTTTGTGTTGAGCTGCTCCTCCCGACCGTCTCCAAAATTGATTCGCCCTGGGCCGAAGACGACGGACGAACGGGTATCCGTATACCCTACTACCGTGATTCGGTAGGTGAGGGTTTGAACCGAAATTCGTTCCGCAATAATTTCACCAGCACGAATGTGGGTGGCCCAAGTTGAATTCAGGGCTGAAAAAAATGCAATGGAAAAAAGAACAAAATAAATTTTAAGCTTCATATCGGTCAAGGTGACTATTCTAGGATTAAAATGGGCATTGAGAATGGGTTCAGACTAAATGAATTCACTCAATTTTTTCTTTGTATACGAAGTAAACGGATGGACGGAGAAAAACCATCAAAAATTAAAACAATAAAATTGAACAGACTGTTGGAAACTAATAAAAATAAGTCTTTTTGGCTTAAAATTAAAAGTTTATTTAGAATCGTTCAAAATAAGTTAGTGGTTCTTGCACAGATTGGATACTAGCCTTCTCGGATGTAAATTTGGACAATTGAATAGCAAAACCAGTTTGTTTTTAACTAATCTTAATTATTTATGAGTTGGGTTACCAAAACCTTGAATAGCACCCTCGGAAGAAAATTGATTATGGCGCTGACCGGTCTTTTTCTTATCCTGTTTTTGACGGGCCATGTGTCCGGAAATTTGCTTCTTTTTAAAGGAGATGGAGGGCAGGCATTTAACATGTATGCCAAGTTTATGACTACCAATCCAGCAGTGAAGTTGTTGTCCTACCTGACCTACATTTCCGTGATTGGTCATATCGTCTACTCCATTTTACTTTCCCAGCACAACAAGTCTGCAAGACCGGTTTCCTATTCCACCTCCAAGGGCAGCACCAACTCTGCTTGGTCCTCCCGCAACATGGGTATTTTGGGAACCATCATCCTCATTTTCTTAGTGGTCCATCTGCAAGGCTTTTGGGCCCAAATGCACTGGGGAGAAGTTCCAACAATCACCTACGAAGGGGAAGTGTACAAAAACCTCTTTTTAATTGTGAGTGAGGCCTTCAAACAAGAATGGCTCGTTGCCTTGTACGTGCTATCCATGATCTTCCTAGGCTTCCACCTTTCCCACGGATTTGCTTCAGCCTTTCAAACCTTCGGGATCAACCATAAGAAGTATTCCCCGGCAATCAAAGCCATTGGCACTGCTTACGCTATTTTGGTGCCTTCTTTATTTGCCTCCATGCCTGTATACATTTATTTCTCTAGCTACTAAAAAGTCCCGTATGATACTAGATTCCAAAATACCTGCTGGTCCTTTGGCAGAAAAATGGACTAAGCACAAGTTTTCAAGCAAACTCGTCAATCCGGCCAATAAGCGTAAATACGATGTGATTGTCGTAGGAACTGGTTTGGCAGGTGCATCCGCAGCAGCTTCTCTCGCGGAGCTCGGATACAATGTGAAGGCTTTTTGCTTTCAAGATAGCCCTAGAAGAGCGCACTCCATTGCAGCGCAAGGGGGTATAAATGCAGCAAAAAACTACCAGAACGATGGGGACTCAATCTACAGGCTCTTCTACGATACCATCAAGGGTGGAGATTACCGAGCTCGTGAAGGCAACGTATACCGTCTTGCAGAGGTATCTGTTAAAATTATTGACCAGTGCGTGGCGCAAGGAGTTCCTTTTGCACGGGAATATGGAGGGCTACTAGCCAACCGTTCCTTTGGTGGGGCTCAAGTATCAAGAACTTTCTATGCTCGTGGCCAAACAGGTCAGCAGTTACTTTTGGGTGCCTATTCGGCGTTGAGCCGTCAGGTAGCCAATGGCAAGGTGAAGTTATTTCCACGTACCGAAATGATGGATTTGGTGGTCATCGATGGCCAGGCCAAAGGAATTGTAACGCGTAACTTGATTACTGGAGCTGTGGAAACGCATGCTGCACATGCTGTACTACTTTGTACTGGAGGATACGGAAACGTATTTTTCCTTTCTACGAATGCGATGGGTTCCAATGTAACTGCAGCTTGGAGAGCACACAAGCGTGGGGCATTTTTTGCGAATCCTTGCTTTACGCAGATTCACCCTACTTGTATCCCAGTATCTGGAGACCACCAGTCCAAGTTGACCTTGATGTCTGAGTCCCTCCGAAATGACGGAAGGGTATGGGTTCCAGCCACTCAAGAGATTGCGGATAAACTAAGAAAAGGCCAGATCAAGGCAAATGACATTAAAGATGAGGATCGTGATTATTTCTTGGAAAGAAAATATCCTTCCTTCGGAAACCTAGTTCCTCGAGATGTAGCTTCCCGAAATGCGAAATATGTATGCGACGAGGGTCGTGGAGTCAACGAAACAGGAGAAGCTGTTTACCTAGACTTCCGTGATGCCATCAAGCGTGATACGCGAAATATCATCGAACAGAAGTACGGCAACCTTTTTGAAATGTACAAGCAGATCTCTGGAGAGGATCCCTACGAAATGCCAATGATGATCTATCCAGCGGTGCACTACACCATGGGGGGTCTTTGGGTGGATTACAATTTGATGACCACTGTACCCGGATTGTATGCGCTAGGAGAGGCCAACTTCTCCGAGCACGGAGCCAACCGATTGGGTGCTTCTGCGTTGATGCAGGGCTTGGCAGATGGATACTTTGTAGTTCCTTATACTGTAGGTGACTATTTAGCGCAGCTTGCTCCAAAGCCAGTCGACGATACGCATCCGGAATTCGCCAGAATTAAGAAGGAAGTTCAAGGTCGTATCAATACGCTTTTAACCATCAATGGAACCAAGCCTGTGGATTATTTCCACAAGCGATTGGGAAAAATCATGTGGAATGAGTGCGGGATGGCCCGATCTGCTGAAGGACTAAAAGGTGCTAAAGCTGAAATCCAAGCCTTGAAAAAGGAATTTTGGTCCAATGTAAAAGTAATGGGTACCAACGAAGAACTCAATCAATCCTTGGAGAAGGCCAATCGAGTAGCAGATTTCTTGGAACTTGGGGAATTGATGGTAGATGATGCCCTCAGCAGAAACGAATCTTGTGGAGGACACTTTAGAGAAGAATACCAAACTCCTGATGGGGAAGCCCTTCGTGACGACGAAAATTATGCCTATGTGGCTGCCTGGAAATACCTAGGAGAAGGCCAAGAGGAGGAACTTGTCAAAGAGGAGCTGGTCTTTGAAAATGTCAAACTTACTCAGCGTTCATATAAATAATTTGTAGGCAATCAGCTCAAAAGACTTTGGCTTTTTCATTAAAAAAAAATCAAAGTCATTGACCTAAAATAAAACTAGCGTAGACAGATGAAATTGACTTTAAAAATCTGGAGACAGAAAAATACAGCGGATAAGGGTGGATTTGTGACCTATGTAGCTGACCATGTTTCCAAAGACATGTCTTTCTTGGAGATGTTGGATGTATTGAACGATCAACTTACTGAAAAGGGCGAGGATCCGGTACACTTTGACCACGACTGCAGAGAGGGTATCTGTGGAATGTGTTCGCTCTACATCAATGGCAAACCTCATGGACCACTGCAGACCACTACCTGCCAGCTGCACATGCGTTCCTTCTCTGATGGAGAGACCATCACCATTGAGCCTTGGAGAGCCAAAGCTTTCCCTGTGTTAAAAGACTTGGTAGTCAATCGTTCTGCCTTTGATCGAATCATCCAAGCAGGAGGCTATGTGTCTGTCAATACTGGAGGAGTTCCTGATGCCAATGAAATCCCAATCCCAAAAACTATCGCGGATTTGGCTATGGACGCAGCCCAATGCATCGGTTGCGGAGCTTGCGTGGCAGCTTGCAAAAATGCTTCTGCAATGCTATTCACCTCAGCTAAAGTTTCGCAGCTGGCCTTATTGCCTCAAGGACAGGTGGAACGCAAAACTAGAGCTGAAAAGATGGTAGCCCAGATGGATGCGGAAGGTTTTGGTGCTTGTACAAATACCGGTGCCTGTGAAGCAGAGTGTCCAAAAGGCATTTCCATTACCAATATTGCACGCATGAACCGAGAATATTTCTCTGCTGTGGTCAGTAGCGACAACATCTAAGGTGAGATTCTTTCTCAACCAAAAAAGGGCCAGCATCTGCTGGCCCTTTTTTGGTTATAGTCCTCATTAGTTCATCTGATTGATCCATTCCCGAATCAATGCCACTCCTTCCGCATGGATGCTCGTTCGTCCAATTTCGGGCATGGCAACTCCCATTTCAGTAGAATTCATACGATGCAGCAGAATAGATGCATCCGCCTGACCTGGGACGATATCGTAGGTGTGTTTACCAGATCCCTTTCCTGCCGCAACTGGGGTTTTGAATACTCCTAGCTTCAAGGGGTCTTTCTCTCCATAGGTTAGGAAAAGCCCAGAAGTACTGGCAGGACCTTCCGCTCGATGGCAGTGGGAGCAGTTGATGTCTAGGTATGCCATGGCCCGATCGTTGAGGGCTTGGCTTTGATCCTCGTAGTTAATTAGGCTGGGGTGTGCCGCTTCACCCAAGAAGCCTTCTAGCTTTCCAAGTTTGGCCCAATGTGCCAATTGGTTTTCAGACCCTTCTTCAAAGACAATCTCATGGTTGAGGTGCCTGGTTTGTACGCCCAACGGAGCCAAGGATTCATTTTTGTTGTGGCAGCTCTTGCACTGGTTTTTGTTGGGAACGAGGTAGTTGATGACCTGTTCTTCGCCTGCTTGATTGATGAAGCGAACCTCTTTTTCAGCGCCCACCACCTTCAAGACAGCATCTGTTTGGGAATCATTCCAGACGTAGGGATAGGCTTGCCAGCCGTCTTCCTCATGGATCATTAGGCGAGTTTCGATGATTCTGCGCTCCCCATCCGGATTTCGAAAATCGCTGGGGTAGTAGAAGTTTTTAATTAGGATTGTGCCCTGCGGCAAATTCAGTTCTTCTCCATCTAGTACCGCTTTTTTTCCTTCGGGGAGGTAGGCAAATCGACTTTTGAGGGCATAATCTGTAAACAAGGAAGAGGCAGGTTGGTACGAAATCACCGCTTCGCTGGGGCTTAACTGGGCGAGTTCTCCTTCAAAAAAACCATAGGTGGAGAGTCTTTGGTAGGGGAACTTGCCTGAAGCTTCTTCAGGAGCCAAAATTTCTTCCGGTGCAGTTGCCTGTACTTCTTCTTTTTGTTCGGGTTGGCAGGACCAGAGCAGGGAAAGAAAAAGGCTGGCAATTGCCCATTTTGAAAAATTAGGAGCGGATACTTTCATACTCACAGCGCTTTTGAATGAAGGAGATGCAAGGAGCTTAGCCCAGCAGGGGAAGGCTTGCAATTCTGAAAGGGCGCATATTCCTCAAATGCGTCGATTTTGTCTTCCCCTTCCATGAGGTAAAAGCGCGTAAAGCGCAGATCCTTGATGCTTGGCTCTTGGATGCAGATTCGCATGGGATTGGAATCAATGGAGGTAGCGAGGGACTCGTCCCAAATTCCATCGTAGATGATGTCTTGGGTTTTAAGCCAGCCATGGGCATTGTACAGGCTGACCAATTGCCCCAATTCCCGGGTAAGATCAGGGAGACTGCTCCAGGATCCTCGATCGTATTCGTTGTCGTGCAGGGAGATGTCAGTGGTGTAGGGAGACCAGTTGGGAGCCTCGGCAGGGAATCCAGTGACTTGGTAGCTAGCAATGGCCACGCCATAGGTTTTGTTTCGTAGGATTCGGTTGTTAAAGATTTCTACCTCTTTGGCAGCCAAGAGCACGACGCCCGAACCCGGAGGGATCATGGTTACGGTATTGCCGTTGGGTCCATCGCCTATGGGAGTTGCAAAATTCTCGTGGTTGTTGTCAATGATATCGTTGTCGTAGATGCGGGTTTTTCTTCCATCTCCCTTGGGAAGACCGGGTAGGTTAAATATCAGGATTCCTCCTGCATTGTCTCTAGCAGTATTTCCATAAACTTCGGCACGGTCGCAGTTTTCAATTTCAATGCCTGCCACATTGCCGAAGGCTAGGGACTTTTTAACTACAATATCTTCGGATTGGCCTACATAAATGCCTGCGTCTTTGGAGTGTGAGGCGATGCATTCCTCGATCAGTACATTTTTGCATTGAACAGGATAGATAGCATAGGTGCCATTTTTGGATTTATCCCCGTTGGTCCAGGTGACATTGATCTTTCGAAAAGTGATGCCATCCGTATGCTGTGCTTTGATGCCATCGCCCGGGGCATCCTCAATGCTCAGTTCTTCAATAGTAATGTCCTTGCCTACGATTTTCACCCCTTCTCCTCCAGATTTGAGGTTTCGGAAGGAGAGCACGGTTTGATCCATTCCATCTCCATGGATGCGGATGGCGGTTTTGTTGTCTAGGATTAGCTGCGTCTTGAGTTCGTAAAACCCAGCGGGGATATGGATGGTGCTCGAATCTTCTGCTAGAATAAAGGCTTCCACCAAGGCCTCCACTTCTTCCACTGTGGCGCGGCGCAAATTGGAACTATCAAAAGTTTGTTCGTTCGATTCTGAACCGCAGCTTAAGAGGAGGAGTGTTAAAGAAAATAAGAGAAGGGATCGAATCATGCTGCGTACTGTTTGCACCTTCGGGATGGTCTTTAATTTTTGCAATTCACTTGAATTTTGAGTTCAATCGGGCAAAGAATTTGAACCGAACTTAGGTTGGTCTGGGTTAGTAACAATTGAATGGGAAATTTCGAGAAAATTGGGAGGGATTCCAAATGCAAGCTATTCAGGTAATTTCTCTAAATGTTAATTTTAAGTGATTCCTATTTAAGTTTCACAGAATAAAAATCCGTATCCAGCTAGATTTTCGCATTTCTTGTTTTAGTTTTAAGAAACAATAATCACCCCGATCATGAAAAAAAATCTTTCGCTTCTCGCATTTTTAATTTTCGCCTCCGCTGCTCAAGCTCAAATTGGAGTTCGTGTGGGCATTGGCTCCACTAACTTCTCCACTGAGGATGTTCAACGTGCTTTTACCTCCTTGATCCGACCTCACCTTGGCGCCTACTATGGGATGAAGGCAACCGAAAAGTTAACGGTAGAGCCAGGTTTGTTTTATTCAGGAAAAGGAATGACCACCGTAAATGATAAAAACAAAGAATTTACAGAAAGTTTAAGTTACGTGGATATTCCTGTGTTGGTTCGATATGCTGTGAATGAAGACTTCAATGTCTTTGCGGGTCCTCAGGTAGGATTTTTACTGGCAAGAAAGTATACCGAAGAAAGTTTAAAATTAACCAACACGGCACCTGTAGGAGGGTATGAAATTGGGGGCGTTTTTGGTGTAGGATACCAATTGACCGCTGAACTCAATCTTCAAGCAAGCTATGATTTTGGGATTGCACCTTTCAAATACTTTCAAGCTGACGTAAATAACACCGTATTCAAACTCTCAATAGGGTATACGCTTCCTTCGAAAGCAGCGAAAGAAAAAACGGAGCAGGAGCAATAGGGCTCCGTTTATTTTTTCAATCGATCTGGATTGTCTTGAATGAAGGATTTCCATCCCTCATTTCTTCCACGCGTTTGCATCCTACCTTCGTGAAAATGGTGGCATAGCGCCACTGCAAGCGCATCGGTTGCATCCAACAGTTTGGGGAGCTCTTCAATGCCTAGTAAGGTTTGAAGCATCGCAGCAACCTGCTCTTTGGAGGCATTTCCATTGCCAGTAACGGATTGTTTCACCTTTTTTGGGGAGTACTCTGTAATGGGGATTTCTTTGGAAAGTGCGGCTGCCATCGCTACTCCCTGAGCTCGGCCTAGCTTTAGCATGGATTGTACATTGACTCCAAAGAACGGGGCCTCCAGGGCTACCGAATCAGGGGCAAACTCATCCAAAATGCCTGAAATGCGCTCAAAGATTTTCTTGAGCTTCAGTTCGTGCGTCTCGTATTTTTTGAGGTGAATGACCCCATATTGGAGGATCTTGTATTTCTTGCCTTCGGTCAAAATCAAGCCATAACCCATCACATTAGTTCCTGGATCAATTCCTAAAATGATCTTTTCTGTGGGAAGTTTATTTTCAGGGGCTTTCACGCACCCAAGTTAAGGGAAATACAGGGGAAAATCATGCGCAAGCTACATTCGAGTGGAGGCATTCACTTTTGAGGTAGTTCAGGACCTTGCGTGCTAACCAAGTTTCCAATAAGATTCCTTAATTTTAAGGATTAGCCCAAGAATTATGAGTGACGAAGAATTTGATTTATTAGATGAATTGTATTTTGTCCAACCCTATTCAGTGATACAAGAGGCCTTGGCTTGGGAAGATGGGAAAATGCTGGATACCCTCGTTTTGCTCAAAGATAAGGGCTGGATTAAATGCTTTACGGCACCAGACCGAGAGTGCTTTGACTCCATTAACCTTCATGAGGTAGGTAAAGGGCTATTGTATTTAGCTTCAAAAAAGGGCTTAATGGCCCACAACACCCTCTAACGTGCAATCGAATAGTTACAAATACCAACGGAAAGAATTGGAGCTGAAGGCCTTGCTCGAAATCACGCAGGCCATCAATGAAAACCAATCGGAAGAGGTGCTCATCAACATCTTCAAGTTTACCTGTTTGGTCCACCTAGATATTCGATCTATGATTTTGTATCTAGCCAAGGAAGGCGACTTTGAGCAGCGCATTGCGCATGGTGTAAAGTCAAAAATCCCCGTCCTGCTCTCAGTCGATGCCGTAGAAGAAAATAAAAAAACCGGTTCCTTATCCATCCCTCTCGAAGAGGGATATTCTTTTGGAGAGCTGGAAACTTACCTTCCAGTATACCACAAGGAGAAACTGCTGGCAATTTTGTTTTTGAAGCGAAAAAATAAGGAGCTCGAATTGGACTTGGATTTTACCCAAGCCCTTGCCAATATTCTAGTCGTTGCTTTAGAGAATAAACGTTTTGCTAGACGGCAGCTGGAACAGGAAGTAGTCAAAAGGGAGATGGAGATTGCCTCGCAGGTGCAGCAACTTTTGTTTCCTGCAGTTTTACCAAATACAGAATTTTTGAAAGCAGAGGTAACCTATATCCCGCATAGCAAGGTTGGAGGCGACTATTACGATTTGATTTCGAGTGGTGAGGATAAATTGTACTTCTGTATCGCAGATGTGTCAGGAAAGGGAATGGCAGCAGCCCTGTTGATGTCTAATTTTCAAGCCGCACTCCGCACCTTGTTGCGAAGCCATACAGACTTGGAAACCTTGATTCAACAACTGAATTTCACGCTCTTTGATCTGACCAAAGGGGAGCGGTTTTTAACATTTTTTCTTGGAGAATATGAGTTTGCCACTGGCAACTTACGCTTTGTAAATGCAGGGCATAATCCACCTGTTTTGTACGGCGCTGCGTCTGGTACCCTTGAGTTTTTAGAGGCGGGCACCACGATTTTGGGAGCTTTTGAATTTGTCCCGTTTTTGGAAGTAGGGATGCGTGAAGGCTTGCGAGATTTTACGATCCACCTCTATACGGATGGCTTGACCGAAGCGATGAATCCGGAGGAAGAAGAGTTTGGTGAGGAGCGATTGAAAGAATTTATTGAGAAAAACAAGGACCAAGATCCTGCTCAATTTCATCTTGAATTTCGATTAGCGATGGATAAATTCTCCAAGAAAGTGCCTTTTCATGACGATTTAACCCTTTTGAGCCTTCGATTTTCGAGAGCATGAGATTTTACCAACTTCCTTTTTTTCTCCCTTTTCTATATCCCAATCGGCTTTGGAATGGACATACATCGGAGCGAAAAATCTCCCTCACCTTTGACGATGGGCCTGTACCGGGCATAACGGACTGGGTGCTGGAGGAATTGGAGAAGCGGGGCATGAGAGCCACTTTTTTTATGGTCGGAGATAATGTGCGCAAGTATCCTGCCTTAGCCCAAACCGTCCTTGCAGCAGGGCATCAACTAGGAAATCATACCTACTATCACCTTTCTGGCTGGAAAACAGCTACACAGACGTATTTGGATGATGTTGCAGCCTGCGATGCGATCCTTGCCGACACCGTTGGAGAAACCCCTCGATTTTTTCGACCTCCCTATGGCTGGATTAATCCAGGTCAAGCCAAGGGTGTGGCAGCAGCTAAAAAAATAGTGATGTGGAATTTGTTGAGTTATGATTTTGATCCGGATTTATCTTCGGTGAATTTGATTCAGGCCTGTACTTCGAGAACAGCACCTGGAACGATTGTCGTCTTTCATGATCAGCAGAAGACCAAGGCGCAGCTAAAGAAGGTATTGCCTGATTACTTGGATTTTTTGGTCGGAGAGGGGTATACCACCCAGCTCTTGGAAGGCTTGTAGGTCTAGTAAAGTAACTTTTTGTGATTATCCGCTTTTTTACCACTAACCAAAAAAATAAGGTTTGAAGTTCAATTAGGTGAGCTGTGGACCGTGGACTGTGGTCTGTGAATTATCCGCAGCTATTAATACTCCTTGAGCCACATGCATAATTGCGGATAATCATATGATTTTTTCAACCAATAGGTTCCATTCGAGATATTGCATTCATACTTTCTTATTTTTGATGCATAAATGACCCCTTAACCCTGCTTTCCTACATGCAGTTGATCGATACCCACGCCCATATTTATTCCAGCAAGTTTGATGCAGATCGAGATCAGGTCATTGAAGAGATCCGTGCTGCGGGCGTGACCACGGTTTTTATGCCCAATGTAGATGTGCATAGCATCGACGCTATGCTGGACTGTGAGGCCCGCTACGGGGACTTGTGTGTACCGATGATGGGATTACATCCTTGTGAGGTAGGCGATGATTTTGAGGCGCAGCTGCAGGTGATGGAAAACTGGCTGAACAGCCGGTCTTTTGCTGCGGTGGGAGAGATTGGTACTGATTTGTACTGGGATAAAACGAATCTAGATCGGCAGCTTGTGGCCTTGGAGATTCAGGTGGGCTGGGCCAAAGCCATGGAGCTACCCATTGTATTACACTGTAGAGAATCCATCGATTTGACCATTGAGTTTATCGAGAAAGTACATAACGGAAAGCTGAAGGGAATTTTTCATTGCTTTACTGGCACGCTTGACCAAGCAAAGCGAATTGTGGAGATGGGATTTTTGTTGGGGATTGGAGGCGTTTCAACCTACAAAAATGGAGGTTTAGACCAGGTGATTCCGTATATTGGATTGGAGCATTTGGTATTGGAAACAGACGCGCCC
>CAXNJN010000019.1:0-36822 GCA_964202605.1 Bacteroidia bacterium | reverse complement strand
TAACTTTTGAAATATGTATTCTCGCAAAGGTGCAGAGGCGCAAAGAATTAAGTCCTTGGCGGCCTACCTTCCGTGGGGAGGAGCAAAGGATAAACTCCTTGGCGGCTTTGCGCCTTCGCGTGAGACTAAGTTTTTTTTGTCTGAAAAATGAAGTTCAGTGTGTGAAAATCGAAATTGAAAAATGGTTGAAAAAGTATACTTTTAAATCAGACCAGAAAGTATAACCCACCCTAAACCCTACTCCCATGAAGTACATACTCTCCGTTGTTTTTTGCTTTTTTTGTTTTTTTGGGTTTTCTCAAACGCAAGCCGAGCTCAATATGATGTCATATGACTCCTATAAAAAAACAGATAAAAAGCTGAATGAGGTGTATCAAGCTATTTTAAAAGAGTATAAATCAGATGCTGAATTCATCAAAAATCTGAGGGCTTCTCAAAGAATCTGGATTACTTTTCGTGATGCAGAAGTAAAAGTTAAATATCCAGATCGAGAAGATGGGTATTATGGAAGTATTCATCCCCTGTGTGTTTCACTCTATTTGGAGGACTTAACAAAGGATCGAATTTCTACCCTAAACTTATGGTTAAAGGGATCTGAAGAAGGTGATGCTTGTTCTGGATCAATCAACGTCAATTAATTGGTCGTATAGAATTTTTAATCATTATTTTCTCGCCAAGACCAGCCTCGGCGGGCAGGCGCAAAGAATTAATTCCTTGGCGGCCTGCCTTCCGTGGGGAGGAGCAAAGAATTAACTCCTTTGCGCCTCTGCGGCTTTGCGAGAAAAAGAAAAAAAAGTTAAGTGAGCATAGAGCCCCCTTACTTTACCAAATTCAACTTTCCGCTGACTTCAATCACTTCAGCAATTTTATTGAATACCAGCGTAGGAACCTCAATCTTGTAGTCTTCTGTGCGTACGGTAAAAGCAAAAGTCACTTTCATCTCAGTGGCTGTAGCCACAATTGACCCCTTGACCGTAACAGGCTTGGTAACCCCATGAATGGTGAGGTTGCCGGCTGCAGTCACCGGATAGGTACCCGGCTTGCTGAGGTCTACTTCTTCTTTGATTTTACCTGCAAACTTGCCCGTAGGAAAGCGCTCACTCTCTAGGTAATTCTCGTTGAAGTGCTCCTGCATGAGTTTGTTGGGAAACTGAAAATCGATGATTTTCATCTGAATCGCCAAGTCACGAGTACCTGCGTTGAGGATGGCTCCAGCCTTTTTGTTGAGCGCCTCAATGTCGAGCGCAGGGGTCTTGGAAAAAAAGGATACCTCCCCCACGGAAGTTCTATACAAGGTTTGACCAAAAGACAAACCGCTACCTAACAGTAGGAAGAAGGAAAAGAACAGGATCGATTTTTTCATTTGTGTGCGTTTCTAGCGGCTTTGTCCAAACTGAAGGTTCTAGCGATGTTGAACCCATAAAAGATGTCACCTTTATCCCATGCGCCTACATTCTGCCCGACAAATTGCTTTTCTACCATCCCACGGGCATTTGTGAGGTGGAATTGAAATACATGTCCACCCGTTTCAATATCTACTCCAAAAGAAAGTGCATTGCGGTAGGGATATGGAAAACTTCCATTTCCTCCATCATCATCGTCGTCCTCATCCTCCTCCAGTTCCCGCAAGGTATAGTAATACTCCGCAGAAAGCGTAATACGCTGGCTGAGCTTGTATCGCCCTCCAGCCCCAAGTGCAAACACCTGGTTGGGGATGCTCGGATCCTCCACCTTGTTGACGTGGATGAGTGTAGGCATTAGCTGCAGGGAAAGTTTTTCGTTGAACTTGCGCGCTACCAGCACCTGACTCCAGTAGGAATAGCGCTCGATGTTGTTGTTAAACTTCATAGGAGAACCCGACTCCATGATGTATCCCGTCGGCATGGTGTTGATCCCCCAGCCGGCCATGGCAGTTACCGTAACAGGAACGGTATTGGATTGTCGTAAGACCTTGTATTTGGTGTACAGGTCGTAGGTCTTTTCTAGGGAACTCCTCCCCGCTCCTACGAGCCATCGATCTGTAAGCCCATACTCCAAGCCCAGTCGGATTTTGGCTTCGTCGAGACCAAAAAAATTAGCTATAAACCCAGAATTTACAGCTCCAAAACGGTGGGAAATCCAAAAATTAAGGTGGTTTTTGGAGATGGTTTCGATGGTCTGCCCGTTGATGAGGCGAGAAGCCTTAAAGGTCGCTATCGTGTAGGTTGGCTCTTTGGCTTGCTCGGCATCGAGTAAGCTTAAGAGATCGTCCTGTGCGGAAGCCGAGATCCAAGCGCTTGTTCCGAGTAAAAGCCCGAGAGAAAAAATCCCTCCTAGTAAGCGCGATTTTTTCACCCTAATCCCCATCATGTCGTTACTTTTAAGTTTGTGCCATCAAGTACGGTGGCGTAGGTTTTCAATCCGCGTGAACCGGTGGAGTTAAGTCCCTTCCCTGCCGTGTCGAATCTGGCACCATGAGCAGCACAGTAAAATTCACCCGCATTAAATACTACTTGTCTCCTCCCTTCGTGAGAACACACCTGCGTCACCGCAGCAAATGAAGATGCGCTTACTCGAGCAATCACGATTCCACTAACAACCACGTAGTTTCCTACGGTATTGAGTTTGGAATAGGCAGCTGAGTTCAGATCTAGGATCAACTCATTTCCAGTACCTCCTGTGGGGTTGGTAGGGTCCATACTTTCGTTGACGCAGCTGCTCAATCCAGAAGCAGCACAGTAGACTGCAAAAAGGGAAGCTCCTTTTAGCCCTAGGCTTTTCAGAAACTCCATGCGGTTCATTTTTTCGTTCATCAGGGTAGTCAGTTTAAGTATTTTTCAAAAGTAAAATAGGCACTCTTTACAGGCCCTTAGTAAATTCTTAAGATTGGGTTAAAATGGATTACTTCGGCAATCGCTACTCCTTAACGGATTTGAGAGTGAATTGGTTAACTGATGGAGTTTTTCTGTTGGACCCGCTATTGCGGGTCCTGCTGAACATCATCCTACTCTTATTCCATGGGTTGCACCCATGGTTATTCATAAGTTCGATCAGCCGCGGCTGATCATGCATAATCAAATCCGTTCTCTCGATAAGATCCGCCGCGGCGGATCAAACCATGAATAACCCCAGGTGAAACCTGGGGAAGACAGCTAAACCCGAGGATAAGGAATCCCAACCCGCCAAGGCGGGTTGAACTACCGCGGTAGGTTGAACTACCACGACAGTAAGGCCTGTCTTCCTTCGGTAGGTAGACCTTACTTTGGTAGGCAGACCTCACACCTACTTTTTCATCAAATCCAGCGTGATATTCGAATTCACAATCAACCCATTATTGTGTTGAAACCCATTTTTCCCATTAATCAGCCTTCCGTACTGCAGGGTCTGGTTGAGATAGCCTCCCTCCAATCTGAAATTTTTCGAAAAGCGATATCCAAGAAATATGCCTATTCGGTTTTGGTCAAATACATTGGTATTTACATTTTCCCCAAAACCGACAAATACCTCATCATACACAGCCAGATACGGAGTTTTATCCTGGATCTCATTACCTTTCAAGGGCACTTGCATCCGGACCATGTACCGCATCCGGTGAAGCAATGGAAACTCAGCTTCTTTTGCCGCCTGCGCATCTGAATACTTCCCAACAAAGCGCTGCTCAAGCATAAAGCGGTGCGAAAAGTCTACCTTTCCTACTTTTTGGGAAAGTTGCGCCATTTGGAAAATCCGGTGCTCGGTATATTGCTTACCAAATCCATTTAATGGATATTCCCCATAGGGAAATGTTTCTATCCACCCATAGCCTACCCTCACTTGGACAGCAGGATGAATTGTGTAGTTCAATCCAAGCCGCAACAGACTTTGCTGCCAATCGGAGATGACCTGAGTTCGACGAAATTGGTATTCCGTATGCAAACCTAATTTATTGGACAGCTTGAAGGTTCCAAAATAGGTATACCATCCGATTTGATTGGACGTGTTCAGCCGATTGTTTTGCCCAAATGTTGGGTTGAAAAATAGGCATAGCACAACGGAAATGCAGAAAATAGAATGCCTTACTTTCATGGCTATTTAGAATTAGGATTTTAATTTGGATTTGGATTTGCTATAAAAACCGGACAAAAATTTTTAGCCCTGTTTTTATATTTGATTTAATGCCGCCTACCGCGGGGCTACTCGAACTAATCAGGGGAGAGATCATTCAAGTAGGAATAATTCATTTTTTTATTGTGGGAGATTTTGATGAATTCAAAGATTTCAACCATAGTCTGGTCCATTGTTAGTTTTGCAATTTGGTAAATGAGTTCCAATTTTATACAGTTCAACAAACATGCACTTGAATTCCTTGTCAAAGATTCGCCTTGTTCTGTCTTCCATAGATTCTAAGTTAAGAGTGCTAACCTATTCTACAATCTAATATAGCAAGTCCAAGGAAGTCCAAGGAAAGATTGGTCTGCCCCAGGGTTTTAAAATCATCAACGAAATCCACAACCTACCTTCGGAAAGCCTGCCTGCATTCGGCAGGGTGAACAAAAACCGTATCCCTTTCTGTTTTTCTTTTAATTTTATCCACTTTCGTCCTTAAACTAATTCCCATGAAGCAACTCGGTATTTTCATATTTGACGACGTAGAAGTTTTGGATTTTGCAGGGCCTTTTGAGGTTTTTTCGGTGGCCAACCAACTCTCGGGCTATACCCTCCTGGACGTGCACACCTTCTCCTACAACACCCTACCCATCCACGCCAGAAATGGCCTTCAGGTGGTGCCTGATCATTCCATCAGCTCCCTTCCCAAACTGGATTATCTCGTGCTTCCGGGAGGCGACGGCACCAAAAAAGTGGTTCAAAACGCCTCAATCATCGAAGCCATAACGCCACGCGTCCTCAGCTCCGAATGGACCATGACCGTCTGCTCTGGTTCCAGAATCCTCGGTAAAGCAGGTTTGCTAGAACAAAAACCCTATTGCACCCACCACGAAGTATACGAGAGCATTCAAGAAATGGTCCCCTCTGCCCTACCGCAGCCCAAACTTCGCTACATACAAACCGATGCCCGACTCTGGACAGCAGCTGGCATTTCTGCAGGCATAGACCTAGCCCTATACCTGACCGAACTCACCTTTAGCAAAGAACTAGCGCTTGCCACCGCTACCTACATGGAATACCTTCCCTACCTCGATCAACATGCACGCTAACACCCCTGCTCCTCCCTACTATGCGGTGATTTTCACCAGCATTCGAACAGACATCGAAGCTGGCTATGAAGAAATGGCTGGGGAAATGGTTCGACTTGCCGCCTTACAACCGGGTTACTTGGGCCATGAAAGTGCACGCAGTGGACTAGGCATCACCATTTCGTATTGGGAAAGTTTGGAAGCCATCCGCGCCTGGAAAGTGAACTCAGATCACCTCATCGCACAGAAATACGGGCGTGAAAAGTGGTATTCCGCGTTCAAAACGCGAATCGCACTTGTCGAACGAGATTATGGGATGAATGCCGAATAGCCTGTTAGCCTCCCAACTCCAACTCTCGCTTTAACTGCTTGACACGATCTCGAATATCCAAGGAAGTAGGATCCAAATGAAGTGAGGTTGCCTTTAAAAAATCGACTACCGCCCCTTCATGATTCATAGATTTACCCTCCGCTAAAGATACATACCGCATGGTAGACCAAAGTACGGTCTTTAACTGCGTTTTGGAATCATCGGTGAGGTAATATTCAACCAGAATGGTGTTCGCATTGTACCAGAGAATTCTACTGTAGATACGAACCCAGTCCCCAACCATTGCTGGTTTAACATAGCTGATGTTATGGTTGTAGACTACCCAAGCGGCTTTGTATACCCGAATCAAATCGATGATTTCTAAACCGTATAGCTTGGGTACTTGGTCCTCACGGGCATTAAAAAAGTAATCGAAATACTTCGCATTGTTGAGGTGGCGAAGGGGGTCGCAGTCCTGAAAGCGGATGACTACCCGGCTTTCCGTTTCTTTGGGATACTGCTTTTGAGGGTCATAGTTAAACATAGGAACTCAGATCTTTACTTTCCAAACAGGTAATTCCGGCTGCATGCAACTCTTCCAATGCTCGCTGCCCATCCTCAGGATGAAGGTTGACTGCACGAGTGGCATCGGTAAGTACATAGGTCTCAAAACCCAAGCTCTGTGCATCCAGAGCCGTAAATTTTACACAGTAATCCAGGGCCAACCCACATACAAATACACGAGTGATTCCCTTATTTTTTAAATAGTCTGCCAAACCCGTATCTCCACGGCGTGCATTGTCAAAAAATCCAGAGTAGGAATCTACACTTGGATTTCTCCCCTTCTGAAAAATTGCTTCCCATGCACTTCGATCAAGAGATGCTGCAAAATCAGCTCCAAAAGTACCTTCTACACAGTGCGTAGGCCATAGTATTTGAGGTACTCCCTCCAGTTCAATCCATTCCCCGGGATTTTTCCCTGCATGATTGGCAGCAAAACTGCCGTGATCGGAAGGATGGTAATCTTGAGTGGCCACTAGGCGCTCAAATTTAGGTTGCAGGGATGCAATAACAGGCAAAATCTCATCTCCCTGTGGCACCGCAAGCGCTCCACCTGGCAGAAAATCATGCTGAACATCTACCAGAAGTAATGCAGTATCAGACCTCATCTTTATCATTATGACTATTTTTTGCAGCAATAACCAATTCCATTCGCAGCTGATGTAACTTCTCCTCCAAGCCTACCGGATAGACATGGGGGTTGATCAATCGCTTGTGCGTTTTATCAAAAGCTTCCAATTGAGCTCCAGCCCGCTCCCGAATTTGCTTTAAGCTGGGCAAGGAATAGACCAGCTCCCCTTTTCGGAAAATTGGCTTGAGCAACTCCTCCTCCTCGTAAAATGCAGGCATCAAGCGCTTCCGTTGCGTGGCATCGTTGGGATCAATGATCATGATTCCCTTGGGATCGATGGCCTGTCCTTCCAGGTAGATCATATCTGCAACTGCCTTTCCTTTGCTAAAGTAGCGGCGTACCTTATTAATACCAGGTATGTTGATTTTTAACGATTGCTGAGATACTTTCACCTTTGGCTCCCAATTTCCAGCTTCATTTTTAATGGCTGAAAGTTTGTATACTGCCCCCAAAGCTGGCTGGTCAAATGCCGTGACCAACTTAGTTCCTACTCCCCATACATCGATGGCCGCATCTTGAGATTTTAAAGAGGTGATGATGTACTCGTCCAGGTCATTGGAAGCATACACTTTGGCATTCGGAAACCCTGCATCATCCAAAAGCTGTCTTGCCTGTATGGAGAAGTAGGCCAAATCACCCGAATCAATACGGATGCCTAGCATCTCCTTGCCTTTTTTCCGTAAACTTAATCCTACCTGAATCGCGTTTTTTACTCCTGCTAAGGTATCATAGGTATCCACCAAAAATACACAGTGATCAGGGAAGGCCTCTGCATACGCATAAAAGGCCTCCAATTCAGAATCAAAGGAAAGTATCCAGCTGTGTGCATGCGTTCCCGAAACAGGAATATCAAAAAGTTTGCCCGCCATCACATTGCTAGTGGAACTGCAACCGCCGATGTACGAGGCTCTACTTGCTGCCAAGGCACCATCGATGCCTTGAGCTCTACGCAAGCCAAACTCTAAAACGGGTGCTCCTTGCGCCGCCAAATTGATTCGTGCAGCCTTCGTAGCAATCAAGGTCTGGAAATTAAGAATGTTTAACAAGGGGGTTTCCAAGAGCTGACACTGAATCAAACTCCCTTTCACCTGTACCATCGGTGCATTGGGAAACACCACCGTCCCCTCTTCGACTGCATCGATGTCACAGGTAAACCGAAGTTCCTTTAGGTAATCCAAAAATGCGGGCGCAAACATGGGCGTTCCATCCTTCTGATTCATCTTCCTCAAGTAGTCCAACTCCCCTTGCTCAAACTGTAAGTTTTTGCAGTAATCTACCACATAGTCCAAGCCCGCTGCCAAGGTAAAGCCCCCCTCAAAAGGGTTCTTTCTGAAAAATAAATTGAACACCGCCTCCTGCTCTCCTTTTCCGGACTTCCAATAGGCATAGGCCATCGTCAGCTGGTAAAAATCAGTCAGCAAGGCAAGGTTACTTTGGTATAAATCTTTGGTAATCTTCATCAACTAGGAAGGATTAGAAACTGTGAAATTACAAACTATTTTACCCGTAAATTCAAAAGGATGCCAATGAAAACCAACGCCATTCCAAGGTAAGCGGGTATGGGGAAGGTTTCTCCAAATAGTAAAAACCCAAAAATCAAGGCATAGACTACTCCAAGGTAACTCAAACTAGAAATACGGGACACATTGCCCGATTGATAGGCCAAAGTCATGAAGTACTGCGCATTTTGGGTACAGAAACCTATCCAAAGCAAAATCAACCAGTCCCATCCCATGGGAGTCACCCAATCAAAATACATCAACACAGAAGCAATGGGTAAAGTCACCAATGGAAAGTATAAAATAATCACCATAGGATGTTCGCTGCCTTTCAACTTTCGAATCAGATTGTAAGCAATTCCAGATGCCAAGGCTGAAATCAATCCCATCGCAGCACTCAATCCATCTACACGCGGATCCACCCCTTGGATCAAAAGCACCCCTGCAAATGCTAAACCAAAGTAGACAAACTGCCTGGCCTTTACTTTTTCCTTAAGAATAAAAATACCCAGAATCGTCGTGAATATGGGGGATAGGTACTGCATCGTCACAGCGCTAGCCAAGGGGATGCGCTGCAGCGTATAAAAAAATAAGATCAAACTGATGGATCCTACCACTCCTCTTGCTACCAAGCTCCACTTATGCGTACCAAAAAGCGGGATTCCTTTTTTGGTCAAAACTATCACCGTAAAAACAGCACTAAAAACAGACCGGAACCAAACAATTTCAATGGCCGGAATGTGGGGAATAAATTTGACCGACACATTCATCAGTGCAAAAAATACACTTGCCAAAAGCATGGACTGTACTGGACTGATTTTCAAGGAAAAAGCGCTTGGTGACAAAATTGATTTACAAAGCTAGAAGATTCTACCTAGCTTAGACTAGGATTAGGGCATAGTTTGAAAACCTTCCTTTTCCCTAAACTGTTACCTTTAAAAAAAACATGGCCTTAACTATAGGAACTCAAGCACCTGATTTTACGCTTGCTGCAACAAGCTTGGGCAGCATCACCCTTTCCAAAGACCTGGCGGAAAAATCCCTCATCCTCTATTTTTACCCCAAGGATTTCACTCCCGGTTGTACCACCGAGGCCTGCGAATTTCGTGACCAGTTTGCTGCATTTCGTGAGCTAGATATCCCAGTGTTTGGCATTAGCAGGGACAATTTGGCTACCCATGAAAAGTTTAAAAAGACGCATCGCCTCCCCTTCGAACTACTAGCAGACGAATCAGGAAAAGTATGCAAAGCGTACGATGCGCTCCTCCCATTGATCAAAATGCCCACGCGTGTCACTTACCTATTGGATAGCAACCACCGAATCGCTGGAGTTTTTCAAGGATTATTTGAAAACAAGGCCCATGTGTCGGCTATGCTCAAGCAGCTTAAAAGGTAATGTGATTATCCGCAATCGTATCCTAGGTTTATTTGGAGTTGTATTGACTGCGAATAATCGTGGATAATCATAAAAATAATCTGGTTACCCGAAACTAAACCACTAACCGAAGGAAATAAGGAATGAGGATCCATTAAGTGGGCTGTGCACCGTGGACTGCCGACAGTGAGCGATTATCCGCAAGGTTTAATAGACCTCTCCTGAGACACTGGCATAATTTCGGATAATCATAAAAGCAATTAAGTGCCGACAATCCTGCCATCCTTCATCACCACCTTCCGGTCAGCCATGGTGGCCAACTCTTCGTTGTGTGTGACGATCACAAAAGAAAGTTGAAAGGTGTCCCTCAACTTGAAAAACAAATCGTGAAGTGCTCTCGCATTGCTCGTATCGAGGTTGCCACTCGGCTCATCCGCAAATACCAGGTCGGGACTATTGATCAAGGCGCGAGCCACAGCTACCCGCTGCTGCTCTCCGCCAGAAAGCTCAGAAGGCTTGTGCTCCAAGCGATGGCGGATTCCAAGAATTTCCGCTAGTTCCTCAGCCCGATTGGTCAACTCTTTCTCTTCCCTGCCCTGAATAAATCCTGGAATACAAATATTCTCTAAGGCAGTAAATTCTGGAAGTAGGTTGTGAAACTGGAAGATAAATCCAATTCGAGAATTTCGAAATTCGGCAAGGGCATCTCCTTGAAGTTGGAGCAGGTTTTGATCGTACAAGAATAGTTCTCCGCGATCAGGGCGATCCAAGGTTCCCAAAAGGTGGAGCAGCGTGCTTTTTCCAGCACCAGAAGCACCTACAATAGAAACAATTTCTCCTTTGGAAATTTCCAAATCTACCCCCTTCAAAACCTCCAACGAACCGTAAGATTTATGAATACCTTTTGCAATCAGCATGCTACCAATTTTTGATTTTTTAAATGTAAAACAAATCCTTCTAATCCAGGAATTAACAGGCTGTTTTGCTAAAATTCACGGATTCCAGTTTGCTATATTGCCTGTACAGGCTTATATTCGGGCAAAATTTTCCATAGATGAATATTCACGAATATCAGGCGAAAGAAGTATTAAAAGGATATGGCGTTCGTATCCAAGAGGGTATCGTAGCCAGCACTCCGGAGGAGGCGTATGAAGCAGCAGTGAAGCTCAACGCACAAACCGGCACTTCTTGGTTCGTGATCAAAGCACAGATCCATGCAGGAGGTAGAGGCAAAGGAGAAATTAAAGAAACAGGCTCCAAAGGTGTTGTGCTTGCCAAAAAATTAGAAGATGTAAAAGATAAGTCGGCTGCCATCTTGGGAGGCACCTTGGTGACTATCCAAACCGGCGCTGAAGGAAAAAAAGTAAATAAGGTATTGATAGCAGAGGACGTGTATTATCCTGGGGCATCCGAGCCCAAGGAATATTACATGTCAATCTTACTGGATCGTGCCACCGGTTCAAATGTGATCATGGCCTCTACAGAAGGTGGTATGAACATTGAAGAAGTTGCTGAACACCATCCTGAAAAAATCATTAAGGAGTGGATCGATCCTAAAGTTGGTTTACAAGGCTTCCAAGCCCGAAAAGTAGCCTTCAAATTGGGATTAAGTGGTACTGCTCACAAAGAAATGGTCAAGTTTATTGGAGTACTTTATGCCGCTTATATTGGCACAGACTCTTCTCAATTTGAAATCAACCCAGTTCTTAAAACTTCCGACGATAAAATTTTGGCAGTAGATGCCAAAGTAAATGTGGATGACAATGCCCTCTACCGTCAACCCAAGTTGGCAGAATTGAGAGATTTGGCTGAAGAAGATCCGTTGGAAGTGGAAGCTGGTGAGTCAGGACTCAACTATGTGAAATTGGACGGTAACGTGGGCTGTATGGTCAACGGAGCAGGTCTTGCCATGGCTACCATGGACATGATCAAGCTTTCTGGTGGAGAGCCTGCCAACTTCCTAGACGTGGGAGGAGGGGCCAACGCAACGACTGTAGAAGCAGGTTTCCGAATCATCTTGAAAGACCCTAACGTAAAAGCAATCCTAATCAACGTCTTTGGTGGAATTGTTCGTTGCGACCGTATTGCCAATGGCGTGGTAGAAGCCTACAAGTCTATCGGAGACATTCGCATTCCGATCATTGTACGCCTTCAAGGCACCAATGCTGCAGAAGGTGCAAAAATCATCGATGATTCTGGTTTGAAGGTATTTTCAGCCATTACACTCAAAGAAGCTGCTGAGCGTGTAAAAGCAGCGCTATAAATTTAGTACGCAGACGTAGTTCAACTGGATAGAATATCGGATTTCGGCTCCGAGGGTTGAGGGTTCGAATCCTTCCGTCTGCACTCCAAAGCTCAAACGAAAGTTTGGGCTTTTTTTATACCTATCCCAGTCTGGCACTTCAAAAAATTTCCGGAACGGGATTAAACTAAAAAAGCAGGAGAAAATCTCCTGCCCTTTATTTGAAAACTAAACCAACTATTATTTAACTACCACAATAAAGTCAAAAATACCACAATTATCAATAAATCAAAATTCAATAGAAAAAATTGAATTTTTTTATTTTTTCCAATTCAATCAACCCCAGATAATTCCAATTCAATATAAAAAAGTGAAATTATGCAGTTTATCCCCTAAATAATTCTGTTCATTCTGTAAAGGGGGTCTTATCTTTTGAAAATGTGAAAAACTTACTCTTCTGTAGATGGTTCTTCCTGCTTTTCTTCTACTAATTTTACTTTTAACACCTCATTCACTTTCACCTTAAAAAACTCCTGGTGAATATTGAACTTGGCTTCTCCAGCAACTGGGGCTTTAGCCAAATAGGTCCCATCCTCTTGCATGGTGTAGGAATTGGAGTTATCCCTCAAGTTGCAGGAAAGAATATTCATCAGCTGTTTTTCCAACAGAGGAGCTTCAACTTTAAATAAAGATTCGAGGCGCTTGTCAAAGCTTCGCACCATCATGTCGGCACTACCCGAGTAGGTGCGCGTATCCCCATTATTGTGGAAATGGTAGATGCGGCTATGCTCTAGGAAGTCTCCTACGATGGAGAGCACCTCAATATTCTCACTCAGGCCCTTTCTACCAGGCCGGAGGCAGCAAATGCCGCGAATAATGAGTTTGATTGGAACTCCCTGTTGCGAGGCACTGTAGAGGGCACGGATGATTTCAGAATCTTCTAGGGAATTGACTTTGATGAAAATTCCACTTGGCAGTCCATTTTTTGCATGCATCGCTTCCTCTTCAATGAAGGAGATCAGCTGATTTCGCATGTCTCTTGGCGCAGTGATCAAGTTGCGGTAGTCACTAGGTACAGAGTGACCGGTGATTACATTAAAAAATTCAGATACGTCGTTGGCCAGCACTTCGTTGGTGGTGAGCAGTCCAATATCCGTGTAGAGCCTTGCCGTATCCTCGTTGTAGTTGCCCGATCCTAGGTGCACGTAGCGGGTGATCTCTTGGTCGTCCTTTTTCACAATCAAGAGAAGCTTGGTGTGGGTCTTCAGGTGGGATATTCCGTAGATGACAAAGCAGCCTGCTTTTTGCAGTTTCTTTGCTTCCCGAATGTTGTTTTCCTCGTCAAAACGTGCCTTAACTTCAAATAAAACAGATACGTGCTTGCCATTTTCAGCAGCACGCAAAAGGGCCTTGGTGATTCGACTATCCTTTGCCAAGCGGTAGATGGTTATTTTGATAGCCATCACATTGGGATCTTCCGCTGCATTCTCAATCAAATCGAGAATGGAGTCGATGTTATTGTAGGGATGATGCAGTAGGATGTCTCGCTCCTTCAGAATTTCGAAGATATCCGCTCTCCCTTCTTCTGGATAGGAAAGCGGCTTAACTGGTGCTGGCATCTGAGGCAGTCTATCCCGAAAATGCTTGTTGCCCACGATCTGCCATAAACCCGAAAAGTCAATCATGCTTACCCTCTTGGTAAGAAACACCGAGTCAGGGCGTAGGTTCCAACGCTCCAACAGGGAGTTGAGCATCCATTTGGAATAGCCCTCCTCAATATCAATGCGTACTACCCTTCCGGTCTTTCGCTCCATAAGTTTGCGCTTCACCTCCTCCAAGAAGTTGGCATCCATGTCGTCACTTTCTTCCAGGGTAAAATCTCCATTTCGGGTGATTCGGAAGAGGCTAATGGATTCGATCTCGACGTTTCTGAATAATGAAATGATATTCTCGCGGATCACCTCCTCGATAGGAATCAGCGTCAGGGAATTTTCCTGTTCGATTTCAAAAAAACGCGGGATATTGGCCGGAATCTGCACGAAGCTCATCTTGCGCATGTCCTTTCGCTCGCCGGGACTGGTGGTGACCACCCCAAATACGAGCAGCTTGTTCATCAAGATCGGAAAGGTGCGGTAGCCGTCGTACACCATGGGCGTAAGCATCGGATAGATGGCCTTGAGGAAATACTGCCTCACCGTTTCCTGCTCCTCTGCGCTGAGCTTGGTAACGTTAAGGAGGGAAATTCCTTCCTCATGCAATTCGGGAAGGATGGTCTGGATAAAATGCTGTTGCTGATCGGAATGAAATTGCTGGCAGTCCTTCATCAACTTTTCCTTGAAAGGCTCTTCCCGAAGTCCCGCATAATCGATGCGCTCTTTTTCGTAGTCCAGGTAGTTGTAGAGGGAACCCACACGGATCATAAAAAACTCGTCCATGTTGGAGGCGGTGATCGCAAGAAATTTTAGCTTTTCAAAAATGCTTCGAAAGGATTTCTTGGACTGGTCCAAAACCCTTTCGTTAAATTTTACCCAGCTCAGGTCTCTGCTGATGAGGTCACTTTTTTGGATAATGGATTCGTACTTATCTGCTGCCGCAAGTTTCATAAATTCCAAGGTTATCGTTTTACTGGGTTACTTCCTGTCGGTACATCCAATCAAACCAAATTTGTATTAAAAAAAGGGGGCTAAAGGGCCCCCAAGTTTTTAGCTGTCAATTTTGGCGTATTTCGCATTCTTCTCAATAAAGTCTCTTCGAGGGGCGACTTCATCCCCCATCAGCATGCTAAAGAGGTGATCTGCTTCTATGGCGGATTCGATTGTTACCTGCTTCAATGTACGGGTAGTGGGATCCATGGTAGTAGACCAGAGCTGCTCAGGGTTCATTTCACCGAGACCTTTGTAACGTTGAATGCCGACACTATCCTCTTTTCCTTCTTTGGCCATCTCTGAGATCAAGCGCTTCCGTTCTTCTTCCGTCCAGCAATAGCGCTCATCCTTTCCCTTCTTCAACAAATAAAGAGGCGGCAAGGCAATGTAGACATACCCTTGCTCGATGAGCGGACGCATGTATCGGAAAAAGAGTGTTAAAATCAGGGTTCGAATGTGGGAACCGTCGATGTCCGCATCCGTCATGATGATGATCTTGTGGTAGCGAAGATGAGATACGTCCAACTCTTTATCATCGTTGACTGTCCCAAATTTCACACCTAGTGCAGTTAGGATATTTTTGATCTCGTCGTTGTCGTAAATTTTATGCTCGTGCGCTTTTTCAACGTTCAAAATCTTTCCTTTCAGTGGTAAGATGGCTTGGAAATCCCGATCCCTACCCTGCTTTGCAGATCCACCTGCGGAGTCTCCTTCGACAAGGTACAATTCACAGACTGCAGGATCAGAGTTGGCACAGTCGGCCAACTTTCCAGGAAGTCCTCCTCCACCGAGAATATTTTTGCGTTGCACCATTTCACGCGCTTTGCGGGCCGCATGGCGAGCTTGAGCAGCAAGGATTACCTTTCCGACGATGATTTTTGCCTCTCTAGGATGCTCTTCTAGCCAGGCCTGTAGTACTTCGGACACCGCCGAATCTACAAATCCCACCACATCTGAGTTGCCGAGCTTGGTTTTGGTTTGCCCTTCAAACTGCGGTTCGGCCACTTTGATGGAAATCACTGCGGTGAGGCCTTCTCTAAAGTCGTCGCCAGACACTTCCAACTTCAACTTATCCAGTAGACCGGACTTGTCCGCATAAGACTTCAGTGTGCGAGTTAGCGCTCTTCGAAAACCCGTCACATGGCTTCCTCCTTCGTAGGTATTGATGGTATTGACGTAGGAAACCACATTTTCGGTGTAGGAATTATTGTAGTTCATCGCCACCTGTACCGGTACCTCCTGATTGAGGGATTCGATGTAAATAGGATGTTCGATTATTTTTTCGCGATTTTCGTCCAGGTACTGGACAAATTCCACTAGGCCACCCTCAGAGAAAAATTCATCCGACCTTGCCACACCATCTTCTATCTCGCGAAGGTCTTGTAAGTGAATGCGAATGCCAGCATTCAAGAAAGACATTTCTCGAAGACGGTTGGCGATGGTTTCGTATTTGTACTCGGTGATCGCGAAAATGCTATCATCGGGTTTGAAATGGATCGTGGTACCTCGCTTATCAGTTTTCCCAACTTCGCGGGCAGCGTATTGAGGAGCACCAATCTTAAATTCTTGTTCCGTAATGACCCCATTTCTGAAAACGGTAGCTTTGAGGTCCGAGGAAAGCGCATTGACGCAGGACACACCTACTCCATGGAGACCACCAGAAACTTTGTAGGTGTCTTTGTCAAACTTACCCCCAGCATGGAGTACAGTAAGTACCACCTCGAGAGCTGACTTTTTTTCTTTATGGTGCATGTCCGTAGGAATTCCTCGGCCATTGTCTTCTACTGTAACGGAGTTGTCTTCGTGCACTGTCACCCGAATGGTGTCGCAGTGGCCTGCTAAGGCTTCATCGATAGAGTTGTCTACTACTTCCCATATCAAATGGTGTAACCCTCTAACTCCAACATCGCCAATGTACATGGCGGGGCGTTTTCTAACTGCTTCTAGGCCTTCTAATACTTGAATATTTCCAGCGCCATAGTCTTCTGGATTGCTTAATGTTTCTTCACTCATGGTTTTGAATAAATCCCTGGAAAGGGAGGATACAGCTTAGGGATAACTTACTTAGGTTATAGGCTGCAATTTAGAAAAAAAAAGTGAGTTCTGAAGAGGATCCATCAAAGACTTTGCGATCCTTTTTTTTGAAAAATAGAAGAATTTTAAACCGAATAATATTCTGAATTTTTAATGTTTTTTAGGGTCAATAAAAAAAACATAAAGCTTTAAAATCATCATTTGAACCTACAGACAAGCTTTTGAGATTTTTTGATTATTTCTTTGATTTTTTTTTTAAACAAATTTTTTTCCGTAAACTTATCATGTAGTAAAGTTAGTTAACATCAACCAAACCAAAAAAACTATGAATTACACCTTATTGGCGGATCTAGTCGGACTTGACAAGATCATCAATTCAGACCCCGTAGCGATTACCTTCTTCATTGGGTACATGGCTATGCTCGCTTCTGCAGTATTCTTCTTTGTGGAGCGTTCTTCAGTAGATGGAAAGTGGAAGCTTTCCTTGTTGGTATCCGGACTTATCACCGGTATCGCGGCAGTACATTACTATTACATGAGAGATTTCTACCTACAAACAGGAACTAGCCCTACGGCTTTCCGTTACGTAGACTGGACCTTGACTGTACCTTTGATGTGCGTTGAGTTCTATTTGTTGACCAAGCCATTTGGCGCAAAAGGATCTACCCTTTTAAAGTTGATCCTAGCTTCTATCTTGATGCTAGTGACAGGTTACATCGGAGAAACTTCCGGACTTGACAACAACATCATGTGGGGTATCATTTCAACCCTAGGTTACCTATACATCGTGTATGAAGTATTTGCAGGTGACATCGCTAAATTGGCGAGCAGCTCCAACAGTGCAGCGCTTGGAAGAGCAATGTTCTTGTTGAAAATCTTCATCACTTTGGGTTGGTCTATCTATCCTCTCGGTTACATGGTTCTTCCTGGAAACCTTCTTTCTGGTATGTTTGAAGTAAGCTCTATTGACTTATTCTACAACTTGGCCGATGCGATTAACAAAATCGGTTTTGGTTTGGTAGTATACTCAGTAGCAGTTGCTGAAAGCGGCAAGAAATAATTAAACTTGGAGCTGCCTGTACGAAAGTGCAGGCAGCTTTTTTGTACCCATGAAAAAATACGACTACATACTAGCTGGAGGAGGATGCGCAGGTTTAAGCCTGGTCTATCATCTACTAGAAAGTAGTTTGAAAGATTCCCAAATCCTCATTATTGATCCTAGCCAGGGGGAAATTCCCAACAAAACCTGGTGCTATTGGAGCAAGGAGGCACTTCCCATTCATCCCCAGTCAGCTCGCTTCTCTTGGAACTCGTTCTACCTCAAGGATGCAAGTCATGAGATTACCAAGCCTTTAGAAGAACTGTCCTACCATCACCTCAACTCGCATGACTTTTATGCCCATGTGCTTGAGAAAATTAGACAGTTTTCCAATGTTCATTTTTTAAAAGAAGAGGTAGTAGCACTTACCCCAGCAGGTACCGAAATACAGGTTGCCACCAAAGCAGCTGGAACTTTCAAAGCCTCTTTTGTATTTGATTCACGCGCAGAATTTCAAGCAACTAATCAATCAATTTTAAATCAAATTTTTATAGGAATACGAATTAAGGTTTCTGAACCCCTATTTGATCCTAAAAAATGGGGATTAATGGACTTTGAAACCCGCCCTTCAAATGGATTTGATTTTACCTACACGCTTCCTTTCTCCACCCACGAGGCTTTAATAGAATATACGGCCTACACCACAGAGGAGCGCAGTGAGGAAACACTCCTGCAAGAGCTTCAAGAGGTACTTCGCTTAAAATATGGCCCCATCGCCTATGACATTCAGTTTCAGGAATCTGGAAAAATCCCAATGAGTACTCGAAATTTTTTTAACTCGGTAAGCCCGCGCCATATCCCAATTGGAACCGCTGCTGGTTGGACCAAGCCTTCTACTGGCTATACCTTTGCGCCAATTCAAGAAAATTGTGCGGCATTGGTTGCAAGCATGGAAAAAGGTGGGCTTACTAGCCTCCATTTTCCAAGAAAAAATCGCTTTGTTTTTTACGACAACATTCTGCTTACCATTGCACATAGATGGCCAAAAAGGCTACCAGGTCTTTTTCTAAATCTATTTTCGGCTTCTCGCCCCGAATTGGTTTTTCGCTTTCTATCCGAAAAAACCACCTTCAGTGAAGAAATACGCCTCCTGTCAGGTCTGAAATTTGGGATTTTTCTCAAAGGGCTACTTCACTATGGGACGCATTGAATACTTCTGCAAAGCACTAGGACTAGGAATTGCACTCCTTTTCATCCTATTTCCTACGCTCCCAATAACGGTTCAAATCCTAGTTTTTGGTGTGATTTTACTGCTGGTTGGTATTCCTCATGGGGGAATTGACCACCTCATTCACAACCCAGAAATTCGTCCTCGAGGCCTAGTTCACTTTATCGTACGCTACCTTCTTCTGATGCTTGGATACGGACTGCTCTGGTGGCTACTCCCTCTAGCAGCTTTAATTGCCTTTTTGGTGATGTCTGCCTATCACTTTGGACAGTCCCATTTCTTGGAACAAGGGCAACTTCAAACTAAAGAAGGGTTGCTTTACCTACTCAAAGGGGCCTTCTTCCTTTCTATAATCCTATTTGGAGATTGGGAGATGACCCAAGAGATTTTGAGTTCAATCCTATCCCTACAGCTCGGTGAAGAAACTAGATTAGCAATCATGGGCATCCTAATGGTCAGCTCTTTAATTACCCAGGGATTGAATAACAAGCCCTTTGGCTTAGGTGATGCATTGGACTTCCTGGTCTTAGTTCCTTTCTTATATTTTAGTCCCTTAATGATCAGCTTTAGCGTCTATTTTGGCTTTTGGCACTCCATTCCGAGCATGCTGGCAGAATATAAGTATTTGAGCCAAGTGCCTGCCTTCAATTCTCCCCTCAAATTTGGAAAACAATTGCTCCCTTTTTCAGGAATCAGCCTGGTAGGAATTGGATTAGTGTTGTTTTTGGGAGTCGAATTTCTTGAATCAAACGATCTTTATTTGCTCTTTTTTGTGCTGATCTCCCTCATTTCCCTTCCCCATATCCTGTATATGGATACTTTTTTGAAAGAGAAATTTCAAAATTGACCTGTAGTTAACATTACTAACGTACAGGCTTCCAATACGTCAATACCTGCGGCTTTGGCTTTGGGAAAAAATTCTAAATTTTCTGTTCCTGGATTAAAAATGATACGTTTAGGCTGAAGGCTAATCAGGTAATCGATCCACTCGGATTGATTTTGGGGGCCTAAATAAAGCGTAATGGTATGAATTTCCTTCAAATCTGGAACTTGGCGTAGGTCAAGAATTTCTTTACCCAAGACCCTGCCTTTTTTGATTCCTATGGGGATAAAATCAAAACCCTTATTCTGAAGCATCTCCGCCGCACGGTAGGCATAGCGTTCCACGTTATCGGTTGCACCTACCACCAAGGTCAATTTGGACTTAATGTGCCCGCTGACCATAGTGCCTATCCCGCTCAAACGTGTCCATGTGGCGGTGTTTTTTGCTTTCGTAGATATCGGATAGCGTAATGAGAATGCCTGTTTCCTCCACTTCTCCAAACTCGTCATTCAGCGCGGTACCAAAGGTTTTCATGCTCGGAGACAAGTTCATGTAGGTATTGATTAAGGGAGGAATATTCTCTCCTAAAGCTCGAATCCGCCCGTTCAAGACCTTGTATCCTTCCTTGTAATCCAAGCCCTCAAAGGGATTGGATCGAGAAAGAATATCGGTTTCATAGCCTAAGCGTAGCTTTTGTTTAGGATTTACTAGTCCTTGATGATCAGGGAAATATTGTTCCATGAAATAAAGCAGTAGGTCTCTACCCTCCCGGTTGTAATGGGGATACATCGTCACCTTGCCAAAGAGATACTTGATGTTGGGATTGAGGAGCACCACGGCACCCAAGCCATCCCACAAATTGTCTAGGCTGAACATCCCTTTGCGGTTGTCCAAACTAGGCTGGTAGTTGGGCTGTACAAAGGACCTTCCTAGTTCGATAGTGTAAGGTAAATAATCTTGGATAAAGGACTCTGAAAAGTCAAAAAGATGGGAGGTGGATAAGCGTATGCTGCCATCAGGAGCCAGCGCATCCTTGCAGCAAATAAGGCGGTAGCCGGCTACAATTTCTTCATCGGCTTCGTTCCAAGTGATCAGTTGTTGGTAGCAGTTTTCACTGGTATCATTCTCGTCTAGGTCTAAGGCCATGCCTGTACCCCCACCCGCCGCTCTAAAGGTCAATTCACGCAGTCTACCTATTTCCCGAACTGCATGGGGGGCATTGTGGTAATCGACCAAGTAGACGAGATTATCTCCATTGTTGGTATACCGAAGAAATCGCTCCGGCGTAAGTTCCGCCTTGATTAACTCCCTATCTCCAGGTGGGATGATTTCGGCAGCCTTAGTCATTCGATTTTCCAAGTTCATAAACTTTTGATTTCATATCATCGGCCCACTGGACGTCGGATTTGCTCCTGTCAAAATAGGTGTAGGAAATTGGCTTTCCAAGTGTGATCTCGATTTTACCTTTACGCTGGCGGTACATTTCGTCTACCAGCCAAAACATTTCAAGGTTAACCTTCAGTCCAATCTTTTTTCTAAAGTTGCTCAGATTGTAAAAAAAAGAGGAATTTCTTCCAGAAATATGGGTGGGAATGACATCCAAATTGTATTGTTTGGCTTTTGCAATAAAGCTTTTTTTCCAGGGCAAATCTTTTATTCCCCCCTCCTGCTTCCTCGAAACCAGACCTGCTGGAAAAATCAAAACTACGTGGCCTTGGGAATAAACTTCTTTGATGTGCTGGTTGGCAGCAGCAGAATTTTTCCCAAACTTATTGACCGGCACAAAGATGGGTTCAAAGTTGTTGAAGGTCATCAACAGGTCATTCACCAAAATGCGGACATCGGGACGAATTTTGCCGATTGCCTGCACGAAAGCGATCCCATCCATTCCCCCAAGCGGATGGTTGGATGCCAAAATCACGCCCCCAGTTTTGGGGATATGCTCCGCTCCAACCAGAGTCACCTCCATCTCAAACTCTTCGATTAGGGCTCTGGCAAAATCCAATCCTTTTTTGATTAAATGCTTATTTAAGACCGAATTAAGCCATTCTTCATGCGTCACCCGCTTGACATAGCGGAGCAAAAATCCAGGTAGCCACTTCAGAAGAGCTGGATTTTTTAGAGCAATAGCCTTTTCTATATCAATAAATTTCTGAGACATGAGCACACAGGACTGTTCAACGCTAACCCAGTATCCTTGAATTATAAAGGTTAGCTAGTCAAAAATAGTAAAAAATCTAGGTCCAGAAAGCCTAGCAAATACCAGATAGGATAGATTCCTGAAAACCAAGTACCTTAGTTTCTAGTAGTACTAAAAAATAAACCATGAATCTTGTACTTACAGGAAGTACCTCCGGTATCGGATGGGAAACTCTCCTCGCACTGCTTCCTCAGTTTGATCGGATATTCCTCCCTGTACGGAATATCCCAAAAGCAGAGAAGCTCATCCAATCGCTTGCCGAAAAAGGAAAAATCGTATTGATCCCCATGGATCTTTCCGTGATGTCTGAGGTAAAAAAAGGCGCAGATATTCTTTTGAGTCAAACTGACGAGATCCATGTGCTCATCAACAACGCAGGTGGCATGTATCCTGGAGAAAAGCGCAGCGTAGAAATGGTTGACCTTAGCTTCGCAACCAACCACCTTGGACACTTCCTACTGGTTCAAGAACTCCTTCCAGCCTTAATCAAAGGAAAAGCAAGAGTGATCCAGGTAAGCTCAGAAGCACACCGAATTGCACAACACCCCGGCAAGGATTTTTCCCTTAAAAAATCAAGCAATACCCTATCTGCATACGCCTCAGTAAAATTATACAATATCCTGTTTACCAAAGAACTAGTAAACAACTATGCAAGTGATGGATTGACTTCCTATGCCCTGCATCCGGGAGCGGTACGTACTGCTTTTGGTTCGGAAGCTTCGGCCTGGGCCAAGGGCTTGATTGCCTTTACCAAGTTATTTTTTATCTCCCCTAAAGCAGGTGCCGCCACCTCCATCTTCTTGGCTACCGCACCAAAGGAAAGTCTTAAAAATGGGGGCTACTACAAAAACCAAAAGTTAAGCATCACCTCTACCCTTGCACGAGATGCCCAACTTGGAAAGGCACTTTGGGATTTCAGTGTGAAAGAAATAGGTCGAATCTTGGGCAATGCAAATCCCGATAAGAAGGAAGAAAACGACGAAATTCTGTAGTTTTGCAGCAATGAAAGACTTGATCCTCTCCCTTTGCCCTGGCCCCTGGACTGACTACGAACTGATCGACACGGGTGGCTTCGAAAAATTGGAACGTTTTGGCAAATTTATCCTTAGCAGACCTGAGCCACAGGCGATTTGGGACAAGTCTCTCCCCGATGCGGATTGGAAAAAGCTGGCCCATTCCCACTTTGCCAAAGAAAAAAACAACCCCGAAAAAGGGCAATGGCAGCAGCTCAAGGCCATGCCCGACCACTGGCAACTCCCCTACGAAAATGCGGAGGGCCTAAAAATGACACTCAATCTATCCCAAACCTCCTTCAAACACATTGGGGTATTTCCGGAACAAGCAGTCAACTGGGATTACCTGTACCGTAAGCTGAAGGCTTTTCCTCAGCCCAAACCGAAAGTTCTCAACCTGTTTGGCTACACAGGAGCAGCGAGTGTGGCGGCAAGAGCGGCAGGTGCAGAGGTATCACACCTTGATTCAGTGAAGCAGGTGGTCACCTGGACCAAGCACAACATGGAATCCTCCGGCTTAGATGGGATACGTTGGATTGTGGACGATGCGATGAAATTCATCAAACGAGAGGCACGAAGGGGAAATATCTACCAAGCCATTGTTCTCGATCCTCCTGCCTATGGCAGAGGTCCTGAAGGAGAGAAATGGATCCTAGAGGAGCAGATTAATGAGCTTCTCAAGACTTGTAAGGAGATTCTGGATCCAAAAGATCACCTCCTATTGCTCAATATGTATTCCTTGAGCTTTTCCTCCCTTATCGCTGCCAACTTGATCCAATCCAATTTTGGAGCCGTGAAGCATGCAGAACAAGGGGAACTTTACCTGCAAGAAACGCAAGGGAAGAAACTTCCTCTGGGGATTTTTTACCGGTTTTCAAGTTTTTGACCTTAATTCAAAAATGAATAACCGTAACCTATTTTTGACACATTTGGCGCAAACCACGGATTTTCCCCTCGCCATCGAGGTAGTAAAAGCCGAGGGAATCTACCTCTATGGACCAAATGGGGAGCGCTACATGGACCTCATTTCCGGAATAGGAGTTAGTAACGTAGGCCATCGACACCCCAAAGTGACTGCAGCAATCCACCAGCAGGTAGATGCCTACCTCCACGTCATGGTTTATGGGGAATACATCCAATCCCCCCAGACGCAACTGGCAAAAGCCTTGGTGGAAACCCTCCCACCTGTTCTAGACAATGTCTATCTAGTCAATAGCGGTTCGGAAGCCATCGAAGGCGCCATGAAGTTGGCCAAGCGCTACACAAACAGGCGCAACTTAATCTCCTGTACGAATGCCTACCATGGCAGCACCCAAGGTGCACTCAGCATCGGCGGCAACGAGGAATTCAAGCGCGGCTATCGCCCCCTACTCCCAGGCACCTCACAGATTTTTTACGGGAGCTTTTCGGATTTGGATAAAATCACCGAAGATACTGCAGCAGTCCTGGTTGAAACTATTCAAGGCGAAGCGGGCATACGCGTCGCATGTACCACTTATTTTCAAGCGCTGAGAACACGCTGTACCCAAATGGGGGCTTTACTTATCCTAGACGAGATACAAGCAGGATTTGGGAGAACAGGTACCTTCTGGGCATTCGAACAGTTTGAGATTGTCCCAGACATCCTCGTGTGCGCCAAAGGAATGGGCGGTGGTATGCCTATTGGTGCTTTCATTGCCAACAAAGAGCTGATGGGGGTATTCAAAAATAACCCATTGCTGGGCCATATCACCACCTTTGGAGGACATCCCGTGTCCGCAGCGGCCTCCCTAGCCACCCTGAAGGTACTTCAAGAGGAAAGCCTGATTGAACAGGTCGCTGAAAAAGCCAAACTCTTCAAGTCCCTCCTCGTGCATCCTCGCATCAAAGCCATCCGCAACCAAGGATTGATGATGGCGCTGGAGTTTGATTCGTTTGACGTACTCAAACCCATCATCGACCGAGCAATTCAATTGGGCGTGATTACGGATTGGTTTCTTTTCTGTGACGATAGTATGCGCATCGCCCCGCCGCTCACGATCAGTCCCATTGAAATCCAGGAAGCTTGTGCGCTTCTCCTTCAAGCCATCGAAGGAGATTGAACCAATAAAATCATCACCTAATGCCTTCACCTTTCCATTTTTTTATCCTAATTTTCCTCCTTCCCAAGACAAAAACCAACTTATGAAAACAGTTCTTCGCATTTTCGGCATTCTCCTTTTTATTCTATTTACCGCCCTCTTAGGCTTTATTTTCTGGAATAGCCCAAAATACGATGGAGAGGTGGAGCTCATTGGGCTTGGGGATCAGGTAGACATCCACTTTGATGGATATGGAGTACCGCACATCTATGCACAAAACGAGGTCGATGCCTACCGTGCCTTTGGCTATGTACATGCCCAGGAACGCTTGTTTCAACTCGAAATGATGCGAAGAGTAGGTTCTGGTACCTTGGCCGAATTCCTAGGCCCAGATGTCCTTGAAATCGATCAATTTTTCCATACCCTAGGCATCCCAAAGCATGCAAAAGAAAGTAGCAAAGTCTTTGCTGCAAAAGGGGATAGCCCTTGGAAAAATGCAGCCGAAGCGTATATCGCAGGCGTCAACCAATTTATCGAACAAGGTCAACTTCCGGTAGAATACTTACTCCTCGGCGAAAAACCACGTCCCTACACCCTAGACGACATGCATTCTATACTGGGTTACATGTCCTTTACATTTGGCATGGCCCTAAAGACCGACCCCTTGGTCACCAAGATTGCACGAAGCTGGGGCCCCAGCCACCTGGCCTCTCTTGCTGTACAAACCATCCCTTCCCACCACGTCATTCCAGTCAATTATCCAGACTCTTTGATTGCTAACGGGAGCATCGTGAATTCGAAGCTCAGCGCGCTATTGAAAAAACTACCCACGCCAATGCTAGAAGGATCAAACGCCTGGGTGATCTCCGGTAGCCGCACCAAATCGGGCAAGGTGCTTTTCGCCAACGATACGCACATCGGGTTTGCCTCGCCTTCCGTATGGTTTGAAGCCCATATCGAATACCCTGGCTACAGTTTCTATGGCAACCACCTGGCTGGAATTCCATTTGGACTGGTCGGCCATAGCCGTCACCACAGCGTGGGATTGACCATGTTTGAAAATGACGACCAAGACTTTTTTGAAGAAAAATTAAATCCTTCCAACCCGAACGAGATTTTAGTAGGTGACAGCATTTACCCGATCACCACGCGAACCGAAATAATTCAAGTGAAAGGGAAGCCTTCCGTAGGACATGTGATTCAGGAAACAATTCATGGACCAATACTAAATCCCGTGGTGAAAGAAATCGCCTCACTCACCTCCAACCCTGTATCCTCTTGGTGGGTTTACCTCCTGGAGCCTAACCGGGCCTTGGAAGCTGTCTACAAAATTAACCATGCCGCTGATATGCAAGGGGTAGCCGATGCTGCGGCCCTGATCCATGCTCCAGGACTCAACATCATGTACGGGGATAGTTTAGGAAACATTGCCTGGTGGGCAGCAGCGAAGCTTCCCATCCGCGGAGCAGCTGTGCATGCGACCATTTTTGCAGATGGATCCGATCCTTCGGCACAACCACTCGGTTGGTACCCATTCACGGAAAATCCGCAGAGCATCAATCCTGAATCTGGCTTTGTGGCCTCAGCAAACAACCAACCCGACAGTACCAGAAGTGGCATTTTCTTCCCTGGCTATTACTATCCTGGGGAGCGTTGGGACCGCATCGCAAAGACCATCACCGCCAAAAAGGACTGGGACCAAGAATCCATTCAAGACCTGCAGCTGGAAACCGTCAACGCGCACTCAGGGGAAAATGCAGCCTACCTACTTTCCCAAGTGGACCAAGGCAAGTATGAAAAATACCAGGACTTCTTGGTCGACTTTGGCACCTGGGAAGGAACTCACAAGCTGAATCAAACTTCACCTACCCTGTACTACAAATGGCTTTACCATACCTTGCGCTTGGCCATGGAGGATGAGCTCGGGAAAGAAGGCTTTGAAACCTACCTACAAACCTTCATCATGATTGGTAGCACCGCTCATTTTCTTGAACAAGAAGAAAACAAGTGGTGGGATAAGAAAAACACCCCTACCAAAGAGACGAAGTCACAGGTGATTGCAGAAGCCTTGACACTGAGTTTGGATGAGCTTAGCAAGCAGCTAGGAGACGATACGGATGATTGGGAATGGGAAAAATCAATTACCATAGAACATCCCCACCCAATGGGTGCTCAAAAGCCCCTAGACAAACTCTTCAACGTACGCACTGCCGCTGTGGAGGCCAACGAGGAGGCTGTGAATAAATTGGCCTTTGACCTCAACGGAACGGGCAACTACAAAGTAACTTCAGGCCCTGCGATGCGTATCCTATTGGATTTTGAAAACGTAGAGAAATCCGTCTCTGTTTTGCCTACCGGCAACTCTGGGAATCGCTTCAGCAAGCACTATGCTGATCAAAAAGAACTATTTGTGGAAGGAAAGTACCGCCCGCAGCTGATGAATAAGGAAGCCATTCTGGATGACGCGAAGGGAACGCTGAAATTAACTCCGAGAAAATAGTATAAGGTACTAGTACCAGGTACAAAGTATGAAGTAGGAAATACGGATTTGTACAAAGTACCAAGTACGAAGTAGGAAATACGAGGTACGAAATACGGTATTGAAATTAATGTCGAAAGTTGAAGTGGATGATTGTACGAATCCCTTATTTCACCGAGCTTGCCTGCCGCAGGTAGGCTTGCTCGGTCTATTTTCATAGTATTTCAACTGTATTTCATTTCGAAACTACTTGATACTTTCTTCCCCCTATGTCCCAACAAAACCTCAATCAATCCCTTTGGAGCCAGTTTGGTGCCGCATTGGAAATGCTCGCAGAAAGTATTCAGACTTGCCAAAAGGATGTTTGGGAGGGGAATCAGGTATTTTCCTTTCAGACTTACCATACCCTTTTTTTCCTGGACTACTACCTCAGCACTAACCCAGTTGGTTTTGCTCCTCCCTCCGAATTTTCATATTCCGAGTTTGACGAAGAACCTGTAATCGTCGTTTTTCCGCAAGAAATGCTGCTTAAGTATTTGGACTCCTGCCGTCAAAAGGCCCAAACGCTAATTTTAGGTTTGGATGAGCAGCTCGCCTCCCAACGCTGGATCAATGAATCCAAAACCATGGATTATTCCCTCTTCGAAATCCTCCTCTACAACCTACGGCATGTGCAGCACCATCTCGGACAACTCAACCTCCTCCTCCGTCAACACATCGATCATGCTCCCGACTGGATCAAAAAAGCAAGCAAGTGAACATTTGGTGGAGAGAAGAGTTTTTTATGTACTAAGTACAAGGTACCAAGTACAAAGTAGGAAATACGGATTTGTACAAAGTACCAGGTACCAGGTACAATGTACCTTCCATTCAAAGGTTGGTTTCAAAATGAATTAGTAGAATTATCCTCCTACAACAACCTCCTACTTGGTACTTTGTACTTCGTACTTCGTACAATAAAAACAGAAAACAACCAATTACCCGAATGCCATACTTGGTACTTTATACTTCGTACTTGATACTAAATACTTGATACTTATGTCTAAACAATATCCCATCCAAAAATCCGAGCAAGAATGGCAGGAGCAACTGGATCCTTCCTCCTACCAAGTATTGCGTCAAAAAGGAACCGAGAGACCCTTCACCGGTGCCTACACGCTAAATAAAGAAACAGGCGTGTATTCCTGCAAAGGCTGTGGAAGCCCAATTTTTCACTCGGACTTCAAATACGACAGCGGCTGTGGATGGCCGAGCTTTACCCATCCCATACGTCCGGAGGCCATAGATGTGCACATGGACTACAGCCACTTCATGATTCGGGAAGAGATCCTTTGTGCTTCCTGTGGAGGGCACCTGGGTCACCGCTTCCCTGATGGACCATCGGACAAAGGCGGCATCCGTTACTGCATCAATTCGGTGAGTATGGAGTTTGAAAAATAGTACAATGTACTAAGTACGAAGTACAAAGTAGAAATACGGAATTGTACAAAATACTTGATACTTGATACTAGCGACTTGATACTACTTATGTCCAATGTTGAACGAAGAAAAAACTCCTATTACCCGAATCACCTACTTGGTACTTTGTACTTCGTACTTGGTACAATCTTCTTGATACTTGATACTAGCTACTTGATACTTTTTCCTAACAACTTGCATTTCCCCAATACCACCCTATCTTTGCTCTCGAAATGAAAAACAACGCAGCAACTTTTACTTTTTCTCTGCCAGCACAGGTACACCACCTGCTGCATCATTTCCATCATTCCTCTTGAGAGGAAGATAATTACACCCACCCCGGTGCGGCTGATGATAGGGATTCGGCCAGTCACCACTCCTTCATTCAATTAGTTTCGAATTCATTCAAATCTCCTTATGGAACAGATTGTTCGCATTGCCGTTCAAAAAAGTGGTCGCCTTTCCGATGATTCATTAAGCCTCATCAAAGAGTGTGGTATTAAATTTTACAATGGAACGGGGAAACTCAAGTCCACTTCCACCAATTTCCCTGTTGAATTCCTATTTCTCCGAGACGATGACATCCCAGGCTATGTAGCCGATGGAGTTGCTGACCTAGGTATCGTGGGTCAAAATGAGGTTGCTGAAAAAGATAAAGAAGTAGTGCTGCTCAAAAAGCTAGGCTTCTCCAAATGCAGACTAGCACTAGCCATCCCAAAAGGCACTCCCTACGAAGGGCTCGGCTATTTTGAGGGAAAAAGCATCGCTACTTCCTACCCAAAAATCCTAAAGAACTACCTCGACACCCAACAGATCAAGGCAGACATTCACGAAATCAGCGGCTCTGTGGAGATCGCACCTAGCATCGGCTTGGCCGAGGGCATCTGCGATATCGTCAGCTCGGGCTCCACACTAATGATGAACGGATTGAAGGAAGTCGAGGGAATTTTCAACTCCGAAGCAGTACTTATTGCACACCCCCAGTTGAGCGACTGGAAGAAAAGCATCGTGGACAAGCTTCTTTTCCGCATCAATGCCGTGCAAACGGGCAAAAGCAACAAGTACGTGCTTATGAATGTTCCCAATGCTGCACTGCCCAAGATCATCTCCCTGATTCCTGGCATGCGCAGCCCTACCATCTTACCGCTCGCCGAAGAAGGTTGGTCCTCGGTACATTCAGTATTGAGCGAAGATCAGTTTTGGGAAAACATGGACGAACTCCGTGCCGCTGGTGCAGAGGGAATCCTCGTGGTTCCTATCGAAAAAATGGTGATTTAACCAAAAGCTAGACTTTACCTATGAAACTGCTCGTCAACCCCAGCCCCGAAAAATGGCAAAAGCACCTGGCTCGTCCAGCGATGCAAACCCAAAAAATAAATCAAATCGTCAAGCCGATCTTTGAGAAAGTGAAGAAAAGTGGTGACAAGGCTCTGAAAAAATTTGCCAAGGAATTTGATCAGGTTCGCTTGGATAGCCTTCTTGTGAGTACTGAGGAAATTCAGGCTGCCATCCAATTGGTTCCCGATGACTTGAAGAAAGCCATTACCCTCGCCAAGGCCAACATTGAAAAATTTCATGCGGCTCAGACTACTCCTGATCTCGTCTTGGAAGTGATACCTGGGGTCACATGCAGCAGAAAAAGTGTGCCCATCCAACGCGTAGGATTATACATTCCCGGAGGAACTGCCCCTCTATTCAGTACCGTGCTGATGCTGGGCGTGCCTGCCCAACTCGCGGGATGCAAGGAAATTGTACTCTGCACCCCTACCAACCGGGAAGGAGCCATTCACCCAGCCATTCTCTACACTGCCCAGTTGATCGGAATTACCAAAATAATCAAAGTGGGAGGTGCACAAGCCATTGCGGCACTAACTTTTGGAACGGAGTCGGTGCCCCAAGTAGATAAGATCTTTGGGCCTGGCAACCAGTACGTGACCGCCGCCAAGCAGTTAGCCACCAAGTACGGATTAGCCATCGACATGCCTGCGGGACCTTCCGAAGTGCTGGTCTATGCAGACGAAACAGCCATCCCGGCCTTCGTAGCTGCCGATCTCCTTTCTCAGGCAGAGCATGGGGTCGACTCCCAAGTAGTGCTGGTAAGCCCTTCAGAAGAGTTTACCAAAAAAGTCTTGGCAGAAATCAACATCCAATTGGAAAGCCTTCCCCGCAAGGACATCGCTTCCAAAGCCTTATCCAACTCCTGCGCAGTCATTCTGGAGGACCAGGCAACAGCCATTGCTTTGATAAACGACTATGCTCCAGAACACCTGATCCTTGCTGTAGCCAAAGAGGAAGAGGTTCTCAGCCAGATCTACAATTCGGGCTCGGTATTTATTGGCAACTTCACCCCAGAAGCCGCAGGCGACTATGCCTCCGGGACCAACCATACGCTCCCCACCTACGGCTATGCACGCAACTACAGTGGTGTGTCGCTTGATAGCTTTGTGAAAAAGATAACCTACCAAAAGATCACGCCCAATGGGCTCCAAGCCCTAGGCCCTGCGGTAGAAATTATGGCAGAAAACGAACAGTTACAGGCCCACAAAAATGCAGTCACCCTCCGCCTCAACTCCCTCAAAACCAAGAAAAAATGAAGGTTGACCTAGCATCCCTCCTACGTCCGCACCTACTATCCCTGAAGCCCTATACCTCAGCCCGAGACGAATACAGTGGTTCGGAAGGGGTGTTTTTGGATGCGAACGAAAATCCATTTGGGTCCATCACCCAGGCAGACTACAACCGCTACCCAGACCCTTACCAAAGTGAACTAAAATCAGAAATCGCAAAAATCAAGGGTTGTGCACCTATTCAGATTTTCTTGGGAAACGGATCTGATGAGGCCATTGACCTGCTGTTTCGAGCCTTTTGCAACCCAGGCAAGGACAATGTCATCCTCCTTCCTCCCACCTACGGTATGTACGGTGTGAGCGCCTCCATCAATAATGTAGAGATAAGAAACGTAGCCCTTACGCCGGACTTTCAGTTGCAGCCTGAAAAAATCCTAGCTGCGGCAGATGCCCAGTCCAAAATTCTATTCATTTGCTCTCCCAATAATCCATCGGGCAATGCAGTGAAGCGGAATGATATTCACTACCTGCTCGATAATTTTCCAGGGATTGTGGTGGTAGACGAAGCCTACATCGACTTTAGTTCGGAACCCAGTTTAATACACGAGCTGGACCAGTACCCCAACTTGCTGGTGATGCAAACTTTCTCCAAAGCCTGGGGATTGGCCTCACTTCGCCTTGGAATGGCCTTTGCTAGTCCCGAGCTGATCGCAATTCTCAATCAAATCAAACCGCCCTACAACATTTCGGGATTGACTCAGGAAACTATCCTTGCAGCACTTCCAAACAAAGGAAAGGTGGAGGAGTTGATTCAAAAAATTATAGAAGAGCGTACCTTCCTGAAGCAAGAACTTGAAAAGCTTCCAGATGTGCTAAAGATCCACCCCTCGGATGCCAACTTTTTGCTGGTCCAAGTTCCAGATGCCAATCGATTCTACGAAGGCTTGATCGAGAAAAAAGTAATCGTACGCAACCGCTCCACCGTCTTGCACTGCGAAGGATGCCTCCGGATCACAGTAGGTACACGAGATGAAACACTCGCCTTGCTCCAGGCTTTCAAAAAAATAGCTACGTATTGACCCTAATTCAAAAACCAAAGTTATAGAACCCATTCCTCCTAGTTCCATGAAAAAGAAAGTATTGTTTATAGATCGTGACGGGACCCTTATCAAAGAGCCACCTACCGATTTTCAAGTAGATAGCTTGGAGAAACTCGAGTTTATCCCCAAAGCCATCTCCAACCTCCGCAAAATCGCGGAAAAATGTGACTACGAACTGGTTCTGGTAAGCAACCAAGATGGATTGGGAACCGATTCTTTTCCTGAAAAAGACTTCTGGCCAGCTCAATTCAAAATGCTGAAGACGCTTGAGCAAGAAAATGTGCACTTTGCGGCCATCCACATCGACCGCAGCTTCGAGCACGAGCAAGCCCAAACACGAAAGCCCCAAACAGGCATGCTCACTTCCTATTTTTCGGAAGACTATGATCTTAGTCAATCCTTTGTAATTGGTGATCGGGCTACTGATGTGCAACTCGCACAAAATCTAGGATCCAAATCCATTTTCTTCGGTGAAGTACATCCCGAGGCAAGCTTTTGCAGCCAAGATTGGGACGAAATCTACAACTTCCTGAAACTTCCCCCTCGAAAGGCTTCTGTGCATCGGAAGACTTCTGAAACAGACATTTCGATCGAATTGAACTTGGATGGTTCTGGTGCCTGCTCCATCTCCACCGGGCTCCATTTCTTTGACCACATGCTCGAGCAGTTGGGCAAGCATGGAAGCACAGACCTTTCCATTCAAGTAAAGGGTGACCTCCACATCGACGAGCACCATACCATCGAAGACACCGCGCTTGCCTTGGGAGAAGCCTATGCCAAGGCCCTAGGTGACAAAAAAGGGATTTACCGCTATGGATTTTTGCTTCCCATGGATGATGCGTTGGCTCAGGTAGCCATCGACTTTGGAGGGAGGCCCTGGTTGGTATGGGAGGCAACATTCACCCGGGAAAAAGTGGGGGATATGCCCACGGAACTATTTTTCCACTTCTTCAAATCCTTTTCGGATGCAGCCAAATGCAACTTAAATATCCAGATTGCTGGGGATAACGAGCACCACAAGATCGAAGCGGCATTCAAAGGCCTAGCCCGAGCCATCAAAATGGCTGTGCAGCGAGATCCCAGAAACTTAAATCAGTTGCCCAGTACCAAAGGGGTGCTTTGAATTTGATAATGCCTAAATAAAATTTCACGCAGATTGTCACGGAAAAGACCCGCAGATTGATTGATAAAAATCCGCGTTATTTTTCTCCGTTCCGCCGCGGCGGAGCATGAAAAAAAAACTTTCAATCAACGTTATATATTTTAAAATCCATTTAAAAAAAATTCACGCGGATTTTCACGGAAAAAACCCGCAGATTGATTGATAAAAATCAGCGTTATTTTTCTCTGTTAATCTGCGTGAAACAAAAATCGCTATTTCTAAGAATATTCCAATAACCGCTTTTTCAATGCGGCTTTGTAATTGGGAATGGCCTTTTCGGATAGTCCCAAAAAGAGGTAGGGTTCGATCAATTCCAGTTCCATCATGTGAAACACCCCATCAATCACCACCCCATCCACTCGGGCATAGAGACTATCTTTCGCAAAAGTATCTACCAGTGCCTGAGCGGAAGCAAGCATGCTTGAATCCGGCTGGATCTCCTGAATTGTCCCTCCATAGTAATGCTGTACCCGAAAATCATCCACAGCTGGAGACTTGAGCACGGCATGGGAAAATTCGGCATTAAAAAAAATGAGCGAATACTCCCCTACCGCTACAATTTCCGAAATGTAAGCCTGCACCAAAAAATCTTCCTCCTGCAGCAAACTGGCAATTTTCTGCTCCACCTCTTTGCCTGCACCTCGGGAAATTTTTAGGGTATTTTTAGCTCCTCCACTTACCAAGGGCTTCACTACCAAGACCGCTGCCTGTATGGCATCATGCAACTCATCCAGTGTTATCACCGTTCCTTTGGGTAAGATTTGCCCCGCCACACAGGGGTAACCTTTGGCTTTCAACTCCAACAAATAGTTTTTGGAGGAATTCCAGCGCAGTGTCGCTACAGAATTTAGCACGGAAGTTCCCAAGGCTTGCAACTTGTCCAGCCAAGCCAAAAATTCGGGATAGTAATCAAAATAATCCCAAGTCGACTTGATCAGCACATGGGTAAATCGACTCCAGTCTACGTCCGGATCAGACCAGGCCAGCAATTGATGCGATATACCCAATTCCTGTAGCAATTTGGAGAGCAAGGCATCCTCATCCACCGTATTGGAATCGTAGGCTCCGGTGGATACATAGGTGGCAATGGCGACGTGTTGGGACATACTTTTTTTGTGCAAAACTAGCATTTCCTTTTTTTCCCAGGGGCTTTTCTGCAAAAATCGAATTGAAACCTTATTTTTGGATATTAAACCTATTATGAGCCACCGCAAACTCGTCATCGTCCCCACCTTCAATGAGCTAGAGAACATCAGCGACATGGTGCGTACCGTGATGGAGCTGGAGGGGAATTTCGAGCTTTTGGTGATTGACGATGGATCTCCAGATGGAACCGCATCGGTGGCAAAATCCTTGCAAAGCAACTATGAAGGCCGTTTGCACCTAATGGAGCGAGCAGGCAAGCAGGGCTTGGGAACCGCTTACATCACCGGCTTTCGCTGGGCACTGGCAGCTGGCTACGACTTTATTTTTGAGATGGATTGTGATTTTTCCCACGATCCCAAGGACCTTATCCGACTTTACGAAGCCATTAAAAGCCGAGATTATGATTTGGCTATTGGCTCCAGGTACATCACGGGTGTCAACGTGGTGAACTGGCCAATGGGAAGGGTGCTCATGTCCTATTTTGCAAGCAAATACGTGAATTTCATCACTGGCCTTCCCATTCACGATGCGACTGCCGGATTTAAATGCTACCACCGCAGCGTGCTGGAGGGAATTGCACTAGACGACATCAAATTTATTGGTTACGCTTTCCAAATCGAGATGAAGTTCACCTCCTGGAAACTTGGTTTTAAACTGATAGAGGTACCCATCATCTTCACCGAGCGCACCAGAGGACAATCCAAGATGAGCCCAAGAATATTTAGAGAAGCGGTTTTGGGCGTGATTTGGATGAAACTAAAAAGTATTTTTTCCCCCTACCGATTAGTCAAATCGAATTGATTTGATCGGGTCTACCCGGGAGATCACCCCAACAGGGATCCATAAAACCAAAGCTGTCAGCACCGTCACACCCAAATTGAACAAGAGAAAAGCCATCCAATTCCAATCGATAGGCACATAGCTCATGTAATAACTTATTGGATCCAGCGGGATCAAGTGGAAGTAATCTTGCAATCCTCCCAGCACCAAGGCAAAGGCGTTGCCATACAGGAGCCCCTTCCCAAGAATATGGATGCCATTCCAGAAAAATAGAGATCGGATTTGAGAATTTTTAGCGCCCATCGCCTTGAGCAAGCCAATCATCTGCGTCCGTTCCATAATCAAGAGAAATAGAATCGCCCCCATGTTGAAAATGGCCACAAACCCAATCAAGGAGATAAATACAATCACGTTGGTGTCGAGCAACTTCAGCCAATCAAAAATATCCAAGAACCGCTGTCGGCTATCTAGCAAGCGAAGATCATAATCCAGTTCGTCCTCCAATAAGGGCGCATAGCTATCCAACTGCGCAGGATCAGCTACATGTAACTCCAAGCCTCCTACTTGATCGCTAGTCCATCCATTCAAATTCCGGATGGTTTGCAGCTCCCCAATCACTACTTGCTCGTCAAAATTTTCGAGGTAGGTCTCAAAAATACCCACTACCTCCACCCGCCGGAAGCGAGGAGGCTGCTGTACAAAATACAAGGTCACCTTATCCCCTACTTTAATTTGTAACTTGTTTCCCACTAGCTTGGAGAGCAATATTTCGTTGCTCACCCCTGAGTCTGGAAGATGCATCATCCTTCCCTCCACCAGGTACTGGGCAAAGCCCAAACTGTCAAAATCTTTTCCAACTCCCTTTAGGAGTATCCCCTCCACTTCGGCTGCCCCTTTCAGCAAGGCCGCTTTGTGCGCATAGGATTGCACCTTGGTCAGAAAAGGAAATTGTTCTCTTTTCTTTAAAAACTCGGTATTCCTTGAGAATGGCTGTTCCTCAAAGGCAGTGCTCATCTGGAATTTCTGAACCTGAAAGTGCCCTGTAAAGCCATAAACACGGCTAGAAACTGTTTTTTGAAAGCCTCCCAGCACCATGATGGATAAGATGGCGACACCCAAACCCACCGCTAGGCTCGCCACTGCAATGCGGTGGATGATTCCAGAGAAGCCACCGGCATGCTGGAAACTGATTCTTTTAGCTAGGAAATAGGAAAGGTTCAAGGGACTGGGTTAAATTTGTTTGCAACTCTCCGCAAATTAGCATGAAGCAAGCGAAAAATTTACCCTTGATCTACATTTTGACCATTTGCCTCGTTT
>CAXNJN010000018.1:0-36892 GCA_964202605.1 Bacteroidia bacterium | reverse complement strand
TTTGCACAAGGAACGGGAAATATCCTTTCAGGTCTGATAGGAGGTATTCCTGTTACTCAGGTGATTGTGAGATCTTCTGCCAACGCCCAATCTGGAGGAAAGACCAAAATTTCAACAATTTCTCATGGTTTGTTGCTTCTGTTATCTATTATTTTGATTCCAAGTTTGCTAAACAAGATTCCTTTGGCTGTTTTGGCTGCGGTGTTGTTGATGGTAGGCTATAAATTGGCAAATCCAGCGCTGTTTATGAGGATGTTCAAACTGGGTAGATCTCAGTTTTTGCCTTTCATGGTGACGGTAATAGGGGTGGTTTTTACAGATATCCTAATTGGAATAGGATTGGGAATGGCTATTTCTTTGCTGATCATTTTGATCGAAAACTATAAGAATTCGCACTTTATGCACATTGTAAAAGACGAAGCTAAATCTGGAAATCATGTTTACATGACTCTTTCAGAGGAATTGTCATTTCTAAACAAAGCAGCAATTCAGCGGGAGCTAAGTAATTTACCAGAAGGAACCTATATGGAACTGGATGTTCGTAAAACGATTCATCTTAACTATGATATAATTGAAATTTTAGAAGATTTTGTAGCCCAAGCTAAAAATCGAAACATACATGTTAAATTAATTTCTGATAGAGGAGTGGTTGAAAATCCGGAAAGCTATAGTGCTTTCTTCGGTTGAAATACTCCAGTCAGTGCACCTTAAATAATTAAGAAAAATGAATAAAGCATATTATAATCAACTGTTGGAAAACAACAAAGACTGGGTAGCTTCAAAACTAGCATTAGACCCTGATTTCTTCAACAAACTAGCAAAAGGTCAGCAGCCGCCTCTTCTCTGGATTGGGTGCGCAGATAGCCGAGTTCCTGCCAATGAGATCATAGGTGCTCAGCCCGGAGAGGTTTTTGTGCATCGCAATATTGCCAATATGGTAGTGCATACTGACATGAACATGCTGAGTGTGCTCGATTATGCAGTCAATGTTTTGAAAGTAAAACACATCATCGTCTGTGGGCATTACGGCTGTGGAGGAGTACGTGCTGCAATGGGTTCAGGATCTTATGGGATCGTGGACAATTGGATTCGGCATATCAAAGATGTATATCGATTTCATCAAAATGAACTCGATAGCATCGAAGATGATACTCAGAAATTCAATCGATTTGTAGAATTAAACGTGGTAGAACAAGTCTATGGTCTCGCTAAAACCTCCATCGTCCAAAATGCTTGGCATGTAAAACAGGAGCTATTCATCCATGGCTGGGTATATGGTGTGGACTCTGGAATCATCAAAGATCTTGGAATTAATATCGATTCCAATGAATTACTTGACGATGTCTATCAATTGGACATCTAATAAACTCCCAAAATAGGGATCGGGAAATGACGAAAAAACTCCAGTGTGAAAGCGCTGGAGTTTTTTTTAATAGTAGCCTCGTCAGTGGGACATGGAGGCTGAGCACCTAGTCAATTATAGTGTGGAGGGTTTACAAAAGTAATCGGGCATAAGCACGATCGATGGACCCAAAATCGAATCTAATGACTTGTTTTTCCAGCTTGGCTTTGATTTCTGCAAGGCATAAGTTACCAATGCTTCCTTCGTGGCTATGGCTTACTTTTTCTTGGGTTGGCACAAAACGCTTCGCTTCAATATCCTCCCCAACCTGCTTGTATGCATCTCGGAAGGGAACGCCTTTTAGCACCAACTCATTGACGACTTCTACAGAAAAGAGATGCATGTAAAATGGATCCTCCAGGATATTTTTTCTCACCTGAATTGATTTCAGCATAAAATAGCTCATCTGAAGACAGGACCGCATGGATTCGAGGGCTGGAAAAATCTCTTCTTTTAGCAGCTGCATGTCTCGGTGGTACCCAGTAGTAAGATTTGTGAGTAAGAATCCCACAGTTCCGGGTAGACTTTGAATTTGATTCGTCTTGGCGCGAATCAATTCAAACACATCGGGATTCTTTTTGTGCGGCATAATGCTACTTCCCGTCGTCAACTCATCTGGGAAAGCAATAAACCCAAAATGGGGATTGCAAAAAAGAACGACATCGGCTGAAAGTTTATTCAATGTTCCTGCCATTCCCGCCAAAGCAAAGGCAATCGTGCGCTCGGTTTTTCCTCTGCTATTTTGTGCGTTGATGACATTGTGGTGCATATCCGCAAAGCCTAATAATCGGGTGGTCATCGTTCGGTCCAGTGGAAAGCTAGAACCATAACCCGCGGCAGATCCTAATGGGTTTTTATTGCTCAACTCAAAGGCAACTTGAAGTAGGCCTAAGTCTTCGCTAAGTCCTTCTGCAAAGGAGGCAAACCACAATCCAAAGGAGGAAGGCATCGCTAGCTGGGTGTGGGTATAGCCTGGCATCAAGTCTTCTTTATGCGCCTCAGCCAATTGAATTAGTTGCTCGGCCAAGATACTCGCCTCATCAACCAGCTCGCGGATCGCATCTCGATAAAACAATTTTAAGTCAACAAGAACCTGGTCATTTCTGCTTCTACCACTATGAAGTTTTTTTCCGACATCTCCATAGCGCTGGGTCAATACGAGCTCTACCTGCGAATGCACATCTTCTACGCCGGCCTCAATGACAAACTTACCCTGCTTTATTTCCTCGTATATTTCCTTAAGCCCCTTTTGTAGAAGCAAATTTTCTTCACCAGTCAATAAATCGATACTTTCCAGCATTGCAGCATGTGCCATAGACCCCAACACATCATATGGAGCTAAAAGAATATCAAATTCAGGGTCTCTTCCAACCGTAAATTGCTCTACTTCCTTTTTGCTGGTTGTGGTTTTTTGCCAAAGTTTCATTGCGTATGCTTCGTTTGAAGGTAAAGGCTTGCGTAATTTTCAAGAATTGAAATGTAGGTTGAGATGCTTTCTTCTACTTCGTGAATAAAGATAAATTCATCAGCGGTATGGGAGCGGGCTGAATCTCCGGGGCCAATTTTTGCCGATGGGTAGGGGATTAATGCCTGATCGGATAGGGTAGGGCTTCCAAATTTTTCTAATCCCATGCTTGTTGCCACTTGCTGCAAAAGATGACCTTCAGGTAAGTTAGAGGACCTTAATCGCATGGATCGAGGAACTAAATCTGCTTTTAGCACTGATTTCAACTCCTCCAAAACCTCCTCATGTGTATACAATTCGTTGATTCGGATATCCAAAACGTAACTACACAAGTCAGGTACCATATTGTGTTGGTCCCCAGCATGAATGACTGTGCAAGAAACTTTAGTAGGACCTAGAAAAGGAGATATTTTTTGGAATTGGAAATTTTTCACTTTCTCCAAATCGTTTAAAGCCAAATAAATTGCATTGATTCCTTCTTCTCTCGCAGCATGTCCAGCCTTTCCTTTCACTGTTCCCTCGAGTACTAATAGGCCCTTTTCTGCAACTGCCAGTTTCATTTGAGTTGGCTCACCTACAAGTACAAGTTCCGCAGGTGGAAGGATCGAAATTAGGCTTGAGATGCCTTGGGGACCGGAAATCTCTTCCTCAGCAGAGGCCACAAGTAATAGGTTGAAGGGTAAATCCTTTCCTAAGAAATTACAGAAAGTTGCAATCAGAGCAACCAAAGGTCCACCTGCATCATTGGAACCTAGCCCAAAAAGCTTTCCCTCTTGTTCTGTAGCTGAAAATGGATCCTTAGTATACCCAGAATTGGGTTTTACGGTGTCGTGGTGTGAATTCAGCCAAATAGTAGCTAAGTCTGGATTATAGGGAGATGCAAAAGCCCAGACATTATTTTCTTGACGTTGGGGAGCTAGGCCCTTATTTCTTAAAAAACCCTCAATTAAGTCTGCGGTTCTTTTTTCATCCTTTGAAAAAGAAGGGATTGAAATCAACTGTTTCAGTAATGCGATCGCTTCAGCTTTCAGATCCTCCATCAATACAATTCGTAACGTTGTCTTTCAATAATGGTTCCTGCTTTTTTCCCCTTAACAGCCATAAGCAAGTTTTCAGCTTTGCCTATCCAAACGCGATGAACTCCCTGTTTTAAGGCTTCAAAGGCATTGTCTAGCTTTGGAATCATGCCCGAATGAATCACATTTTCTTTGCGTAGCTCTTTGTAAATATCTTCGTTGATCAGTGGAATGATGGATTGCTCGTTTTTTTCATCCACTAATACACCCGGTTTATTGAAACAGAAATACAAATCAACATGGTGCTCTAATGCTAGGCTTGTTGCCAAAGCAGAAGCAATCGAATCCGCATTCGTGTTGAGTAGCTGCCCCTTTTTGTCGTGGGTAATTGCATTAACTACGGGTAAAATTCCTAGTTGAAGAAGCTGCTGTAGGAGAACCGTATTTATTTCTTTGATGTCTCCAACGTAACCATAATCTATCCCTTTAACTGGTCGTTTAACAGATCGGATTAGATTTCCATCTGCACCACTCATTCCCAATGCATTCACTTTCAGAGCCTGTAACTTGGCTACCAGGGATTTACTAATCAAACCTGCATAAACCATCGTAACGATGTCTAGGGTGTCCTTGTCTGTAATTCGGCGTCCATCCACCATCTCAGGCATGATACCCATGCTTTCTCCAAATCGAGAAGCCATGACACCACCACCATGTACCAAGATTTTATATCCGGGTACTTTGGCGAAAATGCTCAGAAACTCATCCAGTTTTTCTGGGTAGTCAATGACATTTCCTCCGATTTTGATGATAGAGATTTTCATAGGCCCCTCAAATTAATAAAATTACTCCAAAAGTTTGCTGAGGACAGCTTGCGCAGCAAATACTCGATTGAACGCTTGCTGCTGAACCAAAGACCGTGGGCCATCAAGTATCTCATCCGATAACTCTATATTTCTTCGTACTGGAAGGCAGTGCATGACTTTGGCATCTTGAGCATGCTTCAGGTGAGCTTCTGTAAGCATCCATCGTTCATCCGTACACAAAATTTTCCCATAATCATTGAATGCTGACCAGTTTTTAACATACACAAAATCAGCATCTTGTAGTGCTTCACTTTGATCATTGGTGAGGGTAGCTCCCTGTGTAAATTCGGGATCTAATTCATAGCCTTCTGGATGGCAGATGGTGAGGTCATGTCCCATACCTAATGTCCATTCTGCGAAACTATTTGCCACAGCATGTGGAATAGCCTTGATATGAGGTGCCCAGGTAAGCACCACTTTAGGATTTTTTTTGCTTGTAGCGAATTCTTGGATGGTCAGTTGATCGGCCAAACTCTGGAGTGGATGGCGGATGGCAGATTCTAAACTTATGACCGGTATTTTGCAGTATTTAATGAATTGGTGCAAGACGAAGTCAGTGACATCCTCTTCTTTTTGCGTTAAGGAAGGAAAAGCTCTGATTGCTAAAATATCAAAATAGGAGCCCAAGACCCCAGCAGCATCTTTGATGTGCTCAACCGTGCCCTTGTTCATGATTGCTCCTTCTTGCAATTCTAAGGCCCAACCTTCCTTGTCCATATTGAGAACAATGGCTTCCATGCCCAGCTGTTGTGCTGCAATTTGTGTAGACACCCGCGTACGAAGTGAGGGGTTTAAAAAGATGCAGCCTACCCGTTTTCCTTTTCCTTTTTCAGCATGTAGGCTTGGATTTACTTTGTATGCAGCTGCAAGATCTAGCAATTCCTGACCGAGTTCTCTAGATTCAAACTTGATAAAATGCTCCATGGTAGGGAAATTTTAGTGAATTTAGCTTGCTAGCACCTCTTTTAAAGCCAGTACAAACGAATTTAACTGAGACCATTCCACCGATAAGGGTGGCAAAAGGCGGATAGTTTCTTTTCCAGCTGCCGATCCGGTAAATATCTTGTATTTGGATACCAACAGGGAACGAATGGGTCCTGCGTCTTGATTTAGGTCCAAGCCGATCATCAGCCCTTTTCCACGCACAGCTACTACACCTGGGATAGTTCTCAGTTCAGACATCAGTCGCTCACCTAATTCAAGTGCTTTTTGTTGCAATTGCTCCGCTTCAATAACCTCCAATACCGCCAGGCCTGCAGCACAAGCAAGATGATTGCCTCCAAAGGTGGTGCCTAAAAGTCCATAGCTAGCCTTGAATTCTGGTGACAGCAAAAGCCCACCGATAGGGAATCCATTTCCCATGCCCTTTGCAATGGTGATCAGATCAGGGTAAAGCCCATCCACCCACTGGTGCGCAAAAAACCTTCCGGTGCGGCTGTAGCCAGACTGTACCTCATCTAGGATGAGTTTGGCCTCGTATTTTTTTGCCAATTGGTATAATCCCATTAGGAAATCAGCATTGGGAACCTGTATTCCTCCTACTCCTTGGATGCCTTCAATGATGATTCCAGCAATGGTGTTGGTGGACAGTAAGGCCTCCACGCCATCTAAATCTCCAAGCTGGATGAAGTGAAAATCTTCTCGGGCGTTGCATGGAGCAATCAACTTCGGATTGTCGGTCAAGGCCACTGCACCCGAGGTACGTCCATGAAAAGATCCTTTAAAGGCAATGAAGCTGGATTTCTTGGTGAAAAAAGAAGCCATCTTGATCGCATTTTCAATGGCCTCAGCACCTGAATTGACCAAAAAAAGCTGGTAGCTATGCAAGCAAGATAGCTCGGCGAGTTTGTTGGCCAATTGTTGCTGCAGCGGGATCTGTATTGAGTTTGAATAAAAACCAAGCTGACTTACCTGCTCGGTAATTCGCTGCACATAATGTGGGTGACTATGCCCAATGGAAATAACCGCATGGCCTCCGTACAGGTCTAGGTATTCTTGGTCTCGATCGTCCCAAAGTGTGCATCCCACTGCTCTGACTGGGGTGACTGGAATAAGGGGGTAAACGTCAAATAAATTCATTTTTCACAAGCGTTGAAGTGACCACAGAGCTATTTTCTTTTTTTGATTTACTACTCAAAAAGCGATGGATTTTAAGTTGAGACCCATTTTTTCATCCAAACCAAAGGCTAGGTTAAAGTTTTGAACTGCCTGTCCTGATGCACCTTTCAATAGGTTATCCAAAGCTGAATACACCACTAGCTGCCCCTTCTCTACTTGAAGGGAGAGGAGGCATTTATTGGTGTTGACGACCTGTTTTAAATCAAGTTCTTGACTAGAAATGTGTGTAAATGCCGATCCAGCATAAAACTGGCTATAGGTTTCCATTGCTTCTTCCTGTGTTCCGTTAAAGGGGAAATAGGCGGTAATCCAAATCCCTCTTGTGAAATTGCCACGATAGGGGACAAAAAACACCTCTGGATTTACTTCCGGATTTAACTGCTGGAATGTCTGCTTGATTTCTTTAAGGTGCTGGTGCGTAAATAGCTTATACACCGAAACATTATTTGTTCGGTAGCTGAAATGAGAGGTGTCAGTAAGGTTTTTTCCAGCACCCGTTGAGCCTGTTATTCCAGTTACATGTACATGTCCTTGAATCCATCCCTGTTTGATTGCTGGGGCAAGTGCCAGTTCGATTGCGGTCGCAAAGCAACCTGGGTTGGCAATACGGGTTGCCTTGCTAATTTTTTGCTTATTTACCTCAGGAAGTCCATATACAAAGCCTGCTGACTCATCTCTGAAATCAGTAGACAAGTCAATGATAACGGTAGAATCAGGAAAAGAATGCTGCTTGAGAAATGTGGAAGCTTCACCATGCGGCAAGCACAAAAAAACAGCATCAAGGCCTGAAATAGGTACAATATCAGTAAATGAAAGGTCACAGTCACCCACTAAATCTCTATGCAGCTGATCAACTCGCTTTCCTTTTTGACTCTTGGAATGGAGGCAAACCAGTTCGCAAGCCGGATGATGCACTAAAAGGCGAATCAGTTCCCCGCCGGTGTAACCAGCCGCACCGATTACCGCTGTTTTTACCTTAGTCATTTCCGTTTTTTACCTTGTGGAAGATTGCAGTTTGGTTGCCCAATATACGTGTAAAGCCTTTTACATCTTCTCCTGTGTAGCCTTTGTTCATTTCTCCATAGGATCCGAATTTGGCAGACATCAAGTCCTTCGCTGAGTTAATCCCCAATAGAGTGAATCGGTAGGGGTGTAGCATCACCCGAACCTCGCCTGAAACCTGTTCCTGCGTACTTTCTAGGAATGTTTCAAAGTTGCGCATCACAGGATCCAAAAAATGACCCTCATGGAGGTGATTTCCATAAAATTCAGAAATCTGTTTTTTCCAGTAAAGCTGCCACTTGGTCAAAGTATGCTTTTCGAGCAATTGATGGGCTTTGATCAAAATCAAGGGGGCAGCTGCTTCAAAGCCTACACGACCTTTAATGCCGATAATTGTATCTCCTACATGGATATCTCTACCGATTCCGAAAGGAGCCGCAAGGGCTTGCAATTTCAAAATTGCATCTACTGAACTTGAATATTGGGTGTCGCCGATTCCTTTAATTTCTCCTTGAACGAAAGTCAATTTCAGTTCTTTGGGCTCAGTCTCAGTTACTGGAGTAGGCCAGGCTTCTTCAGGAAGGAACTCGTATGAAGTCAAAGTCTCTTTTCCACCTACAGAAGTTCCCCATATTCCTTTGTTGACCGAGTAGGCTGCTTTCTCAAAATTCATGGCTACTCCATGTTTTTTGAGGTATTCAATTTCCTCTTGTCGGCTCAATTTTAGATCTCGGATAGGCGTAATGATTTCAACCTCAGGAATTAGAATTTGGAAGATCATATCAAAACGAACCTGATCATTTCCTGCACCCGTTGAACCATGGGCTACGGCCTGAGCTCCGATGGACTTTGCATATTCCGCAATAGATTTGGCTTGCACAATGCGCTCAGCAGAAACCGAAAGGGGATAGGTGTCATTTTTGAGCACATTTCCATAGACTAGGTAGCGGATCACCGACTGGTAGTAATCCTGTACCACATCCAAAATCCGAAATGAAGCCACTCCTAAAGCATGCGCACGACGTTCAATGTCTTGGAGTTCATTTGTCGAAAATCCACCCGTATTCACTAAAACAGCATGAACTTCATGTCCCAAATCTTTGGAGAGGTGAAGTGCACAAAAGGTGGTGTCTAATCCACCGCTGTAAGCTAAAACTACTTTTTTCATGAGGTCAACTGTTGTGGAAAGGAGCGGAAACATGTTTCGAAAATCAAGAATTCGAAAGTTTTCAGCAATCCTTTCCCATTAATTCATTATTTCTTTGACTTTGGATCATACAGCATGGCTGTGCACAAGCAATTCTGACGATTCTTGGACATCAAAATTTCGTAGTTGATGCAGCTTTGACATCCTTTCCAAAATTCCTCGTCATCAGTCAATTCGGAGTAAGAAACAGGAATATAGCCCAACTCCGAATTTATTTTCATTACTGCTGCTCCTGTAGTCAATCCGAAAATGTTTGATTCAGGGAATTTCGTTTGGCTAAGTTTGAATACTTCCTGCTTGATTTTTCGTGCCAAACCATACTGCCGGTATTCAGGAGCTACAATCAAGCCAGAATTCGCAACAAATTTTCCATGTCCCCAAGCTTCAATGTAACAGAACCCTGCCCATTTCCCTTCATTGGTCAAAGCAATTACTGCTTTTCCTTCCTCCATTTTAGCTTCCAAATAGGAGGGACTTCGTTTTGCAATTCCTGTCCCTCTTGCCTTGGCAGAGTTTTCCATCTCGGCAGCAATTTCGTTTGCATAAGCTTTGTGGCTGTTGTCAGCTACTCTAATTGAGAATGATAGTTCTTCCATCGATTAGTTTACTAGATGCCGCCCCACGGGAGGGCAGAACGTGTAAATTGATAATTATAGTTTTAGGGAGCTATTGGCGTTTTCCGCTGAGGAAAGCAAAAGTGTATCTAGGGTTATACCCTGTAGGACTGCCTCAATCGTGCAGCTAAAAAAATATTGGATACCAAAGCACATCCAGCCAAAGTTCTTGGTAGGTATAGGGTAGATGCGATAATTGCTTGGTTATCCATAATTTGAGGGTGCAAATGTTACACCTCTTGCAATGAATTGCAAGTATTTATTTCAATTTTTTATATAAATCCCAATTTTTTTTTCAAATCATAAAAAAAGGTCTAAAAAATCAATTCTAGACCTTTTCATCTGAAGAATAGCAACTTATTTAGCCATATCCTTTAAAGCGGCTACCAATGCATCACAGTCTGCAGTGCTGGTATAAATATTTGGGCTTACACGAACCCCTTGAACTCCTGCTCCATCGATCGGTGCAGTAAATATTTTGTATTTATCCATCAATAGCTTGCCCATCTCAGCAGGACTATATTTTTCTACCCATACATTCCCAATTCCACAGCACCTGGCAGGGTCTTCAGGCGTATTCACTCGAATACCAGGAACATTTCTTACCTGGTCTGACCAGTATTTTTGGATATAGCGAAGTCGATCTTCCTTCCGCTTGGAGCCAATTTTCTCTTGGAAAGCAATGGAGTCCAATACCGTCAAATCAGTAGCTGCAGGGTGAGTTCCGATATGATTGAGGTAGGAAATGCTAGTCAAGTTTAAGTTTCCTGGCGCCAGAAGTGGTTGAATTTTAGTAATCTTATCTTTTTTCACAAAAAGCAAGCCTGAACCTAAGGGAACACTCAACCATTTGTGAAGGCTAGATCCGTAGTAATCACAATCCAAATCTTTCATACTAAAAGTGAAATGTCCTACGGCATGCGCTCCATCCAACATGATCTCTACACCCTGTGCATGTGCCATGTCTGCTATTTTCCGCACTGGAAGAATGTGTCCCGTGATGTTTACAATGTGCGGAACCATGATGAGCTTTGTCTTGGGAGTAATCGCCTTTCGGTACACCTCTACCACTTCTTCATCAGACTTCGGATCCATTGGGATATCCACTTTTACTGTTTTGATGCCCCAGCGCTTGGATGCCAGTTCAAACATGGTTTGCATGGTCCCATAATCCTGGTTGGCAAAGACAGCCTCGTCACCAGCCTTCCAGGGGTACCCAGAGATAATCAAGTCCAAGGACTCGGTTGTATTTCGAGTCAATACCACCTCTTCGGGGGAAGCACCTACCAAAGCGGCTAGTGCTGCAGCAGATTTAGATTTATTTTCAACTTGAACCCCACGCATGTAATGCGAGGCTTGGTAATTGATCTCTCGGATATGGGTAATGTACTTTTCTAATAGCTCTTGAGGCAAAAAGCAATAGTAGCCATTCTCAAAGTTGAGGTAGTCAGGCTTGATACGGTAGCCCGCCCGTAGCTGATCCCAAATGTCTTCACGTTCCCAATCCAACTGGTCAAAGTCAAATGCTTCTACCTTGGAGGGAAGAATAGATCCCCCAATGCCTAGGGCTGCAAGGGATTTTAAAAAGGAGCGTTTTTTCATAGAATATGAATTAAATGAGGTAGGAAATTAACCAAACTAAAAGCAAAAAAATAGCCATCCATGTAATCCAAGGTGCGCGTTTAGGAAATTCAAACTGGCAAATTGGGCAAATTTTTGAGGAAGAATCTATCTCCATTGCACAAGAGGGACATTCTTTTGTTTTCACAAGATCAACTGAACTTAATCGTATAAATTCTAATTTTAGTAGTTCAAGTAACAAAAAATTCCATGAAAATCGAGATTTGGTCGGACATCGCTTGTCCATACTGCTACATCGGCAAACGGAAAATTGAAAAAGCCATTCAAAAATTACCAGATCCTTCCTCGATTCAAATCGAATGGAAGAGTTTTCAGTTGAATCCAACCCTTCAAACTGATCCGAATCAAAATACATTAAGCTACCTAGCGGAAACTAAAGGTTGGACGATGGAGCAAACCTTACAAATGACTGCACAGGTTACTGCAATGGGAAAGGAGGAAGGGCTGAACTTCAATTTTGAAAAGACCGCAGTAGCAAATACAAAGAGGTCCCATAGGTTATTGCATCTGTCAAAAGCATGTAATTGTCAAAATGAATTGAAAGAACAGCTGTTTAAAGTCTATTTTGAAGAGGGCAAAAACATAGATGATTTTGAAACGCTGCTCCAGTGCGCCGAGCACGTAGGAATTCCTCAAGCCGAAGCCAAAAGGGTCTTGGATGCGCATGAGTTTGAGGAGGAAATCGACCAAGATGTCTACGAATCCAAGTTGATTGGCGTGCAAGGCGTTCCTTTTTTCGTCTTTGATCGGAAATTTGGCATATCGGGAGCCCAGCCTGACGAGGTGTTTGATCAAACCTTGCAGCAAGCCATGCAAGAATCCAATTAAAATTCGAACACTTAATAAATTTCAAAAAAAAAGACGGGAGCTATTCCCGTCTTTTTGTCTTTTATAATTATCTGGTTTCAACCAGTAACCAAAGGAAATAAAATTTGAAGTTCACTTAAATCGGCAGTGGACGGTCGTCTGTCAACTGTTGACAATTATTACCAAACCCCTCTGCTTTTCATTTTCAGCGTGTAGACGGCATCTGATGCAGTGATAAACAACACGTTACGTTCCAGGGTGCCAAAGGTGACATTAGCTGTCCAGCCTTCAGGAACTGGGATATGGGCAATTTGCTCTCCATCTCGATCGAAAACGGTTACTCCCTTGCCCGTTAAATACACGTTTCCTTTGTTATCGATTGTCATTCCATCGGATCCCATCTCGCAAAACAAGGTTTTATTGGTCAAGTACCCATCATCCTGAATATCATACTTCCAGGTTTTGGAGGCCCCTATATCCGCTACAAACAGGTGCTTTCCATCTGGTGTACCAATAATCCCGTTGGGTTGTTTTAAATCTTGAGTTACCCGGAAAAGTTCGGTTCTATCCGCAGATAGGAAATACACATGCTGCCCATCTTGCTGCATTTCCTTGCTTCGAACTCCCTCCCAATAGGGACGTGGATACAAGGGATCGGTAAAGTATAGCCCTCCACTGGGCCGAACCCAGACATCGTTGGGGCCATTTAATTTTTTGCCTTTGAAGGAAGGAACCAGAACAGTTTCTTTTCCAGTTTTTAGGTCCATCTCCACCAACTCATTTCGTAAGTCTGCAGCTGCAATCAGTTTGCTATCCAATTGAAAGTACAAGCCATTGGAACGGCCGGTACCTTCCTTGGCTAGGCTTACTTGATTGCTATTCGCATTCCATACGTAGATTTTATCGTTGGGCTGATCGGTGAAATAAATGTCTCCAAAACGATTGACTGCGGGTCCTTCGGTAAATGAAAAACCATCTTTCACCAATTCGAGCTGGGCTCCTTTGGCCACAATACCTCGCTTATCTTCGAGCTGAGCAAAAAGGGATTGACTAACTAAGGTAAGGCCTGCAGATAGACCAAATAGATAGATTTTAGGGTTCATTTTTTTGAATTTGAGTTCTGTTAAGCACAAGAATTAACTTATTGAGATCTGGGCTGTAGGCCAACCTCGTAATCCCTTGGTGGGTCGAAGATTCTACTTTTCCTAGAGAATGCCAATCACTTTCTTGAATATGTTTCGTAAAGATTTCGTTTCCCTTAGCCATTAAGAGGTGGTGTTTATCAATCCAAATAAAATCTTGTGAGCCTGGAATTGCAAATCCATAGTTCTTTTTCTCCCCAGTTTTTAAGTTGACCGTTGCGATGCCAAAGGATTTTTCACCGCTTGTATCTCGCATATTTTTTCGATCCAAATAGGAGATTTCAGAAGTTGTAGGTCGTTTTTTGACGGTTCTTCCTATGTCTGTATCTAAGGTATCCACCATCCCTTTTCCGCGGACATAAACCAAGGAATTGGGTTCGCCAAGCACAAAGAGTGCGGCCTTTCCATCGTAAAAATCGTAATAGCCCACTGGAAAAATATCGTCATACAAGAGTTCTGGAGCTTCTCCAGCAATAGGGTACAACCACAGCCGCTGGGTGCCGTCCGGCTCAACGACGATGGCCGAAAAATAGGAACCGCATTCTGTCATGCTCGGCGAAAATTCACTTCGATCCGGCGTTTGGGTCAGGTTGGTAAATTTTTGTGTTCGAAAGCTGTACAGGATCAGGTCATTATTTCCTTTGGCATCGGCTGCGGAAAAAATCAATTCGGAATCGTTGATGAAGTTGGGTTGATTGTCGTATTCAGGTCGATTGGTCAGCGGCTTGGCAGTAGCAGGTAAGAGTTTGATTTTTCCTCCCTTGCCTTCCGTGTCCATCACCCATAGGTCAGTGGATGCCTGTGCCAGCCCTTTCGTATGCTGAATGAGAAGGCAAATGAAAAGGGTGAAATAGATTTTATACTTGATTCGCATCTCCTGGCAACTAAAGTGTGAATTTTTGGTTAGGTAAAGGTGAATCTACTTGCGCAATACACCAACACTAATTTTGATCAATTACGGCTCAAACAGGATACTTTGGCAGATCAAGCTGTTGAAGTGTTGATCTCTCAACCCAATTTGGCTTCAGAGATAAATTCTTGGTTAGTCATTCCGGCGAAGCTTCCGGAATATTTTTCTGAGGAGCTAAGGCTTTATTTTGAATTCTACCTGCACAAAGAAAAAGAATTTTCTGGAGGGGAGCATCTGCTAGCACAGGAGTTTTTCGAACAAAGAGGAGATATGTATCTCGCAATGCTTGGATTCTATTCCTTGCCCTATTGCTATGCTTTCGCTGCGGGTGCCCAAGTCTTAGTTCGATCCCAACGAATCCTTGATCAAATCGGTGAAAGGCTAGGGGAGACCACTCGATTTGTTTTGGATATTTTTAAACCTGGGGCATTCACGAGTCAGGATGAAGCCTATTTAGTATGTGCTAAAGTTCGATTGATTCACGCCTACAGCCGCTTTTTTATCCGAAAGTATGCCAAAGATTGGTCCCCAGATTTTGGAGAACCGATCAACCAGGAAGATTTGCTTGGTACCAATTTGGCGTTTAGTCATATTGTTCTTCGTGGTATGACCAAGTTGGGCATGTCCCCAAGTGCAAAGGAACACCAAGCAGTGCTTCGTTATTGGAAGTGGATTGGGGAGTTGATGGGGATCGAGCCTTCTTTGTGGCCTACAACTGCCAAAGAAGCATTTGAGTTGGATCGATTGATTCGAAAAAGACATCTCAAACCTTCTGATGCAGGAAAAAAACTAACGAAAGCCCTGCTTGAATTCTATCAAAAAAATATTCCTGATTCCTTTTTAACAAGCCAATTGGAGGCCTTGCTTTCTTATTTTCTGGGAAAGGAAGCCTCCAAAGCAGTGGGGATTTCTGGGAATATTCAAGTTCCGGGTGATTTTCTGGGACTATTTTTGAAATCATCTGGTTTAAAAACTTTTGGAGCAATAAAAAATTACGAATCGCTTAAAAAGAACCTCGAGCGGCAACAGATTCAACAATTTGGGAGGGTACTGCAACTCAAACTTCCCGAACTAAATCGTTCATAAACGGACAGGTAGCTGTTCAATTATCCTACATGAACAGCGGACCTATTTTGCTTAAACACCTTCCAGCGCTTTTTTAGCGGTTTGGCATCATTTTAGTAAATTGAATATCCATGAAAGAATTGAGGCATCGACTACAAACTATCCCAGTGGAATTAATTACCTGGGTAGCGTGTATACTTGCCATTCTCACCATCAATCCTTATTCAAACACCTTCAGCCTTTGTCCTTTGGATAATTTAGGCTTGACCTGGTGCCCTGGATGTGGATTGGGGAGAGGGATGAACCTGCTTGCTCGAGGCGAATTTCTAGCCTCTTGGGAAATGCATCCCTTGGCAGCATTGGCTTATGGAGTCATCTTTCATCGTATTTGGGTATTAATTAAACAACTAAAAAACAGAGCATACTATGGCTAATGTATTGAGACATCTCCCAGAATTAGAAGGCATGGAATTGGGCTACATCCAGGGTTTAATGAAAAGCATGGATGAAGAAGAAGCATCCTTATTTGCCCAAGTGTATCGAACAAGACGAAAAGACCCGCAGATGATTTTGATTTTGACCTTACTTGGTTTCTTTGGCTTTGCTGGTATACATCGCTTTATCCTAGGGCAAATTGGCCTTGGAATCTTGTATTTACTCACCGTCGGCTTATGCTTTATTGGAACGATCGTGGATTTGGTAAATTACAAGAGTCTAGCCTACGAATTCAACATCAAGATGGCACATGAAACAATCAACATGTTGTCCTACTCTTTCCCAGAAAAAGGAATTAAAGAAAGCTAAACCAACGCCGCAATTTCCTTTTTGCCTTTGGTCTCCTTGGAAGCCAAAGGCTTTTTTGTGCTTACCAGGTATCGTCAGCGTCCTCGGGAATACTCGACGAAGGGATTGAAAGCAGTTCGTTCCCTGCTGGAGATAGGAGTAAATGAAATTGCTGCAACCGCAATTCCAATTCTTGCAATTCCTCGTAGGAGCCTTTGGTAAAGGGATAGGGGAGCTCAATCAGCTCAGGTGATTTGGAACTGAAGGGAGGTGCTATCTCCCCATCAAATAGTAAAGGCCAAAGAGTTTTAGCACAGCCAAGGCCCCAAAAACTGAGGGGATATTGCTTGGCATACACCTGGAGCCTCTCGTTGATCTCATTGAAAAACAGAAGCGTTTCCTCTAATCTAATACGTGAACCAGCTCTAGATTTACCTTTGGTTTTAAGGTATTTAAATTGTGATTTCCCCTGTTTCTGACGAACCAAATAGCCTCGAAATACTTTGTGATCCAGTAGGTTTCCCTGGTGAAAATAGCCTACCGCTGCTTGTCCAGCTCTAACTAACGTCAAACAGTAATGTACATCATCTAGGAGTTGAAATTTCCTTTCAGGGAGCCAGGTCATCGTCCAAGGAAGAAAAAGTTTGATCAACCAGCCCCCCTCATTCTCAATGAGAAGCTGGTTTTTTTCTGCTAAAAAGCGAATTCCCCATCCCTTTTCGATAGCTTGATCCACAAGGATATGGGCTTGAGCGTAGGATACAACTTGAGTTTGGGGTATTTTCATAGTAAAGCCAGTTCCGTAGCTATATTTGCACAAAGAAAGAAAACTATATGCAGGAAGACATACAAAAAGTACTGAATCGGATGTGCGACCCAAAAGAAGAGGAGGCATACCACTTTGCGGATAAACTTGGCGGAATGGCTGATGAAGAAACGAAAGACCACCTGATCACCTTGGTAAAAGGAGATCAGTGGGAGATAGCCTATTTGGCTTGTCGGGCATTGACCAAAACCTCTTGGAATGAAGAATCACTCGATGCTATTTTTGAGGCCACTTTTGAAAAGAAAAACAAGGCCATCCAAGGGGCTTTCGTTCAAATATTAGAGGAATTTAATCTTGCAGAACGGTTTGTAGATATTTTCCGAGTGTATCTTTTTGGAAACTTTAAGGCTTCAACCTTGGCAAAAGGATATCTAGATAGCGTAGAGTTTGATATTAGCCCAAGAACAATACGAAAAGCAGAAAAACATTGGAGCCATTACCTACACAACCCTGAAGACGAGGAAAGCCTAGCTTTGAAAAAGTTGGAAGTAGAACCGATGTTAAAAGAGCTAAAGGACCTTTTTCAGGATTAAAACTCCTTTATTCTCTTTTTTTAACTCCTCGTACAGCCACTGCTTTGATGGGATCATCTGGCCAGGAATGTTTGGGATAACGTTGTTTGAGTTCTTTTTTGACTTCAAAATACCCAGAAGTCCAAAAACTCTTTAAATCCTGGGTGAGTTGCACTGGCTTGTAACCTGGAGAGAGAAGTTCAATCAAGATTGGATTTCGTCCTTCATTTACTTTGGGGGTTTCAAGCATCCCAAAGAGTTCCTGCAAGCGTACTGCTAGGCGAGGAGCACTTCCATCTTCCTGGTAAATAATTTGTATTTCACTGCCAGATGGAACTTGCAGACTCGATGGAGCCTTCTTTTCCAAATCCTGCTGTTGCTCATGCGAAAGCGAATGATAGAGAAATTGACTTAGATTCAATTTCTTTAATTCCTCATTCTTTGTGATACCCATTAGGTACGGTTCAAGCCAGTTTTCGGCATTGGCACAAAGGGAATCCACATCCCAATTAGGCCAATTCTGTTCCGGATGCCAGATTGCTATGGAACGTACCCGTGAAATCAAACTTAGTACTGAGTCACTCCAATCCAATAAAAACCGTCCCTCTTCTTTTAGTGTTTCTAGCAGAAGTTGAATTGCCAGTTCAGGGTTTACTTTCGGGAGTGGTCTATTTCCTAGTACAATCGCGCCAATCCGAATTTCTGCATGTGCTTGCAGTCCCCCTTTTTTCCGATCCCATTCCAGCACTTCTTTTGTTTTGAGCATAGGAGCCAAATCCTTGGGATTCAAAGGTGCTGCCATCCATATTTTGCCCATTCCATCACGGGCATCCAAGTGGGCTACTGCCAACCAAGATTCATGCGCCAAATCATCCTTATGACCGAGCTGCGCTATTTTGCCGTTTGCGAGTTGAAACTGGGCATTGTTCCCTGGCCTTGCCGCTGCAATTCGTTCGGGATAGGCATAAGCGAGTAAGAGCCCTGTAGCCCAAGGATCCACCGGAGAATTCTCAGGTACTACGGAAAATAGTTTCCGGTATTGGCCTGCTACCTTATCAATCTTTTTGTAGGCAAATGCCCCATTTACCTGCCCTCGAAAGCGTCTCAACCCTTCAATTCGCAGGTTGAGATCTACTCCGGACTGAGAGGCTAGTGGATCCTTTTCTTCTAAAATGGCAGCAATGTCAGTGGCTAGAGGAAGGAGATTGGCCTTTTTAGCATACAAGAGCATGTGGGCGATACGGGGATGTGCGGGTACTTGGTGCAACTCTTTTCCATGGGAAGTCAGGTTGCCTTGATCCAGTCCTTCGATGGCTTCCAGAACTTTTTCGGCAGATACTAATGCGCTTATTGGGGGAGGATTGAGCCAAGTCATGCTGCGGATATCTTTTTTACCCCAAACCAGCATGTCCAGCACCAAGGAAGTAAGGTCTGCATCCAGGAGTTCGGGTATCCGGAAATCAGCTAACTGTGCTTGGGTACCCTTGCTCCACAACCGGTAGGAGTGACCTGCAGCTAGCCTTCCTGCTCTTCCGCTTCGTTGATCGGCGGAATCCTTGCTGATGCGATGAAGCTCCAGTTTGGATAACCCTGAGCGTGCATCAAAGCGATTGGACTTCACAAAGCCCGTATCCACCACCACTGTCACACCTTCAATTGTGAGGGAGGTTTCTGCGATGTCCGTTGCTAGCACAATTTTCCGCTTGCCACTTGGATGGGGGAGAATGGCTCGCTGCTGCTCGGAAAAGTTAAGTTGCCCAAACAAAGGGACGATAAGGTCTGATGGAAGGGCTCTTTTTAGAACTTCTTCAGCCTTCCGGATATCACCTTGACCTGGTAGAAACACCAAGAAATCTCCCGAATGCTGTTTGGTCAAGGGGATGATTTGCCTTGCAGCATTCTCTCCAATGGTATATTCGTCTACCTCCTGTAGGTAGTTGACTTCTACAGGATACTGTCTTCCCTTACTTTGGATTACAGGCGCCTGTAGCAGTTTGGAGAGCTGCTCCGAATCAATTGTAGCTGACATCAATACGATTCGAAGCTCCTCCCGAATTACCTGTTGCACCTCTCTGCAAAGTGCTAGTCCAACATCCGAAAAAAGGTTTCGCTCGTGAAACTCATCAAAAATTACCATTCCAACTTCTTCGAGCGCATTGTCTTGATGAAGCATTCGGGTTAGAATGCCCTCGGTAATTACTTCCAATCTTGTGGAAGCACTGACACAAGTATCAAAGCGAATGCGATAGCCCACCGTTTGCCCCAACTCATCTCCAAGCATGTTTGCCATTCGCTGCGCAATGCTTTTGGTAGCCAAGCGTCGAGGTTCCAACAGCAGGATTTTTTTTCCTGCTAGCCAGGGTTCATCCAATAATGCCAAAGGCAAAAGCGTACTTTTTCCTGCACCAGGTGGGGCTTGAATGATTAAGGTCGGAGTAGCAGAGAGGCTTTTTTTGACTGCAGGGATAATTTCCGCTACAGGTAAATCGAAGGAACTGGGATTAAAATCAGGCATGGAGCACAAAAATACAATCCAGAACCTAGATTCTAGAATTTTATTGATTCAAAAAAAAGCCCACAGGAAAAGTTCCCATAGGCTCTGTCTAGAAAATAGGACGAATTAAGCGCCGATTTTGGCAGCAGCTTTTCCATATTCCCATCGAATCTCGAAGGAATCAGCTTTTACTTCATACACCAATCGCTCTTCTAGGGAAGAAGATTGCTGAGAGGATACCTGAACGCGCAACACATCTTGCTTTTCATCATAGGTATAGGTTCCCCACTGCTTGGCAACTTTGTTGAAAACAAAGGTAGAAGTAGATTCTCCAGGAATCACGAAGAAACTGTAAGTACCAGCTGCCAACTTTTGACCTTCTACGGTGATGTCTTTGGAGGTAGTGAAAGTGGTTGCATCATTTGCTCCAGCTCTCCAGATTTTTCCAAAAGGAACCAAATCTCCCCAAATGGTTCTTCCTTTCACTGCGGGAGAAGAGTACTTTATGGTTATTTTTGCTCCTGCAGCTTCACCTTCTGCAGTTTCTGCTGGGCTTGGCTTGTCTTGTGCCTGCGCTGACATAGCAAAGAAAAGGCTGAGGGAAAAGGCAAGAATTAGTTTTTGAATTTTCATGAGGTTGTGATTTAAGTAAAATAATAAATTGGCTCTAGTTCAAATTGGATAACAAGTTAACTTTTAAAAGCTTCGAATAGTTTGGGTTTTTAAAGGGGTATCCCCTTAAAAATCCTTAAATAGTTACCCAAGATTGCTTTTTATTGCTTTCCACGATTCGCTCTCCAATGAGTAACTCTCGCAAGCCATCTGCAAAGGTTGGGAAGGTAGGTTGCTCAGGTTGCTTCCCTACAGCTACTGCTGCATAAACTTCCTTGAAAAGCTGCTTGGAAGTATCTGGGAATCCCTCGTTGTGTCCTCCTGGGAAACTTACCAAAGAACTAACTTCTCGATGCACCAAGGAAGGATCCTTCATCAGCTGTTCGTTGGCCTTTTCACGCTTGCCAATCCACAATTCATTTGGACGTTCTGAATTGAATTCAAAAGCGGATACCGATCCAGCAATTTCAATGTTGAGTCTATTTTTCCGTCCAGCATTCACCTGTGATACGGTAATTGAACCTTTAGAACCGTTATTAAAACGAAGAAGTACTGTAGCATGATCTTCGGTATTGATGGGCACTTCTTGGTAGTCTGAAGGGCTTAGCATTTTGCCAGAGTACGTTTCTAATGGCTTGAGCGGCTTCAATCTAGTTTTATGGATAGTAGAAAAATCAGCCATAACCTGGGTGATTTTAAGTCCTGTCACGTACTCAGTGATATCCAATAGGTGGGAACCAATGTCGGCAATAGCGCGTGAGTCGCCTGACTTGTCTGGCTCTAGCCTCCAGTTGTAGTCATTTTGTAAGAAAAGCCAATCTTGAAGGTAAGAGCCCATGATGGAATATACCTCACCCAATTCCCCTTTTTCGCGCATCACTTTCATTTGCCTTACCATAGGATAGTACCTTAGGTTGAAGTGCACTGCATTTACCAAGCCAGTAGTTTTTGCGATGCGAACCAGTTCTTCCGCTTCTTGTAAGCTAATGGCAAGAGGTTTCTCACAGATGACGTGCTTTTCTGCTTCTAGAACGGCTTTTGCTTGGCTGAAATGGAGAAAATTTGGGGTACAAATGTGCACCACATCGATATCATCATGGCGAAGCATGTCGGCAAATACATAGGCTCTAGGAATGCCCAGTTGCTTTGCTTTTTCATCCGCTAGCTCTTGGTTGACTTCTACCAAGGCGACTACTTCTACATTTGGAATTCTTCTAAGAGCTTCAAGGTGTGCAGGCCCTATAAATCCGGTACCTACTATCGCTGCTTTGATGGTTTGAGACATGTGTTTGAGGTTAGGTTTAAAAAAAGATAGTTCGAAGTTAAAAAAAATCTCTCCCCAACAAAATGACTTTTATGGTTCGGAGATTTTTTTGGGAGTAAAAGCAGGCCAGTAGCGCCTAAAGCATTTTAGATCCAAAGTAAAGATCAATTCCTACTGCTCTATATCCGCTCACAAAAAAGTTTGTTTTCTATTTCATTTTTTTTGTAGTTTAATGTCCTAAATCAAAGCTGCTATGGCAAAATTTACCTTAAAAATAAATGGGACATCTCAATCGGTAGATGTCGAAGACGATACTCCACTTTTATGGGTATTGCGGGATAACTTAAACCTCGTTGGAACTAAGTTTTCTTGCGGTATCGCACAATGTGGAGCCTGTACCGTTCACATCAATGGAACTGCCACTTTTTCCTGCGTTACGCCAATTTCCAGCGTTGGAAATTCAGAAGTAACGACGATTGAAGGACTTTCCAAGGATGGAGATCACCCTGTACAAAAGGCATGGGAAGAGGTCGATGTGGCTCAATGTGGTTATTGCCAATCAGGACAAATCATGACAGCAGCAGCATTTTTGGAACAAAATCCTTCGCCAACATTGGAGGAAATCGACAATGCGATGAATCGAAATATCTGCCGCTGTGGTACCTATCATAAAATCAGAGAAGCAGTTGATCTTGCCTCCAAAACTAAATGACCATGAAAACTCAACTAGGAACAAGCAGACGGGATTTCTTGAAAATCGCAGGAACTACTGCAGGTGGATTGGTCATTGGATTCAATTGGTTTAGCTGCGACTCCCCAAAAATGGAGGTGCTCAGCATCGATCAAGTTTTAGCACAAGCCAAGCCATTCAATAGCTTTTTATCCATTTCCCCAACAGGAGATGTAGTCATCTTTTCACCCAACCCAGAATTGGGTCAAAACATCAAAACTTCCTTCCCAATGGTCGTCGCCGAAGAATTAGAGGCGGATTGGGCAAAAGTAAGGGTGGCACAAGCCAACTTGGACCCAGAAAAATATGAGCGCCAACTTACAGGCGGTTCAGGAGCGATGCCCCATAGCTGGGAAAGGCTACGGAAAGCAGGAGCTACAGCCAAGGCGGTTTTGACTGAAGCTGCTGCACAAACTTGGAAAGTGCCTGCATCGGAATTGACTGTTTCAAAAGGAATGATTTCGCACGAAGCTTCTGGAAAAAAGGGACATTTTGGAGAATTTGTGGCTGTAGCAGCCACGCTTACCGCTCCTGAGGAAGTCACGCTCAAGGACAAAAAAGACTTTACCATCATTGGTACCCCTGTCAAAAATGTGGATGCCAAAGACATATACACAGGTAAGCCGATGTATGGGCTTGATTTCCAACGCGAAGGAATGCAATATGCCATGGTCCAACGCGCTCCTTTCGGCATGAAACTAGTTTCGGTAGACGATAGTGCAGCAAGAGCCGTGGCTGGAGTCACCAATGTGGTTACTTTTGGATCCAGTGTAGCTGTGGTAGGAACTTCCACTTGGCCCTTGCTCAAGGCCAAAAAATTATTGAAAATTAACTACGAACCCGATGGGGCGGTAGAAAGTACGGCTGATCACGACCGCATTTTTACGGAATTACTTGCATCGGGCAAAGCCGAAGTAAAACGAAAAGATGGCAATGTAGCAGCAGCATTTAAAACAGCTGCTAAAGTGGTCACTGCCGAATACCAGTGTCCTTTCTTAGCACATTCTCCGATGGAGCCGGAAAACTTCTTTGCGCATGTGCAAGGAGACAAGGTGGAACTAGTTGGTCCAACCCAAACTCCAGACCGTGCCCGTCAAGAAACGGCTGCATTGCTTGGAATTCCACCAGAAAATGTGTCTGTGGCAATCACCCGTTTGGGAGGAGGATTTGGTAGAAGACTTCGCGCGGATTATGTAGTTGAAGCAGTCGAAGTATCCAGAGCCATCCAAGCTCCAGTGAAAGTTACCTGGAGTCGTGAAGACGAACTTACCGGCGGTGCGTATCGTCCTGCTGTTCGTTACCGATTTGAAGCTGCTTTAGATGCTTCAGGAACCCTTGTAGGCTACAAATTGCGTGGAGTCGGTATGAATGCTGGCAATACCACACGAGAAAGTAATTTTCCTTCTGGAGCAGTAGATCACCTACTTATAGAAAGTGTGGATCATGCTTCAACCATTACCACCAATGCTTGGAGAGCTCCAATCACCAATTTTCTGGCGTATGCTGAGCAAAGTTTCTTAGATGAAGTAGCCTTAGCGGCAGGAAAGGACCCTGTTGATTTCCGTATGGAATTACTCAACCGTGCCAAAACTAACCCAGTAGGGGAGTTGGGCTACGATGTAGATCGAATGATAGGAGTCGTCAAAATGGCCAAAGAAAAGTCAAATTGGGGAAAGAATCCAAATATAAAGCAAGGGTTTAGCGTCTATTTCTCTCACAAATCTTACGTGGCCCAAGTGGCAGATATCGACATCCAAGGTGGAGCACCTACTTTGAAGAAAATTACGGCTGTGACGGACTGTGGATTGGTAGTCAATCCTACTGGAGCCAACCATCAAGTGCGCGGCGGAATTGTAGATGGAATGGGACATGCGATGTATACCAACTTGACTTTTGAAGCGGGTGTACCTAAGCAACGAAATTTTGATACCTACCGATTGATTCGTTTGAAAGAAGTGCCGGAAATTGATACTCACTTTGTGGATTCTGGATTTGATCCTACTGGTTTGGGTGAGCCAGCCCTGCCACCTACAGGCGGGGCGATTGCCAATGCGATCTTTGCCGCAACAGGTAGAAGACTCAGAAGTCAGCCTTTTATTGAGCAAAAGGAATTTTCAGACCTCCAGTTACAAATCAAGAGAGGTTAAGCAAAATCAAAAAATGCCCCGCATGAAATTGCGGGGCATTTTTTGGTTTTATGATTACCTGATTAGTCCCTAGTAACCAAGGGAAAAATGGTTTGAAGTTCAATTAAGAGAGCTGTGGTCCGTGGACTGTCGTCCGTTGACGATTAAGCAACCTTTGCAGCTTCTTCTCTGAGTGTGTTTGATTCATCCGATTGGCAAGAAGCGATGAATTCCGAAGCTGTTGGGGTTTTGGGAGTTCCTTTTGCTAGAAGAACTGAAAGCGCTACCAAAACAGCTATTCGTGTTCCCACTTTCTTGGAAGCGGTGGCAAATAGGGGTTCCAATTCCTCGTAGCTTACTCCCTCTGCTTGCTTGCGGATGTCATTTAGTGCATCTTCCAGCTTCTCTCCTGAAAGATTGGTCAGCTTTTTGCCGATATATTGAATCTCGTTCAACGCTGATTTCACCTCTTGGGTAGCTTGAGCAACTGGTTTGGCAGGAGATGCCTGCTTGTTAGTAGGAGCTGCATTTTGCTTCGCCCAGGTATCCTTAAGTCCAACAGTTTTGTTGAAGACCAATTGTCCTGCTTTGGAATCTGGATCTAGGGTAAAATAGCCAAGACGCTGGAATTGGTAGCTTTCGTGGGGATTCGCCTGACCCAAATGAGGTTCCAAAAAGGCAGTCTTAATCACCTTCAAGGAATTTGGATTGATGAAGTCCATGTAACTTTTGGATTCATGGGTGTCCGGAGACTCATCCAAAAATAGTCGGTCGTATTCACGAACCTCAGCAGAGATGGCATGTGCCACAGAAACCCAATGAATCGTAGATTTTACCTTTCGTTGGCTTGCCTCTGTTCCTGATCCTGATCTTGAATCTGGGTCGTAACTGCAGTGAATTTCAAGGAGATTTCCCTGTGCATCCTTCACTACAGCTTCTGCCTTAATGATGTAGGCACTTTTCAAGCGAACCTCATGACCTATGGTAAGGCGAAAAAAGTTGGAGTCAGCTGCTTCTTTGAAATCCTCTCGTTCAATATATAATTCTCTAGCGAAAGGCACTTCGTGGGTTCCTGTATCTGTTTTTTCCGGATTATTTTCCAAATGCAAGATTTCCGATTGGCCGTCTGGATAGTTTTGAAGTACTACCTTGATGGGATTCAATACAGCCATCACACGGGTGGCAGATTGGTTGAGGTCCTCGCGAAGGCAAAATTCAAGCAAGGATACATCCGTAACATTGTCACGCTTGGAAATACCTGCCACATCACTGAATTTGCGGATAGAACCAGGAGTGTAACCTCTTCTTCTCAACCCCGAAATAGTTGGCATCCGTGGATCATCCCATCCACTTACGACGTTCTTTTGTACCAACTCGAGCAACTTTCGCTTACTCATTACGGTAAAGCTTAGGTTACGACGCGCAAACTCGCGCTGCTTGGGACGAAGTTTCTTGGGATCGATAATCTGATCCAAGTACCAATCATAGAGTTCCCGATGTGCTTTAAATTCTAGGGTACAGAAGGAATGGGATACCTGCTCGAGGTAATCCGACTCTCCATGTGCCCAGTCGTACATGGGGTAAATGCACCAGCTATCGCCAGTACGGTGGTGATGTGCATGGATAATCCGATACAAAATCGGGTCACGCATGTGCATGTTGGGAGAAGCCATGTCAATCTTGGCGCGTAGGAGGTAGGTACCAGGAGCAAATTCGCCCTTTTTCATGCGCTCAAATAGGTCCAAATTCTCCGCAACTGTACGATTTCTATAGGGACTATCTTTTCCAGGGCTAGTAGGAGTACCTTTTTGTTCTGCTATCTGCTCAGAACTCTGCTGATCCACATAGGCTTTTCCCTGATGGATAAGTTGAACTGCCCAATCGTGCAACTGCTGGAAATAATCGGAGGAATAGCATTCGTTGGCCCACTTGAATCCCAACCAAGCAATATCACGCTTGATGGCATCCACATATTCTTGCTCTTCTTTGGCGGGATTGGTGTCGTCAAAACGAAGGTTGACCGGAGCACCATATTTCTCTCCTAAACCAAAATTCAAGCAAATTGATGCGGCATGGCCGATATGCAAGTAGCCGTTGGGCTCAGGAGGAAATCTAAAACATAATTTTTCCTTGGGAAACCCAGCAGTCAGATCTTCCTCAACGATATGCTCAATAAAATTTAGGGATTCGGTAGCTTCTTTCATACTCCTATAGTTGGATTCAAAAATACGGCAAATGCTAGGAATTACAACGGGGAAAGGCTTCGATATGCTTCTAAAAGCAAATTGGGTAGGCTAAATTTCATCCCCATCTCGGGTAGGCCAATATTCACCCTGTAGACGAATAATCCGTTTTTCTTCATCCCAGGTAACTTGAAGTTCCATTTCTCCTCTTTCTTGCAGATGGATATCCCTGCAGGCATTGAAGTAAATCAGGTCAAAAGCAACGGAGAGGGTGCCTGAGATCGGAGAGGTAAACTTAGTTTCAGAGGCCTGGGACACCTTTTCTACAACGGCTCCCCCTTTTTTATAATAGTAGCTGAGAAAAATTCCCAATTCAATTTGCTTTTGCTGCATGACGGCTTCAAGTCCATCTTGAAGGGTAGGGCAATTGGGAAGTTCAAAGCTCCAGGATTCTTGCATGAGTCAAATTAAGTTCTTGCTGCAAGTTGTCTCCTTTCTTTAAACAAAAAAAGAATCAAAAAGAGTAGTTTAGTCGCATGAACTATCCCGAGTACCTTGACTACAATGCCACTACTCCCTGCGAGGAAGAAGTCATCGCTGCCATGATCCCCTATTTGGGTACCCATTTTGGCAATGCTTCCAGCAAAAATCATCCCTACGGTTGGATGGGAGAGCAGGCAGTGGAAGAGGCGAGAGCTTCCTTGGCCGGGTTGATTGGAGCACAGTCCAAGGAAATTATTTTTACCTCAGGTGCGACAGAATCGCTTAATCTGGCCATAAAAGGGGTTTTTGAACGCTTTCAAGGGCAAAAGCAACATTACATCACTTGCCAAACCGAGCACAAAGCAGTGTTGGATTCATTCGCGCAACTAGAGCAGGCAGGAGCGGAAGTGACGTACCTACCTGTAAATGCGGCTGGAGAGATCGATTTGAATGAATTGGAGGCTCAGGTGCGGGACTACACCAAGATGATCTGTTTGATGTGGGCCAACAACGAAACGGGACTGATTCATCCCATTACAGAAATCGCGCAACTTGCAGAAAAGCATCAGCTTATTTTTTTGACGGATGCGGTACAAGCGGTAGGGAAAATTCCCGTCCATACCCAAGGGATTCACCTCATGGCCTTTTCTGCACACAAACTATACGGTCCCAAGGGAGTGGGTGCCTTGTATATCCGCCACAATCACCTGCTGCCCAAACCCCTTGCCCAAATCCATGGGGGAGGGCATGAGAAAGGGTTTCGAAGTGGTACCTTAAATGTACCCGCTATTGTGGGTTTCGGAAAAGCGGCTAGCCTTCGCATGCATAACTTGGAAATGGAAGCAATTCGACTCGGAATCCTTCGTGATAGCCTAGAATCTCAACTCTTGTCCCTTCCGGGTGTTCGAAGAAATGGTAGTTTGGACAATCGCCTTTCCCATGTGTGCAATCTAGCTTTCGAAGGGGTAGAGGGGGAGGAACTCTTGCAGCGCGTCAATTTGAAAGTAGCTGTTAGTTCGGGCTCAGCCTGTAGCTCTATCTCGCCCAAGCCCAGTCATGTGCTGCAAGCCATGGGACTCCCTGCTGACTTGGGTAGAGCTTCCATTCGCTTTAGTTTGGGGAAAAGTACGAGGGCTGAAAGCGTAGAGCATACTGTTTCTTGGGTAAAATCGGTGATCGAGCTGTTGAGACAAACCTGATAAAAATCACCTTATTTTTTCTTTACCCGAAGGAAGAACTGTGGAACATAGGGTGTAACTTGAAGCATGGATCCCAAAAAACCAGATTTAGTCGAAGAACCAGATGCTGCCTACGGCAAGTATTCCTATGCGGACTATTTGACTTGGCACTTTGAAGAAGTGGTAGAGCTAATCAATGGCAAGATTTTCAAAAAAGCGGCTGCAGCTCCAAAGAGATTACATCAAAAAGTGTCTTCTAAACTTAATTTTAAGCTATATCAATTTTTAGAGGGAAAGCGTTGTCAGGTATATGCAGCACCTTTTGATGTTCGATTTCCCAAAGATTCCAAGGAAGATTGTCAAATTTTCAATGTAGTCCAGCCAGACCTTTGTGTGATTTGCAATCCCGAAAAATTGGACGAAAGAGGCTGCCTCGGAGCCCCAGATTTGATTGTAGAAATTCTTTCTCCTGGAAATACTAAAACCGAACTGAAGTTTAAATATCAACTCTATGAATCGCATGGGGTAGCTGAATATTGGATAATCCATCCAGATTATCAGAATATCACACCTTACATCTTGGTAAATGGCCACTACATCCCTTCCAAGTTAATGACCTCGGGCGATGTGCTCCAGTCTAAGGTACTAGAAGGGTTTAGCTTGGATTTGGAAGATTTTTTTGCGGATATAGAATGAGGAATTGGTTTATGTCCTCTTCTGTGTCCAAATCCACTGCTCCAAGAGGGAAATCAAGCGCATGGACCTCTGCTTGATGTTTGAAAATAACCTTCTTGGCCCCTTCAGATCCTGTCAATTGAAATAAATCCTCAAAATAACGTCCATCGAAAAGTGCCGGCACTCCCAAAGTATTGGAATAAGCTGCCGCCACGATCCCCTTGCCGGATGTCTCCTTTGCGGTAATCAATTGATCTAGGAGCGAAGCATCAACAAAAGGTTGGTCGCACAACATCAACACCACTTGATCCACATCCTCTTTTTCCATCAAAAAACGAAGTCCTGCTTGCATGCTGGACGACATTCCATGCTGCCAGTCAGCATTAATAATAAAGGGAGTATTAGGGTTATCAAAGCCAGTTTGAATCAGTTCCGCATTCGCGCCAAGCACCACCACCAAGCAATCAACTTGGCTCTTATTGGCTTCATCAATAGCTTTTTGAATCAATGTTTTTCCCTGAAATTCAATAAGTTGCTTAGCTCTACCCAAACGAGAAGATGAACCAGCAGCCAAAAGAATAATTCCCGTTTTCATTCGCCTACTTCGTGGATAGGGCCTTGCTTGTCTCGAAGGGAACCCGCTGGTTTTTTACGAAGTACAGCGGCAATTTCAGCAAAAATGGATAGCGCTATTTCTTCGGAGGTTTCGGCACCTAGATCGAGCCCAATTGGAGCATAAAGAGCATCTCGAAACACTCGAATCCCTTTTTCTTCCAAACGGTGGATCAATTTGTCAGTCTTCCGCTTTGGGCCCAAAATCCCGATGTAGGGAAGCATACGCGTAGTCAATTCTTCGAGAACTCGCAGTTCGTAGTCAAAATTATGCGTCATCAACAGCGCTACCGTATGAAGGTCGGTTTCTAACTGCGCTACCACCTCATCGGCAGGACCTTGGATGATTTTGGAAGCACTTGGGAATCGGGTAGGATTAGCCAAGGCTTTTCTTCCGTCAATGAGGTGAAGCTCATAGCCCAAGATCTCTGCCAATTGTGCCACGGGCAAAGCATCGTTGCCAGCACCAACCAAGAGGATGCGAACAGGAGGGGGGATCAGCTCAAAAAACACAGACAATTCACCCAATTCAGGATAACAGTGAATCCTATTCTTGGACTCCTCAAATGAATTTACTTCTTGGGTAATCGCGGCTCGGTAATCAGAAGGAATTTTTTGAAAGGAACCGAATTCCTGATTTCCCTGCCGTAAATAAATAGTCCCCACTTGCTCGGATTGGGCTGTTTTCAAAGAAAAAATAGTCACCAATAGAGCCAATTCCCGCTTTGCTAGGGCTTGACGGATCAATTCAATTGGATGATCCGCTTGATTAAGATCTATGGGTTCAATCAATAAATGAATGATGCCATTGCAGCCTAAGCCGATCCCAAATTTTTGATCATCCTCATCGGTAGTATCGTAGGTGACGAGCATGGGCTTCTGCTGAAAAATCACCGTCTGCGCTTTTCGTAGGGCATCTCCCTCCAAACATCCCCCGCTGATTGCACCTGTGAGGCGTCCTTCTTCTGTTACCAACATGCGAGCTCCTGGACGGCGATAGGCAGAACCATCTACCTGCACTACCGTGGCTAATGCCATGGCTTTTCCCTCCGCCTTGGCCTGCTCGTAGCCTGCCACCAGTTGAATCAACTCTTTCATGCGGTCATGCCCGGGCTGGATTCAGATTTTGGAGTGAGTTTTTGAAGGGAAAATAAGAAAGAAAATAGGGTAGAGACCAAAAGGTAAGCCACCATCGCATAGACAGATCCCGGGAGGATCGTTTGTATTCCAAACCAATCACCTGTTGTCACGATGAAATACAGGGCATAAAAAGTCTTTAAAAGCTCCCAAAGCCAGGCATTCGGATTTCTATCCATCAATTCCGTGTAGGCAAAGACGGTTAGAAATACGAATCCTCCATAGAAGAATATCCCAGGCGCACCAATTGCCGCCAAATTTCCAAATAGGTAACTTAAAAGTAGAAGCAAGACGATCAATTGCCCGAAGCTCCAAATGCGCATTCCTGTCGTGAGGGTGGGGTTGTACTTCTCAAAGTGGTAGACATCTTGAATTTTGGATACCGGATGATTCGCTTCCACATCGCTGGGACGCCATCCTAAAGGCATAAACCAAATTTTCAGCTTATCCATCCAGTTTTTTGCTCTCCAAGCATCTTTGATAAGCAGCCACAGGTGCATGAAATTAATTTTAATTGGGTTCCAGGTTTGCACGGGTCGTGTTATGCCATAAACAGCCGGTATATCTTTCCGCTCTTCTTGGTAGGTACCAAACATCTTGTCCCAGAAAATAAAGATTTGGCCATAGTTCTTGTCTAGATATTCTGGATTAATGGCATGATGTACCCGGTGGTGGGAGGGGGTAACGATGATCTTTTCGAGAATTCCCATCGAACGGATGTGCTGCGTATGGTACCAAAACTGGGCAAACAGGTGAAGAGGTGCCACTACACCGATCACTTCCGGCGGAACACCAAGGAGAGCAGCGGGCAACAAGAAGACGGTGAATATTTTAAAAATAGATGAAATGCTTTGTCTCAAGGCACAAGCAAGGTTAAACTCTTCAGAGGAATGGTGTACGATGTGGTTGTTCCAAAAAATATTGTACTCGTGGGCAATTCGATGTGTCCAATACCCTGCAAAATCCAGTGCAAAAAAAGCAACTACAAATACTAGCCAAGTAGCTTGAATCTCAAAAAAACCGAATTGAGCATAGAGCCATTGGTAGGAAATGACTGCAACACTAAGTCCCAAGACGTCTTTGGTGACATTGGTGATGCCCGAACTCAAGCTAGCGACCATGTCTGTTACAGGAACAGTATCCTGGCCTTTGTATATTCCCCAAACCTTTTCTAGGAGGACCAGCACAAAAAATGCTGGCATTGCAATCAATAAAATCTGTCCGTACGCTTCCATCACATGTTGTCTAATTGCCTTAAATTTATTGAATAACTCAATTCCATTCAACAATTGTTTAGTTTGTATGAAAAATTTCCTCAAGATTTGAACCTAGACCTCAAATTTTCAATAGGGCATACCTGATTTTGCATGAAAATTCCCGCATTGGCTGAACTCAAAAAAGAACTCAACTACCTCGATGAAAAGGAGTTAGTAGGCCTATTGATTGACCTCAGTAAATTTAGTCGAGACAACAAAGCCTTCTTGCATTTCAAACTCAGCGAAAGGGATCAACCCAGTCTATTTGTGGATTCGGTAAAGGAAGATCTGGAGGAGCTGTTCCAAACGGCCAATACGAAAACCTTTTTTTTTGCTAAAAAGTCAGCACAAGCCATTCGTAGAAAGCTGAATAAAAGCCTCAAGCTGTCCAAGAAAAAAGAGGACCAGGTAGAGTTGCTGCTTTATTTCTGTGAGCAATTGCAACGATACGGGTACCTAAAATTCCAGCATCCCATCATCAAGCACCTGTTTGACATGCAGGTGAAGAAAATCCAGCAGGGGATAGCTGCGCTTCATGAAGACCTTCAATACGATTACCAGTACCGACTGGAGGATATTTTGGATGAAAGGCCTTGAATTGTCCTTTTTTTTCAAGTATTTAGGGCTAGCACAATCCCCTTATCTTATGAAAAAACATGTCTTTGCACTCAGTCTATTTTTTGGACTCTTTCTTTTTGTAAGTAACTCAATTGCCCAGGAAATCAAATGGGGAAAGGAGGGGAGTACCTACTATGCTGCTGTAAAAAATGAAATTTTTAAATATACTCTTCCAAGCAGCGAAGGACAGCGGGTCCTTTCAGCAGCCCAATTGACTCTTAAAGGACAGGAACCACTTTCCATCACGGATTTCACTTTTTCGCAGGACGAAAAAAAGCTACTACTCTACACAAATACCAAAAGTGTTTGGCGATTGCAGACCCAAGGGGATTATTGGGTGTATGAATTGGAAACTGGACAACTCAAGCAAGTTGGCAAGTCCTTACCTGAAAGCTCGCTTCGCTTTGCAAAACTTTCGCCAGATGGGACGCAAGTGGCTTATGTAAGCGAGTTCAATTTATATACTGAGAATTTGACTTCTGGTCAGATTAACGCTTTAACCAAAAATGGCAACCGGAAATTAATCAACGGAACTTTTGACTGGGCCTATGAGGAGGAGTTTGCCTGCAGAGATGGCTTCCAATGGAGCCCAGACAGCAAGCGCATTGCTTTTTGGCAAATCGATGCGAATCAGATTCGTGACTATTACATGATCAATACCACGGATTCCATCTATTCTCAAATTATCCCAGTAGAGTACCCCAAAGTAGGGGAGTCTCCATCACCGGCGAGAATTGGCGTCATTGAGCTAGCCGGCCAAAAACTCACCTGGTTGAACATTCCAGGGGATCCACAGCAGCATTACTTGCCTCGAATGGAGTGGAATTCCGCGGATCACCTTTTGGTGCAGCAGCTCAACCGAAAGCAAAACCACAGCAAAATCTTTAGCATCCAGGTGAAGGAGAACACACCCAAGCTCATTTTCGAAGAACAAGACGAGACTTGGATAGACGTGCTGTCCAGCTGGGAAAATACCTATGGGCTCACCTACAGACATGAGTTTAAATGGATCAATGCAGGGAAGGAATTCCTATGGTTTAGCGAGAAGGATGGTTGGAGACACCTGTATCGGGTTGATTTGACAGGTAAAGTAACTCCCGTGACGCATGGGAACTACGATGTAATCAACCTTTTGCATTTCAATGAGAAAGAAAATCTACTCTATTTTCATGCTTCTCCAGACAATGCAACCCAGAAATACTTGTACAAGGCTAAACTGGATGGAAAGGGAACTGCAGAGCGGGTTACACCGATGGAGCTACCTGGAACCCATTCCTATGTGATTTCACCAAATGGGAAGTATGGCATGCACCAGTTTTCCAACAGCTATACCCGACCTGCTAACGAATGGATCAGCCTTCCTAAGCACCAAGCCCTTGATGCTAGTCAAAGCATCGCATCCAAGTTGCCCACTAACCAGGGTGCCAAAACAGTGGAATTTTTTAAAATTAACACAGCCGATGGCGCAGAGATGGACGGATGGATGATCAAACCGAAGGGATTTGATGCCACTAAGAAGTATCCTGTCTTATTTTTGGTGTACACAGAGCCTTGGGGTGCCACTGTAAAAGACACCTTTGGAGTAGGGCGGAACCGAAACTATCAAGGTGATATGGCGGAAGACGGGTATATCTACATCTCTGTCGACAACCGAGGCACACCTGCTCCCAAAGGTCGGGCTTGGCGAAAAAGCATTTACCGTAAAATTGGCCGTTTGAATATTTCAGACCAGGCAGAGGCAGCAAAACAGATCAGCCAATGGGATTTTGTGGACCCAACCCGTATGGCGGTATGGGGCCACAGTGGGGGAGGATCCGCTACATTAAACCTCCTATTTCAATACCCTGGGCTCTTCCAAACTGGCATTTCTTTAGCGGCAGTGGCTAATCAACTGACCTACGACAATATTTACCAGGAGCGATTCATGGGTCTTCCTCAGGAGAACTTGGAAGATTTTGTAGCGGGATCACCCATCACACATGCCAAAAATCTGCAAGGCAATCTCTTGTACATTCATGGCACGGGGGATGACAACGTGCATTATGCAAATGCAGAAATGTTGATCAACGAATTGATCAAGCATGGAAAGCTATTTCAGTTTATGCCCTATCCCAACCGCTCCCATGGCATCGGTGAAGGAGAAGGAACTTCAGCTCACTTGCGCATGGTGTATACCAATTTCTTAAAAACCTACTGTCCACCAGGAGGACGGTAATTCAACCCAATTATCCAGCATATGCTTTCCAAAAGTACCCAACTCATAGTGGCAGGAGCACTGAGCACCATGTTACTCATTTCTAGTTCAGCAGTAGCACAATACAGCCGTGCCGATAGTTTGCGGGGTAGACTCGGCCCAGAACGGACTTGGTGGGACCTAAAACATTATGACCTAAGCGTTGAAATCATCCCATCCAAAAAATCCATAAAAGGCTCAAATAAAATAAGTTATCAAGTAATCAATGAAGCGAAGCTTTTACAATTAGATCTCCAAGAACCCCTAAACGTCACCTCCATCACTCAAGGGGGTGAGACACTCTCTTATAGACGAGAAGGGGCGGTGTATTGGGTGACTTTAAGCAAGAAACAAGTTCCAGGTGCCTTAGAGGAGCTTGTTGTGCAGTACGAGGGGATTCCCAAAGAGGCTGTTCGTCCACCTTGGGATGGAGGAATTACCTGGCAGAAGGATGCAAAGGGACTCGATTTTATCGCATCCTCCAACCAAGGCATCGGGTCCAGCATCTGGTGGCCCGTAAAAGACCATCCTGCCGATGAGGTCGATAGTTTGGACATGCATGTAACAGTTCCAAAAGGCCTCTTAGACATTTCCAATGGACGGTTGGTAGAAATCGTAGTCGGAAAAGATACCGATACCTTTCATTGGAAGGTGGTCAATCCCATCAATGACTATGGAGTAAATATCAATGTGGGCGATTACGCACAGTTTGGGGAGAAATATGCAGGAGAAAAAGGAACGCTGGATATGGATTACTTTGTCTTACGAGAGAATTTAGAGAAGGCAAAAGTTCATTTTCAAGATGCCAGACGCATGATGCAAGCCTTCGAACACTGGTTTGGGCCGTATCCATTTTACGAAGATGGATTTAAATTAGTGGAAGCTCCTTATTTGGGCATGGAACACCAAAGTTCGGTGACCTATGGCAACGGCTACCAAAATGGGTATCGTGGCAGAGACCTCAGTGGAACCGGTTGGGGTTTGAAATTTGACTTTATAATTATCCACGAGTCGGGTCATGAATGGTTTGCCAATAACATTACTTATAAAGATGAAGCCGACATGTGGCTCCATGAAAGCTTCACGAATTATTCCGAAAGCTTGTTTCTCGACTATCATTATGGCAAAGAAGCAGGTCAGGCTTATGTGCGTGGCACACGAATGAATATCGTAAACGATAAGCCCATCATTGGAGATTACGGAGTCAATCAGCGTGGATCTGGAGACATGTACTACAAGGGTGGTAACCTTTTGAACATGCTCCGTGAAATCTTGCAAGACGATGAAAAATGGAGACAGATCCTACGTGGATTGAATGAAACTTTCTATCACCAGACCGTAACTACCGCGCAGGTGGAAAATTTTATTTCGAAAGCTTTTGGGATGGATCTTAAGCCAATTTTTGATCAATATTTAAGAGACAATAGGGTTCCTTTGTTTGAATATTATTATTCAGATGACCAAACATTAAGTTACAGATGGACTTCTTGTTTACCAAGCTTTACCATGCCTATAGATATTGAAATCGAAGGTAAAAAGACCCGGATTACTCCAACTGAAAACTGGAATCAGCTCAAAGTGGATAAAAAAGGGAGCCTTTCCGTGGATCTAGACTATTATGTGAAGAGTTTGATGACCAGATTCTACCTTAAAAGTCAAGTAAATGATTCATTTTAATGGTTTTTACTAATTAATCGAAAGCTGATGGCTATAAAAATTATTCACCTCACTGCATTCTTGTTTTTATTTTTTTTCGCTTCAGTTATCGCTCAAGAAAAGCATCATTACCAAACCAATTTTTCTAAGGAAGAATTTGCTGAACGAAGATCAAAAATCTTTGAAGCTATTGGAACCAGTGGAATAGCTTTAATTCAGGGATCGAGTGGATTACCAGGATTCAGTGTATTCCGTCAAA